>PERT01000060.1 GCA_002928955.1 Hyphomicrobium sp. | reverse complement strand
GTTCCCGGCCAATGTCGGCCTCTACGGCGCGCCGACCACGATCAACAACGTCGAGAGCATCGCTGTGGTGCCTGACATACTGCGGCGAGGAGCGACGTGGTTTGCGAGCCTCGGCAAACCCAACAACACCGGCACCAAGCTGTTCCAGATCTCTGGCCACGTCGAAAAGCCGTGTGTGGTGGAAGAAGAGATGGGCATCCCGCTGCGCGAACTTCTGGAGCGTCACTGCGGCGGCGTGCGCGGCGGCTGGAACAATCTTCTTGCGGTCATTCCTGGCGGCTCGTCGGTGCCGCTCGTTCCGGCCCACATGTGCGACGACCTCGGAATGGATTTCGACAGCCTGTCGAAGGTCAAATCCGGCCTCGGCACCGCGGCCATCATCGTCATGGACAAGTCCGCCGACCCGATCAAGGCGATCGCCCGCATTTCCTATTTCTACAAACACGAGAGCTGTGGCCAGTGCACGCCCTGCCGCGAGGGTACCGGCTGGATGTGGCGCGTGCTCGAGCGCATGGCCGAGGGCCGTGCCGAGAAGCGCGAGATCGACCTTTTGTTCGAGGTGTCGAAGCAGGTCGAGGGCCACACCATCTGCGCGCTGGGCGATGCCGCCGCCTGGCCCGTGCAGGGCCTCATCCGCCATTTCCGCCCGTTGATCGAAGAGCGCATCGACCAGTACGCGCGGTCGCACCAGCAAGCAGCGGAATAAAGGCAGGAACTTAAGCCATGTCCAAACAACTCATAATTGACGGACAGTCCATCGAGGTCGAGGACGGCACCACGCTGTTGCAGGCCTGCGAGCAGGCCGGCGCCGAGATCCCGCGCTTCTGCTATCATGAGCGGCTGTCGATCGCCGGCAATTGCCGCATGTGTCTGGTCGAGGTCGAGGGTTCGCCGAAGCCGATCGCTTCTTGCGCCATGGGCGTCAACGATCTGCCCCCCAACCGCGATGGCAGTCCGAAAAAGATCTCGACCAAAAGCGCGGTGGTCAAGAAAGCTCGCGAAGGGGTGATGGAGTTCCTGCTCATCAATCATCCGCTCGACTGCCCGATCTGCGACCAGGGCGGCGAGTGCGACCTGCAGGATCAGGCCATGGCCTTCGGCATCGGCGGCTCGCGTTACCAGGAGAACAAGCGCGCGGTCGAAGAGAAGAACATCGGGCCGCTGATCAAGACCATGATGACGCGCTGCATCCACTGCACGCGCTGCGTACGCTACATGACCGAAGTCGCCGGCGTCGAGGAACTGGGCCTCATCGGCCGCGGCGAGGATGCCGAGATCACGACCTATCTCGAGAAAGGCATCCTGTCCGAGATGAGCGCCAACGTGATCGATCTCTGCCCCGTGGGCGCGTTGACGCACCGGCCATGGGCCCATAACGCCCGCCCCTGGGAGATGAAAAAGACAGAGACGATTGATGTCATGGATGCCCTGGGCTCGGCCATTCGGGTCGATGCGCGCGGGCCGGAAGTGATGCGCATTCTGCCGCGCAACAACGATGCCGTGAACGAGGAGTGGATCTCAGACAAGGCGCGTCACGTCGCCGACGGGCTTCGCACACAGCGGCTCGACCAGCCCTATGTCCGCAAGGACGGCCGCCTCGTGCCCGCCACCTGGGATGAGGCCCTGGCAGTTGCCGCTGCCGCGCTCAAGACCGCAGATCGCCATCGGATCGGCGCCATCGCGGGCGATCTGGCGGGTGCCGAGGAGATGTTCGCGCTGAAGTCGCTGTTCACCGGGTTGGGTTCGTCGAACATCGACTGCCGCCAGGCCGGCGAGGCGCTCGATCCGTCCCTGGGTCGCGCGAGTTACCTGTTCAACGCAACCATTGAGGGCATCGAGCAGGCCGACGCCATCATGATCATCGGGTCGAACCCGCGGATCGAGGCGCCCGTGCTCAACGCGCGTATCCGGAAGCGCTGGCGTCTTGGCGGGCTTTTGGTCGGCGTCATCGGTGAGAAGGCCGACCTCGGTTATGCCTACAATCACCTGGGGACGGGGTCTGAGGCTCTCGAACAGTTCGTCGCCCACGGTCCAATTCAGAAACAGCGGCCGATATTCATTGTCGGACAGGGCGCGACCGCCCGTCCCGATGGCGCGGCCGTGCTCGCCATGGTGGCCAAGGCCGCACTGTCGATGGGCGTCGTCAAGGATGGCTGGAACGGCTTCTCGGTTTTGCACAACGCCGCTGCGCGCGTTGCCGGTCTCGATCTCGGTTTCGTGCCGGGTCCGGGCGGCAAGACTGCGGCCGCCATGGTCATGGCTGGCGGCATTGATGTACTTTACAACCTCGGCGCCGACGAGATCGAGATCGCGCCGGGGGCTTTCGTCATCTACCAGGGCAGCCATGGCGATGCCGGCGCGCACCGGGCCGATGTGATTCTGCCGGGAGCGGCTTACACCGAAAAGAGCGCCACATACGTCAACACCGAAGGCCGGGCGCAGATGACCGCCAAAGCCGCATTCGCGCCAGGTATGGCCAAGGACGACTGGTCGATCGTCCGCGCTTTGTCGGGCGTCATCGGCCAGCCTCTGCCTTTCGACAGCTTGTCCGGATTGCGTGCGGCGATGTACAAGTCCGCGCCAGTGCTTTCGCGGCTGGACCAGGTCGACCCCGCGCCGGCCGGCGCCATCGAGGGGTTGGCCAAGCGCGGCGGCGCGGTGACGGGAGGTGTGTTTGTGCCTGCGATCGGTGACTTCTATCTCACCAACCCGATTTCACGGGCCTCAGCCGTGATGGCTGAGTTGAGCGCATTGAAGTCGATCGCGGCGAGGGGGGCGGGTCTTAGGGCCGCCGAGTGACACGCGCGGCCGGCTCCATCCAGGCAATGGACTGACGGACAAGGAAAAATCGGGATCATGGCGGGCGGCGAGCTGAATACGTGGTGGGACTGGGGCATCTGGCTGCTACTCACACTGGCCGCCAGCGCGGCCGTTGTGTTTGGCCTGCTGATCATTATCGCTTTCCTGTTGTTGATGGACCGCAAGGTCTGGGCGGCGGTTCAACTCCGTCGCGGTCCCAACGTGGTCGGACCGTTCGGCCTCCTCCAATCGTTCGCCGATCTCATTAAGTTTGCGTTGAAGGAGCCCTTGATCCCCGCCGGGGCTGACAAGGGCGTGTTTCTCTTGGCTCCCTTGGCAACCGCGACCTTCGCGCTCGCCGCCTGGGCGGTCATTCCGCTCAGTGAAGATGGCTGGGGGAAGTGGGTGATTTCTGACCTCAATGTTGGCATACTTTACCTGCTCGCCATCTCGTCGCTCGGCGTTTACGGGATCATCATGGGCGGTTGGGCGTCGAATTCGAAGTACCCGTTCATGGGATCGCTCCGATCGGCGGCGCAGATGGTTTCCTACGAGGTCTCCATCGGCCTCGTCATCATCACCGTCCTATTGTTGGTCGGCTCGCTCAACATGACCGACATCGTGAATGCCCAGAAGCTGGGCCTCGGCACCCGTGCCGGACTGCCGGCCTCGATGTTCGACTGGCACTGGCTGGTGCTGTTTCCGATGTTCGTGGTGTTCTTCATCTCGGCGCTGGCCGAGACCAACCGCCCTCCGTTCGACCTGCCCGAGGCCGAGTCGGAACTGGTCGCCGGCTTCATGGTGGAATACTCATCCACGCCCTATCTCTTGTTCATGCTCGGAGAATACGTGGCTATCACCACCATGTGTGCGCTGACCACGATCCTGTTTCTAGGCGGCTGGCTGCCGCCTTTGGCTGTCGCCCCCTTCACATGGGTGCCGGGCATCTTCTGGTTTATCCTCAAGTGCACGCTGGTGTTTTTCATGTTCGCCATGGTCAAGGCGATGGTGCCGCGCTACCGCTACGATCAGCTGATGCGGCTTGGCTGGAAGGTGTTT
The DNA here is from genome assembly GCA_002928955.1 of Hyphomicrobium sp. GTDB lineage: Bacteria > Pseudomonadota > Alphaproteobacteria > Rhizobiales > Hyphomicrobiaceae > JAKAML01. The sequence goes on along the minus strand of PERT01000060.1, from coordinate 17,297 downwards.
CTGCCGCTATCGCTGGTCATGGTGGTCTTGGTCGCGAGCGTGCTCCACTTTGGAGGATTGGCCCCTTGAACGATCTGATCAACGCGATGATGATGGTGGCTGCGGCCTTCGTGCTCGGCGAGTTCGTGATGACGTTGTCGAAGCGGCAAGGGCCGCTGGCAGCTGCACTGACGGCGAACGCGCCACGTTTCATCATGGCAGCGTTGCTCGGTGCCGCGATTGGCGCCGTGTTGACGATGGCGGGGATCAAGGTGGCGTCATGAGCAGGCCAGATCGGCATCGTGCAGCGCAGGACCGTGCAGCGTCCAGCCGGACTTCTGCATTTGGTGTCAGGCAGCGGTCGGGACGCGATGTAGTGTGTGTCAATTGCACGATAAACTTGTTCGTCAACGCTGGGCGCTTCCCATCATTGCCCGTGAAAGGGAGCAGGCCATGAACATTGCCCGCGGTATCAAATCGCTGTTCCTCACCGAGTTTGTGTCGGCGTTCTTCTTGACCATGAAGTACTTCTTTGCACCCAAAAAGACGCTCAATTACCCGTTCGAAAAAGGTCCACTCTCTCCCCGGTTTCGCGGGGAGCACGCGCTCCGGCGTTATCCGAATGGGGAAGAGCGCTGTATCGCCTGCAAACTTTGCGAGGCGATCTGCCCGGCCCAGGCGATCACCATAGAGGCCGGCCCCCGCCGCAACGATGGCACCCGCCGCACGACCCGCTATGACATCGATATGACGAAGTGCATCTATTGTGGGCTTTGCCAGGAGGCGTGCCCGGTGGATGCCATTGTCGAAGGCCCCAACTTCGAGTTTGCCACCGAAACCCGCGAGGAGTTGTTCTACGACAAGGACCGCCTGCTCGCGAACGGCGACAGGTGGGAGCGTGAGATCGCCAAGAACCTCGAACTCGATGCCAAGTTCCGCTGATTGTTCGCCCGGGCGGCAAACTGTTTCTGCGCAGGCGGCCGTCGACCACGCGGCCGGCCTTGTGGCGACCGGAGACGTTGCGGCGGACGGCTCAGCGGCCCGACCTTATGACCCACCCGTTTTGGGTCCGCGCGGCCTCCTGGTGGTCATGACCGGCGAGGAACTCGGCCAGTACGAGACCATCGCGCGTCATCAAGTGGCGCGAGAGGCGCGGTGGCAGAGGCTGCTCTGGGGGGGCGCGGTTGTGGCGGTGCCGGTCGGACTGTGGGCGCTGGCCCGTGGGTGGCAATCTGGTTTCGGGGGCACGGCCTTCGGTCTACTTGGTTTGGCTTGGCTGATGGGGTATGTGCCTTACCGGGTATCGAAAGCGCGGCAAATGTGGCAAAGCCATCTCGATGCGGTTGCGGCTGAACGGCAGCGGCGGCTTGCGGATGGGCCCCCAGTCGGTTGAGACAAGGGGTGGTTGGAGACGAGCGGCGATTGAGGCGAGGGGCGCTGCGGCGCGGATCGAATGGCACTGACAGCGGTCTTCTTTTATTTGTTTTCTACTCTGGCGGTGGGGGCTGGTGCGATGGTTATCATCGCCAAGAACCCCGTGCACGCCGTGCTGTTCCTCATCCTTGCGTTCTTCAACGCCGCGGGCCTGTTTATACTGCTCGGCGCGGAGTTCCTCGCCATGCTCTTGATTGTCGTCTACGTCGGCGCGGTGGCCGTGCTGTTTCTGTTCGTCGTCATGATGCTCGATGTCGATTTTGCCGAACTCAAAGCAGGCTTCATCAAAAATGCGCCCGTAGGCCTTCTCGTCGGGGGCACGGTTCTGATCGAACTTGCCCTCCTGTTCTTGTCCAGGGGCTTCGGGTTGGGGCTTGCAAAGGCGCCGGGCGCCGCCATGCCGGGTGCGGGCTCAGGCATTTCCAATACCGCCGCCCTTGGCCAGATACTCTACACCAAGTACGCCTTCTTCTTTCAGGGCGCGGGGCTGATCCTGCTGGTTGCCATGATCGGCGCTATCGTGCTGACCCTCCGCCAGCGTGAGGGCGTGAAACGCCAGTCGATCTCGGCGCAGAACGCACGCAATCCGGCGACCGCTGTCGAGATCGTGAAGGTGCCGTCCGGCGGCGCGGTCATACCTGCTGTTGCGTCCGCGACTGCCATCAAGAGCCGGTTGTGAGGCGATGATGGCAGCGGGCAAAGAGCAATTCAGGAAAGACGGAGGGATCGAAATCCCTGAGAAAGTATTCCGAAGCAGTGCCGCCTTCGGCGAGCTCGTTGCCATAAAGGCGGAGCAGAAGGCGAAAGCTCGCGCCGAGTTCCGCGCGCGGTGGCCGCTGTCGTACTTCGTCAAGACAGGCGCGGTGTGGCTCGGCCCGTGGATCGCGCTCGCCGCCGTGTACTGGCTCAGCGGTTACGGGACGAGGTGAACCATGGCGGCGAAGAAGAATGGCCACGACGATCCCAAGATCGCCTCCCTGGCCGAGGCGCGCAAGAGGGCGCAGGCCAAGTCGAAACCAGGCGCCACGGCTACGAAGGCCACGCTCCGCGATCGTCTCGTCGGCGGCGTGTTCATCCTGATGGCGCTTGGGCTGATCGTGTCGTTGGTTCTGCCATTCCTGAGGGGGGCACAGTGATGCAGGGTGCAATCGGGCCGATTTCTGCTCTCCCCGATCGTCACGGGGAGAGGGATGTGTTGAGGGGTAGCCACATGCGCGGTCGATGCAGAGCATTGCTTCGCGAAGCCACGCGGTTGCCGCCTCTCACCGCCTGCTGGAGGCATGGCTCGGCCATGACCCTTTCCACATTCCGCAATGGCTGCATGGGGCGAGGGGCATCCATATGACCATCGGACTCGGACACTATCTGACGGTCGCCGCGTGCCTCTTCACGCTTGGCATTCTCGGGATCTTTTTGAACCGCAAGAACGTCATCGTCATCCTGATGTCGATCGAGCTCATGCTGCTTGCGGTGAATATCAACCTGGTCGCGTTCTCGCACTTCCTCGGCGATCTCGTTGGCCAAGTGTTCGCACTGTTCGTCCTCACCGTCGCCGCCGCTGAAGCCGCCATTGGGCTCGCCATCGTCGTCGTCTACTACCGCAACCGCGGCTCGATCGCGGTCGACGATATCAACATGATGAAAGGCTGAGCGGGATGCGACGGCTCGGCATCACATTCGCATTGTCCCATCTTCCCTTACGTCGCGGGGAGAGGGTTGGAGTGAGGCGCAGCGGTTTGCACCATTGCGTGCGGCGGCTCCTCACTCCGACCTTCGCCCTATTCCAAGTGCAGAGGAATGGGGAGAGGGGGATCCTCCAAACATGATTTACTTAGCCATCGTTTTTCTGCCGCTCATCGGCGCCATCATCGCGGGTTTCTTTGGGCGCATGATGGGGCCGCGTCCGGCCGAGCTCGTCACCACTGGCCTGCTGCTTGTCGCGGCGGCGTTGAGCTGGCTCGTGTTCGTGCGCGTCGGCATCGGTCATGAAACCGCGCGTGTGGTCGTGATGCGCTGGATCACGTCGGGCGATCTCGATGTGTCGTGGGCGCTCCGCATCGACACGCTGACTGCCGTCATGCTGGTCGTGGTGACCACGGTATCGTCGCTCGTCCACGTCTACTCGATCGGCTACATGCACGAGGATGAGCATCGGCAGCGCTTTTTTGCCTACCTGTCGTTGTTCACGTTCGCCATGCTGATGCTGGTGACGTCCGACAACCTACTGCAGATGTTCTTCGGCTGGGAAGGCGTTGGCCTCGCTTCCTACCTGCTGATCGGCTTCTGGTACAAGAAGCCCGAGGCCAATGCCGCGGCCATCAAGGCCTTCGTTGTGAACCGTGTCGGCGATTTTGGTTTCGCGCTCGGCATCTTCGGCCTGTTCTTCGTCTTCAAGACGATCAATCTAGATCCGTTGTTCGCCGCCGCCCCGAGTGCGGTCGGCAAGTCGATGAACTTCCTCGGCTACCAGGTCGACATCCTCACGACGATCGCGCTCCTGTTGTACATGGGCGCCATGGGCAAGAGCGCGCAGTTCCTGCTGCACACGTGGCTGCCGGATGCCATGGAGGGGCCGACGCCGGTATCCGCGCTCATCCACGCCGCGACCATGGTGACGGCCGGCGTGTTCATGGTCGCCCGCCTGTCGCCGATCTTCGAGCTGGCCCCGGCCGCGTTGCAAGTGGTCACTTTGATAGGTGCCTTAACGGCATTCTTTGCTGCGACCGTCGGTCTCGTTCAGAACGACATCAAGCGGGTGATTGCCTATTCTACCTGCTCACAGCTCGGCTACATGTTCGTTGCCTGTGGCATCGGCGCCTACACGGCCGGCATCTTCCACCTGTTCACGCATGCCTTCTTCAAGGCACTTCTGTTCCTGGGCGCGGGCTCGGTGATCCACGCCATGCATCACGAGCAGGACATGCGCAACATGGGTGGGCTCGCGCCAAAGATCCGCTTCACCTACGCCATGATGCTGATTGGTACCCTCGCGCTCACAGGAGTGGGCATTCCGCACGTCGCGGGATTCGCCGGCTTCCATTCCAAGGATGCCATCATTGAAGCGGCCTATGCTGCGCACACGCCCTACAATTATGCATTCTGGACACTGGTGGCAGCGGCGTTCATGACCTCGTTCTACTCGTGGCGGCTGATCTTCATGACGTTCCATGGCAAATCGCGCGCCGACCACGAGACGTTTGATCATGCCCACGAAAGCCCGCCGGTGATGCTGGTGCCGCTCGCCGTACTGGCCATCGGTGCCGTACTGGCCGGCTTCGTGTTCACCAAGCAGTTCATCGGCACCGCCTATTCGGCTGGTGCGGTGGACCCCTACAAGCTGTTCTGGGGCAAGGCGATATATGAAGGACCCAACAACCATATCATGCATGCCATGCATGATATCCCCGGTTGGGTCGGCTGGGCACCGTTCGCTGCCATGGTCTCGGGCCTTGCGCTGGCCTGGCTCTACTACATCCAAGCTCCTTGGCTGCCGGCCGCGACTGCCCGCGCGTTCCGCCCGCTCTACCTGTTCCTTCTGAACAAGTGGTACATCGACGAACTTTACGACGCCCTGTTCGTGCGCCCCGCCATGTGGCTCGGCCAATTCTTCTGGAAACGCGGCGACGGGGCGGTGATTGATCGCACCATCGACGGCACGGCATCGGGTGTCGGCTGGATCACGGGCAAGGCGGTGAAACTGCAGACTGGCTATGTCTATCATTACGCGTTTGCGATGATGCTCGGGGTCGCTGCCCTGGTCACCTTCTTCATGTTCCAGGGCGGGGCCATGCGATGATCATTGCCAACTCACCGCTGCTGTCGATCGTCACCTTCTTGCCGCTGCTCGGTGCGGCGTTCATCTGCATCCTGCCAAAGGCTGCCGACGGCAACGCCCGTTTCGTCGCGCTGTGGACCACACTTGTCACATTCATCGTATCGCTGCTGATCTGGATCAACTTTGACATCACCAGCAGCAGCTTCCAGTTCGTCGAAGAGCAGGCCTGGCTCGGGCCTATCAAGTACAAGATGGGCGTCGACGGCATCTCGATGCTGTTCGTTATTCTGACCACGTTTCTGATGCCACTGTGCGTGCTGGCCAGCTGGGAGAGCGTTGAGGATCGCGTCAAGGAGTACATGGTCGCGTTCCTGGTGCTCGAAACCATGATGATCGGCGTGTTCTGCGCGCTCGACCTCATCTTGTTCTACGTGTTCTTTGAGGCTGGCCTGATCCCGATGTTCCTCATCATCGGCATCTGGGGCGGCAAGCGGCGCGTCTACGCGAGCTTCAAGTTCTTTCTCTACACGCTGCTGGGTTCGGTCTTGATGCTGCTCGCCATGATGGCGATGTATTGGCACGCCGGCACGACCGATATCGTGACGTTGCTCGACACCAAGTTTCCGCGCGACATGCAGTTCTGGTTGTGGTTTGCGTTCTTCGCCTCCTTCGCGGTCAAGATGCCGATGTGGCCGGTCCACACTTGGTTGCCGGACGCGCACGTCGAGGCGCCGACCGCGGGGTCGGTGATCCTCGCTGCCATTCTGCTCAAGATGGGAGGCTACGGCTTTCTGCGCTTCTCGGTGCCGATGTTCCCGCTTGCCACGCAGGAACTCGCAATTTTTGTGTTCGCTTTGTCGGTGATTGCGATCATCTACACCTCGCTGGTCGCGCTCGCCCAGGAGGACGTAAAGAAGCTGATCGCCTATTCGTCGGTGGCGCATATGGGCTACGTGACCATGGGCATCTTCACCGTCACCGCACAGGGCCTCGACGGCGCGATCTTCCAGATGCTTTCGCATGGCATTGTATCGGCGGCCTTATTCCTCTGCGTGGGCGTGGTCTACGATCGTATGCATACGCGCGAAATCGCGGCCTACGGCGGCCTGGTTCACCGCATGCCGATCTACGCCTTCTGCTTCATGGTGTTCACCATGGCCAACGTCGGCTTGCCGGGGACATCCGGCTTCGTCGGAGAATTCCTGACACTGCTCGGGGCGTTCAAGATCAACACGGCGGTCGCTGCTCTCGCCACGACGGGTGTCATCCTCTCGGCCTGCTACGCACTCTGGCTCTATCGCCGCATGATTTTCGGCGAGCTCGACAAGCCGGGTCTCCGTGGCATCAGCGACATGAGCCTGCGCGAGATCGCCGTGATGGCTCCGCTCGTCGTGCTTACCATCCTGTTTGGCGTCTACCCGGCGCCGGTGCTCGACGTCACCGCGATGTCGGTAAAAAAGCTCGTATCCAATTATGAGGCTGCGGTTCGCCCGACGGCCGCCCTGCTGGCGCGTTAGGAGCCTATCCGAATGACCACGTTCCTGGCGGCCCTTGGGCCCGTCTACCCCGAGATCATCGTCGCCTTGGGCGCCATGGCATTGCTGATGTACGGCGTTTTCCGGCCCGAGACAGAGGCCAATGCCGAAATCACCGGCTGGCTAGCAATCTTGATACTCGCGGTTGCTGCTGCCACCGTTGCTCTGGGACCAGTGAGCGCGGAGAGCCTGTTCGAAGGGGCTTTCGTCTCCAATGCATTCACCAACTTCTCGAAGCTCCTGGTGCTGGCCGGTTCGGCGTTTGCGCTGATGCTGTCGTTCGACTATTTCCGCCGCTTGCAGTCATTGAAGTTCGAGTATCCGGTGCTCGTGCTGTTGGCCAGCGTCGGCATGATGATCATGGTCTCGGCCAACGACATGATCTCGCTCTACCTCGGCCTCGAACTGCAGAGCTTGGCGCTCTACGTATTGGCCGCCATCCGCCGCGACAACGTGCGGTCGAGCGAGGCCGGCCTCAAGTACTTTGTGCTCGGCGCTCTGTCATCCGGCATGCTGCTCTACGGCGCGTCGCTTATCTACGGCTACACGGGCTCGACAAACTTCTCGGTCATCGCCAGCGTAGCCAAGGGCAAGGCGGCGGCGGAGCACATCGGGCTCATCATCGGTCTCGTGTTCCTGCTCGTCGGCCTCGCCTTCAAGATCTCGGCCGTGCCGTTCCACATGTGGACACCCGACGTCTACGAGGGTGCGCCGACACCAGTGACCGCACTGTTCGCCGCGGCCCCCAAGATTGCCGCGATGACACTGCTGGTCCGTACGCTCCACGATGCGTTCCCCGGCCTCGGCCCACAGTGGCAGCAGGTCATCACCGTGCTGGCCATCGCGTCTATGGTTCTCGGTGCGGTGTCGGCCATCGGGCAGACCAACATCAAGCGGCTGATGGCCTATTCGTCGATCGGGCATGTCGGCTACGCTCTGGTTGGCCTCGCACCCAATAGTTCAGAGGGTATGCAAGCGGTTCTGGTCTATCTCTCGATCTATCTGGTGATGACCATCGGCGTCTTCGCCTGCATGGTCTCCATGCACCGCAAAGAGGGGCCGGTGGAGGAGATCGCTGATCTCGCCGGATTGTCGAAGACCAACTTGCCACTTGCCTTTGCGTTGTTTGTGCTCTTGTTCTCCCTGGCCGGCATTCCTCCGCTGGGTGGCTTCTTCGCCAAGTTCTACGTGTTCGCGGCCGCCATCAAGGGCGGGCTCTATCCGCTGGCGATCATCGGCGTGGTTGCGAGCGTCATTGCGGCGTACTACTACCTGTCGATCGTCAAGGTGATGTTCTTCGACGATGCGAAAGAAAAAATGATGGACGTACCGCGGGTGCCCGGCATGGTGGTCGCAGGTGCAACCGTATTTGTCGTATTCTTCGCCATGTTCGCCGGGCCCGTGATCGCGGCAGCTGCCGCTGCCGCCAAGGTGCTTAAGTTCTGAAACCCGAGGTCGATATCCAGCTTCAGCAACCGGGTGCCTGCGACCGGATCGTAGAGGTCGCCGAAGCAACGTCGACCAACGCGCTGGCCATGCGCCGCGGGCTCGATGGGGAGCCGGGCCCCCTTTGGCTGATGGCGCACACCCAGACCGCTGGCCGAGGCCGAAGCGGCCGCGCCTGGGTATCCCTGCCAGGCAATCTCCACGCCAGTCTCGTCCTGCGGCCCGGCTGCCCGCTTGCCGCCGCTTCAAAGCTTTCGCTTGTTGCCGGTGTCGCCGCCACCGATGCCCTTCGCGCCGTCGCGGGCACCACCGCTCTGCCTGGCCTCCGCGTCAAATGGCCCAACGATGTTCTGATCGCTGATGCCAAGATCGGTGGCATCCTGATCGAGAGCAGCGTGGCCGGACCGCACGCGGATCTAGTCGTGGTGATTGGTTTTGGGCTCAATCTTGCCTCGAGCCCGATCGATCCGGCCCGGCGGACCACGCACCTCGCCGGCCATGGACTGATCATCCAGCCGCGTGCGATGCTCGACAGCCTGGCGGCCGCCATGCACATCTGGCTGCAGCGCTGGGATCGCGGCCTGGGTTTCGCCCAAATCAGGGAGGCTTGGCTGCAGCGGGCCGGCCCGCCTGGCGAGAGACTATCCGTGAACGCCGGTCGTGGCGCCGTGGATGGAACGTTTGCCGGGATTGACGGCGAGGGCTCACTCTTGATGCGCGATGCCGATGGCCGTGTTCTGCGGTTTACGTTTGGAGACGTCACACTCCCGGGAGAGGGACGTGGGGACAAGTTTCGATAAGATGGAAAGTGACGGGCGCCGATGAATGCCAAGCAGCCGAAGAGCAAGCCAGCCCGCGCCCACCGGCCACCGGGCGGGGGCCGCGACGAACTCGTGTTCGTCGCCCTCGGAGGGCTCGGTGAAATCGGCATGAACGTCTACCTCTATGGCTTCGGCCCTGAGGATGCCCGGCAGTGGCTGATGGTCGATCTCGGCCTCACCTTCCCCGGCGACGCCGAGCCGGGTGCCGACGTCGTGCTGCCTGACCTGCGCTTCATCGCCGAGCAGCGCCAGGCTCTGGTTGGCATCGTGCTGACCCACGCCCACGAGGACCACATTGGCGCCGTTGTCGATCTGTGGCCGGAACTCAAGGCACCCATCTACGCCACGCCGTTCACCGCCGGCATGTTGAGATCAAAGAGCACCGAGTTCGGCGGCAAGGGCCAACTGCCGATCACCGAGGTTCCGCTGGGCGGACGCTTCAAGCTCGGGCCGTTCGATCTCGAATTCGTGACCATGGCGCACTCCATTCCGGAGCCGAGCGCCCTTGCCATCCGCACGTCCCTGGGGCTGGTGCTCCATACCGGCGACTGGAAGCTGGACGCGACGCCACTGGTCGGCGATCCGCCCGACGAGAAGCGTCTGAAGGAACTCGGCGAAGAGGGCGTTCTGGCGCTGGTGTGTGATTCAACCAACGCGTTTCGCGACGGTAGCTCGCCGTCCGAGATGGCAATCGCCAAATCGCTCACCGACATCATCAAGGGTGCAAAGCGCCGGGTCGCAGTGACGACCTTCGCGTCGAACGTCGCGCGGGTTCAAGCCGTGGCGGATGCGGCGCGCGCGTCGAACCGCGAGCTTGTCATCGCCGGACGCGCCCTGCATCGCGTCATCGAAGTCGGTCGCGAAACGGGCTATCTGGCTCAGGGCTTCCGTTATCACGACCAGCAGCGGTTCAGCGACTTTGACGCGGTCGATACACTTCTGCTGTGCACCGGCAGCCAGGGCGAGCCGCGGGCAGCCCTCGCCCGCATCTCCGAGGAGGATCATCCAGAGATCTCGCTCGACAAGGGAGATCTCGTCGTGTTTTCGTCGCGGACTATTCCGGGCAATGAGAAATCGGTCAGCCGCGTGCAGAACAATCTCGCCCGCATCGGTTGCGACGTGCTGACCGACAGCGAGGCGCTGGTCCACGTCACCGGCCATCCCCGCCGCGAGGAACTGCGGCAGATGTATGCTTGGATCCGCCCTCAGATCACCGTCCCCATGCACGGCGAGGCGCGACACTTGAAGGAGCAGGCGCGGCTGGCGCGGGAGGCTGGCGTCAAGGACGTGTTCCCGATACTGAACGGTGAGATCCTGCGGCTCGCACCGGAACCGAAAGTGATCGACGACGCGCCCGTCGGGCGCCGCTACCGCGACGGCAAGCTGATCGTACCGGACATGGAAGGACCGGTGCGAGAACGGCGCAAGCTGTCGTCCGTCGGTGTCATCGTTGTCTCACTCGTGCTGAACAAGCGCGGCGATCTGGTCGGCGAGCCTGAGATCGACATCGACGGAGTGCCGACATTGACCGCCAAGGGCTCACCCATGTCCGATATCGTGTTCGATGCCATCGACGGCACGATGCGCTCTATCCCGCCAGCCCGCCGCAGGGATCCGGCCCTGGTAGAGGATGCCGTTCGCCGTGCCGTTCGCGGTGGCGTCAACGAAGCCTGGGGCAAGAAGCCCATTTGCAAGGTTCTGGTCCACGTGCTGGATGGCAGGGCCTGACAATCGTCAACTGGAGAAGGAAGGTTATCAGACCATGATCGGCCGCCTCAACCACGTCGCCATTGCCGTCAAGGATCTGGCTTCGGCATCTGCCGTCTACCGCGATGCGCTCGGCGCCAAGTTGTCTCCGCCGCTGCCGCAGCCCGAGCACGGCGTGACGGTCGTGTTCATCGAGCTACCGAACACCAAGATCGAACTCCTGGAGCCGCTCGGCGCGAATTCTCCGATCGCCAAATTCCTTGAGAAGAGCCCCGACGGTGGTATTCACCACGTGTGCTATGAAGTCGACGACATCCTGGCTGCGCGCGATAAACTCAAGTCTGAAGGCGCGCGCGTCCTGGGCAACGGCAATCCGCGCATCGGCGCCCATGGCAAGCCCGTTTTGTTCCTTCACCCGAAGGATTTCTGCGGTACGCTCGTCGAAATCGAGCAGGCCTGAAGGGCGATCTTCGGAAACTGAAGTTCCCCGGTCCCCCATTGGGCGATGAGAAGGCGTTCCGTGACCAGGTCCGACCAGGAAAAGGCATCCTATGAGCATCCCACTCGGCGTCGCCCTTTACTTTCTCATCTGGTGGGTCGTGTTGTTTGCGGTGTTGCCATTCGGCCTGAAGACGCAGGACGAAGACGGCGATGTGGTCCCGGGCACGCCCGGTAGCGCGCCAGCGAAAACCCGCATGAAGTGGATTTTCGCGGTCAACAGCGTGGTTGCGGCGCTCGTTTTTGCCGTGGTTTGGGTCGTCATCACGTACAAGTGGGTTTCGATCACTGGTACAACGCTGCCCGCCAAGTTCTGACCCTGTGGGGGTTGCCGTCGGTTGCCGGGAAATTGTGCTCGGCGATTGCTTCGCCCCCGGATTCTGACTATTCGGGGCGTGGGCAATCGTTCATCGCAAGCCCTGGGCTGCCGCCGGCCCACGACAACCTCACGAGCCGTTCGAGGGACCGCCGCATCATGTGCTATTTCCGCCAAGCCCCGCCTACTTTGCGCCAGCCCGTCCAGGCCGTGGCCATCGGGTCGCGGCGGTTGACGCGGGGAGCATGACCATGAGCAAGCGCGCACTGACCGTCACCCGCCAAGACAATTTCCCCGAATGGTACCAGGCCGTGGTCCGAGAGGCCGATATGGCCGAAACCAGCCCGGTGCGCGGCTGTATGATCATCAAGCCATGGGGCTGGGGCGTGTGGGAGCGCATCCAGGCGGAACTCGATCAACGCATAAAGGATACCGGGCACGAGAACTGCTACTTCCCGCTTTTCATCCCGATGAGCTTTATCGCCAAGGAGGCCGAGCATGTCGAAGGCTTCGCCAAGGAAATGGCGGTCGTCACCCATCACCGTCTCAAGAACGAGGGTGGCAAGCTGGTGCTCGATCCAGACGCCAAGCTGGACGAACCGCTGATTGTGCGCCCGACGTCAGAGACCATCATCGGTGACGCATTCCAGCGCTGGATAAAGAGTTATCGCGACTTGCCGCTGCTGATCAACCAATGGGCCAACGTGGTACGCTGGGAGATGCGGACGCGCTTGTTCCTGCGGACGGCCGAGTTTCTCTGGCAGGAAGGCCACACCGCCCACGCCGATCAGGCGGACGCCATGGCCGAAACCCGCAAGATGCTCGAAGTCTACCGTGAATTTTCCGAGTCCGTGCTCGCAATGCCGGTCATCGCTGGGGAAAAGCCTGCCAATGAGCGCTTCCCAGGGGCCGACAATACCTTTTCGATCGAAGCCATGATGCAGGATGGCAAGGCGCTGCAGGCTGGCACATCGCACTATCTCGGTACCCACTTCGCCGAGGCGCAGAATATCCAGTTTCAGAATGCGCAGGGCCAATTGACCCTCTGTCACACCACCAGCTGGGGTGTTTCGACCCGCTTGATCGGCGGCGTCATTATGACCCACGGCGACGATGACGGATTGAGGTTGCCGCCGAAAATCGCCCCGCGGCAGATCGTCATCGTGCCCATGCTGCGTGACAAGCCCGAGGATGCTGAGTTGATCGCCTATTGCGGCACGCTGGAGAACGACTTGAAGGCCTTCGGAATCCGCGTATTGGTCGATGTCAAGCCGACCAAGTCGGCGGAAAAGCGCTGGAGCTGGGTGCGGCGTGGCGCGCCGGTCATCGTTGAAATCGGCGGGCGGGATGCCACCGGCAACAACGTCACCTTCATGCGCCGCGACAGGCTGCGCGATGGCGACAAGGTCGTCTCCCACACCAAGCCGCGTGCCGCGTTCATCGCCGAGGCTCCGGCCTTGCTCGCAGAGATCCAAGCGAGCCTTTTCGCCGAGGCCAAGGCGCGGCTCGATGGCAACATCACCAGGGAAATTAAGAACTTTGACGAGCTTTCGGCACATTTCGGTGCAACCGAGGGCGACGACGAGGCGGGTCCCTTCAAGGGCTGGGTTCTCGTGCCGTGGTCCGAGCCGGAGGGGGAGCGTCTGGAGGCGATTGTCGACCGGCTGAAGGCCCTGAAACTGACCATACGCAACGCGCCGCTGGAACAGGGCAAGGTCGAGGGCAGTTGTGTGTTCACGGGCATGGCTGCGACGTCGAACATTCTCATCGCGCGGGCCTACTGACGCCAGCTCTCCGATGCGCCTGACGACGTGGACGGGACGCCTTGAAGCGCACGCTCTCCCTACTCGATTGGCAGGGCGAGGGGCCAATGGAGACGAGATGACGAAGGAACCTGACACCAAACCGTTCTCGCCCTTCGAGTGGATGCTTGCTGGCCGCTACCTGCGCGCGCGGCGCAAGGAAGGGTTTATTTCTGTCATCGCCGGTTTCTCGTTTCTCGGCATCATGCTCGGCGTTGCCACGCTGATCATCGTCATGGCGGTTATGAACGGTTTCCGCAAGGACCTGTTCTCCAAGATACTCGGTCTCAACGGGCACATCATCGTCCACAAGATTGCCGAGCCCTTCGAGGACTACGATGCGATGGTCAAGCGCATCGCGGGCGTGCCAGGGATCAAGCATGCGCTGCCGTTGATCGAAGGCCAGGTGATGGTGTCCTCCAACGTGCAGGCGTCGGGCGCACTGGTCCGCGGCATGACCGAAGCCGACATCAAATCGCTACCGCTGGTTGCCAACAATCTACGACCGGGATCGACGCTCGACGGCTTCGACGCCGCCGGCGGCATAGCCATCGGCGCGCGCATGTCGAGCACGATGCGGGTCTCGGTTGGTGATACCCTGACACTGGTCTCGCCGCGTGGCGCCGCGACGCCGTTCGGCAATTCGCCGCGCACCAAGGCCTACCCCATCGTAGCCGTGTTCGAACTCGGAATGTCCGAATACGACCGCACCATGGTATTCATGTCGCTCGACGAGGCCCAGAAATACTTCGGCAAGCGCGGCGAGGTCGACGTGCTCGAACTCGTCGTCGACGATCCCGAGAAGGTCGGAATCTACGCGAGCGCAATCCGCGAGGCGGGCGGTCCGACCATTCAATTGTCCGACTGGCGGCAACGCAACGAGACGTTCTTCACCGTGCTCGAGGTCGAGCGCAACGTGATGTTCATCATCCTGTCGCTGATTATTCTGGTCGCCGCCCTGAACATCATCTCCGGCATGATGATGCTGGTGAAGGACAAGGGCCGCGATATCGCAGTACTCCGCACCATGGGCGCGTCCAAGAATTCCGTGATGCGCATCTTCCTCATCACCGGCGCCTCGATCGGAGTCGTCGGCACCATCGCGGGGCTCGTTCTCGGCATCATCTTCTGCACCAATATCGAAACCGTGCGCCAGTTCGTGTCGTGGATCACCGGTACGCGCCTATTTGATCCGTCCGTCTATTATCTGACCAAACTGCCCGCCGAGATCGACGTGCGAGAGACCATCATGATCGTGCTGATGGCGCTTTCGCTGTCTGTGCTCGCGACGCTCTATCCGTCGTGGCGCGCCTCCAGGCTCGATCCCGTCGAAGCCTTGAGATACGAGTGATCCCATGCAGGAAACAGTCGCATCACATCCGGTTCTGAAGCTCGAGGGACTTAAGCGCTCCTTCACGCAGGGCGATCGCGAGATCATCGTATTGAAAGGTGTCGACGCCGTGCTTCGCGGTGGGGAGGCTGTGGCACTCGTCGGTCCATCGGGCTCGGGCAAATCGACGCTTCTGCATATCGCGGGCCTTCTCGAGACCCCCAATGAGGGCCATGTCTGGGTCAACGGGCGCGATTGCGCGCGCATGAATGACGACCAGCGCACCCGCGTGCGCCGCGCCGAGATGGGCTTCGTCTACCAGTTTCATCAACTGCTGCCCGAGTTCTCGGCCATGGAAAACGTGATGATTCCGCAGTTGATCCTCGGCAAATCGAAGTCCCAGGCCGAAGCGCGGGCGCGCGATCTTCTGACATCGCTCGGTCTTTCAGCGCGCGTCGAGCACCGTCCGGCGGAGCTGTCGGGCGGCGAGCAGCAGCGCACCGCCATCTGCCGTGCGCTTGCCAACCAACCGTCGCTGATCCTCGCCGACGAACCGACCGGCAACCTCGACCCCAAGACCAGCGAGCACGTTTTCCAAGAATTGATCGCACTGTTCCGCGGGCAAGGAGTGGCCGCGCTCATCGCGACCCACAATATGGAGCTGGCCGCGCGCATGGACCGTGTTCTTCGGCTCGAACAAGGCGTTCTTGTTGAGGTCACGCCCAGTGCCGTTGCGAGCACGGTTTTCTGACGACAGCGGAGCCTGCGCAGAAGCGTGGCCAGAGTTGGAGAGCGGTGTAACATGATGAACTCAACCCGGCAGTTCAAACGGCGTTTTCGCCGCGTCGCAAGTTGGCTGACCGATCGGGTCCGGGGGCTGCCTGCTGTCCAGCCCCATGACTTGACGCCAGACCGGATCGCCGCAATCGTCGCCCGCGAACGGCCGTTGGTCTTGGAGATTGGCTGCAACGACGGACAAGACACCGTGCGCCTACTCGAGGCCATGCCAGGCGCCACGATCCACTGCTTTGAACCGGACCCGCGTCCCATTGCCCGCTTCAAGAAACGCCTTGGCGGCGACCCGCGTGTCCGCTTGCACGCGATCGCGGTCGGCGGCTCGAACGGCGAGTTCGACTTCCATGCGAGTGGTGGCAGCAAGCAGGGGAAACATCAGGATTGGGATCTATCTGGCTCATTGAGGAGGCCCAAGGAGCATCTGGAGCGCCATCCGTGGGTTACCTTTGATTCAGTCACACGGGTACCCTGCATGCGGCTCGACGACTGGTGCCTTGCCAATGCCGTCGGCGGCATCGACTTTATATGGATGGATACCCAGGGGGCAGAGGCCGATGTGATCGCTGGCGGCACAAATGCGCTGGCCACCACGCGCTTCATCTACACCGAGTACAGCAACGACGAACTTTATGATGGACAACGGCCTTTGCACGGATTGCTCGAGATACTCCCCGATTTCGAAGTCGTCTCGCGCTATCCGGGCGACGTACTCTTGAAGAACCGGAGGATCGGATGATCCAGCGTTCGCGGCGTTTGCCGGCCCGCGCGCCTTGCCGTCTCGCCGCTATGTGTTTTCTTGCTGCTGCGCTGGCGCCGTGCTGCTCGGCGGGCGCCGAGACGGCCGGTGGGCCTCCATCTTCGGCGGCAGCCGTCGCACCCCCGCCGCGGGCCATGGTTCGCAACATCAAGATCGGCGCCACCGATCGGACGTACCGCCTGTATGTCCCTGAAGCGGTTGCCAAGCGCGGCAAGCCAGCGCCACTCGTCATCGTGCTGCACGGCGCAACCGGCCACAGCGAGCAGGTCGAGCGCTACATGGGGTTCAATCCGGTCGCAGACCGCGAAGGGCTCGTCGTTGCGTACCCGCAAGGGGTTGGCAATGTCTGGAATGACGACCGGCCTCAGGAATTGAAGCGCGTCAACAAGTCTGCCCAAGCCGACGACGTTGGGTTTCTTGTCGCTGTTGTCCGAGATCTGGTCAAAGCCAAGACCGCCGATCCGAAGCGCGTCTATCTCTCAGGCCTCTCCAACGGAGGCTTCATGACCGCCCGCATGGCGTGCGAGCAGCCGGGTCTGTTCGCTGGGTTCGCGATCCTGATCGCCAGCATTCCAAAGTCCTATACCCAGACCTGCAAGCCGCAGCGTCCACTGCCGATGCTCATTCTGAACGGTAGCGAGGACCGCCTGGCCCCGATCGAAGGTTACATCCCGAAGGGCGCCGCGGGGGGCGAGGCCCGATCGGGAACCATGGCCGTACGCGGTCACGCCGCGTTCTGGGCCGCCCGCAACGGCTGCACCACATCCAGCGAGCGTCGCCTCAACAACGCCAGTCCCGATGACGGCTCGGAGATTGTTCGCACGGACTGGGCGGGCTGCGCGCAAGGCGGGGCCGTCACGTTCTACCTTGTCGAAGGCGGCGGCCATCAGACTCCGTCGCCGCGCATCGGCCGTCTCGATCAGGTGATCGGCGCGTTCCTCGGTACACGCAACCGCGATGCGGAAACGTCTGAATTGCTCTGGGACTTCTTCAAGAACCACCCGCGCTGACGTCCTAGTGTAGCGCATCTGACGTTTGGTCCCCACTCGGGGCTAGACTCGAAACCAAACGCCAGATGCAAAAGCTACACTAGAATCATAGG
>PERT01000059.1 GCA_002928955.1 Hyphomicrobium sp. | reverse complement strand
CCAAACGCCAGATGCAAAAGCTACACTAGAATCATAGGTTTGCTAGTGTTCCTTAGGCGCCGACATTTGATCTGGAGCGCGTTGCAACGGGAATCAAATGTCGGCGCCGGAACACTAGGATCATGTCGACCGCAGAGTTCGACAGCACGATCGCAGCCAATCCCGATGTCCAGCTCACTGGCTTGCATCGCGCTGTCCTGCGCCACGCCAGGGAAGAAACGCGCCTAGCACCCTTTGGTGCGCACAGAAATTGCCCGACGGCTTTCACCGCACGTTGGTCAGCACTTCGATGAAGCGGCGGACCGGGGCGGTCTCGCGGAGAAGCGTCATGGGAACGGAGAAGTGGCCGCGGTCGAGCAGGAACGCGTTTTCGGCGGGCACACACCAGTCCTCGATCGCCGCGCGGCCGCTGGCGAACGGCGTCACCACGTCGCGGCGGCCGAGCACGCTGACGATCGCCGACGGTTTGACCACGGGCCGGCGGACAGGATCGAGAAGTCCGAGATAGGGTGCGGCCAAGTCCTCCGTCCAGCCCTTGGCGGCGGCTGCTTCCGGTCCGCCCCAGATGCGGGCCAGAGCGCCGTGTTGGATGGCGTCCGACACATGGCCACAGTGGGTAATGAGAAACAGCGCCTTGGGCTTCAAGTCGTCCTGCCAGTCGCGCGCGCGGTCGGCCGCAAATTGCGCGGTCAGCGCACCGAGGCTCGTGCCGCCGAAGGCGATCACGCCGGAAGATGTGGCGCGCGCCCAGTGAGCGAGCACCGCCCACTCCTGCACCGCGCCGGTCAACGCGTCGAGCAGACCCATGGGGAACGTCGCGATCAAGCGCTCGCCGCCGAAATAGCCGGACGTTGCGCGGCGGCCATGCCACGGCGCTTCGGGGCGTATGACGCGGATGCCGCCCTTGACCAGAGCTCCAACCTCGTCGACGAGGCCCTGCCAGTGGTCGAACTCGACGCAGACACCGTGCCCAAAGATGAGCGTCGGCGGGTTGAGGACGCCGACCGGCGTCGAGACGCGCGCGGTTACGGTGTCGCCCAAGCGCGCACTCGGGCTCTTAAATCGGACCCAGGTGTCGATGCCGCCGACGGTGCGGACGGAGCGTGACACCGCGACGGCGGGTATCCGCGCCGGGGGATATGTGAAGGGCTTGAGATCAGCGAGCGCCGGACGGAAGACGGCGGCGGTGGCATCGGGCGTCTGAATGTCGAGCCGGACGGCCGGCACGTCGCGATCGAGCAACGGCCAGAAGTGGCGGCGGGTGGCATTGAAGGCGTGGCGGTGGGCGATGCGGCCCTGCTCGATGGCCTCGCGGTAGCTCAGCGGATGATCGTGCGGGCCGAAAAACACCTGCTCCCAGGCGGCGTCGAGAGCGGCCGAAGTTGCACGCCGGGCCTCAAAGCGGCTGAGCGCTTGGGCGATGGCGGTTGTATTGTCGAGCCGCGAGGGCGATGGCAAAGCTGCCCTATACTGCTGCACCGAACCATCGGCTGGATGGGCCAGAGCCCACAGCCGGGACAACGGAAAAAAATAGCGCTTCAATAGCCGCAGACCGACGTCATCGAACCACGGATGGCCGAGCAACAGGCTGGTGGCGTTTCGGCGAAGGGTTGCGCTGAGCGGCGCGGCCAGTGGGGCCGCCGCGGATTCCAAGGCGGCGGGTTGAGTGACCAGTTCTGGCTTGAACACAGGATCGAGCATGGGGCCTTCTTTTGAGCCCCACTGGCTGAGGCGTGGGGGCAATGATAAGCTCAGATGTCTTCAGGGGTTTACTACACCAGCTTGGCAGGGCCGCGATACTGTGCACAGCAATTGTATCGCTTGCGGCCTCCGCAGGGGCGCAGCGTTGTCGCGCAGGCTGGCCAGCAGGCGATGGGAAAGGTTCGGCGTCAGGCATGTCGTCCATGGTAACGCTGCCGCTGTGGGCCGTCGTCGCGCTCGGTGCGTTCGCGGTGCTCGCGATCCTCGACCGCATTCTCGTGCCAAGCCTAAGGTGGGCACTCGAGCGGCGGGCCTATGCCGCCATCGACGAGCTCAATACGCGGCTGCGATTGAAGATTCAGCCATTCAAACTGGCCAAGCGGCGGGCTTTGATCGACAGCCTGCTGTTCGATCCAGAGGTGCTGGCAGCGATTGAGGCGCATGCGAAGGAGATGGGCGTCCCGCGTGATGTCTCGATGCAGAAGGCCAAGACGTATGCGCGCGAGATCGTGCCCGCGTTCAGTGCCTATACCTATTTCAGCGTTGGCACGCGAGCGGCGCGGTGGCTTTCGCAGGCGCTCTACAGGGTGCGGCTCGGGTATTTGAACGATGCTGCTTTGAAGGCGGTCGATCCGGACGCAGCGGTGGTATTCGTCATCAATCATCGCTCCAACATGGACTACGTGTTGGTGACGTACGTCGCATCGTCGTCGTCGGCGCTGAGCTACGCCGTGGGCGAGTGGGCGCAAGTGTGGGGCTTGAAGAGCCTGATCTCGTCGATGGGCGCCTATTTCATCCGGCGTGATAGCCGCGATCCGCTCTACCGCCGAATTCTCGCGCGCTATGTGCACATGGCGACCAGCGCAGGCGTGACCCAGGCCGTATTCCCCGAGGGGGGGCTTACGCGCGATGGCGCGCTGAGGCCCCCGAAACTCGGACTTCTCAGCTACATGGTATCGGGCTTCGACCCAAAAGCGGCGCGCGACGTGGTGTTCATCCCCGTCGGGGTAAACTACGACCGTGTGCTCGAAGATCGCATCCAAATCGGCGCACTGGCAGTCGAGGCGAACCCCGATGTCGCTGCCCGCGGCCCGCGTTTCCGCTTCAATCCGCTGGTGCTGGTGGGGTTCCTCGCCAAGAACGCTTGGCTTGCGGTGCGCGGGCGCTGGTATAGATACGGCTATGCCTGTGTCAGCTTCGGGGCGCCGGTGTCGCTGCGCGATCATCTCTGGCGGAGGGGGCTCGATTTGCGCTCGCTCTCGCCCGAAGCGCGCACACGCGAGATCGAACGGCTAGGCCACATGCTGATGGCCGAAGTCGGCCACGTGGTCCCGGTGCTACCGGTTCCAATGGTCGCGCGAGTGATGTTGGAAGCGGGCGATCACGCATTGACGCCGTTCGAGCTCAAGGGCCGTGTGTTCGAAATCATCGAGCAGCTGGAAGCCCGCAGCGTCTACATACATATCCCTCGCGCCGACCGCGACTACGCCATCGATGTCGGCCTCAGGATGCTCGTGATGCGGAAAGTGGTGCTCACAGGTGCCGCGGCCCGTGCTTCGGTCGGCGCGGTGGCGGCCGACGGCGAAAGCTACCGCGCCAACCCCGATGAGAAGCTGCTGCTGACCTATTACGCCAACTCCATCGCACATCATTTCTGAGTAGCGCCTTTGGATGCCGACCCGCATCCGGCGCGGAGTGCGCCTTCGGATGCCGGGTCTTGCCCTAGGCAAGCCCGCCTTCGGCCGGACCATCCCGCGCGGTAGGGCGGGCACGGACGCCGTCGAGCAGGAGCAAGTGAACGTCGTGTGAACGTCATATGTAGACAATCGACACGAGGGACGGTCGCAAGCAGGCCTGGCACCACTCGGACTGCTGAGACTATATTGCAACGTTCAACAAACTTCGAGCGTGACAGCCGGTTTAATTGAGAATCACCTCTTGATCTCCTTTACCGGGAGTGCAGGCTTCGTGCTCCGGGAGGGGGCATGAATGCGCGGGCATCGTTGGATAGCTCTGTTGGCATTGTTCAGTGTGCTTCTGCACTCTGGCCTAATTGTGCGCCACAATGCGATGGCCCTGTCCGCCAAGCTCGATCATGCGTCACTCGCCAAATCGCTTGGCGTTATTTGCCACGGCAATGGCCGCGTCTCCCGACTGCCTGCATCCGAGCAGCCTACTTTGCCTGAGCAGGAACAGGATCGTGGGTCGTGCCCGCTTTGCGCGGGCATAGCTCCGGCGTTCGCCGTCTTGACCGATATGCTACTCCCCTGCCAAGAGCACGACAAAGCGTCCGTTCGCATCGCCTTCGTGGGTCAAATCATCCGCGTGCGGCTTGCAGCGGTTTGCCCGCCAAGTTGCGGCCCACCTGCGTTCGTCTGACATCGCAAAAAGAGCCGACGTCCGATTGACGGGATCCCTGAGTGGGTGATCCGTCAGATCGGATCGTCAGTCCATCGACGTCCGATAGACCAGGAATCCCAATGAAACTCCGAACCCCACAACGCTACAATTGCGTCTCGCGTTTGCTTGCACTCGAGATTGCAGCCGCAGGCGCACTCAGCTTCGTTGCTGTCACCGCAATCGTTTCGTCGGCCCGTGCGCAACGGGCACCGCAGCCCGCGCCCGCACACGTCGAAAACACGCTGCCGCCCGTGACGGTGCAGCAGAAGGCCCCGCCGGCAGTGTCCGAGCCAGCCCCAGCACCCAAGCAGACCGCGAAGCCCAAGGTGAAGTCGGCGCCGGTGCAGCAGGCGGAGGCCCCGCCACCACCCGCTCAGGAAGCGGTGGAGGTCGCTCAGGAACCTACAACGCCCGCCACGGCCCTCGGCACCTACAATCCGGCGCTCGACGTCCAAGGCCTGAAGATACCGCCCGGCACGACACTGACCACCGCGGGTCCCGTTTACGGCTATCAGGCGCTTTCGGCCATCAGCTCGACCAAGACGGCGACGCCGATAGAACAGATACCACAGTCGATCCAGGTGGTGCCGAAATCAGTAATCGAGGATCAGGGCAGCAGGACCGTTACCGAAGCCCTGCGCAACGTGAGCAATGTGCAAGGCCTCGACGACTTGAGCATCGGCAATACCGACTTGCAGCCGTTGAGATTGCGCGGCTTCGACGCCGAGCAATGGCTCGACGGGCTTGTCGTGAACTATAACGCCGGTGACAGAAGCTCATTTGCGAACGTCGAGCGCATCGAAGTCCTGAAGGGGCCAAGCGCCATCCTGTACGGCGGCGGACCGGGCGCACCAGTCGGTGGCGCAGTGAACGTCATCTCCAAATTGCCCACCAACAAGGCTTCGGGCGAATTCGGCGTCACGGTCGGCAGTCACAACTTCGTCCAGCCTTACTTCGATGTGAACCAGCCACTCAGCGCCAACGGTACCGTGCTTTTCCGCGTGACTGGGGAGTACACTGCCGCTGAGAGCTTCATCGACGTGCTGGAGCAGGAGCGTTACTCCATCAATCCGACGCTGACCCTCACCAACAAGACCGATACCACGCTCACGATCCAGGGACGCAAGTCTCGTTACGAGCAACAAGCCTACCAAGGCCTGCCGGCTGTCGGTACCGTGACGGGAAGTTTCCGCCTCGATCCCAATCTCTATATCGGATCGCCGGACATTCCAAAAAGCTTCACCGCGGCCGAAGGCGTGACCGTGACGCTCGACCATAAGATCGATCCCGTCTGGTCATTCAACGTCAAAGGACGCTGGAGCCGCACCGAGTTCGATCAAAACTCACAGGCTACCTTCTTTGGATTTCCAGCGGTCGGGAGCCAATGGGAGATTTTCGCCAGCGAGGTCCAGCAGGAGCAGGAGGAGTTGACGATCAACCCTAACCTGCAGGCTCGCTTCGCTGCGGGGCCGACCCGCAATACCCTGTTGTTTGGTGCCGACTATAGCCGCGTCACGGATCGCGGCCATCACTTCAGCGATACGTACGGAAACCTCTTTTACATCTTTGGATTGGCACCTCCTGCAATGACAGTAGATTTGCTTAACCCCCGGTTTCCAATTCCGTATGTCGACCCGACACCTTCCAATGCCACTGAGTTTGTGGTCTTCGGCGATATCGACAATCTCTATGTTACCAAGGGTGCGTACAGCCAAATCCAGACCTCGATCTATGATCGGGTGCATTTGATGGCTGGCTTGCGGGTCGCCAGCATAGAGGTTGACTACGTCGACCTGATTCCAACTTTCTCGGCCGGCTCGCCCGTTACGACGACGACCGACAGGACCAGAATCCTGCCGAGGGTGGGCGCTGTCGTCGATGTCGCAGATGGTCTTTCGATCTATGCAAGCTACAGTGAAGGTATGCGGTGGGCGGGATTTGTCGCCCCACCAAGCGGCCGAGTGGAGCCGGAGGAATCGGAGCAACGGGAAGTCGGCTTGAAGTTCAATCTGGCGAGCAATTTCACTGGCACGGTCTCGGCCTTCGATATCCAGCGCACGAACGTTCCTGTACTTGGTATCGCGAGCACCCAGTTTGCTAAGCAAAGATCACGCGGTTTCGAGGCTGATATCATCTGGCAGCCGAGCCGATCTTGGCAGGTGCTCGCGAGCTACGGGTTTATCGAGGCTGAATTCGCCGACTCGCTCATTTTCCCCAGAGGCAACAAGCTTGACGCGATCCCCGAGCAGTCGGGAAGGCTCTGGATCAACCATGCATTCGAAGAGCCGATGCTGCGGGGATGGAGCGCAGGGGCAGGCATCTATGCGTCTTCCGGTGCCTTTGTTGACAACACCAACATCTGGAAGACGGAGCCATATTTCTTGGTCGACGCAAAAATTGGCTATGCGAACGAGCGGTTTGCCGCGACGCTTTTTGTGAAGAACCTCACGGACGAAAAGTACTTTACACCCTACCCGTGGTTCGGGGGACAAGTGGCGCCCGGTGCCGACCGGCAATTCTTCGGCACGGTCGTTTACAAATACTGAGGAGTGCGGGGCATGGCGGTATCGAAGCGGGACTTTCTCTGGGCGTTCGCCAGTGGGCTCGCCACTGCTTCGACGTCGCGCATCGCAACGGCCGCAGACAATCCTGTGGCCGCCGACAACGCTACCGCCCACGCGGCTGCAGGTCACGACATGGCCGGGATGCCCGCGCACTGGCATGGCTCGGAAGAGATCGCCTTTCTGATCTATCCGCAGTTCACGGCACTCGACGTGTTCGGCCCGCACTACATGCTGGCGAGCCTGATGGGTGCGAAGGTTCACTTCGTGGCAAAGACGCGTGAGCCCGTCGCCAGCGACTTCAAGGTAGCGGTGGTGCCGACTGCCACGTTCGATCAATGCCCCAAGAACCTCGATATCATCTGCGTTCCCGGCGGCAGCAACGGCACGCTCGCCGCCATGCGCGACAAGGCCACGATCACGTTCCTAAAGGACCGTGGCGGTCGCGCGAAGCTCGTCACCAGCGTCTGCACAGGATCTCTCCTGCTCGGCGCCGCAGGTCTCCTCGATGGCTACCGGGCAACATCGCACTGGCTGGCCCGCGAGCTTCTGAGAGACTTCGGCGCCGAGCCCGTCGACCAACGCGTCGTGGTCGACCGCAACCGCATTACCGGCGCGGGCGTGACGGCAGGTATCGACTTCGGTCTTTCCATAGTTAAGCAATTGCGTGACGAGGACTACGCAAAGACGGTGCAGTTATTGGCCGAGTATCAACCCGAGCCGCCGCTCGACGCCGGCACGCCGGGCCGCGCGGGAGCATCGACGACGAAGCTCGTGTCCGACATGTTCGTGCCGTTCATGGACGAAGTACGCAGCTTCGTGCGCACGAATTCTCGTTAAACTACGAACCCTTTTTCCAAACACCATCGCAGTTCTGGGCGGCGTATTCGGGGGTCCCGTACTGCTCGGTGCGGTCGGCGCTCGGCAAGGATTTGAGGGCGTCGGAGCCGTCGAGCGCGCGGGGTGGGTAGACGGGCACGTAGCCGAGCGATGCAAACTCCCTCGAGGCTGAAGCGATCTGATCCTGGCTGGTCAAGTACTCAGCAACCAGGATCGCCTTTCCGTCGCGCTTCAGCTTGTCTATACGCTCGCGGCTCCAGGCGATCATGTCGGGCGGATTGCGGCTTCCGGTACCCCGTACGCCATAGAGCATGTCCTCCTTGGCCAGCCCATCGATCGATGCGCGGTAGTCGGTGCTGTCGAGCAAGTCCTCGGCGTTCTGAGCCACGACGAGGAAGCCCGGCTGGTTGCGTCGCGCCTCGCGGGCCATCTCGCCGACGAAGGCGATCATGTCGGCGCGGGCCCTGGGATGGCGGTCCTTGATGTCATCGTAGACGTCGACGCGGTCGAGATAGACGCCGTCGAAGCCCGCAGCCTGAATGCGCGCGAGGTAGGAATCGTCACCGCGAATTATGATGTCTTTCCACCCGTCCTCCCAGAACCGGACCAGATGATTGCGCGGCCAGCGGCAGTTCTCGGCAATCAACCAAGACGGCGGCGACGTCTTCCAGCCGGGATTCCAGTAGAAGCGGTACTCCTCGGCCTCGCCAATGGAGAAGTAGGCGAGCACAATCCTGCGGCCTCCGTTAGGCCTGGTCTTAAGGCGTTCGACTTCTGCCGGATCGAGCGGCTTCATGGGCTGGCCGGCGGACTGGCTCATCGAAAAGTCGACAACGAGAAGATCGGTATCAGAAGCGGCGAGGGCATCGAACGTCTTGTCGAGGTTCTGCAGTTGGTAGCCCCAGCTCCGGACCGCGCTGAGCCGTGTGCCGGTGAGCGTACTGAGCACGCCACTTTGATGCGCAGCCCACATCATGCCGCCGAGCGCGAGCGCAGTCGTCCCGATTGTCCAAGTCCTGCGCCGCATGCGATGTCCCCGCCTTTTTTGCTCGTTCGCCCGCCTACCGGACTTCGCCGGCCGACAACAGCATGTGGGAAATGGCGCCGGCCCCGGCAACCCGTCCTGCATTTCCGTCCCGCCACCCTTGCCTGCCCGGTGTCAGTCGCCACGCACCCGCTGACACGCACTCGCTGACACGGACCCGCTGACACTGGCCGTTCCCCGGCAATTCCGCTATGCAGCCTTGATGAAACAAGCCTGAGGTAATTGACCCAGATGTCGGAAAAACAACAACCTGCCAAGAAACTGCTTAAGGCAGCGATCGTTCCGGTGACGCCGTTCCAACAGAACTGCGCGATCCTTTGGGACAATGCAACGATGACAGGTGCCGTGATTGATCCTGGCGGCGATGTCAATGCGATCCTGGATGCGATCAAACACGTGGGCGCCACCATCGAAAAGATCGTGCTGACCCACGGCCATATCGACCACGCGGGCGGAGCCGCGGAGCTCAAGGAAAGAATGGGGGGCAAGATCGCCATCGAAGGTCCGCACCGAGGCGACGATTTCCTGCTGCGCGGGCTCGCTGGCCAAGGCGCTCAGTTTGGAATCTCGGGTAGTCGCAACGTGCAGCCGGACCGCTGGCTGAGCGAGGGTGACACAGTGACCATCGGCGGCTTCGTGTTCGAGGTGCTGCATTGCCCGGGTCACTCGCCAGGCTCGGTGGTCCTGGTCAACAAAGCCCAGAAATTCATGCTGGTGGGCGACGTGCTGTTCCGCGGCTCGATCGGGCGGACGGATTTCCCCTATGGCGACCATGATGCGCTGATCAACGCGATCAAGACCAAGCTGATGGTGCTCGGCGACGAGTACGGCTTTCTTTGCGGACACGGCCCCGGCAGCACGATCGGCCTCGAGCGGCGCAGCAATCCCTACATCGTATGATCGGGCGGCTGGCTCGCTGCCGGTCGCAGAGTCCTCGCTGCAATACCGTGTGGGGTCCGGGGACAAGCTTTTTCAGACGTCCTGAACGCGCGCGGCGGATCTCGCGG
Organism: Hyphomicrobium sp.; assembly: GCA_002928955.1. Classification (GTDB taxonomy): domain Bacteria; phylum Pseudomonadota; class Alphaproteobacteria; order Rhizobiales; family Hyphomicrobiaceae; genus JAKAML01. The sequence goes on along the minus strand of PERT01000059.1, from coordinate 11,746 downwards.
CCGCCGAAGTCGCCGGTACGCTGGATGTTCGAGTTCATATCGTCACTCGATGCGCCAGATCATAGGCGTGCGACCAGTCAAGTGATTGAGGGGAATAGTCATCGTGCAACTTCAACCCGGGTGTCACGCGACTTAGGGCGCAATCGGTGCCGGAGGCGCTCTGGTCGCACCGATTATCGTGGCTCGGCAATCTGTAGCATTACGTCATGGACGGCACCCTTGTCGCGTGGGGCGCTTTCGTTCACAGGACACATTCGTCCCTGATCCCCGGCTAGTGTTCCGGCGCCGACATTTGATTCCCGTTGCAACGCGCTCCAGATCAAATGTCGGCGCCTAGGGAACACTAGCAAGCTTATGATTCTAGTGTAGCTTTTGCATCTGGCGTTTGGTTTCGAGTCTAGCCCCGAGTGGGGACCAAACGTCAGATGCGCTACACTAGCGGGAGGTCGGTGGCGCGAACCGCGACGACCCCGATGGCGGCTCGGGCTTCCACCTGATCCGCTGGCAGCGGCAGAAGGCGGGGACCATCGAGCACACGCACGACGTCCTGATGAACGAGCTGGCCGGATGAGGCCTGCCCTCCCAGAAGTTCGGCGCCAATGCGGCGTGAATCAGGATGAACATGCTGCTCTACAATCTGCTCTCGGCCTTCAAGCGCGTCAGCCTACCCGAGGAAATGCACGACGCCCGCCCCAAGCGGCTGCGCTTCCTGGTGATCAACTCCGTTGGCAAGGTGGTCCGGCACGCGTGCGAGACCGTGTTGCGCTGCGCCGACGCCCTCGCCCGCACCTTCGCCGACGCCCCACTAACCCAATGATATAGCTAGTGGCCTTCATGTCGGGCCTAAATCGTCGACGCGTGCGGCTGGCACAGCGATTTAGGCGCGACAGGCCACTAGCCGGGGAATGAGGTTCGTTCCCAGGTTCGTTCCCAGGGCTTGCGCCGCGCCCCGGTCGAGGCTAGAAGACGCGCTCGCTACCAAAGCGCTACGGCTTCCGGAGAGGTGGCAGAGTGGTCGATCGCGTCGCACTCGAAATGCGAAGTACGGGCAACTGTACCGGGGGTTCGAATCCCTCCCTCTCCGCCATAACTTATTGATTCTCCAAGCTTTTTTTGTTTTAGGGTGGAGTCTGAACTCTGTCCGTAGTTCCGGCGGGTTACGCTCGCCCCGACTGTGGCGCGCACCGCAGAGACCGCTTTGGTGCCGTTGTCGCGGCGCTGTGCCGTCAAAAGTCTCCTATCGGGTTTTGAGTGGTACGGTTGTCGGCGGCATCCAGTGCGATGTCCCCGCTGATCGCGGCGCTGGAATGATGAACTCGCCGTCGCGGTTCGACGGCGAGTGGCAGCAATTTGATTTCACCGACACGGTCAGTTGAAACCGAGCTGGCGGCGCTGTTCTGACCAGACGCACGCGAGCCGGCCGGCGGTCACGAGCTTGAGTGCGCTGAACTCGGGCGGCTGGCGTCCCTGGACGATGGCCTTGGTGATGTCCGGTGCCAGGAAGCTCAGCCGGAGGACGCGGGAGAAATAGGAACGGCTGACGCCGGCCTGGGTTGCCAGCTCGGTGATCGTCAGGCCAGCGCCCGCCGTGACCAGTTCGTTGAAGCGGCGCGCCATCGCAATAAGTCGCAGCAGGCTGCGGTCGGAGTTTCCGTGCGCTGGTAAGCGCTCCAGCAACGACCTGTCGGGTCCATGGTTGGTTTCCGCTTGACGGATAGAGGAACGGGCGGCGACGCTATCGCGTCGGTCTTGCGATGTCCCAGGGCAGCAGCGCCTTGAGGTCGGCGAGCGTGGTGGCCTGCGGCAGTTTTTCAAAGATGTGGCGCAGGTACGTGATGGGTTCGAGTCCACACGCCTTGGCCGTCTCGATCAGGCTGTAGAGTTTTGCCGACGCCTCGGCGCCGCGCGGGGTGTCAGAGAACAGCCATGCTTTTCTGCCCATGACAAAAGGCCGGATCGCGTTTTCACACAGATTGTTGTCGACCTCGATGCGGCCGTCGTCGAGCACGCGAATGAGCCGGGGCCATTCGCTCGCGAGATAGTTGATTGCCTTGCCGGTCAGCGACTGCGGCGGGGCGGCACCGAGGCTTCGATCGAGCCACGCGCGCAACTCGGTCCAGATCGGCCGCGCCTGTTCGCGGCGCAGCGCGTGACGTTTGTCCGGCGTGAGCTTCGCTTCGCGCGCGGCTTTCCCGGTGATAGAGATAGTCGTCGAGCTTCGAGACCAGCTCGGGCTCCGGGCAGGTGCGGACGTTTGGCACGATGAACGTACGGTGGAGGAAGCTTGCGACCAGCACCGCGTTATCGGCTGCCAGCAGCCGCCAGGCGGGGTATCCCTTGCGCAGCGATTCGAGTTGGCTGTAGTCCACGAGCCGCCTCCAAGGCCAGGAATTTGAACACTTTTGACGGTTGAAACCGAACCGGCTGCCCAACTTACCGCATTGGGAACATAACAGGAACTTGTGGGCTTGTCGATGGCGGCCAATCGACGGCTCAAAGCGAACACTTGCCATCGCCAAAGTTACATATTTTCAAAACTATCACTGAAATGGACATATATTTCATGGACAGACACGACTTTTCAAGTCAGCGTTGGCCTTGGTAGCAAAATTCATCGACGTCAGTTCATTTTCATGGCCAACGGCAAAAATCAGCAGTTTTCAGGGCCGGTCACGGTTCTTCACGAGCGACGGCTGCCCGAGGTGGCGACACCCGCGGGCTATGCCGCACTGATCGACGCGTACGCGCTCAAGGTCCCAATCCCCCTGACGCTGTGTGCCATTGCAACCCGGCACAAGATGCTGGGGGCCGACTGTTGGCGGCTGTTCACGCCGCGGCACGCCCCTGCCGCCACCCTTGAGGGGCATCTCACCTTTGCCCTCAAATACGAGGGGCTCGATCTCGCCGTCCTGAAGCGCTTGTTCCAGGCGACCGGGCCCGATCCCATCGCGGCCGTCGTGCGCGCGCAGCCAACCGGCAGCTACGCCCGCCGGATCTGGTTCCTCTACGAGTGGATGCTTGGCGCCCCTCTGCCCATCCCTGATCTGAAACAGGGCACCTACGTCGAGGCGCTCGATCCCGAATTGCAGTGGGCCGGGCACCCGCGCAACTCGACACGCCATCGCGTGCGCGACAATCTGCCGGGCACGCCGGCCTTCTGTCCGCTCGTTCGCCGCACCGCCTCCTTGGAGGAATTCACGGCCCTGGGGCTCGCCGAGCGCGCCAGGGCAATCGCGGCGCAAGTGCCGGCCGACCTGCTGGCTCGGACGGCCGCGTTCCTCTTGTTGAAGGACTCTCGCGCCAGCTACGTGATCGAGGGCGAACGTCCGCCGCAGGACCGCATCCAGCGATGGGGCCGCGCCATCGGCCAGGCGGGTGCCAGGCCCATCGACCTCGACGAGCTCAATCGGCTCCAAAAGATAGTGATCGGCGACGCGCGGTTCGTGCGCCTCGGGCTCCGCACCGACGGCGGGTTCGTCGGCGAGCGCGACCGCGAGACCGGCGCGCCCATTCCCGATCACATCAGCGCCCGGCCGCAGGATCTCACCGAGCTGGTCGCCGGCATGATCGCCTTCGACCGTGACCACGCCAAGGACATCGATGCCGTCATCGCCGCCGCTGTGCTTGCCTTCGGCTTCGTGTTCGCCCACCCCTTCGAGGACGGCAACGGCCGGCTCCACCGCTATCTGATCCATCACGTTCTTGCGGCCCGCGGCTTCAATCCGCCGGGGGTCGTGTTTCCGGTATCCGCCACGATTCTCGCGCGCATCGACGACTACAGGAAGGTGCTCGAAAGCTATTCCGCCCGCGTGCTGCCGCTCGTCGAGTGGCGGGCGACACCACAGGGCAACGTCGAGGTGCTCAACGACACCGGGGACTTCTATCGGTATTTCGATGCGACTCCGCAAGTCGAGTTTCTCTACACGTGCGTCAAGAGCACGGTCGAGAAGGACCTGCCCGAGGAAGCCGGCTACCTCCGACGCCACGACCGCTTCCGTGCCGGGCTTGGATCAATCGTCGACATGCCGGAGCGCATGGTCGATCTCGTCTTCCGTATGCTCAGACAGAATGAGGGCAAGCTCTCGAAGCGCGCCCAGGATAAGGAGTTCGACAAGCTCAAGCCCGAAGAGATCGTCGCCATCGAGCGGCTCTATGCGGAGAGCTTCGGCGCGACCTGATCGAGGGGCACCGCCGGGGTCCCTGATAGTCAGTGGGAGTTCCCTGCACCCGCGTTAAAATTCCCTGTTCCACCTGCAAAATTCCCTGTTAGGTCTGTAGGGAATTTTCCATCTAAGTGGCGGAAATCACGTACTAATTCTGCGTTCATGGCCTCGAGACACCCCTAGAAAACAAGGAATTACCCTGTTCCTGCGCAATTCCGGCCTGAGACGACCTCGCTCATGACTGCCTCTACCGCCATAAATTATTGATTTTACACACTTATTTGTGTTTTTTGGCGGGATCTGAACTCTGTCCGTAGTTCCCGCGGGTTAGCCCGCCCGGATTGTGCCGACCGCCACAGAGACCACTTCGGTGCCGTAGTCGGGGCGCTCTGCCGCCGAAAGTCTCCTATCGGGTTTCCAGTGGTACCGTTGTCGGCGGGTGCGGCGAGAATTTGCCTGGGCTGATGTGGCCGGAAAGAGCAATTCGCCGTCGCGGTTCGACGGCGGGTGACAGCATGTCGGTGACGTTGACGGGCTCAGTTGAAACCGAGCTGGCGGCGCTGGTCCAGCCATGCTGATGGAAAACGGCCGGCGCTCAGAAGTTTGATCGCGTTGAGTTCGGATGGCTGGCGGCCTTGGAGAATGGCCTTCGTGATCTCCGGCGCCAAAAAGCTCAGGCGGAACACTCGGGTGAAGTAGGAGGGGCTCACCCCAGCCTCGACGGCCAGGTCCTGGACCGGCTTGCCATTGCTGGTCATGACCAGATCGCTCAGGTGTCGCGCCTGCGCAACGAGTCGCTGAAGGCTGCGGTCTGACCGTCGGGGCGGTTCGGCTCCGAGTGCGCCCTGGATCAGCAGCTTCGTCTCCATGCCGGTCCGCCGCAGCCGGGCCGGCACCGAGAGCACTTGAGCCGGTCCCTCCGGCCTTGTCGGCAGCCGTCGGACGTCGAGATCGGGCTTCACGACGGCGGGCAGCACAGCGGGGCGGACAGAGACGTCGAACGTATCCCGTCGGATGTCCAAACGACAAGACTTTGAGCATTGTCGCAGAAAGCACTTCGACGCTTACGCATGAGCTTCAACCCGATAGGCTGAAATCCCTGACGAGGGACAGTGGTCACGGGTTGATGCAAGCAGGCGATGGACGGGCGAGACGATCGAAGTCGATGTTCCCTGGCTCAACCGGATCTTCGTGCGCAAGACCTGTTCGAGGGTGTCAGGTGGTTCTTGGCGTGCTTGACTTCGAATGTCCACGCAGCAACGGCGCGTCTGTAGCACCTAGTGTTCCGGCGCCGACATTTGATTCCCATTGCAACGCGCTCCAGATCAAATGTCGGCGCCGTAAGGAACACGAGCAACCATATGATTCTAGTGTAGCTTTTTCATATAACGTTTGGTTTTGAGTCCAGCCCCGAGTGGGGACCAGACGTCAGATGCGCTACACGAACTCACTGCTCCGCGTGGCCTTCGAGTGCAAAGCTCTTGGCCAGTTCCGACTCCAGGTCGGCGTAGATCTGCCGCTCATAGTTTCGAAACGTATCGGAGATAGTTTCGCGCGGATGAGGCAGATCGATTGGGATGATCGACTTGATCGCTCCCGGTCTCGCAGTCATCACGACGACCCTGTCCGAAAGTACGACCGCCTCCGACACCGAATGGGTGACGAAGACGACGGTCTTGCGGTTCTGCTGCCAGATCTGCAGCAACTGCTTTTGCAGCGATCGCCGGGTCAGTGCGTCGAGTGCGCCGAATGGCTCGTCCATGAGGATCGTTGACGGATTTGTTGCGAACGCCCGCGCGATCGCGACGCGCTGTTTCATGCCGCCTGACAGTTCATTCACTTGTTTGTAGGCGAAATCCTTGAGCCCGACTGACGCCAGAAACGCGAGCGCTATATCCCGCCGCTCGCGCTTGGGTACACGTTTTCGTTCCAAGCCGAATTCGACGTTGCCGATCACATTGAGCCAGGGAAACAATGCGTAGCTCTGGAACACCATGCCGCGATCTATGTCGGGACCGTGGATCGGTCTGCCTCCGATCTTGGCAACACCGGTCGACGCTTCGAGCAGCCCCGCGAGAATGTTCAGCAACGTGCTCTTGCCGCACCCCGACGGCCCAACGAGCGACACAAACTCGCCGGCGTCGATGTCGAGGGAAGTCGGTGTCAGCGCCTCGACACGCTCGCCTGCTGCGGTCGTGAATACCTTGCCCACCGCTTCCACGCTGATCGGCTTGCCTCGTCCGTGACCAAGATCCCCATCCTTCAAGCCGCACCCCACGAGATCTTGCGTTGGACGAAGCGGAAGAAGAGATCGAAACAGACGCCGAGAACGCCGATCACGATCATGCCGACCAGCACGCGATCCGCGCGTAGGATTTCCATGCCGTTCGAGATGAGATAGCCGAGACCAGAACGCGCCGCGACGAGCTCTGCCGCGATGATGGCGGCCCAGCCTGTCCCAAACGAAATGCGCAATCCCGTGATGATGCTGGGCAGGGCGGCCGGCAGAACGACCTTGCGGAAAAGAGAACTTTTGTCGTTGCAGCCTAGAACCTGCCCAGCCTGGATCAGCACCGGGTCGATACGCTTGACACCTGCGATGGTCGCGACCAGAGAGGGAAAGAAGGCGCCGATGAATACGACGAACACTTTGCCGGACTCGCCTATACCGAACCAGAGAATTGCGAGCGGGATCCAGGCCAGCGGTGAGATAGGCCGGATGAGTTCGACCAGCGGATCGAGCATCCGTTCAACGATCGGGATTCGTCCCATTGCGATGCCGAGCGGAATAGCCACCATCGCCGCAAGTATCCAGGCGGAGCACACCCGCCCGAGACTCGCGCCGATGTGGGTCAACAGCGCACCCGACGCAAGCAAGTCCCAGAATTCGGTGGCGACATGTGCCGGCGGCGGCAATAGCGAAACATGCGGTTTGAAAACCAGGATTACGGTCCACCATGCCGCGACAATTGCGATCGCGGCGATCGCAAACGGCACCAAGCGTGACAGCAGCCTCACCATGGGAAATTTCCTGAGACGTGTCTGGGTTGGCGGCACGGCGAAGTCGATGCCGCTCCGCCACGCCGGACAACTACTTCACCTCGGCGAGTGCCTTCTCTGCGAATGATCCGTCGATCTTCGGCGTGTCGGCATCTTTCAAGATCTTCGCATCCCGCAGGAAACTCACGTAAGCATCGAGCGCCTCCTTGTTCGGAATGACGTTCTTGGAGTAGACTGAGATCTTTTGTTCGAGCGAGTAGTTCACGGTCGCTTCCGGGAAGCCGATCTGTTGCGACCACATCTTCGCCGCAGCCTTCGGATCCTTGAGAATGAAGTCAATCGCCTTGACGTTCGCGGTGATGAGATCCTGCACGACCTCCGGGCGCTTCTTCAGGAATTCATTGTGCACGTACTCGCCGTTGCCGACGTAGTGCCCCTGCATGATCGGCAGGATCTTCTCGGCCTTAAGCAGCACCTTGGAATGCCCGGCAGCGAGTGCGTTCGATACGTGCGGGTCCCAGGTGATCCCGGCATCGACCGACTTGTTCTGCAGCAACGTCGGCACCTGCGAGCCGTCGGTCTTGAACAGCTCGATGTCGGTCACTTTCAGTCCGGCGTCGGCCAATGCCTTCAATAGCAGCGGATACTGCTGCGTGCCCTCGCCTGGGAACGCCACCTTCTTGCCCTTCAGCTCAGCGACGCTCTTGATCGTGGAGTCCCGCGGTACGATGATCGCAGTCTGCTCGAGGATCGTGATCGCGATCAGCGTCGCAGGAAGGCGGGCCGCCGCGATCACCGCCGGACCCATGCCGGCCGAGGCCATCTGCAGTTCTCCCGCGGCCATCGCCTGGTTCTCTGGTGCGCCAGAAGCGAACGAGCGGAACTCGATCTTGATGTTATGCTTTTTCTCGATGGGCTCGAGCAGACCCATGGCTTTGGCGATATAAATCGGCATGGTCGCGGGTTGCACGCCGTAATTCACGGTCTCTTGAGCGAGAGCCGCCCGAGCACCGCCAAGCATAACGAGAGCGGCGAGTGCAAGCGCGGAAAAACTCCGTGTCGGTATCCTCAGCATGTCCAACTCTCCTTTGGGTTTCATGTCGGGTCTTCGGCTGGGTGGTGTCAGGCTGTAATTTCGAGGTTGATTGGATTGGCATGGGGCAGCGCCATTTTGGCCGGCCCGACCGTGCCGTCGAGAAGCTGAGGTGGCGGCATGGTGAAACTGGATGCAATGCGCCGCGCGAGAGCGATTAGGCTCCACTCATGACCCGGCCGGGCGATCAATTGCACCGCGACCGGCAGTCCATCGATCATACCAATCGGAACGGCAAGTGCGGGACAACCGAGCAGCGACCACAGTCGCTGCGGCGCGCGCGAGCCGGTCCCCTCGCTACGAAGCGGCGCAAGTCCTGTCGTCGCCAGCGACGCGACTACGGCGTGCTCGTTGAACACTGCCTCCATCGCTTGCGACAACTCCTCGCGGCGCGCCAATTCGCGCTCGTATGCCGCATCGCCGAATTGCCTGCCGCGATCGAACCAAGCCTTCAACTGCGGACTCATTGCGTCACCGCCAGCATGCTCGTCCGCAGCGTGGTTGCGCCACATGTCCACGGCCAAGATCGTCTCGAGGCACTCCCGTTCGCCGACCCGTACCTTCGTCGGGATCGTTACCGTGGCAGCAGCGCCGCCCGCCAGCCAGTCCACGGCCGTGCGGACACGACGCCAGACCCGCTCATCGACTGGATCCGTGAACCACGGTGGGAGCAGCCCGATGCGCGATGGCGGCACTTCGGCGGATGCCGTGCCGGAGACGCTAGCGTCGCAGCTCAGCACGTTGAACGCCGCCTCAAGGATCGACAGGTCACGCGCCATGATCGCCACGTGGTCGAGCGGCGCCGATAATGGCATGGCCCCTTGCAAGGGAATCGCGCCATGCGTCGGCTTCAGGCCCAGAACTCCACAATAGGCCGCGGGCCTAATCCCAGATCCGATGGTCTGCGATCCGATCGCAAGTTCGACGAATTGAGCTGCGACGGCCGCAGCAGAACCACTCGACGACGCACCCGGCGTCCGATCCAGCGAATACGGATTCCCTGTCGGCGCCGCGAGCGCCATCGCATATTCCGTCGATGCCGTCGTACCGATCACTACAGCGCCCGCTGCTTTTAGTCGTGTTACGACGACACAATCTTCGTCCGGGACACGGTCGGCGTGGATCGGTGTTCCCCATCCGCAGTGGCAACCGGCGACGTCGAACACTTCCTTTATCGCGACAGGAACCCCATGCAGTGCATTGCGGTGGGATGAGGGGATGAGATCGAGCGCCGTCGCGTCGGAACGAGCCGGCGCGGCGCGCACGTCGCAGAATGACCTGACGCGAAAATCGTGCGCTGCGATCGAAGTGAGCGCCGCCTCTGTCCGGCTTGACGCTCCCTCGTCGCTGTTTTTTCGTGACACAGCCAAGAACTCCGTCGAGGGAGAGGCGCGCTCGATGTCGAGCTCATGAGAAAAAAGTAACAGAGAAAAAATATGACGTCACGTAACAAAAATTAAGCACGTTGCCTCGAACGCGAGCGTTTTTCAGCGATTTGTTCAGAGCCGCCGAACAGAACCCGGCTCAACTCATCCGCTGCCTTGCGCAAACGGGGTACCGTGTCGAGTGCTCGTCGCAGTGGCAGTCGCGCCTCGGGACCATGCAGCGCAAGGCCGGCCGCCACGCGCCCCCCTGGCTCGTAAAGTGGCACTGCGATCGCCAGCAAGCCGACGTGGTCCTCCTGATTGTTCACTGAAAAGCCTTGCTCGCGTATTCGAGCCAGCTCGACCAACAATCGCTTCGGTGTCGCGATTGTATGCGACGTCAGCCGTGCAAGTGGGACATGGTTCAAATAGTTCCGCAATTGCTCGTTTGGGAGGTCGGAGAGCAGCATCTTGCCGATGGCCGTGCAGTACGCTGGCACGCGGCTGCCGGTCTTCAGGTGCATGCGGAGCGGCCAGTCGCACTCGACGCGATCGAGATAGATCACCTCGTACGACTCGAATGCGCCGATGTTACTCGTTTCGCGCACCTCATCGACGAGCTGTTCCAGAATGCGATGGGCTTGGGAATGGCGCGCCATCGTTGATAGCCCTGAAACCGCAAGCGCGCCGAACCGCGTTCCCAGTTGGAAGCGCTCGATGTAGATGTCGCGCTGTACGAGAGACAATTCCTCGAGTTGCGCGAGAACGCGGTGCACGGTCTGTCGGTTCTGACCAATGATCAGTCCGATTTCAGCTGCCGTGATCGGTCTTCCCGCCGATGCCAGCGCCTCAAGTATCATGACTGCCTTGGCGGTCGCGCTCGACTTGGAGGCTTCATCCATTCGGCCGTTGCCCTCCGTGCGATAGACACGCCGAGCGTTTGTCGCAGCTTGCACAGTGCCAACGATCTCCCGTTGGCACAAGACGGGCCGCGACAAAATCCAGCAAAGCCAATTCTCAGGAGTGACCAGACCGCGGCGAGTATGAAACAATAATGGCCGGGGCGATACCTACCGTCGTCAGCGGGAATTGGGCGTTCACGCTTTGACCCACAGCGGTCACTTATACAGACCGGACGACCCGTGCTAAATTTGGCCCGGGTTCGAGCAATTGGGGGCCTAATGACGGGCAGCGACGTCGCAGGCGAAAACATTGGATCGGGCCCGCGACTCGGCAAGGCGGTGCCTCTCCTCTATGTGAGAGACCTGATCAAGGCGCTCGACTATTACCAGACTGTCTTCGGTTTCCGGGTCGGGTGGACTGTCGGAGATCCCCTCGAACTGGCCAGCATTTGCCGTGATCAGATCGAATTCAATTTAACACAAGCGCGCCCTGAACAATTCTGCAGGTCGAGAGTGTATGTTTATGTCGACAACGTTGATGCGTATTACGACCAAATCGTTGCAGCCGGTGCCCGGATCACGCACCCACTCGCAGACCGGCATTACGGAATGAAGGATTGCAGGATCGAAGATCCCGACGGCAACCAGATTTCCTTCGGAACGCCCGTTGTCACTTGAGATCATTTCGACGGCCGAATCTGACCCTGACCGTCGAGTGCCTTTCATCTTTTCGATGCACCAAGCTGTGGGGGAGCGCTGACGGTCGTCGAGCCCTTGGCAGCTATTTGGGGTACATCGTCCGTTGTTCACTTGTCGCTCCACCGAAGGTTGTGACCCGCTTCTGACAGCTTGTCGGCACCCGTGTTGAAAGCGCGCCGAGCGTTGCGCACGATTGCCATGCACGCCCCAAAAGATGGGATGTGCAGCCGCGCTCGGCGCGTACGTCAGAGCTTACCCCTCGAGACAACTTTACTTCTCATTCTTCGAGGAAAGAAATGCGATCTAGTGTGGCGTCGCGCCTTAATTGACCTGTGCGAGCGGCAAGCTGGTCGTCAATCAAGGCGCGTTGAACGCCACACTAAACCATTGTTTTTGCTAGTGTAGCGCATCTGACGTTTGGTCCCCAATCGGAGCTAGACTCGAAACCAAACGCCAGATGCAAAAGCTACACTAGAATCATAGGTTTGCTAGTGTTCCTTAGGCGCCGACATTTGATCTGGAGCG
>PERT01000058.1 GCA_002928955.1 Hyphomicrobium sp. | reverse complement strand
CGTTTGGCACCTCGATGTCGGCTCATCACATCCTGGGGCTGGAGCTGGTCCCAAGGGTATGGCTGTTCGCCATTTAAAGTGGTACGTGAGCTGGGTTCAGAACGTCGTGAGACAGTTCGGTCCCTATCTGCCGTAGGTGTAGGAGAATTGAGAGGATCTGACTCTAGTACGAGAGGACCGAGTTGGACGCATCTCTGGTGGACCTGTTGTCGCGCCAGCGGCATAGCAGGGTAGCTATATGCGGACGGGATAACCGCTGAAGGCATCTAAGCGGGAAACCCACCTCAAAACGAGTTCTCCCTTGAGAGCCGTGGAAGACCACCACGTTGATAGGCCGGGTGTGGAAGCGCTGCAAAGCGTGGAGCTTACCGGTACTAATAGCTCGATCGGCTTGAACGCTCTCATTAAGCACTGCTCATCCTAATGGGATGGCTTTATGAGACTTGCTTTTTCAAGCCAAGTCTCGAAACACGGGAAGACCAGAAGTCATTTCACTCATCCGCCGACCTGGTGGCTATGGCGGGGTGGCTGCACCCGATCCCATTCCGAACTCGGCCGTGAAACGCCCCAGCGCCGATGGTACTATGACTTAAGTCATGGGAGAGTAGGTCGTTGCCAGGTCTGCAGATGAGTGAGGTGGCTTTCAGTAGTCGGTTCCCTCTTTCAGTCGTCATACAAAACACCGCTTGAGCTTGCTCAGGCGGTGTTTTTGTTTTTCGCGCGTGCATCCAACGGCTTTTGCGCGCATATCGGAGTGGTTCTCGTCCAACCAGCCGGGTTGTTTCTCGATGAATCTTTATCGCTTGCTGACCGCCCGCGCCCAATCTGGAAATCCTGTCCGCATAGGACAGATCGGGGCGGGCAAGTTCGGAATGATGTTCCTGGCGCAAGCCCGGCTCACACCCGGCATGCATGTCGCCGGTCTTGCGGACCTTGCGCCCGACCGCGCGCGGCAGCGCCTCAACGGGATCGGCTGGCCCGACGAGCAGTTATCCGCGACGTCGGTTTCGGATGCGGCCGCCACCGGAAAAACGCATGTGACCGAGGACGCGCTGGCTGTCGTCGCCCATCCTGCCGTCGAGGTGGTCATAGAGGCAACCGGGGATCCGGCGACCGGAGTGCGGCTTTGCCTCGAGGCGATCCGACACGGCAAGCACGTGGTCATGGTCAACGTCGAGGCGGACGCGCTCGCCGGCCCGCTGCTTGCGAAGAGGGCACGCGACGCCGGCGTCGTCTACTCACTGGCCTGGGGCGATCAACCCGCGCTCATTGCCGAGCAGGTCGATTGGGCGCGCGCCTGCGGATTCAAGGTTGTCGCGGCCGGCAAGGGCACGCGCTATCACCCGACATATCACCAGCTCAATCCCGATACCGTTTGGGACGTGCTCACCCAATACCTCCCGATCAGAGACCGGTCGCACATCAATCTGAAAATGTTCAACTCGTTTCTCGACGGCACCAAGTCGGCTATCGAGATGACCGCTGTCTGCAACGCTTGTGATCTCGCGCCGCAAACCGATGGTCTCAGCTTTCCCCCGGTCTCACGGTTCGAACTCGCCGACACTCTGAAGCCGCGCAGCGAGGGCGGAACGCTGGAGAAAAAGGGCGTCACTGAAGTTATTTCCTCGCTCCATCGTGACGGATCGCCGGTTCCACATCACCTGGCCATGGGCACGTTCGTCATCGTCGAAAGCGACAGCCCGTATGCCGGGCAATGCTTCGTCGAATACAATTGCCTCCAGGACAAATCTGGTCGCTACGCTGCGCTCTACCGCCCCACCCACATGATCGGTCTCGAACTCGGTATCTCGGTCGCATCCGTCGCGCTCCGCGGTGAGCCGACCGGCGCGCCGGTTGCGTTCAATTCAGACTGCATCGCGACGGCCAAGACAGCGCTCAAAGCCGGCGAGATGCTGGACGGCGAGGGCGGGTTCACGGTTTGGGGCAAGCAGGTGCCGGCTGTGGCATCGATCGCTGGCGATCTGCTGCCGCTCGGCCTAGCCCACAAGGTCAGGCTTGTCGGCGATGTTGCTCAAGGCGACATGATCCGCTGGTCCGACGTCGCAATCGATCCGGCTGATATCGCCGTCCGCGTCCGTCGCGAAATGGAGCGCGCTTTCGCACCCGGTGCTTGATCCTTGGCCGCTGCCTCCCTTGAGCACACCTTGTGTCGTGCCATTCAATGGGACGCCGGCCCGATGTGCGGGCATGTGCGGCGTTCAAATCCATCCGAACTGCCGCGCGGCGATCGCGGCTAGGCTCGCCGCGCCGAGCCACAGTGCCCGCGTTGACCACCGGCTCTGCCGCTCGTCGGCATCGGCAATGCGCTGCACGGTATTCGCATCGACCCGCACGCCATCGCGTGCCATCGTCGCAATGGCCACTGCCATCCGCTCTGCTTGGCCGAGCAGCACAGGAACTTCGCCCAGAATCTTGGCCAACTCCGACGCGCCCTCTCCTGCGTCCCTGAGGCGTCCGGCCACTCCGAGGTTCGTCTCCATCCACTCCTTCGCGATCGGCTCCGCCGCGCTCCACAGATTGAGCGACGGATCGAGCGACCGAGCCACACCCTCTACGATGACCATGCTCTTCTGCAGAAGGATCAGCTCCGGCCGGGTTTCCATGTCGAACACTTCAGTGTACGCGAACAACTGCCCCAACAGATCCGCCATCGAGATTTCATCCGCCGTGCGGCCGTGGATGGGCTCGCCGATAGCGCGCATCGCCTGGGCGAACACATCGATGGAATGGTGCGGCGGCACATAGCCCGCCTCGAAATGGATGGCGGCAGCGCGCCGGTAGTCCCGTGTAATCAGCCCGTGCAGAATTTCCGCCAAGAACCGGCGCTCGCGCGGACCGAGCCGGCCGACGATGCCGAAATCGACCGCGACCACGCGGCCTTCAACATCAACCAGCAGGTTGCCCTGGTGCATGTCGGCATGGAAAAAGCCGTCGCGCATGGCGTGTGTCAAAAAAGCGCGCAGCACTGTGAGTCCGAGTGCCTTGAGATCGAAGCCTCTAGCCTTCAGCTGGTCGTGATCGGAAATCGGGATGCCATCGATCCACTCGATGGTGAGCACGCGCTTCTGGGTCCGCCTCCAGTCCACTGTCGGCACCCGGAAGCCGGCCCCTTCTCCCGGACGAGGTTTGTCGCCCCGGATGTTATCGGCCATCTCCGATATGGCGGCGGCTTCGAGCCTCAGGTCGAGCTCGAGTTCGGTGGTGCGCTTCAAGTTGTCGATAACGGCAATCGGCCGCAGCCGCCGCGAAGGAGCATAGAAGCGCTCGATCTGGGCGGCCGCGAAATAGTAGCTGTCGAGATCGGCCTTGAAGCGCCTCTCGACGCCTGGGCGGAGGATCTTGACGGCTACCGTCTTCGACAAACCGCTATCGCGTGTCTCGGCTTTGTGGACCTGGGCGATCGACGCGGCCGCGACGGGCGCGCTGAACACCGCGTAGTGGTCGGTGAGACGACCGCCGAGCGCATCTTCGACGGCCCGGTTCGCCTCAGCCATCGAGAACGGCGGCATCCGGTCCTGCAGCTGCGACAGTTCTGACGCCAGGCGAGGACCGATGATGTCGGCGCGCGTGCCGAGGAACTGGCCGAGTTTGATGTAGCTCGGCCCCAGCGAATTGAGTGCGCTGGCGATGCGGGCCGTGGGCTTCTTACCCCAGTGGAAGGGCGCTGACAGCACGCGGATCGGCCACGTCGCGGCCAATGCCAATTTCACGGGTGACGGAAGCTTCAGGCCGTCCGGCACCAGGCGCACGCCGTGCTGTGCGAGCACGAAACCTGCCTTGGCCAGTCGCGCCAGATTGATGATCGAATTTGCCATATCGGCGCGGAGTCCTGCGTCAAAGTATCGAGCTTGCGTAAGGGTCCAAGACGGTCAAGCCACTTCGGCGCACTTGATTAGCAGCTTTGTAGCCGGTGTGGGTACTGCTGCATACAACAGGAATTTTACCCTACTCGCGCACCTTGTGGCCGAAGCTGGCCTCGCGGGCCAGAAGATGATTGCGAGCCCATCGACCGGTGCGGATCACCGATTTACAACAGCGATCGCCCGGATGAACCGTCATCGGCCGGCAAGCAGATTGCACAGGCTTCCACTGGATCGAGTTGCCAATTCGACGCCGATCATAAAATAAAAACGACCCGGCGCGCGGGCCAGGTCGCTTTCTCTTTCAGATGCCGAATAGCGATCAGATGGCTTCTTTCAGTTCCTTGGCGGCGCGGAATGCGACTTTCTTGCTGGCCTTGATCTTGATGGCCTCGCCTGTTGCCGGATTGCGGCCCATGCGGGCTGGGCGCTTTTTGACCTGCAGAATTCCGAGGCCGCTCATGCGAATACGATCACCTTTCTTGAGGTGCTTGGTCATCATCGCGATCAGCTCGTCCATGATGCCGTTGACCTGCTTTTTCGGCATCTCGTGAGCTTCGGCGAGGGCCGCCGCGATATGCCGGAGGGTCACTGTATTGACGGCGGGCGCAGCTTTGGCAGCGGTTTTCGTCTTAGTCGTCATTTGAATCTCCTTGCTTGACGGGGAATTTCCTCATAAATGCATGTAATTCGGCCATTTGGCGCAAGTGTCAATATGGTCTGAACACTCAAATGATTTAAAGTTCGGGATAACTGATGCTGAAAAGCTGCAATTCTGAGCTGAGTTCGTGCTTTCGACGTTCTCCGAGTGCCCATCCGCCGTCTCAGAGTTTCCATCCAGAATGGATCGCTGCAATGCCGCCCGTCAGGTTGCGGAACATGACACGCTCGAACCCGGCATCCCGGATCTTTGCCGCGAACGGCTCTTGCCGGGGGAACTTGCGAATGCTTTCCACGAGATACTGGTACGACGCTCGATCGCCCGCGACGGCGTTTCCCAGGCGCGGGATCACCTCGAAAGAATGAAAGTCATAGATGCGATCGAGAACAGGCACCTGCACATCGGAGAATTCGAGCACCAACAACCGGCCGCCGATCTTCAATACGCGGAAAGCTTCATCCAGCGCCTTGTCGATGCGGGTGACGTTGCGAATGCCGAACGCGATCGTGTAGGCGTCGAAGCTCCGATCCGCGAAGGGCAGCGCCTCGGCATTGCCTTCTCTTAGGGTGATGCGCCGATCCATCCCGGCATCCGCAACTCGCCGGCGGCCGACGGCCAGCATTTCCGGGCTGATATCGCAGATCGTGGCCTTTGCATTGGGGCCTGTCGCCGCGGAAAAGCGCAACGCCACGTCGCCGGTTCCGCCCGCCACGTCGATGAGGTTGAACGGACGGTCGCCCTTGGGCGGGTTGAGCATGGCGATGAGGTCGGCCTTCCAAATCCGGTGGAGACCGCCCGACATCAGATCGTTCATCAGGTCATAGCGTTCCGCCGCGCGCGCGAAGACCTCGTTGACAAGGCCCTGGCGTTCGGCCGCATTCACGTCCCGGAACCCGAAGCTCGCGGTGCGGGCGGAGGCGTCTGGCGCGCCCGTTTTGGATTGAGAACTTTCGCTTGTCATGGGCGACACCATAGCGAAGGCGTCTCTGCTGTGCCACAACACGAATGACGCGCCACGTGGGCGCGACCCCACATTTTCCACCGTTTGCACTGAATTTCGAGGAAAAAGCCGCCATGAACCTGTCGATCGCGCAGTCCATCCTGGCCGGGGCCCTCGCCTTGGCGCGACAACGCAACATGAAGCCGTTGGCCGTCGCAGTGCTGGATGCGCGCGGCGCGATCCGCGCGGCGGCGAGCGAGGATGGCACCAGCTTGCACCGGCTCGACGTGGCGGTCGGCAAGGCCTACGGCGGTATCGCGCTCGGCATGTCGTCGCGCAAGATCATGGAACGCGCAGAAAACCAATCCTACTTCGTCGCCGCCATGAGCCACATCACCGGCGGCCGCATGGTGCCGGTCCCTGGCGGGGTGCTGATCCGCGACGCGGCGGGTGCGCTCCTCGGCGCGGTGGGCATCTCGGGCGACACCTCCGACAATGACGAAGCCTGCTGCTGCGCCGGCATTGCCGCTGTGGGCCTCGTCGCCGAAACGGGAGCGTGACGGTCGCGTTGCTTGGGGGTGTCGCCGACAGCCCCACGCAACCGGTCGGCCGTGCGCGAGCGTGCGGACTTCGAGCAGGACATGTCAGGGCGGTGCTGCCTGCGCGGCACGCGGTCGGGACGTGCCATTCGACGAGATGGTGCATTGGATGGGCCGCCGGCCTTCAATCACTTGTGCGAAAGTTTCCGTACGACATCCCAGACTGTAACGCGGCTCGCCATGTGGACGACCAGCGGGATACCCCTGGCGATCATGTGGACCTCCCCCGATTCAGTGGAGAGCCATTTGCTCTTTCATTTTGCCGGCGCGGAACGTTGTTTCGAACGTGACCGGGCTGACGTAGCCGAGGCTCGAATGCCGCCTGCGCGGGTTATAGAAGCCTTCGATGTATTGGCCAATCGCTTGTTCGGCCTGGTCGCGCGTCGTGAAGGCCGTGCGCCAGATCAGTTCGGACTTGATGGTCTTGAACACGGTCTCAACCATGGCGTTGTCGTAGCAGTTGCCGCGTCCGCTCATCGACGCGACGAAGCCATGATCGCGCAACATGCGCCGGTAGTCGTCCGAACAATATTGGCTGCCACGGTCCGAATGATGAATCAGCCCGGGCGGTGGTCGCCGCAGATTGATCGCGCGCTGCAGCGCGTCCATCGCCAAGCCTCTTTTTATCCGATCACTCAGCTGCCAGCCGACGATCCGCCGTGAGTACAGGTCCAGGACGATGGCCAGGTAAAGCCAGCCCTCGGCTGTCCACACATACGAGATGTCCACGCCCCATTTCTGGTCTGGGCCGTCTGCGGCGAAGTCCTGATCGAGCACGTTCGATCGAGCGCACCGGGTTTCGCGACAGCCGGAGTTCGCGGGCGATCGCCTTGATCTTCTTCTTGTCGACGAAATGCGAGCGCCGGACCTTTGCAATCGTGTCCACCGTGATCATCCCCCCTCGCCCCCGTGCCGACGCACGCACAGGAGGCCATGATCACCGCAACGAGGGTGGGGTCAAAATTGCGCGCCGGTACACAGTAAAGGCCTATCGCGAGGAATTCGTACGTGCGCACGGTGACCGGGGCGCAATGCGCGCGCGTCTGGAAAATGAACTGTCAGACGTTGAGAAGAAATTCGACCGGCTGCTTAAGCTCGTTGAGGAGGGGCAGGCCGATGCGGCGGTTGCTGGTCCCCGATTGAACGAGTTGGCGACCAAGAAGAGAACGCTGGCGGGTGAACTGGCCATGAGGCCCGACGAGGCACCAGCCATTCCGCCAGGAGATGGAGCCACAAGTTATCGCAAGCTGGTCGAAGGGCTGCGATTGAAAGCGCTCAATGGCGAAAATGACGAACGGGAGGCAGCTCGTTTGATGCGCGGCTTGGTCCGGCGCATCGTCGTGATGCCGAGGGATGAGGACGAACCTCAAGGCCTTGAAATCGAAGCAGGATTTTCGCCAGTGCAGGTGAGCACTGATCACGACTGTAATGTTGGTTGCGGGGGCTGGATTTGAACCAACGACCTTCAGGTTATGAGCCTGACGAGCTACCGGGCTGCTCCACCCCGCGTCACCAATCACTCCGGCCGAATGGATGCGTGAACATGGGCGTCAGGGCCATGTCGCGAGCCGGCGCGAGTGCGATGCCTGCGCGAGACCCGAAGGGTCGAACGCAGACAGCAAAGCCGCCCTGCGAAGGACGGCTTCGATGACGCGGGTATAGCACACTTTTGCCGCCTGTGAAGCCAATTCACGTCGCCCTTTTTTGGAGGGCTGCGTGGGACGACTTGAGCCCAGCCGGACTGCGACGATCGGAAGTGCGTACCGGCAATAAAAGCAATCGGTTGGCCTCAATTGTGGCCCAAACCCGATCCTGAAAAAGGGGGCTCCCCGCTGTTGGGATTGGGTCGATCATCCACAACCTCGGCAGGCCAACGTGCGCAATGGGAGGCTGGGGCAGTGGACACGGCTTGATCCCCCGACACCCTCAAGCGTGTCGCCGGGCTCGTGGCCGTCAAGAACAAGCCCTTCGGAAAGCCCAAAAGATGGGCCTTCCTTGACTGTCACGCGACCCGTCGGCGCTCGGAACATGTGGGTCGGGACGGAAGGATGGGCTCCGCAGGGGGCACGAACAAAAGGAAGAATTTGAAGCGAAGGTGACAGCCAGACCACTCAGGTCACCCACGCCAAACAGCGAGGAGCCAAAAAGTGATATGTTTGCCTGGGTCCATGGGATGCCCAACCCACGTGACGGATGGGGCTGCTCGCGCCTCCCGTCTGGCTGACATATATCAGACCGCCTCCTCCTTGAACGCTTCCTCGCGCGTCTTGCTGAACGTGGGCAGCAGAACCAGCAACAACAGCGCCCCGGCAAGAAACAGCATGGTCGCGCTGATCGGCCGAGTCAGGAGAACCGTTGCGTCGCCCTTCGACAGCAGCAACGCGCGCCGCAGGTATTCCTCCATCATCGGCCCCAGTATGAATCCGAGCAGCAATGGCGCCGGTTCGCAGTCGAGCTTCTTGAAAACGTAGCCCAGGAACCCGAACAGCGCCATCAGGTACACGTCGAACGGCGAGTTGGAGAGGCTTAAGACTCCGATCGAGCAGAACGCCAGGATCGACGGATAGAGGAAATGATACGGCACCGAGATCATCCGAACCCACAGGCCGATCAACGGCAAGTTCAATACGAGCAACATGATGTTGCCAATCCACATTGATGCGATCACACCCCAAAACAGCGCCGGTTGCTCCTTGATCACGCTGGGCCCCGGTTGAATGCCCTGGATGATCATCGCGCCGATCATGAGCGCCATCACCGGGTTGGCGGGAATGCCAAGTGTGAGCATTGGAATGAACGACATCTGCGCACCGGCATTATTGGCGGCCTCCGGGGCGGCAACGCCTTCGATCGCACCTTTGCCCAGTTCTGCCCGGTTCCGCGACACCTTCTTCTCCAGCGCGTAGGCGCCGAAGGAGGCGAGCGCCGCGCCGCCACCAGGCAGGATACCAAGCACCGAGCCGAGCGCCGTGCCGCGCAAAACGGGTGCGACCATACGGCGCCAGTCCTCGCGCGTCGGCATCAGGCCACTGACCTTTTTGATCGATACGTCGCGCGTGCCCTCACTCTCGAGATTTGCAACGATCTCGCCGATACCGAATATGCCCATGGCCACGATCACGAAGCCAATACCGTCAGCAAGTTCGAGAAAACCGAACGTGAAGCGCTGCGTGCCCGCATTCACGTCGGTACCCACAACACCCAGCAGGAGCCCGATGATGATCATGCCGAGCGCATGCAGGATCGAACCCGACGCCAACACGATCGAGGCGATGAGCCCCAAAACCATCAGCGAGAAGTACTCCGCGGGTCCGAACTTCAAGGCGATCTCGGTCAACGGCGGCGCGAACAACGCGATCAGGAACGTGCAGACGGTCCCTGCAAAAAATGACGCGATGGCCGCTGTGGCGAGGGCGCGGCCCGCCTTGCCCTGCCGCGCCATCTGGTAGCCGTCGAGTGCGGTCACCACCGATGACGTCTCGCCGGGCAGATTGACAAGGATTGCTGTGGTCGAACCGCCGTACTGTGCGCCGTAAAAAATGCCGGCCAGCATGATGAGCGCGGTAACCGGCGGCAGCGCGAACGTCGCCGGCAGCAGGATCGCTATGGTGGCAGCTGGTCCAAGCCCCGGCAGTACGCCGATGGCGGTGCCGAGGAAGACGCCGAGCAGGCAATAGGAGAGGTTGGTGATGGTCAGGGCCGTCGCAAAGCCGAGAGCCAGACCGTCGAAGACTTCCATGCTCACGAACTCCTCAGCGCAGAGTACCCAAAACGCCGAGCAGCGGCTGTAGCCACGGCCCAACCAGCGGGATCGGAAGTCCGAGCCCCTTGACGAAGACGGCCGAGCAGGCAGCCACCAGCAATACCATGCCGAAGATCGCCTTGACGTCGAAACGGAACTGGCTGCTCGCCGCAGCGCCCATCAGAATGAGGACGAGCAAAGCAACGATCAGCCCGGCCGTGTGGACGAGCAGCCCATAGGCCACAATCGCGCCCACGATCATCAGCAAGGGTTTGAACGCAATGTGCGTGACCGGCTCTCCCTTCGAGAAGAAGGCCCGAAACAGCGAGACAAGGCCGATGGCGATCAGAATGACAGCAAGCACGCGCGGGAAGTAGCCGGGGCCCATGCGGCCGACGGTGCCGAACTTGTAGCCCAATGCCAACCAGAGACTGCCAGCTCCCAGCCCGACGTAGATAAGGCCGGTCCAAAAATCACGCGGACTCGTGATCCATCTTGTCATGAGGAACTCCTCCAAGGGCCGACAACAATGCGGATCAAGAAAACGGCGGCCGGATCACGCTCCGGCCGCCGAGTTCCATCAGCCTCATTCTATTTTGACGTTGGCGCCCTTGGCAATCTTGCCCCAGTTCTCGATCTCGGATTTGATGAAGGCGGCCATGTCGGCACCGACCGGACCGATCTTGGCGCCTTGCGCGGCCCAAACAGAGCCGATCGTCTCCGCCTTGAGCGCCTTGGCGATCTCGGCGGCCATCTTGTCCTTGATCTCCTTCGGCGTGCCGGCGATCGCCCAAACCCCGTACCAGGCCGATGCCTCGAAGCCGGCGACGCCCGACTCGGCCGAGGTCGGCACATCGGCGACAGCCGATGACCGCTCCTTCGCCGCCAATGCCAGCGGCACGAGCTTGCCACCCTTGATCTGTGCCGCCGAGCTGCCAAGGCCGTCGAATGCCATGTCGATCTGGCCACCCAGCAGATCCTGCATCATCGGACCCGCACCCTTGTAGGGCACGTGCTGGAGGTCGGTTTTCGTCAACGCCTTGAACATCTCGCCGGCGAGATGATGCGAAGTGCCATTGCCGGCCGATCCGAACGACAGCTTGCCCGGATTGGCCTTGGCGAATTCGATCAGCTCCTTGAGCGACTTTGCCTGAACTTTTGCAGGATTGACGACGACCACGTGCGGCACCATCGCGATGACCGCGATCGGCTCGAAGTCCTTTTCGAGATCATACGTGAGCTTGGCGTAAATCGCCGGCGCAATGGTGTGGTGGACAGCGCCGACAAAGAACGTGTAGCCGTCCTTGGCCGCGCGCGCCGCGACGCCGGCTCCGAGGGTGCCGCCCGCGCCGCCCTTGTTGTCGATGATGACGCTTTGGCCGAGCTGTTTCGTGAGTTCGGCGGCCAGCGGACGCGCGAAAGCATCCGTACCACCGCCGGCGGCAAATGGATTGACGAAGGTGATCGGCTTGTCCGGCCAGGTTTGCGCCGTGACCGGCGACGTCGAGATCGAGATCGCAACGAACGATCCAAGCGCACTGCCGCACAAGGCGAGCAGTGCACGGCGATTGGTCTGCATTATACGCTTCCTCCGATGGCGAGTTTTTTTTACGGCTCGCTCATGATCTGGGCCGTGGCCCGCGCCACCTTTGCGGTGATCGTATGCGCCGCAATCAATGCCTCAACGAGAAAATAATGTCCACACGGCAGTTTCCATTGTATGCAGAAACAATCTTCTTGCACGCAAGATTGTCACTCAAGCATAGTTTGCCCATGCAAAAGACCTCTGATGCCTTCAAATCTGCGACCAGCGCGGCCAAGGCGATCAAAGCTAAGGGCGAGGCCGGTGCGCTGCTCAAGACTGGGGTGCTGAAGACCGGAGCGCTCAAAGGTCCGACGCTCAAAGACGAGGTCGTCCGCCTGATCGAGGAAGAGATCATCTCGGGTGCATTGCCACCGGGCACCCGCCTTGATGAAGTTCAGCTGTCGGCGCGGTTCGGGCTGTCCCGCACACCCCTGCGCGAAGCGCTGGCGCAGCTCACCGCAAGCGGGCTGTTGGAGGCTCGGCCGCGATCGGGCACCTTCGTCACCCGGCTTGGGATCAAAAGCATCCTCGAATGCCTCGCCATGACCGCAGAGATCGAGGCGATCGCGGCGGAGTGGGCCTCCCGCCGCATGTCGGACGATGAAATCCGCGGACTTCGGGCCATGCACGAGGCGTGCGGCGCGGCCGAGAAGACCGGTTCTTCGGATAGCTACTTTCTGGCCAACCGCCGCTTCCATGCCGGGATATATGCCGGCGCGCACAATCGCTATGTCGCCGAGACTGCAAACTTTCTGTTCATGCGTGCAGCCCCATATCGGCGTCTTCAATTGCGACAGCCGGGCCGCATCCGCAGCTCGTCCGCCGAGCACGGCGCCATCGTCGATGCGATTGCCGCGCGGGAGGGGGAAACCGCAAAACGCATCATGCGCGACCATATCCTCATCCAAGGTGACCGGTTCATGGAATTCATTTCGATGCTGCCGGACAGTTTCATCGGGCTCAAGACGGATTGATGCCGTCCAGCCAAAAATGAAGCCTGCACATGAAGCAAGTCTCGAAGGAACCGTCCAATGCCGAAGGCCGTCGTTGAAAACGCCGATCCCCGTCCCGACAGCCAGCAGCAAGTCCTCCGGACCCAGCCGATCGTCGGTCCACTTTCCGGCATAACCGTCGTTGACTTGACCCGGGTGCTGGCCGGCCCCTACTGTACGATGGTGCTTGCCGATCTGGGCGCGCGGGTCATCAAGGTCGAGCAGCCGGGAACGGGCGACGACAGCCGCGCCTACGGTCCATTTCTCAAAGGGACTTCGGCCTATTTTTCGTCGTTGAACCGCGGCAAAGAATCGATCGCGCTCGACCTCAAGAGCAAGCAAGACAGGGCTGTGTTCGACCAACTGCTCGCCCGCGCAGATGTCGTCGTCGAGAACTTCCGCCCAGGCACTATGGAGAAGCTCGGCTACGGCTGGGACAAGCTTCATGCGAGCCACCCGCGCCTGATCTATGCGGCGGCTTCCGGCTTCGGCCACAGCGGGCCCTACTCCAAGCGTGCGGCCTACGACATGGTGGTCCAGGCCATGGGCGGCATCATGAGTATCACCGGGCATCCAGGTCAGCCTCCCGTCCGCGTCGGCTCGTCGATCGGCGATATCACGGCTGGATTGTTCACGGCCATTGGCGTCAACGCGGCACTGCTGCACCGTGCGGTCACGGGGGAAGCCATAAAGGTCGACGTCGCCATGCTCGACTGCCAGGTGGCGATCCTCGAAAACGCCATTTCGAGATACGCCGCTACGGGCGAGATCGCAGGTCCCATCGGTGCGCGGCATCCATCGATTACACCTTTTGCGGGTTTCGAGGCTGCCGACGGCTACCTGGTGATCGCTGCCGGCAACGACCAGTTGTTCCTGAAGCTTTGCGAGGCGCTGGCCCTGCCCGACGTCTCCAAGGACAAGCGTTATGCGACCAACGCACTTCGAACCGACAACTGGCAGCTGCTGTTTGGTGAAATCGGGCGCGCTCTGAAAACCCGCAAGGTTGCCGATTGGCTCACCATCCTTGATCGCGTCGGCGTGCCGTGCGGTCCCATCAACACCATAGACAAAGTGCTGGACGACCCGCAGGTTGTCGCGCGCAACATGGTGGTGACTGCGGAAGACCCAGCCATCGGGCCTTTGGTCATGGCGGGCAACCCGATCAAGCTGTCTGGCTTTGCTGACCCGTCGACGCGCGTTCCTGCACCCCGGCTTGACCAGGATCGCGCAGCGATACTCGCCGAAATCAAGCCGACCGCGCTCGTCCCCGTATCGGTTCAGACAACACCGGTGAACGCGCCTGCCACGTCCACTTGGTCGAACGCACCGCGCAGTGCGCTTCAGTTCATCGAGCAGCTTCGCGTCGCCATCGTGGGTGGATCATCGCAACTTCCAAAAGGCGCTGACCGCGGCTCGTTCATCGAGCGTGCGCGCGTCCACGCTGACGCGCTCATGTCGGAACGCGGCGAAGTACTCGGCACCGTCATTTCCCACGATCTCGTCCGTCTGGTCCGGAGTGCGACGAGTTCCGAGCGGCTCGAGTTCTTGAGTATGCTGTCGAAGCGCTTTGCGCCCGATCCGAAGGCCATCAGTGTCGCCGCTGATCGCTGGCGCTTGGAACCCTCAGAAGCCAATCGCGCATCGCTCGCCGCTGCTGTCGAGGCGCCGCGGCAGGAACTCTTCCGCCGCATGAACATGGCGCCCGAAGGCACGGCGACGCTGGTCAAGCTACGCGAATACTTGGCCGTGCAGCTCGACGCCAACCCGGCACTCCGCCCTGTTGATGCCGATTTGAAGCACTTGTTCGGCTCATGGTTCAACCGCGGCTTCCTCGAGCTCAAACGCATCGACTGGAACACGCCTGCCGCCATTCTCGAAAAACTCATCGCCTATGAGGCCGTCCACGCCATAGATGGCTGGGACGACCTGCGGCGGCGGCTCGCGTCCGACAGGCGCTGCTTCGCCTTCTTCCATCCCGCCCTGCCTGATGATCCTCTGGTGTTCATCGAGGTCGCGCTGGTCAATCAACTGTCCGACCGCATCGAGCCGATCATTCGCGCTCCCGCACCGGGCGACGGCGACATCAAGGCCAATACCGCTGTCTTCTATTCGATCTCGAATTGCCAGCCTGGACTGCGCGGCGTCTCGTTCGGCAACTTCCTGATCAAACAGGTGGCTGCCGATCTCATGCACGAACTGCCGCAACTGAAGACGTTCTCGACGCTGTCGCCGATGCCGGGCTTCAGGGCCTGGATCGAGAGCCCGGAGACCGATATCGAATTCCACCTCTCCCGAGAGATGGCCACCCGCATCCTGGACAGCACCAAGGCCAAGACCCCACGCGAAGGTCTGGCCCAACTTGCGCGCAAGGCAGAGGCCGACGGATACGGACAGGCCGGCCTGTTGCGTGAAGTCTATCTCAGACTCGGCGCCCGCTATCTGGCGGGTGTGGGCTCTGTTCGCGGGCCTGGGGACGCGGTCGCAAGGTTCCATCTCGGCAACGGCGCGCGCATCGAGCGGGTGAACTGGATGGCCGATCTGTCACGAAAAGGCATTCGCGAGGCGCACGGCCTGATGGTCAACTACCTTTACGATCTGGCGAGTATCGAGGCCAACCACGAGGCGTTTGCCAACAGGCGGCCCGTCGCCGTCTCGAAGGCCGTCGCCGAACTTATTGATTTGGCGGAAACTACGGGCCTGTCGCGGTCGCTGATGGGGCAGGTCGACGCCGCCATCAACCTGATGGGCCGCAAGCCGTAACGCCTTCAGGGTCCGGCAAGCAACCGCCTTGCCTCCGCCACGTCTTTCTCCATCTGGGCAACGAGTTCGCCAGCGTCCGCGAACTTCCTGTCCGGACGGATAAACGCGATGAACTCGACGGTCATGTCGCGTCCATAAAGGTCACCGTCGAAATCGAACAGGAAGACTTCGAGAACCGGCATCCCGTCGTCAAAAGTCGGCCGGGTACCCAAATAGGCGGCCGCCTCGTGTCTCAGACCGTCGATGATCGCATGGACGGCAAAAATGCCATGTCCGAGAGCAGTGCCCTGTGGCATCGGCACGTTGGCGGTCGGAAAGCCCATGCCGGTGCCGCGTTTGGCGCCGCCGATCACCCGGCCCGATACGCGCCAATTGCGGCCGAGCGCTTGAGCCGCTCCTGCAACGTCGCCCCGCGCCAGCTTCAAGCGGATCTCGCTTGATGAGAACACTTCGCCGTCCTGTGCCACAGGCTCGACGACCGAGACACCAAAGCCGAGGCGCGCTCCTGCTTCGCGCATGGTTTGCGGGTTGCCACCGCGCTTCCGGCCAAAGAAGAAGTCGTAGCCGATCACCACGTGACTGACGCTGAGATTTGAGACCAACACGTCCTCGATGAACGCTTCTGCGGTCAGCGATGCCATGCGGGCATCGAACGGCAGCACGACTACGAGCTTCAATCCAAGCGCCGCAAGAACTCGCAGCTTTTCGTTAAGCGGCGTCAGGTGGAAGTGCGGCTGGCCCGGCGCGAAGTATTGCCGGGGATGCGGCTCGAAAACGATCACGCCAGAGGGACGGCCAAGCTCTCGCGCGCGCCCGACGGCCGTTGCGATAAGCGTCTGATGCCCACGATGCACGCCATCGAAATTGCCGATTGCGACTGCCGCTCCTTTCGCAAAGGCCGGAATAAAATCGATGCCGTTCAAGACTTGCATGGGTGCCGGCGACGGTGCTCGAGGAAGTTCTGGAGGCGGAAGGCTGGGAACACTCAGGTACTGAAAGGCAGACGCGGCAGACCGAACACCCGATCCGCCGCGCTGTTGACGGTTGATACTGGTTTTCGCGGCTGTCAAGCGGCCGGGCGCAAGGGTACCATCAGCATGGCCTCGCCAACGACGACCGGCTTGTCCGAGACCGAGCAAACGCACTCGAAGCGCGCACGCTTTTTCTCGGGGTACAGTTCGACGACCTTGACCTTGGCAACGACCGTGTCGCCAATCTTGACGGGTGCCTTGAAGTTCAAGGTTTGCGAGATGTAGATCGCGCCGGGGCCAGGCATTTCCATGCCGAACACCGCCGAGATATAACCCGCCGATAGCATGCCATGCGCGATGCGCTCTTTGAACATGGTCTTTGCGGCGTAGGCGGCGTCGAGATGAACCGGGTTCTTGTCGC
The DNA here is from genome assembly GCA_002928955.1 of Hyphomicrobium sp. Taxonomy (GTDB): domain Bacteria; phylum Pseudomonadota; class Alphaproteobacteria; order Rhizobiales; family Hyphomicrobiaceae; genus JAKAML01. Next base: position 5,204 of record PERT01000058.1, on the reverse strand, counting down.
CAGAGACCTCGGCGAATGCGTTGATATCAGCCTCGGTCACGGTCTTGGCGAATGACGCCTCCATCCCGACGTGAAGGTCATCGAAGTAAAAGGTTTTTTGTTTCGTCATGGTTATCGCTTGTGTCCTTTTTTCCCATGCGCACCCAGCCGTCCGGTTTGAGCGAGCACTGGACCGTTGAGCAGCGCCTGCCGAGGCAAGGTGCGAAACTCTGTTGCCAATCAGGCAGTCTAACTTCCTGACCTGTGCACCGCAACATGGCACTTCGGACGCACTGCAATAAAAGTCCTCTTTGAGGCGAGTTGGCAGAGACTTGGCACGGGCGCCCTGACGGCGACACGTGAGACCGTTTTGGCACACGGTCAATCCGCAGTTGCAACAAGACCTCTAGAGCCGTTATAAGACGCAACCTCCAATCATCGATTCAGTCGAATAGCTTTCGCGGGTAGCCTGCGGAAGCGGGAAGAGAACATTTATGAGCGACCGCAAACCATTGATGCCCAAGGCGACCGCCGTTTGGCTGGTCGAGAACACCGCCCTTTCGTTCGAGCAGATCGCCGAGTTCTGCGGGCTGCATGTGCTGGAAGTGAAAGGTATCGCCGACGGTGACGTGGCCCAGGGCATCAAGGGCATGGACCCGGTCACCTCGGGGCAGATCACACGCGACGAGATTGCCGTGGGCGAGGCCGATTTGAGCCATGCCCTGCGTCTGGCCGAACCGAAGGTGCAGATGCCGGAAGTCTCGACACGGTCGAAAGGGCCTCGCTACACTCCTGTTTCGCGTCGACATGACCGGCCGAACGCCGTGGTCTGGCTCATCCGCAATCACCCGGAGATGAAGGACAGCCAGATCATGCGTCTGGTTGGCACCACCAAGCCGACGATCCTGCAGATCCGCGATCGCTCGCACTGGAACGCGGCTAACCTCGTTCCGCAGGATCCGGTCACACTTGGATTGTGCTCGCAAACCGACCTTGACTTGGAAGTGAAAAAGTCGGCCAAACGCGCCGACAAGAGCAAAGCGCCAAGCGAGACCGCAGGCACGCTGCTGCCCACCGCAGAAACAACCGAAAAGCCAAAGCCGTTTGCCGAGATCATGCTGCCGAAGGTCGCCGAAGCGGAGCGCCCCGAGACCGAAGCCGAAGAGCAGGCTCGTATTCTCGCCAAGCTCAAGAACCTCAAGGGCGGCAAGGATGACGAGCAGGGCGACACCAACGAACGGTAACGATGCAGTCTGGCACCTTGCGCCAGACTGGAACCGTTACCGCGGCCGAGAGCCGGCCGGTTGGCCAGTCCGGGCAACGGATTTGGGCGGCGTCCGATCCAGGGCGCCGCCCCATTGAACTCAACGGCTCGCAGTCATGCCGATGGGTTTGCCTTGGAGCCCATACCGCGCCCTTTGAGCGTGTCCGCGATTTCCTCAAGAATGGCCGGATCGTCGATGGTGGCCGGCATGATCCACGGCTCGCCGTCGGCGATTGCGCGCATGGTGCCGCGCAGAACCTTGCCCGAGCGGGTCTTCGGAAGGCGCTTCACGACCATCACGTTCTTGAAAGCGGCGACCGGGCCGATCACGTCGCGCACCAGTTGCACGACCTCTGCCTCGATTTCGCGCTGGTCGCGCGTTACGCCCGCGTTGAGAACAATAAATCCGGCCGGGAGCTGACCCTTCATGTCGTCGGCAACCCCGATCACGGCGCTCTCGGCCACATCCTTGTGCTGGGCGACAACCTCTTCCATCTGGCCAGTCGACAGTCGGTGGCCGGCAACGTTGATCACATCGTCCGTGCGCGCCATAACATACACATAGCCGTCGGCGTCACGATAGCCGGCATCGGATGTGGAATAGTAGCCTGAGAAGTCCTCGACGTAGCTCTTGCGGAAGCGGGCATCATTCCCCCACAGCGTCGGCAGGCAACCGGGCGGCATCGGCAGCTTGATGGCGAGTGTTCCGGTCTGGCCGGCGGCAACCGGCTTGCCCTTATCATCGAGCACGTCGATGGTGTAGCCCGGCATCGGAACGGTCGGCGAGCCGTACTTCACCGGAAGCATGCCGAGGCCAACCGGGTTGCCGGCGATCGCCCAGCCCGTCTCGGTCTGCCACCAGTGATCGATGACGGGTACGCCGAGATGCCGTTCCGCCCATTTGATCGTCTCTGGATCGGCGCGCTCGCCGGCGAGGAACAAGGTTCGGAAGCCCCGCAAGTCGTAGTTGCCGATCAGCTTGCCTTCGGGGTCTTCCTTCTTGATGGCGCGAAACGCGGTCGGCGCCGTGAACAGAGCCGAAACGTTGTGCTCGGCGATGACGCGCCAGAACGCCCCGGCATCAGGCGTGCCGACGGGCTTGCCCTCGTAGACGACTGTTGTCGCCCCATGCAGCAACGGTGCGTAGCAGATGTAAGAATGGCCAACGACCCAGCCGACATCCGAGGCCGACCAGAACACCTCTCCCGGCTCGATGCCGTAAAGGTTCTTCATGGTCCACTTCAACGCGACCATGTGGCCGCCGGTGTCGCGCACCACCCCCTTGGGTTGCCCCGTGGTCCCCGACGTGTAAAGAATATAGGCCGGATCGGTGGCCGCGACGGTGGCACAACCGGCCTTGCGCCCGTTCGCCTTCGCAAGCTTGACCGCTTCGGCCCAATCGAAGTCGCGGCCAGACGTCAGGGCGGCTTCGAGCATCGGCCGCTGCAGCACCAAGCAGGCGTTCGGCTTGTGTATGGCAAGCTCGATCGCCTTGTCGAGCAGTGGCTTGTAAGCCACCAACCGAGCGCCCTCGATGCCGCAGGAAGCCGATAGGATCGCAACGGGCCTTGCGTCATCCAGGCGGGTGGCGAGTTCGGTCGCGGCAAACCCGCCGAAAACCACCGAATGAACCGCTCCGATCCGCGCGCACGCCAGCATGGCCATCACGGCTTCGGGGATCATCGGCATGTAGACGATAACACGGTCGCCCTTCTTGACACCGATGTCGATCAGTACGCCCGCGAGCGTCGCGACCTCCAGTGTCAGCTCCGAATAGGAATAGGACCGCTGTGATTTGGTCACGGGGCTGTCGTAGATCAGCGCCTTCTGTCCGCCGCGGCCTTTCTCCACATGGCGATCGAGGCAGTTGTAGGCCGTGTTGCATTCCGCACCCGGAAACCAGCGGCCGTACTGTCCGGCGTAGGGATCGAACACCTTGTCCCAACGCTTGTACCATGTGACATCCTGCGCGGCTTCCGCCCAGAATGCTTCAGCGTCTCGCTGCGAGGCCGCGTAAACCTCGGCATAACGGCTCATTGGCGTTCTCCCATTCGTGCGGGTGACCGCAAATCCGGTCCCGGCTTATTGTTGAACAGGAGACTAGTGTTTCGTCTCCGGCACTTGGTCCCCCTTGCCGCGCCCGATCACCAAGTGTCGGCGCCGGAGCATTAGCATCACCACCGCGTGAGATTGGGCAAGCTAGGAATTCGACGAATAAGTCATGCGGCCGGGAGCCATGCGGTTCAACGGCGCTGCCGCAACCGAGTGCTGGTACCATTTTCCGACGAAAGTGAAAAAACCATACGAGGGATCCCGAGCGCCAATCTTCGCTCAGGTCTTCAAGACGTCGAGTACGACGTCAACGTCAGAATGATCGCTATTCGAGCGCCCACGGCATCAACAATATCAGCATCATCAAAATCCAGAACGCGAGGTTCTGCTGCTTGGTCTCGGTCATTTTTCGCTCCATCGAGATAAAGATGGCTTGCCCGGAACATCCTTAAACTAGTCCAGATCGAAACGATTTAGAAGCATTAAAGCAGCGATTCGTCTGCCGCACCAGTTGGATCGGTCCTCACGTCTTCGCGCCGCAGTGTTCATCAGGCCGGCCAGCGCGCCGCGGGGCGCGCAGACTCAGCGGGTCGCGTCGGCAAGCCCCCAGTCGTAGTCATGCTCTGCAATTGCCGAGATGCCCGCAAGCTGCTTGGCCAGTTCCGGTCCGCCGAACTTGGCCATGTGCGCGATCACGCCAGCAGTCCCGCCAAAGTCGCTTTCATACCAGGAATAGAGGCTAGATGACTTGATCTTGCCGGCCGTGACGCTGACCCCGCGAGGATGCGTGACGAACGCCTTGGTCGAGCTTTCGAGCTGCGCTTCGAGCTTGGCGCCGGTGATGGCCTCGGGCAGCAGGTTCGGGCAGCCGATCGACAGGCAGTTCAGAAGATAGTGGCCGCGGGGATCACGCGAATTGAACGAAGGCCGCAGAATATCGCTGGCGATTTCGTCGAGGCTGATCCGAATACCGTTGACCGATGCGAGCTTGGTCTTCCAAGGGCCATCGTACAAGCTGCCTGACGCATCGGCGAGGCGTACCGCCTTGATCGACTTCACCGGGTAATGTTCGAGCACGACGTCGAGCGTCGCCGCGTTATAGAGGTTGGCGAAGTAGGCGAAGTGCTCGGCTGGGCCAAGGCGGGTCGGATCGACCCCCTGCATCGCCATGAGGTACCCTTTCAACGATGCCAGACCTTCGGATCGGAACCGCGGATAGTCCACGCGGTTGATCCCGTCCTTGCCCGGCACGACATAGGCCTTGAGTAGCTTGTCGAAAGCGCCATGATCGACAGTCATTGTCGACCCAGCGGTCGATCGAGCGAGTGACCCAGGCCCATCGGATGCCGCTGATGCGACATGCGGCACGCCGAAAAGAGTGGCGACCACCGCCAGCGAAGCGACGAGCCAAGTCCATCCACGCCCTGAGCGACTTTTCATAGTCCATGTCTCCCGCGCTACCATTTTGGCCATCCTAGTGTTGCGCCACTCTCGCCTGGTTCCCCGTTGCTGCGCGGGACCCTGCCAAGCGTTCGTGACAGAAGCAACACCAGAATCATAGAGTTGCTCGTGTTCCGCATGTCTCCGACGCTGGGTTGATCAGGTGCTGCAAGGGGGACCAGAAATCGGAGCCCGAACACTAGTGGTCTGTCTCGCCTAAATCGCTGTACTGGCGGCAACCGCTGACGATTTAGGACCGACATGAAGGCCACTAGCTATATCATTGGGTTAGTGTGGCGTTCAACGCGCCTTGATTGACGACCAGCTTGCCGCTCGCACAGGTCAATTACGGTGCGAAGCCACACTAGTGGTCTGTTTCGCCTAAATCGCTGTACTGGCGGCAACCGCTGACGATTTAGGCGAGACATAAAGACCACTAGCAAAAACAATGGTTTAGTGTGGCGTTCAA
>PERT01000057.1 GCA_002928955.1 Hyphomicrobium sp. | reverse complement strand
GGGGTCGAAAGACCCGAAACTGGAATGGGTCGAAGGACCCGATAAGCGAGCCGCCCGGTGCCTTGCGCCGGGCGGTTTCGTGTTTTTCGGAAACGAGTGCGTCCAGTCGACGCCTGATTACGTCGGTGCCGGAAATTGGAAAGAACTCGTTCGAATTCGTCAATCGCTTGTTTGCTTTGGTGGCGGAAAGTCGACTGCCACTGAGGCCACAACGGCTGATTTAACGATCGTCTTTAGGACGATGCGATAGTGTCGGGAGACGGTGGGCGCACGAGGCAGCGTGCGGCGATCGCAACTGGCTTCTCGCTGGTGAATTGGCGAGGGCCGGACCAAGTGCCTTGAGGAGGCTCAAATGAAACAATTCAATGGAATATCAGGTCTGTGTGCGTCCTTCGCTACGGACGAGCGGGGCGCCACGTCCGTCGAGTACACCGTGATCATCGCCACTATTGCACTCGGAATCATCGGGACGCTTGACGATATTGCGCCGGCGCTGGTTGGGATCTTCAACAACGCGGCGGCACTGCTCAACGCGGTTTGATGGGCAAGGCCCTGGGGGCGGCGGGCCTGGAGACGCCATTCACCGGCGATTAACCGTTCTGCGGCAAACTTAAGTCGGCGTATCACAGCCCTGGCGTGGGGCTTTCGAAGGGGTCGAATTCCGTGTTCGAGTATCCGTTGCTGTTCATATTTCCGCTGGCGATGGCCTATGCCGCCGTGTCGGATCTACTGACCATGACCATCCCGAACCGCATTTCGCTGGTTCTCCTCGCGACATTTTTCGTTTTGGCTCCGCTCGCCAGTTTTACCTGGGTCACCTTCTGGCAGCACTTGGCGGTAGGCGGCGTGGTGCTGGCGGCAGGTGTTGCGCTGTTTGCACTCGGCGTGTTCGGCGGCGGCGACGCCAAACTTTTGGCAGCGGCCGCGTTGTGGCTCGGACTCGATCATATCGTTCCATTCTTCGGCAACGTCGCGATCATTGGCGGCGTGATGTGTGTCGTGATCCTGCTGTACCGGAAGTTGGTTCCAGCCGTTATCCTTTCGCTGCCCGGATGGTCGATGCCGGGCTGGGCTGTTCGGCTGCACGACCCGAAGTCGGGCGTGCCTTATGGCATCGCGATCGCTGGCGCGGCCCTCCTGATCTATCCCAAGACACAGTGGTACCTGGCTTTCATTTCCTGATCGGCTCCCGATCGGATACGGCTCGAAGGCAATCGGTGCTGCTTACCGGCGGCAGAACTGCTGACCCAGAATTCCGTGCCGATTTAGGCCCTGGGTTAACCTCACATTGACGTTTGTCGCGCAGACTGATCCTCGGAATTGGGGGTCGAGGCCCTGGGTTGAAAGGACCTATTGCGCGATGAAACGAGCACAATTGATCGGCATGTCAATTGCCGGTGTGGCCGGCATCATGGCCTTTGTCATGGTGAAAGGGATTGTCAACAAGCCACAACCGCAGAAGCAGGTTGCGGTTCAGGTCAACGCGACCGAGGTGCTCGTTGCCCGCGCCGATATCGGGCTTGGACAGATCGCCACCGAAAAAGACTTCAAGTGGCAGACCTGGCCAGCGGACGCGATTACGCCGACATTCATTACGAAGGCACAAGGCACAGCCGTCATGCGCGAGCTGTCCGGTGCAATTGCACGGGCGCCGATCATCGCCGGTGAGCCGATCACCGCATACAAGCTGATCAAGCCTGGCCAGGGTGGCGTGCTCGCGGCGATCCTGCCGGCCGGCATGCGCGCCATTTCGACCAAGATCAAGGAAGAGACCGCTGTCGGACGCCTGATCCTGCCGAACGATCATGTCGACGTCATTCTGATTCGCCGCCTCCGGACCAAGGGTGGAGGTGAAGAGCATGTTTCCGACACGCTGTTCCGCAACGTCCGTGTCCTCGCGCTCGGTCAGCAGATCGAGAGCAAGGAAGGCAAGAAGTCCACCGAGGGGTCGGCCAACACGGCCACACTCGAGCTCACTCCGAAACAGTCAGAGCTGCTCGCGCTTGCCGCTTCGATGGGTGAGGTTTCTCTCGCGCTCCGCTCGGTGGCCGATTTGGCCGGCGAGAGCGGCCCGAGCGGCGGCAACGATCTCAATAAGCAGCGTGGCAATGCCATTCGTATCCTGCGTTACGGCGCCAGGTCGCGCGCGTACGGCGTCAACTGAAAACTCCAGCTTCGGCAGTGACGAGGATTAGGAAGGTATCGACTATGCGGAACTCCCTCACCAGGGCCATCGGCGCGATCGTTTTGACGCTGGCTGGAGCCTTAAACACCTCTGCGCTCGCCGGTCCCAAGGATCGTGACGCTGCGCAGGCACCCGATGTCAGCCAGCACTCTGTTCTGACGATCCCCCACAATGCGATTTTTCCCCTGACGAAGAAGGTCGCGATCAGCAACGGCAAGTCGTTCCTGGTTCAGTTCCCGTTCGAACTCAAGGACGTGCTCGTCTCCGATCCGCAGAAGGTCGACGCCGTTGTTCAGTCGGCCGACCGCGTGTTCCTGATCGCAAAGAAGGCGGGACAGACCAATGCCTTCTTCTTCGACACGAACGGACAGCAGGTGCTGACCGTCGAGGTGACGGTGGGCGTCGATCTGACGAGCCTCGATCAACTGCTCAAGCGATTGATTCCGGGCTCGAACGTAAAGTCCGAGATTGCCGGCAAGGCGCTCGTTCTGGTCGGATCGGTCAGAACGCCACTCGACAGCAACCGCGCCGCCGACATTGCCGAGCAGTTCGCCGAGGCCAACACTGAACTCATCCAGTCCGTCAGCAATGGTGGCGGGGCGAGCGGTAACTCCGGGGGAGGCCAGCAGGGAAGCAGCCTCAATGCCAGCTTCTCGTTGCAGCCGGGCGGAAACAACGGCGGCGGCAGTGCGGCCAAGAAGGTGATCAACCTGCTCGCGGTCGAAGGTGAAGAGCAGGTGATGCTCAAGGTAACCGTGGCGGAAGTCCAGCGCTCGCTGCTCAAGCAATTCGGCATCAACCTTGGTGCTGCGATCAACGCCGGCAACTTCTCAACCGCACTGCTGACAGCGAACGCGTTGCCGTTGACGGCCGCGGCCGGTCTTGGTGGGTTGCCTGTTCCAGCAATCTCCACAGCGGGTGCCGGTGCCGGAGGGCTCTCGAACTTCAATTCCGGACCGGTCAATGCGAACGCACTACCCTTCGGCAACAGCGGTCTTTCTGGTGTGGCCGACTTGGGCGGCAGTCGCATCTCCCACGCCATTCGCGCGCTCGAGCGGGACGGCCTGATCAAGACACTGGCTGAACCCAACCTCACGGCGATCTCTGGCGAATCGGCCAAGTTCCTCGCGGGTGGCGAGTATCCGGTGCCGGTGGTCGACAGCTCGGGGCAGATCTCGGTCGTCTATCGGGAGTTCGGCATCGGCGTCACGTTCACGCCGATCGTTCTCTCGGAGGGCCGCATCTCGCTCAAGATCGGGACCTCGGTCAGTGAGCTCTCAAACCAGGGCGCCGTGCAGATTTCCAACCTTTCGATCCCGGCACTGCGGACCCGCAAGGCAGAATCGACCGTCGAATTGCCGTCTGGAGGGTCGTTGGCCATGGCCGGCCTCCTCTCCGAGGATACACGGCAGAACGTCGATGGGTTCCCGGGCCTCAAAGATCTTCCGGTGCTCGGTACGCTGTTCCGCTCGCGTGACTTCATCAAGCAAGAGACCGAACTCGTCGTGATCGTGACGCCCTACCTGGTGCGTCCCGCTTCACGCCAGCAGCTCGGCCGTCCGCTCGACGGACTAGCCGATGCCTCTGACATGAAGGCCAATTTTCTTGGTCACCTCAACCGCATCTACGGCCGCGGGCAACCGCAGCCGGCAGGCGATCTGAAGGGCGACTATGGGTTCATCGTCGAATAAGCCGACCGCTGGAGATCATCACCATGTCTAACATCACTCTGAAAGCGGGCGTCCGGTCGAACGGTGCCCCATCGCGCAGATTGACCCTGACCGTCACCAAGGCCATAGCGGTATCGGCACTCGCGCTGCTTGCTGCTGGCTGCAAGGAAAGTCCGGGAACGCCGCAGGTTGCGGGCTGGACGCTGGTCGATCCGTCTCAGCGGCACCCGATCCTGGTTTCGCAGAAACCCACTCACATGCAGATCCGCGTCTCGCGCGGTTCGCACGGGCTGACGCCATCACAGCGCGCGGATGTCCTGGACTTCGCGGCCCGCTTCCGGGCGACGGATGCCGGCAACAGCCGGTTGATCATTTCGGCACCGTCTGGATCGGCCAACGAGGTCGCGGCCATGCACGCGGTGCAGGATATCCGCGGGCTTCTCGACGAGAATGGGTTCCCCGAAACTGCGATCACGGTGGAGGCCTATCACATTGAGAACGATCCGCAACCGCCGGTTCGCGTGTCCTACCTCAGGTATGTCGCAGAGGCACCCGAATGCGGCTATTGGCCGACCAATCTGGCGAACGAACCCGGCAACCTTCCCTATGCCAACTTCGGCTGCGCCACGCAGCGCAACCTGGCAGCCCACATCGCCAACCCGGCCGACCTGCTAGGGCCGCGCACTGAAACCGCACGGGCTTCCGAACGCCGCGGCACGAACTGGGACAAGTACGTGAAGGGCGAGACGTCCGGCGCGACCAGGTCGTCAGACGAGAGGGTAGACACCAGGACCCAGAACTGAGGTCGTGACGTCATGACAAAGCAATCACTTTCGGGACAGGACCACGACATGTCGACCAGCCATGAACTCGTCGAAGTAGGCGACGGCATCGAGCCGACCGGAGACATCCAGGTGGGCCGTGCGCGACCCATTCCGCGCATTTCGATCCAGGCGTTCTGCGAAGATCCGCAGTTCACGCAAGTGCTGCAAGTGGCTGCCGAGGATCGGCGGCTGACCAAGGCCCATGTCAGCGTGCACATGGGCGGCGCTTCGGCGGCGGTTGCGCACTACCAGGAAAGTCCGACGCCGAACCTGATCATCATCGAAAGCTCGCTGCCGCGGGCCGCATTGATCGGCGAGCTCGACAAGCTGGCCGAGAGTTGCGACGCCGGCACCAAGGTGGTCATCATCGGTCACCTCAACGACGTGATCCTCTATCGTGAGCTCCTGAAGCGGGGGGTCAGCGAGTATCTCGTGGCGCCTGTCTCGCCGCTGCAGCTGATGGAGAGCCTGTCTAACCTCTACAACAACCCGGAGGCCGATCCCGTCGGTCATGTGTTCGCCTTCATCGGTGCCAAGGGCGGCGTCGGCTCGTCGACCATCTGCCACAACACGGCATGGACGCTTTCGGAGGCGCTGAAGGGCAACGTCATTGTCGCCGACCTCGATCTGGCGTTCGGAACGACCGGTCTCGACTTCAATCAGGACCCTGTGCAGGGGATCGCGGAAGCGCTCGCCAGCCCGGAGCGGCTCGACGAGGTGCTTCTCGATCGCCTTTTGACCAAGTGTTCGGAGCGGCTGTCGATTTTTGCAGCTCCGGTCATCCTCGATCGCGACTACGACATCTCGGCAGACGCCTGCGACATGGTGATAGACGTCGTGCGCCAGAACGTGCCGTTCGTCGCAATCGACATGCCGCATGCATGGACGTCCTGGTCGAAGCGAATCCTGACGCAGGCCGACGAGGTGGTCATCACGGCTGTCCCAGATCTCGCTAATCTGCGCAATGCGAAGAACATGGTCGATTTCCTGCGCGCCAGCCGCAAGAACGACAGCAAGCCGCACCTCCTGATCAACATGACGGGTGTGCCGAAGCGGCCGGAGATCAGCATTAAGGAGTTCGAGCAGGCGCTCGATTTGAAGGTGCTGGGCGAGATCAAGTTCGACAGCGAGACGTTCGGGCAGGCGTCCAACAACGGCCAGATGATCGAGGAGATCAACGCCAAGTCGGAAGCGGCCGCTACATTCCGCGACATCGCTCTCGCCATCACGCATCGACGCGAAACCCGCGTCGAGAAGAAGGTGTCGGCTCTGGCGGGGCTTGCGCCGTTGTTAGAGAAGTTCAAGTTCAAGCGCTGAGGTCTCATCGATGTTCGGAAAACGCTCAAACGATCCGCAGGCGCCGAAGCGCATTGCCCAGCCTCAGGCTCAGCCGGCGCCCGCAATGCGGCCGACCGAGAGCGGCAAGGCGGCGTCCGCAACGCCCGCGAGCGCGCCTCCGAAGCCGGAGCCCGAGGCCCAGCCTCAGCGCCGCCATTCGGAAGAGTGCTACGACGTCAAGACGACGGTGTTCAACGCGCTGATCGACACCATCGATCTGACACAACTCGCCAAGCTGGATGCGGCCGCCGCGCGCGAAGAAATTCGCGATATCGTGAGCGAGATCATCCAGATCAAGAACGTCGTGATGTCGATTGCCGAGCAGGAAGAGCTGCTTGAAGACATCTGCAACGACGTGCTCGGGTACGGGCCACTGGAACCACTGCTGGCACGTGACGACATTGCCGACATCATGGTCAATGGAGCCAACACGACCTATATCGAAGTCAACGGCAAGGTCCAGCGGACAGGGGTCCGCTTCGCCGACAACACGCAGTTGATGAACATCTGCCAGCGTATCGTCAGTCAAGTGGGCCGGCGTGTTGATGAATCGAGCCCGATCTGCGACGCCCGTCTGCCTGACGGAAGCCGTGTCAACGTCATCGCGCCACCGCTGGCTATCGACGGCCCCGCCCTCACCATTCGTAAATTCAAAAAGGACCGGCTCAAGCTCGAGCAGCTGGTCAAGTTCGGCTCGATCACGCCGAACGCAAAGACCATCCTCGAGATCATCGGCCGTGTTCGTTGCAACGTGCTGATCTCGGGCGGCACGGGTTCAGGAAAGACGACGCTGCTCAACTGCCTCACGGGCTCGATCGACAACGACGAGCGCATCATCACGTGCGAAGACTCGGCCGAGCTTCAATTGCAGCAGCCGCATGTGGTGCGCCTCGAAACCCGTCCGCCCAACCTCGAGGGCGAGGGCGAGATCAAGATGCGAGACCTGATCAAGAATTGCCTGCGTATGCGACCCGAGCGGATCATCGTCGGTGAGGTCCGCGGGCCGGAAGCATTCGATCTTCTGCAGGCCATGAATACTGGTCACGACGGTTCGATGGGCACGCTGCACGCCAACAGCCCGCGCGAAGCCATAGGCCGGTTGGAGAGCATGATCATGATGGGCGGTTACACGCTGCCTATTCGTACCATCCGTGAAATGATCGTCGGTTCGATCGACGTGATCGTCCAGGCGTCGCGACTGCGCGATGGCTCGAGAAAGATCACGCACATCACGGAAGTGATCGGCATGGAGGAAGACGTGGTCACGCTACAGAACATCGTCGTGTTCGAGATCCTCGGCGAAGATGCCAACGGTAAGATCGTCGGCCGCCACCGGTCGACTGGTATTTCGCGGCCCAAATTCTGGGACCGTGCCGAATACTACAACGAGGAAGACCGGTTGGCCGCGGCGCTCGCCGGCTCTGAAGTCGTAGACGCAAACGGCAACGTCCTCGGAGAGGCAAATGGCTAACGTCGATTTGATTCCGTTGCTGGCGCCGATTCTTGCGGCGGTTGCGCTCGTTTCGATCGTGTTCGCGCTGATGTGGCCCTACATCTCGGGTGACGGCGCGTCCGAGAAGCGTATCCAGACGGTGACGGAGAGCCGCACCAAGAACGTTGCGGCGCGCAGCCAGGCGGAAACGGTCGCAAACCGGCGAAAGCAGGTCCAGGATACGCTCAACGACATCGAGGTTCGCGAGAAGAAGGAAAAGGTTACGCTGCGCTTGAAACTGCAGCAGGCCGGTCTCGACATCACGCCAAAGTCGTTCTGGATGATCAGCGCCGGCGTTGGCGTGCTGACGATGGTCTCGATCTACCTCTCGTTTCAGCCGACAGTTCTGGTCCAGCTCGGTGCATTGGTTGGCGGTTTTGTCGGCATGTTCGGCCTGCCCCGTTGGATCCTCTACAAGATGATCCAGCGGCGTCAGGCGAAGTTCCTCCGCGAGCTTGCCAACGCCCTCGACGTCGTGACACGCGGCGTGAAGTCCGGTCTGCCGCTCAACGAATGCTTGCAGATTGTCTCGCGGGAAAGCCCGGAGCCGATCTGCAGCGAATTCCGCGAAGTGGTAGAGCAGCAGCGCATCGGCGTGTCGCTTGCGGAAGGTCTCGAGCGCATGACACAGCGCGTGCCACTGCAGGAAGTGAAGTTCCTGACCATCGTGATCTCGATTCAGCAGCAGTCGGGCGGCAATTTGTCCGAAGCTTTGGCCAACCTCTCCGGCGTGCTGCGTGATCGAATAAGGATGCAGATGAAGGTGCAGGCGATGTCGTCTGAAGCCAAGGCCTCCGCCATGGTTCTCGCCTCGCTGCCGTTCATGGTCACGTTCATGATCTACGGAGCTTCGCCCGACTACATTGCGCCTCTGTTTGCCACCAAGACAGGCAACTTCTTCGTCATCGCCGGCCTTGGCTGGATGGGTTGCGGCGTGATGGTGATGCGCAAGATGATCAACTTCAAGTACTGAGAATTGAGCTGCCCGGTGCGGCTGACGGCTGCGGTTACGACGTTAACATTTGTCTAGGTTGAAGGGTGCCTTCATGATCATTGAGATCGTCGATACGATCATGCGTCCCCAGTTCATCGTGACGCTGCTGGCCGCAGTTTCCGCTTTTGCGACCGTGCTGACGATTGCCCTGCCGATCCTTTCGCGCGACCGCATGAACCAGCGCATGAAGGTCATGGCGATCGAGCGCGACAAGATGCGCGCTTCTCGGCTCGCAGAAGCAAACGCCAAGGACGGCAAGACGAAACTGCGGCAGACGCCTAAGGGGTTCATGCAGCAGATCGTCGACCAGTTCGATCTGCGCCAGAAGTTCGATACCGAAGAAGTGCGCAATAAGCTGAAGATGGCCGGCCTTCGCGGCCAGGCCCCGCTCGTCGCTTATATGTTCTTCCGCCTCGCAATGCCCGTGATTGTATTTCTAGGCACGCTTTTCTACCTGTTCGTTATGTCGAAAGCGGTCTACCCGCCGTTCATCAAGGTAATGATGGCCGTCGGCGCGGCCTTCGCCGGCTTCTACCTGCCGAACCTGTTCATCGAAAACATCGCGCAGAAGCGGCAGACACTCATCAAGCGCGCGTTCCCGGACAGCCTCGACATGCTGCTGATTTGCGTTCAGTCGGGTATGTCGGTGGAAGCCGCCTTCGGCAAAGTTGCCCGCGAAGTTGCATCGCAGTCGGTCGAGCTTGCCGAAGAACTGTCGCTGACCACGGCCGAGCTGTCATATCTTCCAGAGCGTCGGCTCGCGTACGAAAACCTCGGACGGCGCACGGGGCTGCCCGGCGTCAAGGCTGTCGCCACAGCCCTCATTCAGGCCGAGCGATATGGTACGCCCGTCGGTCAGGCATTGCGCGTGATGGCCAAGGAAAACCGCGATATTCGTATGTCGGAGGCCGAGAAAAAGGCGTCGGCCTTGCCGCCGAAGCTCACAGTACCGATGATCATCTTCTTCCTGCCGGTGTTGTTCGTCGTCATTCTAGGACCGGCGGCGATCAAGTTCTGGAAGATGGGATGACGTTTATGGGCCTAAGCCGCCGAGAGTGAAGCCACTCGATCCCGTTGCTCGGGCATTGGCCGTAGAAAACGTTCACGAGTGACGCCGCCGCTTCAAAGTTGGTTACGCGTGAAGCCTGGGCCCACGGCCTGGGCTTTGCGTGTTTTGGAACCAAGGTTCACTGTGCGGCCGTGGGCTGGAACCTGCCGGAAACCGCCGGGCAGTGGCGTATGTAAGTTGATGTGAGCGGGGGAAGCCGCGAAGAGCCCCCCCGCTCGATGTCGGAACGTTGTCGGCCGGCGCGCGTGCCTCGTCGGCACCTGAAGCGCCAGACCGGACAGCTTACATGTCCATTCCGCCCATGCCACCCATTCCGCCCATGCCGCCGTGACCGTGGCCGCCAGCGTCGCGCTTCGGCGCGTCGGCGACAGCTGCCTCGGTGGTGATCATGAGACCGGCGATGGAGGCCGCGTCCTGGAGTGCGGTGCGCACGACCTTGGCGGGATCGATGATCCCCTTTTCGATCATGTCGCCGTACTCGCCAGCCTGGGCGTCGTAGCCGAACGTGGCGCTCTTGGTCTCGAGCACCTTGCCGACCACGATCGAGCCTTCGACACCCGCGTTCTCGGCGATCTGACGGATCGGTGACTGGAGCGCGCGCCGAACGATGGCAATGCCGGCTTCCTGGTCGGGGTTGTCGCCCTTGACCGTGATGGCGATCGATGCCTTCAGCAGCATGACGCCACCGCCAGCAACGACGCCCTCTTCGACCGCGGCGCGGGTGGCGTTGAGCGCGTCGTCGACGCGGTCCTTACGCTCCTTGACCTCGATCTCGGTGGCGCCGCCTACCTTGATGACGGCCACGCCGCCGGCAAGCTTGGCGAGACGCTCCTGCAGCTTCTCCTTGTCGTAGTCCGAGGTGGTCTCCTCGATCTGCGCCTTGATCTGGTTGACGCGGGCTTCGATGTCCTTCTTCTTGCCCGATCCGTCGATCACGGTGGTGTCGTCCTTGGTGATGGTGACGCGCTTGGCACGCCCCAGCATATTGAGCGTGACATTCTCGAGCTTGATGCCGAGGTCCTCGCTGATGGTCTGGCCGGCGGTTAGGACGGCGATGTCCTCGAGCATGGCCTTGCGGCGATCACCGAAGCCCGGCGCCTTGACGGCTGCGACCTTGAGGCCGCCGCGCAGCTTGTTGACGACGAGGGTTGCGAGCGCTTCGCCCTCGATATCCTCGGCGATAATCAGCAGCGGCTTGCCGGTCTGGACGACGGCCTCGAGCACGGGGAGCAGCTGCTGAAGTCCAGAGAGCTTCTTCTCGTGGATGAGGATGTAGGGATCGTCGAGCTCGGCGATCATCTTGTCGGCGTTGGTGATGAAGTAGGGTGAGAGGTAACCGCGGTCGAACTGCATGCCTTCGACGACCGTCAGTTCGCTCTCGAGGCTCTTGGCTTCCTCTACGGTGATGACGCCCTCGTTGCCGACCTTCTGCATGGCTTCGGCGATCATGTTGCCGATGGCGGCCTCGCCGTTGGCGGAAATGGTGCCGACCTGCGCGATCTCGGCCGAGTTCTTGACCTTCTTGGCCTTCTTGCCGATTTCCTCGACGACCTGGGCGACGGCGCGATCGATGCCGCGCTTCAGATCCATCGGGTTCATGCCGGCGGCGACCGACTTCAGGCCTTCGCGGACGATCGACTGGGCGAGAACGGTGGCCGTCGTGGTGCCGTCACCGGCGACGTCGTTGGTCTTCGAGGCCACTTCGCGCACCATCTGGGCGCCCATGTTCTCGAACTTGTCCTCGAGCTCGATTTCCTTGGCGACGGTGACGCCGTCCTTGGTTGTGCGCGGGGCGCCGAAGCTCTTCTCGATGATGACATTACGGCCCTTTGGACCGAGCGTCACTTTCACTGCGTTGGCAAGAATGTCGACGCCGCGCAACATCTTTTCGCGAGCGTCGGGGCCGAAGTGGACGATTTTTGCAGCCATGTGGGCGTGCTCCTGAAAGGTGGGGTACGGGAGTGGGGAATTGATCCACGGGTCAAGCCCGAGGATAAAGGCGTGGAATCAAGACGTGGTGCCTAGCCGTCACTGGGCCGGGCCGCACCGTCACTTCTCCAGCACGCCCATGATGTCGCTCTCCTTCATGATCAACAGCTCCTGGCCGTCGATCTTGACCTCGGTGCCGGACCACTTGCCGAACAGCACCTTGTCGCCCTTCTTGAGGTCGATGGGGACGAGCTTGCCTGCTTCGTCGCGGGCGCCCGGGCCGACAGCGACGACTTCGCCCTTTTGCGGCTTCTCGCCGGCCGTATCCGGAATGATGATGCCGCCGGCAGACTTGGTCTCGCTTTCCGCGCGCTTGACTACGACGCGGTCGTGGAGGGGACGGAACTTCATTGGAAATACTTCTCCGATTTCAGTGGCTTATGGCTGAACCTGCCAAACCCCATGGATCTGGCCGCTGCGCTGTTAGCACTTTATGTCTGTGAGTGCTAAGAAGCTGCGAGACAGATAGGCGGGGCGGCGCGCGGTGTCAAGAACCCAGCTCGATCGGAGACCAATCAGTGACAATTGCTAGAGGCAGATCAAAAAGTAAGGCCACAACATGGGGTCGTCAGTCACCGCCGTGGTACGACTGGCCGCGGCGGCTGGCAAAAAACGACCGGAGCAATGCGGCGGATTCGGGTTCGGCGATGCCGGCGTAGACCTCGGGCGCGTGGTGGCAGGTCGGGTGCGTGAAGATGCGCGGGCCCTGCTCGATGCCGCCGCTCTTCGGGTCGCTGGCACCATAATAAAGGCGCCGCATGCGCGCGAACGAGATCGCTGCCGCGCACATCGGGCAGGGCTCCAGGGTGACATAGAGGTCGCAGCCGGCAAGCCGCTCTGAGCCCAGTAGGGCGCAGGCGGAGCGGATCGCAAGCATTTCCGCATGCCCGGTCGGGTCAGAGAGTTCGCGGGTGCGGTTCCCGGCATGTGCGATAACGGCGCCATCCGGACCGACGATGACCGCGCCGACAGGTACCTCGCCGCGTGCTGCTGCGGCGCGGGCTTCGGTGAGCGCACGATCCATGTGGCCGATCCTGGTTGCCGGTGTCATACAGTCGGTTCCTCAACTCGTGTCGCAACAGCGAACTCCGCTACACGTTTCAGCGCAAACGGCTGTGGATCTCGCCGTTTGAACGACGCGAGTGAACAACGGATTTCGATTGTGATTCAGATCGAGAAGTCCCTAATGGATATCTGCAACAGCATGAATCAGACCACTCGATCATCACACGAACTTCGGATCAAATGCCAAAGCGCGATGACCGTCAACGACCCCCTCCGCGTAACGGCTCGCGCACAGACGGCCCGCGGCAGATGAATCTTGTAGGCGCCTCTACTCAACGCCAGGAAGGCGCGGAGCGCCCCGAAGGCAGGAAGTCGCGTCCGGCCAGAACGTCTGGCGCACCGGATGCCGCCGTGCCGAAAACGCCCAAACCGATGCGTATCGCCAAGGTCATGGCGCGGGCGGGACTCTGCTCGCGGCGCGAGGCTGAGCGCTGGATCGCCGATGGCCGGGTGCGTGTCAACGGCACGCTACTCACGATGCCCGCGCTCGATGTCGGGCCGAAGCACAAGATTCTGGTCGATGGCCAGCCGCTGCCGCTCGCGGAACCCGTCAGGCTGTGGCGCTATCACAAGCCGCGCGGGCTGGTAACGACACACAACGACCCCGAGGGCCGGGCGACGGTGTTCCAAAGCCTGCCCGACGACATGCCGCGCGTGATTTCGATCGGCCGGTTGGATTTCAATACGGAGGGCTTGTTGCTGCTGACCAACGACGGCGAGCTTGCGCGTCACTTGGAGCTGCCCGAAACCGGCTGGCTGCGCCGCTACCGGGTGCGGGCGCGCGGTCGGGTCTCGCAGGCCGATCTCGACAAGCTGAAGGACGGCATCGAGATCGAGGGTGTGGAGTATGGACCGATCGAGGCCACCATCGACACGTTCCAGGGCGCGAATGCGTGGCTGACGCTGGGCCTGCGCGAGGGCAAGAACCGGGAGGTGCGTAAGATCCTCGGCTCGCTGGGGCTCGAGGTTGGCCGGTTGATCCGCGTCTCTTTCGGGCCGTTCCAGCTGCTCGATCTGAAGGAGGGTACGGTGGAGCTGGTGAAGCGCCGCGTGCTCGCCGACCAGATGGGGCCGACGCTCGCCGCCGAGTTCGGGCTGCTGGGTGAGATCGAACCGGAGCGGCCGAAGCGGTTCCAGGCACCGCGGCCGGTGCGCCGTGATGACGAAGGTCGCGAAACGGCGGGTATCAAGCTCGGACAGCCAAAGCCGGGGCGGCCCAAGACCGGACATGAGGTTGCGGCAACGCGCGCGTCGCGCCGCGAAGAACGGGGGCCGCCGGTGCCGGGATCGAAACGGAGCGGGAAGCCTCAGTTCGGTGGTGGCGGCCGATATAGTCCAGATGGCGGTGGCGGGCCACGCAAGGGTCCGCGCCCGATGCGGCCGCGGCGCGACCGCGATTGAGGCTGAGCCGATGCGCGGCGTGACGAGGCAGACCACATCATGAGGATCGTCGGCGGAACGTTTCGCGGGCGTCAGCTGGCGGGCCCCGAGCACGAGGGCGTGCGGCCGACGTCGGATCGCGTGCGCGAGAGCGTGTTCAACATACTCGTCCACGGCATCGACGGGTTCGCGCTTCCGCGTGCGCGGGTGATCGATCTCTTCGCCGGAACCGGTGCCATGGGGCTGGAGGCGATCTCGCGCGGGGCAGGCTATTGCCTGTTCGTCGAAGAGAGCGCCGATAGTCGGGCGCTGATCCGGCGCAACATCGAGGCATTCGGGTTGACCGGCGTGACGCGCATCTTCCGGCGTGACGCGACCGACCTCGGCCCCTCAGCTCAAATGGGTAAGTTCGATCTTGCCTTCCTCGATCCGCCCTATGGCCTGGGGCTCGGCGAGAGGGCGCTGGCGTCGCTTGTTTCCGGCGGTTGGCTGGCGGCGGGCGCGGTGATCGCTGTCGAGGAACGGAAGGGTATGAGGCCAGTGCTGCCCGACCGGCTCAAGGCATTCGACTGCCGCGCCTACGGCGACACGGAAATCACGTTCGCGCGGGCGGCGGAGTGAGGCGGGTGTCAGCCGACAACGTCCGCCAAGCAGAAACGGCTGAGGCAAAGCCATCGTGGCCGATCTGGCATTCGTAGTGGCGTTTGTCTCTGATGGCCTGGTTTTTGAACTTTCCCTCGATCCACAATTTCCCCGCCGTCACCAAGCGCCCAACATCGTCTTTGTCGATGGCATCGAGTTCCAACTTCTGGATGGCAAGAAAATCTTCGATGTTGAGGCCGGGCGGCAGCACCCAGGTGTCTCGTGGGCTCGACCGAACCGGCTGGATAACCGGGCTCATGCGGAACGCTTGGACCGCTTCGGCGAGGGTGACCTCTCGCGGCTTGGACGTGCCCTTCATGTCGTCGAGGAAGGTTGCGCCAAGCCAGCTCTGCCCGCCGCTGCCGGCAAGACTGGCCGCATTGGAGCGGAAGAACTTGGCCGGTTTCCGGTCGTAGTCGAAGCCAACTATGACGAGATGCGGATTGATTGGCGTGATCCCCGGACAGCGCAATTATTGCTTCCGGCGCGATCGGTCCAGGTTCCGTTCGGAAGCTCAATGTAGGCCATGGCGAAAACGCTGGCCCCAAGCGTCCGCAGCATTGGTTCCACTGGCGCTCCGGTCGTCGGGTTCATTGCGAGGATGGCGACGGTACCCGTGTCGAGCCAAGGCATTTTCCAAGAACAAGTGGCGGCAATCGAGATCGCCGGGGCGTCAGGGCCCGATAAGCTGTGGCGCGCATCGCATCATTGAAAGCGTACGTCATTGCGACTTTATCGGCGGGAGAACAGACGCTCGATATCGGACAGCTTGAGTTCGACATAGGTCGGCCGGCCGTGATTGCACTGGCCGGAATAGGGCACGTTTTCCATATCGCGCAACAAGGCGTTCATCTCTACGGGCGTGAGGCGGCGGCCGGCGCGCACGCTGCCATGGCATGCCATGCGCGAGGCAATTGCCTCCAGCCGGTCGACAAGCACGTGGCTTTCGCCATCGGCGAGGATGCCGGCCGCGAGATCTTTGACCAGCCCTTTGACGTCGCCGTTGCCGAGGAGTGCAGGGACTTCACGCACCGCCACCGCTCCCTGACCAAAGGGTTCTACCACGAGGCCGAGTTCGGTGAGTTCGGCAACATTTTCCGAAAGTGCAGTGGCTTCGTCATCGCCGACGTCGACGACGACTGGGATCAGCAGCCCTTGCCGCGCGACGCCGCCATTGGCGAGCATCGCTTTGAGCCGCTCGTACACCAGCCGCTCGTGGGCCGCGTGCTGATCGACGATGATCACCGAGCCGCGCGTCTGTGCCACGATATAGGTCTCGTGCAGTTGGGCACGGGCGGCCCCGAGCGGACGGTCGAGATGGTCGGGTGGGGGATCGTCGCGCGCGGCGCCAGTGTCGCCACTCGGCTGGTCGAGGGCATGGAACGGCGCCTGCATGGCTTCGGCAAAGCCGGGGCTGATGTAGCTTGGCGGTGAAGACGACGTCCGGCCGGGTGACGGGGGCCAGCTGGTGGCTGGCTGCCGGCCAGTCGTCTGCGCGACGCCGGCGAGCATCGTGTCGATGGTCGCGACGCCGCCGCTGACCGATGCCCGATGTCCGGCCTCGGCCAAAGCGGAGCCAACGGCGCCGATCATGACGCTGCGGACGCGGCCTGAATCGCGAAAGCGCACTTCCGACTTGGCCGGATGCACGTTGACGTCGACGTCGCGCGGATCAAGTTCGACGAACAGCGCGACCAGTGGATGCCGGCCGCGCGGCACGAGATCGCCGTAAGCGCCGCGCAACGCGCCGATGATCAGCCGGTCCTTCACCGGGCGGCCATTGACGAACAGATACTGCTGCGCCTGATCGGGTCGGTTCAGCGTCGGCAGGCCGGCGAACCCGCGCACGACGACGCCGTCGCGCTCACCGCGGACAGCCAGTGCGTCGCCGAGGAACTCCGAACCCATGATGCGGCCGAGACGCTGCAACAGGCCTTCTGGAGTAGGCGCGACGGCCGGCAGACGCAGGCCCGCGCGTTCGCCGGTTGTCAGTGTAAAGCCGACTCCAGGGTGCGCCATGGCTAGCCGCTTGACGACTTCGCCTGTCGCCGTGTTCTCGGCGCGCTCGCTTTTCAGGAACTTGAGCCGGGCGGGCGTCGCCGAGAACAACCCGCGCACCGAGATGCGCGTGCCCTGGTTCAGGGCTGTGGGCCGCAGGGGCCGCTTGTCGCCCCGTTCGATCGTGATCTCGAAAGCGTCGTTCGAGCCGGATGCACGCGAGGCGATGGTGAGTTCGGCAATCGACCCGATGGAGGGTAGCGCTTCGCCGCGAAAGCCGAGCGTGCGGATATCGAACAGGTCGCTCTCGTCGAGTTTCGAGGTGGCGTGGCGCTCGACCGAGAGCGCGAGATTGCCCGCGTCCATGCCGTGACCGTCGTCGGTGACCCGGATCAAGGCGAGACCGCCGGCCGCGGTAACGACATCGATTTCGCGCGCGCCGGCGTCGATGGCGTTCTCGACCAGCTCCTTGACCACGCTTGCGGGCCGCTCGATCACCTCGCCAGCCGCGATGCGATTGACGGTCTCGGGCGAGAGCTGGCGGATGGTGGCCATGGGGCAAGGATACAGGGGTTGGATGTGAGAGAATAGGTGAGAGATTTTACGGGGATTCGCGCCTGGCGTACCCCGATCCGGGTCGCCGCCGTCCACAACCTCTTCGCACGCTTGAAGCCTACGCCCTGAAGCCACACCCTGAAACCTGCCCCCTGTGACCCATCACCTGACCTCCAGCTTTTGGCGGGTCAGGATCTTGGCCAGTTCGACGGCGGGCTGGTCGAAGGGGTCGAGGCCGAGCAGGCGTCCGGCGAGGATGGTTTCCAGCATGAAATGCATCATCAGCTGGCCCATCGCGCGCTCGTCGAGATGGGGGATGTCGAAGGTGCGGACCGGCCGGCCGGCCTTGGCGAGGGCTTCCGGCACGGCGTGCGACTGAGCGTGCACAACATCGCCGACCGTGCGCCCGCCCATGAAACCGATGCCGGCGGCCTTTGCCATATCCGGATCAATGACGGGACCTATGCCCTTGGTGCCGACGCGCATGACGGTCACCGAAATTTCGCGGGGACCGTCCATGTAGAGCTGCAATTGGCTGTGCTGATCGAGAGGCCCCATGGCGGCGACGGGGCTGGTGCCCTCGCCGTCCTTGCCGAGGCTCTCGGCCCACAACTGGACGTACCAGTGCGCCAAGCGCCCGAGCCGGTCGGCATAGGGCATCATCACAAGCGTGCGGATGCCCTTGTTCTTGGAAAGGCCGATCATCGCGGCAGCACCTACGGCTGGGGCAAAGTCAGCGGGTGTCTTCGATTCAAGCAGTCCGGTGATTACATCGTGCGCGCCCTTGCGGACGGCGTTCGCATCGAGCCCGCGCGCCATAGCCGGCATGAGCCCGACGTTGGTCAGGCAGGAGAAGCGCCCGCCGATACCAGTGTGATGCTGGAGCAGCGGAATGCCGAGGCTTTCGAAGAGTGTGCGAAGCCCGTTGGTCTTGCCGGGCTGGGTCGGTTCGGTGATGCCGAGGAACAGCTCAGGGATGCGGCGGCTCAATCCGGCGGCCCGGACCAAGGACAACGCGGCAATGGCCTGGGCGAGTGTCTCGGACGTGCCTCCGGATTTCGAAGTCACCACGAAGCGCGTGGTCGAGGGATCGAGTTCCGCGAATGCGCCTTCGAGAGTGCCTCCGTCGAGGTTGTCGTAAAATCGCGTGCGCGGGCGCTTCTTCTGGCCGGGCGAAGCGCCACCCGGAATGTTCCAGCCTCCAAGTTGGGCGAGGGCCTGACCGCCCAAGCTTGAGCCGCCAGTCCCGAAAAATAGAATCGTGCGTGCGCCCTCCGACAGTGCGTCGAGTGCGAGACGTGCCTCCGCAAGATCGGCGGTGTGCTCAGGGATCCGAAGCAACGGAAGGTCACCGGCCTCGTACTCGGCACGGAGGCGTTCGATCTGAGGTTGCAACCGTTCGAGCCAGGACTGGAGTGCGACCCTCGACAGGCCATGATTTCCAATCACCGTGTCTGTGCAACCTTCGGTCGAATGCACGTATTTCGCGGCCGCCATTGGCTTCCTTTCCGACAATTGGGATCGAGACGTGATCTCCGCTCGGTTGGGGACGGATAGCGGTTTTTCGGGATACGGCAAATAGTTCAAAAGAACGGAACTATTGAAATTTAGAACCGAAAGGTTCATGATCTGCGTTGCCATTTGGATAGCTCGGCAACGTCAACCCATGTCGAACTGTTTCAGGGGCATTTGGTCGTCGATTCTAATTCTTGGAGACGCTGATGGATACCGAACCGCTGTTTGCACCCGTCCGGCTGGGCGCGATCGACCTGAAGAACCGCATCGTTATGGCCCCGCTGACGCGGTCGCGGGCGAGCACAACGGGCGTTCCGGCGGTGTTTGCAGCCAAGTATTACGCACAACGCGCGTCTGCCGGTCTCGTGATCACAGAGGCCACGCAGGTATCCCATGATGCCATGGGTTATTGCAGGACACCGGGCGTGCACACGGCCGAGCAGCAAGCTGTGTGGAGAACAGTGATCGATGCGGTGCACGCCAAGGGCGGCAAGATCGTCGTGCAGCTGTGGCATTGCGGGCGCATTGCTGCGTCGATCAATCGCGGTGGCGGCGGAGAGACGGTGGCGCCGAGTGCGATCCAGGCACCTGGAAAAATGTGGACCGACCAGCAGGGCATGGTTGATCACGATATACCGCGGGCGTTGGAGACAACCGAGATCGCCAAGATTGCCGCCGACTTCGCGAATACGGCCAAAGCCGCAGTGGACTTGGGCTTCGACGGCGTCGAGGTGCACTCGGCCAACGGCTACCTTCTTCATCAGTTCTTGTCGTCGAACGTCAATCAGCGTACGGACCAGTATGGCGGCTCCATCGAGAACCGGGTGCGTATGCCGCTGGAAGTCGTGACTGCGATCCTCGAAAAGGTGCCGTCGGACCGGGTAGGTGTGCGCATCAGTCCCGGGCACGCATTCAATGGGATCGAGGAATCGGACATGGCCGAGCTCTATGGTCACTATCTCGGGCGGCTCGATGAATACGGCCTCGCGTACCTGCATGTGATGAGGCCGTTCGCCAACAAGATCGAGACGGATCCGGTGACGATGGCGCGAAGCGCCTCTGCAGGTAGGATCATTGCCTGCGGGGCCTACACGGGCGAGACCGGTGCCCAGGTGGTGGCATCCCGGAGCGCAGACGCAGTAGCCTTCGGCAGGGACTACATCTCCAACCCCGATCTGGTGGAACGTCTGCGGGCGGGTGCGGCTCTGACGCCGCCGCATCAGGCTACGTTCTATACGCCGGGCGAAAAGGGCTACACGGATTATCCAGCGATGGCCGCGTGAACAATATGCAAAAGAAAAACCCGCGCGACGAGGTCGTCGCGCGGGTAGATATTGATTTAGACGCTCTTCAGTTGCCGCGATGCCCGATCGAGATCGCGTAGGCGGGCCGGCGCTCGACGAACAGCGGGTCGTTGGCCGGTCCTTCGAGTCCATCGGCGAGGTTGAGCGGATCGAAGATGCCACCGTCGCAGGTCTCGTTCTTTTCGAGAGCCGTGATCGCAAGCGTGCCGAGCTTGACGCGCGGGCGCTTGTCTTCGTCCACCCACTGCTCGGTGGCCGTGGTCTTCTCGTCACCCGCTTTGCCCATGATCGCAATCATGTCGAAGCCTGCAGGCGCCTTCTTTTCGATGCGGCCCTTCAGCTCGTCGGCAAGAAACTCGGCTGGCTTGGCCTTGGCTTCGTCATCGGTGAGGCCGATTTCGCCCGCCGTTGGGACCATCTGGAACTTGACCAGTTGCTTGGCGCCACTTGCGTTAACAAGAGTGTAGTTGTGGATACCCCAGTAGCTCACGCCCACCCACGAGCCGGGAACCGGCTTGCTCGCGAGGTACTTGCCCTGCAGCGTCGTTTCAGGATTGGCTTCAGAGAAGGCCTTTACCACGGCTGGGTCCGGCTTGCCATCTGCAGCGGGAAGGCGTGCCTTCAGGAAGCCCAGCATCTGCTCTGGCGACTTCACGAAGTTGATCGGAGCATTGACCATCACGAATTCGGTCTGGCCCTTGCCGCCGTCGTCGATGCGGAACGAGAATCCGCGATTGACCATCTTGTTGCCGTCCATGACTTTGGGATTGCCGCTGCCGACGGAGAATCTTGCCAAGACCTTCGAGGGCTTATCGAATGCGACGGACTTCGTCAGGGCCTTTGCCTCGGCGGCAGGCGTGAACGTACCGATGAAGCACTGTCCCTTGGCGCCGCTCGGCCGAACCTTTTGACCGCCGTTGAGCGTCTGCATGGTCTTGACGATTGCTTCGGTCGGCTGCGCCGTTTGTGCCGACGCTGGAAGTGACAAGGTCGACGCCATCGCGGCGGCGGCAATCACGGCATAGGCTGTCGGTCGCATGTTAGCTCCTGTGAGCGAGGTTCAAGTGATGGACTTGGATTTGGCAAATGGAAAAAGTTCACCCCGGCCGGTACTCTGGAGGAGTCGGCTAGCCGCAGGCGAGATACCGATAACCGTCTCAAGCACCAACCGAATAACACAAGTTATCACGAGTCGTTGATCGACCGCCCCGGCCGCCGCGACGTTCGTCGCTGGTTCCACATCGCGGCGAAAGACGCCGAAACCCGCTGTTTAGGTTGGCGGTCCCGGAAGGGCTCGAACCTCCAACCCCTTGGTTCGAAGCCAAGTGCTCTATCCATTGAGCTACGGAACCGACAAACGTATTGGTAGTCCAATGCGATGGCAAAGCCAAGGGTTTGCGGTGGCTCAAAATGGCGCCCGACGATGGGCGGTATGCTCGGCGTTCGCATACGGCAGGTGATACGTGCTGAAAATTCTCGACGACCCCGAACTCGCCGAAGAACCGTTGCACAGGCTGTCTCGGCCGGTCGCAAGGGTGCTGGCCTGGGCGGCATCTGGGCGGCAATTGTGACGTCGCTCGCAATCACAGCTTCAAGGGTGTTCGGCGGCGTCACCCGGCCGCAGATCCCGAAGACGATGCCGGTGATCGGTCCGGCAATGCTTGCGGTCTATGGCACGGGCGAGGTCGAGCCGGCCAGTTGGGCTAGTGTTCCGGCGCCGACATTTGATTCCCGTTGCAACGCGCTCCAGATCAAATGTCGGCGCCTAAGGAACACTAGCAAACCTATGATTCT
>PERT01000056.1 GCA_002928955.1 Hyphomicrobium sp. | reverse complement strand
AGCGCTACACTAGTCGTTGCCGCACCCGGCCAGTGTCAGTCAAGTGATATGAACATGTCTCGCCTATCCACCTTTGCGAACCCCGGCGGCGGATGGCGCGCTTTCCGCAATCCCTGGCGCTCCAGGCGCGACCGGGTAGAACGAATAAGACAGCGTGATCGTCGACATGTGGCCGATGTCGGTGTCCTTGGCGTACGCCGGATCGACGAAAAACGATACCGGCATTTCCACGGTCTCCCCCGGCTGCAAGAGTTGCTCCTTGAAGCAGAAGCACTCGATCTTGTTGAAGTACTGCCCGGCCAGATCCGGCGACACGTTAAATAGCGCCGCGCCCTTGACCGGCTTATCGGAATTATTGGTGGCACGGTAGAAGGCGAGCGTGTTCTCGCCGAGCTTGACTTGGATCGTGCGCTGCATCGGCTCGAACTGCCAGGGCAAGCCCCCGCGCGTGTTGGCGTCGAAGCGTATTGTCATGGTGCGATCAAGCACAGTTTCGGAGCGCTTCTTGGCGACCATGGTGGTGCCGCCAAAGCCGGTGACCTGACAGAACAGGCGATAAAGCGGAACAGCCGCATAGGCCGCGCCGAGCATGCTGACGGCGACGCCGGCGCAGATGAGACCGACCCGGCGATGGCGCGCGGCCATCGGCTGGCGGAATTCGGGTGGTGCGGTTGCGGGTTCCAGCTGCTTGCTCCGTGGCCTCAAAGAGACCGGTTCAGGACATTGCTTCCCAGGCGCACGATTGTGGCGAGGTAGAACACCACGACCATCATGACAAGGACAACCGCGATGGCGATCGAACGCATGCGCTGGCGTCTGTCACGCTCCGCGGCATCGAGGCCTTCTCTCGGCTTGCTGTCCTTCACGCCTTGAACTCCGGTCATGCCAATAGCCGCCAGACCGTGTGCTCGGCCAGCAGCACGCCGAAGAGAGCAAACAAATAAAGGATCGAGAAGCCGAACAACTGCTTGGCGGCGGTATCGCCCTCGCGCCCCTCGGTGATGCTGCGGCACCGCACGGCGTAGTAGAGGAACCCGGCACCCAGGATGACCGATGTCACGAGATAGACGAATCCGCCAAGGCCGATGAAGTAGGGCGCCACGGCCAGTGGCACAAGAATGACCGAATAGATCAGGATCTGGCGGCGCGTCTCCTCGGGTCCGGCGACCACCGGCAGCATCGGCACGCCGACCCGCTCGTAGTCGCGGCTGCGATAGAGAGCCAGCGCCCAGAAATGCGGCGGCGTCCAGACGAAGATGATGAGGAACATCAGAACGCTTTCGATACTGATGCCACCGCCGGCCGCCGCCCATCCGACAATGGGCGGGAAGGCGCCGGCCGCACCGCCGATGACGATGTTCTGAGGCGTCCGTCGCTTCAGCCACATGGTGTAGACGAAGATGTAGAAGCCAATCGTGAAGGCGAGCAGCGCGCCGGCCAGCCAGTCGACCAGCAGGCCGAGCATGAGCACCGATGCGAACGACAGGAACACGCCGAAGGCCAATGCTTCGTCCCCGGTGACGCGGCCGCGCGGAATGGGGCGGGCGGCAGTGCGCTGCATCTTCGCGTCGATGTCGGCATCATACCACATGTTGAGCGCGCCCGACGCGCCGGCGCCAACCGCGATGCAGAGAATGGCGATGGCGCCAAGCAGCGGATGGATGTTGCCGGGGGCCGCGACGATGCCGGTCATTGCGGTCAGCACGACGAGCGACATGACGCGCGGCTTCATCAACTGGAGAAAGTCGCCGACGGTCGGTTCATTCAGCCCGGCCGCGCCATCCAATCCCGCTTCGACGTTCGTTTCCGCGCCAGCCTGCGACATCAGTCGGTCCCTCCAAGCGTCGTCCCGAGCCGCACCGGGACGCGCCTGACGCAATCCGAGAGCCGTGACAGGTTATTGCCTGACCAAATGAGGGCGGCCCCGATGGTTCCGCCCCCTTCTGTTATTCTGGACCGGTGCCGTATCGGATCGACGAGACGGCGCAGCCCCACGAGAACGCGCTGTCAAAGTCAGCGGTCAGTGATTGTCAGATGCAGAAATGCGCGGCAGCTTCTCGAACGAATGGAAGGCGGGAGGCGAGGGCAGCGTCCACTCGAGTGTCGTCGCGCCCACGCCCCAGGGGTTCTCACCGACCTTCTGCTTCCGTGCGAAGGCCACGAACAGGCCGATGAAGAAGAACACCGTGCCCAGGGCGGTGATGTAGGAGCCCATCGACGAAATCTTGTTCCAGTAGGCGAAGGCGTCCGGATAGTCGGCATACCTGCGCGGCATGCCGGCGAGGCCTAGGAAGTGCTGCGGGAAGAACAGGATATTGGCGCCGATGAAGGTCGTCCAGAAGTGCAGCTTGCCCCAGAACTCCGAGTACATGTAGCCCGACATTTTCGGGAACCAGTAGTACCATCCGGCGAAAATCGCGAACACGGCGCCGAGCGACAGAACGTAGTGGAAGTGGGCGACGACATAATAAGTGTCATGCAGCGCGCGGTCGACACCGGCATTCGCCAGCATCACCCCGGTGACGCCGCCGACGGTGAACAGGAAGATGAAGCCGAGCGCCCATATCATCGGCAAGCGGAACGAGATCGACCCGCCCCACATGGTCGCGATCCACGAGAAGATCTTCACGCCTGTCGGAACCGCGATGACCATTGTGGCGAACACGAAGTAAGCCTGCGTGTCGACGCTCATGCCCGAGGTGTACATGTGGTGTGCCCACACGATGAAGCCGACGAGACCGATCGCCACCATGGCGTAGGCCATGCCAAGGTAACCGAACACCGGCTTCTTCGAGAACGTCGAGACGATATGGCTGATCATACCGAAGCCGGGAAGGATCAGAATATAGACTTCAGGGTGACCGAAGAACCAGAACAAGTGCTGGTAAAGCACGGGGTCACCGCCGCCGGCCGGATTGAAGAACGTGGTGCCGAAGTTGCGGTCTGTCAGCAGCATGGTGATCGCCCCGGCGAGAACCGGCAGCGAAAGCAACAGCAGAAACGCCGTCACCAGCACCGACCACACGAAAAGCGGCATTTTATGCAGCGTCATGCCCGGCGCACGCATGTTGAAAATCGTGGTGATGAAGTTGATGGCACCGAGGATGGAGGAAGCGCCCGCGATATGCAGCGAGAGGATGGCGAAATCCATCGCCGGACCGGGGTGCCCGGTCGTGGACAGCGGCGCATAGATCGTCCAGCCACCACCGACGCCGTTCATCCCGGGCGGGCCTTCGACGAACATCGACATCAGCAGCAGGGCTAGCGACACCGGCAGCAGCCAGAACGAGATGTTATTCATGCGCGGGAAGGCCATGTCGGGTGCACCGATGTGCAGCGGCACGAACCAGTTTCCGAACCCGCCAATCATCGCCGGCATGACCATGAAAAACACCATAATGAGGCCGTGGCCAGTGACGTAGACGTTGTAGACGTGCGGGTTAGAAAAGTACTGCAGACCAGGGTCCTGGAGTTCGAGGCGCATCATGACCGACAGGAAGCCGCCGATCACGCCCGCGATCATCGCGAAGATCAGGTACATTGTGCCGATGTCTTTGTGGTTGGTCGAGAAGAACCAGCGACCCATACCGTAAGGCTGGTGATCGTGGCCGTCGTGCGCGTGCGCGGTGCTACCCATGTGTGGTCTGCCCTATTACGTTCGATCTTCCCCAGATCTGACCCAGATCAGGCTCCAGACATCAGCACTGGAACCCATCGAATTCGATTGTCCCGCGCCGCCGATCAAGGCTGGCGGCACGCGGGATTAACGGACGGACGGTGCTGCGGTCTCCGCCACCTTGCTCACGCCCGACTGCTCAAGCGCGGCCTTTTCGATGATCTCCTTGGCCTTTTTCTTGTCCTTGGCCTTCAGCGCCGCGGCCCACTCGTTGAACACGTTGTCCTTCACGACGCGAACGGCGATCGGCATGAAAGCGTGATCCTTGCCGCAAAGTTCCGAGCACTGGCCGTAAAAGATCCCTTCCTTCTCGACCTTGAACCAGGTTGCGGTGACCCGGCCCGGTACCGCGTCGACCTTCGAACCGAAAGAGGGGACCGTCCAGTTGTGAATAACGTCGCCTGCGGTGACCAGCATGTGCACGACCTTGTTGACCGGCACGACGATTTCATTGTCGACGGCAAGATTACGCGGCGCCGCTATGCCCTTCTTGATCATGACCTGCCGGTCGTCGTCCTGCAGCATCACGCTGTCAACCGAGAAGCCACCATGATCGGGGTACTCGTGGCTCCAGTACCACTGATAGGCGGTGGCCTTGATGGTGACGTCCGGCTTTGGATAATCGTATTGAAGGTTCAGCAATTTGAATGAGGGGATCGCAATCACCACGAGGATCGCGATCGGGATCACGGTCCACGCAACTTCGATCGCTGTGTTGTGGGTGGTCTTCGATGGCGTCGGGCTTGCGCTTTCACGGAAGCGCCACATCACATAGGCCATCAGCAGCATGACGAAAATCGTGATGGCGACGATGATGATGTTGACGAAGTCGTGGAGCTTGTTGATTTCGGCGGCGACTTGCGTGGCCGGCAACTGCAGACCCATCTGACCGGGCGACGGCTGCCCCATGCCAGCGGCGGCAGGCAGGACCATGGCGGCAAAGGCCGATCCGGCGATGAACGCCATCGGCGTCACGCCCAGAAGTCGTCTCAACATGCGTTCGCTCCCAATGCTCCCCGGCCTTTTGACCGGGTACTTCCCCTTGGCCGAACGATCACGGATGCGAGTGCCTCGACGCGCTGACTTGCCCGCAGCGCCTAGTCGAAAAACCTCGGAGCAGCACAACGACGCCGCCTTGATCCGCTGAAAGTCCTTGCCTAGTAGAGAGCACAATCGCCTCCGCTCCCTCAAGTCAAGTCCAATGCGGCATATCTTCGCGATAGCTTTGCGAGAGGTGGGGTTCTTCGTCGCATAGTCGCCGGGCCAAGTGCGCGGCCGGTGGTGCACGCTTGAGCCGCAGTTTACGGCATACCCGGTTGCAGCTATCCGACGTCCTCGTTTGGCCCGATTCCTCCCGGACAGGTCGGCTGAAGCACATTCTACTGTCCGCCTTCTCGAAGTTGCCAGCACCCGCACTTGCCGCTGCACGACCGCACCAGGAGCCTCCCTTGCCCGATCCGACCAATCGCCGATTCTGCCGACGAGGGACCGCACGCCTGCTCGCCACCATGCTTGCTGCGATCTCGGGCCTCGGCACAGGCTGGATGAGCGGCAACTCCGCCGCGCTGGCCCAGGACGGCACGGTGAAGGCCCAGTACGGCGACTGGCAGGTGGTGTGCAAGCCGCCGCCAGCCGGCTCTAAAGTGGAGGTCTGCGCGCTGGTGCAGAGCGTGACCGCCGAGGACCGAAACAACGTGGGACTTACCGTCTACTTCCAGAAGTTCTCCAACGGCACCCGCGTGCTGCGCGTGTTCGCGCCGCTGGGCATTCTGCTGCCACCGGGGCTTGGCCTGAAGATCGACGACAAGGACGTGGGGCACGCGCCGTTCCTGCGTTGCCACAACTTCGCCTGTTATGCCCAGGTGGTGTTGGAAGACAAACTCATCGAACAACTCAAGACCGGCAAGACCGCGATCTTCATCGTATTCCAGACCGAGGAGGCGGGCATCGGCATCCCGATCTCGCTCGCCGGTTTCGCCAAGGCACTGGATGCGCTGAATTGAGGTTTGGGTAAACGGTGCTCGACAACCGCAGGATGGGTTAGTGTGCGGCATCACCACGATGCGATTGTGGTGCAGGTTCGAGGACTTCACTCGAACCAAAACCCGCGCGATGGGTTGGCGGGCGGCATCGCGCAAGTAAATATGGTGCGGACGGCGGGACTCGAACCCGCACGCTCTTACGAACTCGAGATTTTAAGTCTCGTGTGTCTACCGGTTCCACCACGTCCGCATCCCGAGGCTCTCCTGGGCTCGCCGTTATGCGACGAGGAGCGCAGCCGCGCAACGCTGTTGCATGGCGACTGGAGGGCAGCGGCATCCGATCTGCCGTGAAAGCGGGCAGGCCTGTCGAAAGGCTGCCGTGAGTTGGGTGTGTGGTGCCCAGGGCCGGATTTGAACCAGCGACACCACGATTTTCAATCGTGTGCTCTACCAACTGAGCTACCTGGGCTTTTGGACGGGCGCACGAACGGCGCGCAGCCGAAGACGCCGGGTTATAGTGAACCGCTCTTGGGCTGTCCAGGGCATTCCGCGGGCCTTCGTGATCTGGAAACGCGGCAATGTGCTCAAGCTTCACCCGATCGGTTCAATTCTCATCGTGAGTTTCCGCCGCAGTGACGTCGCCCGACCGCCGAGACCAAGACCGGACGTGCGCCTCGATCGCGACGATAATGGGCCGCGCCACGTCGGTACCTGTCAGCTTCTCAAACCGCAGCAGCGACGGCGCGGCCGAAACGGCGATGACCGCGCTCGACCCCGCGTTCGCCACGACGTCGAATGACGCGAGCCCGAGCCCGAGCGCGCGCGAGGCCCGCCGGGCGGTGCGCCGCACGCCCACTGGCAGACGCTTGCCCAGCGGCCGCAGCCGACCGCGTCGCATCTCGACGGCATCAATGACCTTATGGTCGACAACCAGCAGCCGATAGGCGCGCTCTGGTGCCGCGCGCACTGCAATGAGCCCATCCCGGCTGAGTTCCGGCCCTTGCGCCCGACTGAGCGACAACACCTCGGGGGGGCTGCCGACACCGGCGCGCACCAGTGCCTGGATCACCGACACCGGATGTTGCAGCCGTTCCAGCGCGTCGCCCGAGTTCAGCGCGAAACTGCCCATCATCTCGAGCTGCCGGATCATGGCCGGACCCATTGCCGTCGCGCCGTTCAGGCGCGGGATGACCCCATCGTAGTGGGCCAGCGGCACACCGTCGATGGTCAGACCCGGCCGGCCGCAGTCGAACGTCACCTGCACCGCTCTGGGATCGATCAACTCGAGGACATGCCCTTGATGGGAGGCCGCCTCGGCCAGCCGCACACTCGATGCCGCATCCGGCCTCCGGGTCACGACGCCAATGCGCAGGGGCCGGCGCACCGAATCACGCCGTGGCAGGTTGCGATAGGGCCTGTAGCTCAGCCTTGGCTGTCGGAACGAGGAGGCGGGCTCTACGATCATGTCTTCACGAATCGCCTGCCGGCCAAGGAGCATCCGGTAAGACATGGTCTCGCGGTTGGTGAGCGTCACTTCGATTGGCCACTCGCGGCCACCGATCACGACAGTGGCCGCGATCACGTAGCGGTTCTCCCGCTCACCATTGGAACTCGTCACGTCCCGACGCTCGATTACCGGCGCAGAGCAGGTAATCTCGATGTCCTCGCGGCCTGGAACCGGATGCACCACGAAGCGAACGTGCGGCGCCGCCGCGGGCCCGAACAACTCGATCAGACCAGCGTGGAGTGCCGAGGTGCGCGCCCCTGTGTCAACTTTCGCCTTGATTGCCGGCAGGCCGAGACCAGGCAGTGCAACCCATTCCTCCCAACCCAGGATCAGTGGTGTCGACACGGAAGTTATCCAAAAAACGTTGCCATTTCGAAGGCTTAGACTAGAGGTGCCGGCACCGCAACATTGCCGGGCGGATTTCGCGCCGCCATGCGACATGAGACATTCTGATTAGATAAGAATTCGCCTTATTCCGGCTCGCATTCTATATGATCTCTCTGACACTGCGGTTGGGCATAGCTAAGGCGCACACTCACCTGCGGGTCAAAGGATTGGGCCGGGGAAGCTCAAACGTCCATGGGAGAACAAATTCTATGAAGTCGAAAGTCGCTATCTCAGCCGCAGCGATCGCGCTGTTCGCTGGCCTCGCCGTCGTACCTGCCAATGCGCAGGACAAGCCGGCTGATCCGAAGGGTTCAGCGCCTGCTGCCGCACCTGCTGCTGCGCCGGCCGCGAAGCCAGCCGATCCGAAGGGTTCCGCTCCGGCAGCCGCACCTGCGGCAGCACCTGCGGCAGCCGCCCCGGCCGCCAAACCGGCCGATCCGAAGGGTTCCGCTCCGGCAGCCGCACCTGCGGCAGCTCCAGCAGCGGCTGCCCCGGCCGCCAAGCCAGCCGATCCGAAGGGTTCCGCTCCGGCAGCCGCACCTGCAGCAACCGCCCCGGCCGCCAAGCCAGCCGATCCGAAGGGTTCCGCTCCGGCTGAAGCACCGAAGAAGTAACCGCCGGCACAAGACATCGCGACGTTGGGCTGCTTGTCGACGAGCGGCCCAGCCGATTTGAAAAACGGCCCCGGTCGCGCTGCCGAGATACTTATCGGCAGGCTGTCCGGGGCCAATTCGTTTGGACCAAGCCGCGCATTCGCAGTTCCTGCAGACTTTGGTTGGTGAAACGAACCGATACCGTTATCCAGCCATCCAAATGGACGCCTTACGAGGTCTCAGGTGAAGGACGGCAAACGCATCAGCGTTGTTATCCCGGCGCTCAACGAGGAAGCGGCGATCGGCCGTGTGCTCGCGGAAATCCCCGCCTGGGTGGATCTTGTCGTGGTCGCCGACAACGGGTCGCGCGATCGCACCGCGGCCGTCGCCCGTAAGGCCGGCGCCATCGTGGTCGAAGAGCCAGAACCGGGTTACGGCGCGGCGTGTCTCGCCGGCCTCGAGCACATCGCGGATGCCGACGTCGTCGTGTTCCTCGATGGCGACTACTCTGACTACCCCGAAGACATGACAGCACTTGTCGGCCCGATCATTGCCGGGCGCTACGACATGGTGCTTGGTTCACGCATCTTGGGTGAGCGCGAAGCGGGTGCATTGACCCCGCAACAGCATTTTGGCAATTGGCTGGCCACCTCACTCATTCGGCTTATCTGGGGCGCACGCTACACCGACCTTGGGCCTTTTCGCGCCATCAGCCGAACCGCGCTCGACCGGCTGAAGATGGCCGATCGCAACTATGGCTGGACCGTTGAAATGCAGGTCAAGGCCGCCGAGCTGGGCTTCCGATCGCTCGAGGTGCCCGTGCGCTATCGCCGCCGCATCGGTGTCTCCAAGGTGTCGGGCACTATCTCGGGCTCGATCAAGGCGGGCATCAAGATCCTATCGGTGATCGGCCGCCATGCACTCCGCGCGCGCTCGGCAAAGGCCCGCGCTGCCGGCTGACACACTGTGCTTGCCCCGGCCCGTTGCTGGTGTCGGGCCTCTCGCCGCCTGACGTCGCGGCCGCTACACTCGGCCCTAAATTCTGAAAGCGGAACCCAAACGATGCGACCCGCACGCATGATGCTCTGCCTCGGCGCGCTCCTGGCCGTTTTGCTGGCACTCGATCGGCCGTCCGCCCGCGAGCGCTCAAGAGGGCTGGCCGCCACAGCTGCCGCCAAGGTTGCCGTTGAATTCGTGCCGTCCAGACGCTCGGAACTCGAGCGCCTCGAAATTGAGATACTGGATCCGCGTGAGACCCGCGCCCCACGGCGGGCGATCAGCGATCTCGTGGTCGAGTTGAGCCCGGGTCGGATTGACCTCGATCAGGCGCTGGCTGGTGGAAGCGGATCGGGTATCGCAGCCGAGCGCCACTTGTTCAGGGCGCGCGTGCTGGTGGTCGGCGGCGGGCGGCTTTATCGCGGAGCCCCCGCTTGGTGCGGCGGGTTCGAGCGCGACCTCTCGACTTGTGCGGTCGACTGCGAGGGGGGAAGGTTCGGCCTGAAGATGCGATCCGGCGCGCGCGGCTCAATGATCGTCATTGTTGGCGAACTACCGGGCAACAAGGACACCGGAGATCGCCCTGGATTTGCGATCAACGGCTGCTCATTCGAAACGGCCAGCGAACAAAGGTTGGTGCCCAAGCATGGCGCGGTGGCGGCCGAGATCGTGCTCACGTCCGAACTTGCCGCCGATTGACCTTTGACCGAGTTGTCGAGTGCCGGGTCACCGGGAGCCGAGCGCGATGACGCCACCATTCGGGTGCTCCGAATGCCACGCAAGCTACGTCCGCTTCTTCTTTTTTGTCTTCGGCTTGACCGGGTCGCGGGCCGGCTGAGGTTTCTGTGCGACCCCCGGCACGGATGTTGCGATCGTCTTGGCTGGATTTCCGATGGCCACCTGCCACGGACTAGCCAACGTGTCGAGCGCCCGCCGACCGAAATATGGGATGAACCCGCGAACCACCAGATCGGCAGCTGCGACCGCGATGACCGGCGGCTGGTCCAGGTATTCGACCACCAGCACCGGACGGTCGGCTTCGGTTGCATTCTCAAGCCATCCGAGACTGTTGCTCAACTGAGCGGTAGAATTCAACTGCCCTTCAACCGGGCTGCCGTAGAGCAGATCCTCCTTGGCGATGGCATCGATGGCAGCGACATAGGCCGGCCGGGTCAACAGCTCCTCGCCATTCTGCGGCACCACAAGTGCGCCAGGTTTGGCCTTGCGTGCTGCCTCGGCTAAGCGGATCACGAAGTCGACCATGTCTTCCGCCGCATTCGGGTGGTCGTCGATGTGCTCATAGTATGCGTCGACACGATCGAGGTAGACGCCGTCGAAGCCGAGCGCAAGCACCCGCTCGACGAAAGAGCCGGGGCTACCGATAATCAGATCCTGCCAGCCCTTGTCCCAATACTTGACCGCGAAATTTCCAGACCAAGTCTCGCTTTCATCGCCGAGCCACGCCGGTGCGGTGGGTGATACCCAGCGGTCTGGCTTGGCAGAATATTCGGCGGGCGGGATCGCAGTAACGCCGCCGGAAGCAGGTGCCTCAACCTTGGGAACGGGCGTGGCTGGTCCAGCGGCCGGGGCGGCTGGTGCCGGTGTCTCGGGCACGTCCGGCGTTGCAGTCTCGACCCACTTTTCATCCCAGTAGAAGCGATAGTCTTCGGCCTCGCCGATACTGACGTAGGCGAGCACGATGCGCCGGCTCCCGTCCGGCTTTTTCTTCATGCGGGCCAGTTCGGCCGGCCGCAGCATGCGTTTGGCATCGCCGTTCTTGGTATGGTCGATCACGATCAGATCGTAGGGAGAGCGCGCGATCTCGCTCGAATCTGCATTCTGCAGTTGATAGGCCCAGCTTTTGATATTGGCCAGCCGGTTCGGCGAGAGCGCATCGGCGGCAACGGCAGCAGTCGCGTCTGCATCCCGCGGCGGTTTGCCCTGTGCCAGGGTTATGACCGCCGTGCCCGTCGCCGTGGCGATCACCAGCATCAAGCTCAACAGGACATGCCCAGCTCGCAGCACCATCTTCTGGCCCAATCGCTGGAATAACTTGCGCGCATTCATGCTCATGTCCTAGACCCTGGCGGCGTAAATCGAGTTGGTCAATGGGCGGTTCGGCGTTTGACACCGGCGCCCTACGTTTCCTATCTGTCGAGCATGGCAATACTCCCAATCGTCCAGCTTCCGGATGCCGTCTTGCGGCAATTTTCGACCCCCGTCCAGCAAGTGGATGCGGCGATATTGAAGCTTGCGGATAACATGCTGGAGACAATGTATGCGGCGCCCGGCGTCGGCCTTGCCGCGATCCAGGTCGGCGTGCCGAAGCGCCTTATCGTACTCGATACGGCGGGCGACAACGAACCCAAAAAGCCGCTGGTCGTGATCAATCCGGAGATCGTGCGCCTCGGGCCCGAGCTCAGGAGCTACGAAGAGGGTTGCCTTTCGATCCCGGACGTGCGCGTCGAGATCGAGCGGCCGTCCACCGTTATAATCCGCTATGTCGATCGCGAAGGCCGCCAACAGCAGCTCGACGCCGACGGGCTTCTTGCGACCGCAATCCAACATGAGGTCGATCACCTCGACGGCAAGCTCATCGTCGACTTTCTCACGCGCCTCAAGCGGGACATTGTGATCCGCAAGCTTAAGAAAATCTCGCGCGGCTGACCCAAGCACCTGGCAAGGCGGCAGGAAACAGGCCATTGAATGCCTGGAAAGGACTGCGATGACATTGCGCGTCGTGTTTATGGGCACGCCCGATTTTTCGGTGCCGGCACTATCGGAAATCATCGGCGCTGGTCACGAGGTCGCGGCCGCCTATTCGCAGCCACCCCGACCAGCCGGCCGCGGCATGGAGCCGCGCAAGTCGCCCGTGCAGGCTGCCGCCGAGGCGGCGGGCATTCCTGTTTTCTCACCAAAGAGTCTCAAGGACAAATCAGAGCAGTCCGCGTTCCAGGCCCATGCCGCAGACGTCGCAGTCGTTGTCGCCTATGGGCTGTTGCTGCCGAAGGCAATCCTGGAAGCGCCGCGGCTCGGTTGCCTCAATTTGCATGCATCGGCCCTGCCACGCTGGCGCGGTGCAGCACCCATCCAGCGCGCGATCATGGCTGGCGACACCGAGACTGCGATGACGGTGATGAAGATGGACGAGGGGCTCGACACGGGTCCGGTCTGCCTTGCCGAGCGCGTGGCGATCAGCGAGCAGATGACCGCGGGCCAGTTGCACGACCGGTTGGCACTTCTCGGCGGGGATCTGATTTTGCGTGCGCTGGCCGCCCTCGAACGCGGCACGCTCACCGCAACGCCCCAGCCGGACAGTGGGGTGACGTACGCGGCGAAAATCGCCAAGGACGAGGGCCGCATCGACTTCTCGCAACACGCCCGCGTGGTCGCCCGCCGCGTGCGCGGACTGTCGCCCCATCCAGGCGCGTGGTTCGAAGTACCCGCCGGCATGAAAAGCGAGCGTATCAAGATCTTGTCCTGCATCGTCGCCAACGGGGCCGGCATACCCGGCACCGTTCTCGATGGCGCATTGACCGTTGCCTGCGGCGACGGCGCGATCCGCATCCTGGAAGTCCAGCGACAGGGTAAGCGGCCGATGACAACCGCCGAGTTTCTGCGCGGCTTCGCGTTGGTCGCCGGCACAAGGCTCGGCTGCCATCAGGCTCCGCTCGCCTTGCCGGAGCAACCCGAGGCCGGCCAACCGCAAAGTTAAGCATGGTTTCTTTTCGGTAAATCCGCGCGCTGCTCGCCGGCCTATTATGGGACAGCCGTTGGGCATCGTCCTGTTCCGGCCCCGTTCCAGGAGTTGATCATGTCGCGCGTTTCGACCGTTCTGGCTGCTGCATTAGCGGCGGCGCTGTTGTCTGACACTGCATTCGCCAACGACGCCTTTACGACACGCATCGAGCCGCGTGGCTTTTATGGCGCGACGATCTCGATTGAGGAGGGCGTGCGCGTGTTCCGCCCGTTACCGCCCACCCGTCACGTCATCGTCAATCCGGGCGGGAAGACGCCGCTCAGTCTCAGTTACTCCGATGTCCGCGTCGATGAGCGGCGAACCACCACCAATTACAACTACAACAGCGGCGGGGCCGCGCCCTTCAGCGGTGGACACGGTGGCTTCGGCCACGGCGGCGCCTTCTTCAGCGGTTTCGGCAAAGGTTTCCACGGACGGCGCGATGGCGGGCCGGTCAACGTGCCGGGCGTTGGGCGTGTTGGCGGCGGCAAAGGCGGGCATCACTGAGACGCGTGTCGAACGGCACGCAGTTTCGGTACCCAGTGGCCTCGGCGCTTGAGGCTCTTCGCGATCGCGATTAGGGGTGTCCCCTTCCGCCATTCCGGTGGAGGAGAGAGCAACCGCACGCCCCATGCCCCGCTACCGCATCACCATCGAATACAACGGCGCCGCGTTCGTCGGCTGGCAAGAGCAGGCTGCCGGCACAGCGGTGCAGACCGCGTTGGAAAGCGCCATCATGCGCTTTTCGGGCGAACATGCGCGGGTGCGCGGCGCCGGCCGCACTGACGCCGGCGTTCACGCACTCGGCCAGGTCGCCCATTTCGATCTCGCCCGCGATTGGGAGCCGTTCCGGATCCAGAGCGCGATCAATTTCCATCTGAAACCGCAGGCTGTTGGCGTGGTCGATTGCGCGCGCACGGACGATACATTCGATGCGCGTTTCTCGGCGACTGCGCGCCACTACCTTTACCGCATCGCTTCGCGACGCACCCCGCTCGTGCTCGACCGCGGCCGAGCGTGGTGGGTGATCGCGCCGCTCGACGCCACCGCCATGGCGGAGGCTGCATCGGTACTTGTCGGGCACCACGATTTCACGACCTTCCGCGCCCAGGCCTGTCAGGCCAAGTCGCCGATGCGAACTCTGGACAGGCTCGACGTCACCGAGGTCGATACTGATGCCGGCCACGAGATCCACATCCGGGCTTCGGCGCGCTCGTTCCTGCACAACCAGGTGCGCTCGATGGTCGGCTCGCTGAAGGCCGTCGGCGAAGGCAAATGGACCCGCGCCGATCTCGTCTCGGCCCTCGCCGCCCGCGAGCGCACGGCGTGCGGCCCCGTCGCGCCGGCCTGCGGGCTATATCTCGTGCGCGTGGATTATGCGGCTACGACGGCCACAGCGTCCGCCGAAATGGTCGGCAAGTTCAATGCCGCCGATGATGTCGAGTGAGTGCCAGGCGCAGACGCAGTGTGCACAAAAATGGTCATTATGCTAGTTAAATCAGATGTTTAGGCTGGTCCCGTTTTTGCTTTTTCAGTCCTGATGTGGTATTGTTTTTTGCAATAAAGCTGATCCTGCCGGCAGCCCGGCCGTGCGCTCGTGCACGGACGGCGGCTTCATTGCGCTCAATTCAATGAGGCTTGCGATGACCAGACAAATCACCGAGTGCATTCTGATCGACGGCCAGCGGCGGCAATTGATGTCCGTTCCGCTGGAGGTGCTGTGCGATCGCGCCATGAGTTCGATCATTGGAAGAGAAGAGGGCACCCATTGCTACCGCGGCTACGTTGGCGTCTGGGCGATCCGGAACGGCGCTCTGATCCTCGACGAGGTATGCGATCCGAGCTGCATCGAGGATGGCGACCAGCTGTCCGAAATCGGCCTCAGGCGCTACCCTGCTGATGAAATCGATCACATACTCAGGGGCCGCGAGCTGCCGGTTCATGCGAGATGGTTCTCAGGTCACCTGAAACTTCCCTATGGGCCTGAACTCATCGGGCGGATGGGCTGGGGTTCGATCTATCAGTACTTCCGCGTGCTCAGCATCGAGAAGGGGATCGTCCGCCGCGACCGTTTCGTCGACAGCCACGCCATCGTCGAGCGTTACTTCCGCCAGAACGCCGGCGAGCGCGAGCACGGCTTTCCAGATGCCGCAAGCCATCTCGCCGGCACGATCGCCTGGTTCGATGCCGACGCTGATCACGACGAAGGTGTCTACGACGAGCCCATCAAGGGCTTCGAATCTGCGTACATCGTACGCCGGAGTTGATGCGAGGAGAATTGCTCCACCGCGACTGGACCAAATCACCTGTTTTTGAGAAGCCGTCGCTCACTCCACCATCGACAAGAATTCCTGCCGCGTGATCGCGCTGTCGCGGAACGTGCCGAGCATGCGGCTCGTGACCATGTCGGTGCCGTGCTTGTGCACGCCGCGCGTGGTCATGCAGTGATGCTCGGCCTTGATCACCACGCCCACCCCATGCGGCTGCAGCACCTGCTGGATGATGTTGGCGATCTGCGCCGTCATTTTTTCCTGGATCTGCAACCGCTTGGCATAAACTTCCACGACGCGCGCGAGCTTGGAGATACCGACCACGCGACCGTTGGGGATGTAGCCCACCCACGCCTTGCCGATGATCGGCGCCATGTGGTGCTCGCAATAGCTCTCGAAGCGGATGCCGCGGAGCACGATCATCTCGTCGTAGCCTTCGATCTCCTCGAAGGTTTTTTTGAGGATCGACTCGGGATCGTCGTTGTAGCCGTGGAACCACTCCTCGAACGCGCGCGCCACCCGTGACGGCGTTTCGTGCAATCCGTCGCGGTCGGGATCATCGCCGGCCCAACGGATGATGGTGCGGAAAGCCGCTTCGGCTTCCTCGCGGCTCGGTCGCGTCACTTCGGCGCCTTTCTGTTTTAGAAGCCCGGACTTCAAGCGCTCAACGCGCGAACCCACAGCAGCCTCGCGGGTTGTTCGAATGCTGTCGTTACGCGGTCGGCTGCCGCCTGGATTGCCATTCTTGGCCATGGAGGTGTCATGTCCTCTGGAGGAGACGGAACGTTGGCGTGACCGGCCGTCAACCGGCACGACCACATGGGCGCTCCCGATCATATAGGCATCGCGGCGGATTTCAGTGAGCCGCTGACGAAATAGTTATGATGGAATTCGACGCGGAGCTTCGGACGACAGCGGCCCGCGAGCGGCGGATGCACCGCGCGGCTCGCGCCGCTGGTTTGAATTCGAGAAAGGTGGAGCGATGGTGCTGCCGGAGGGGATTGAACTCTCGACCTCTCCATTACCAACAGGGCGTTCACGGACCACGTTCAGTTCCGTAGAGTAACGTATTGGTATCCATCTTCTTTTAACATTCGCCTCGGTCCAGAAACACCGAGTTTCGCCGAGTTTCGGCGGAAATCCCGCGTTTCGATGCCCCACTGCCACCCCGCGTGGCTCCGGGTAGCGAATTGGGAGAGAGCGAATGACGAGGAAGCAGTTCACCGAGGAAAGCGTGCGCCGTCTGAGGCCCCCACAGGAGGGCCGGGCGGAATTCTCTGACAGCGCGGTTGCTGGGCTGATGTTGCGTGTGACGTCGCGGGGGGCGAAGTCCTGGTCGGTCATCTACAAGGTTCGTGGCCAGGGTGGTCAAAGCCCGGTCTCGGGGCGTCCGCTCAAGGGCACTCAGCGCCGGATCTCACTCGGCTGCTACCCCGTTGTCACCCTGAAGGAGGCCCGAGCCCGGGCGATCGAGGTTCTTCAGAATGCCGCAGAGGGTACTGACGCCCGCCTGACGCAGAACGAAGCCCGGGCGATCCGGATCGCCAACACGGTCGAGCTGGTGGGCCGCCGCTTCATCGAACAGGACGCCAAGCGCAACGTTGCCAGCTGGCAGAAGATCGAGCGCGGGCTCGAGCTACACGTCTACCCAAGGTGGGGACACCGTCCCATCGGCGAGATCCGTCGCAAAGACGTCCATGAGCTGCTGGACGAGATGGTGGCCGGCGGACGCGTGGGGGCAGCCCAGGACACTCGGAAGCACCTTTCGCGGCTTTTCAACTGGGCCGTCGATCGCGAGATCATCTACAACAGCCCGTTGCACGGGCTGAACCGCAAGGACCTGCGGTACATGGCCGACGCCGGTCGGGCGCTGACGGACGACGAGCTCAGGGCGGTTTGGCGAGCGGCCCAGCAGATGGGCTACCCTTATGCGCCACTGTTTCACCTGCTCATCCTAACGGGTCAGCGGCGGAACGAATGGGCCGAGGCGGTTGCATCCGAAATCTGCGAGCGCCGCCGCGTACTCGAGATTCCCAAGTCCCTCTACAAGGGCAAGCGCGATCATGTCGTGCCGCTTGTACCACCTGCATGGGAAATCCTCGCTGCAGTGCCGCGGTGGTCTGGAGCAGACCCGTTCTTGTTCAGCACGCGCGCCGGACAGGTCCCCGTTGCTGGATTCTCAAAGGCCAAGACTCAGCTCGATCAACTGGCCACCGCCGAGCTGCGTGCGATCCGCAACGATCCGGCGGCGGCTCTGGCCGGGTACCGCATCCACGATTTCCGCGTCACTTGCGAAAGCCGGTTGGCCGATCTCGGTCTCAATCAGGACGTACGCGACGCCGTGCTC
Organism: Hyphomicrobium sp.; assembly: GCA_002928955.1. Classification (GTDB taxonomy): domain Bacteria; phylum Pseudomonadota; class Alphaproteobacteria; order Rhizobiales; family Hyphomicrobiaceae; genus JAKAML01. Next base: position 4,362 of record PERT01000056.1, on the reverse strand, counting down.
GGCCACGCCAAGATCGGCCTGCAGCGCACCTACAACAAGCACGATTATGCCGAAGAGAAGCGCTCGGCGCTTCAGAAGTATTCCGAGCATGTGATGGGGGTGGTGGGATGTCAAAAATGATGCGCTTATCCGACCTCGAAAATCCGCGCCGGTTTACGATCGAAGATGCCAATGAGTTAGCCAAAACCGCGCGATCGGAGCGCATCGTGCCGCCCTTTGAAGGACGATCGGAGGTTCTGCTCCAAATACTCGTTAAAGCAGCCGACGCCTATCACGCGTGTCAGCGCGGCTATTTCGACGACTACATGTCACAAGCCGGGGTTCCGGCCATCGCCGAACTGCAGGTGGCCATTCGCGAATTCAGAGCTCGCTGGAAGAGATTTCCGGAGGACAGTTGGGGCGCCATCGACGAATTCCTCGAGAACGATTTTTCCCCACAGGGCCTCCTGGTTCCTGATCCGATGTTCGAGTTGAAGGATCGCCGCTACATGTGCGAGATCGACGACATCATCGAAAGTCTGGAAACTGCAACCGCGCGAGCCTTGCGCTACCGCGCGAGATCGGAGAGCCGGGGCCCCAAGGAGAAGACCAGGGAGCTCAAGTGTTTCGTGGCCGCTCTTCATGAAGGATGGCGCAGCAACTGCGACGCCCCCTTTGGCAGCCGCTTCGACGTCAGCCCAACGGATTGGAGAGACAAGATTCCGTTGAGCGCGGCAGCCAAGCTGGTGGTTAGCGCAGCGCAAATCCTCGACCCGAATTGGAACGTACGGGAATGCGAGACCGCCATGCTGGCCGTTGTTGAAGGGCGAGAACTCGCTGAGCCCCATTAATTCGCACGATTTCCAGGCCTAATAGCCCCGATGTAACTCTCCCGCCTAATAGCGCTTTCTTCGAGCAGTTTACTTTGACTGTTCGGAGTTCATCATGTCGCATCACCGCCTCCTACCCACCAGCGTGGTCCTTGACCGCGTCTGCATGTCGAAAACCCAGCTCTACCGGCTGATCAATACCGGCGAGTTCCCGAAACCCGTCCCCGTCGGCCGCCAACGCGTAGCGTTCCTCGAGAGCGAGGTTGCGGCCTGGATCGACGCCCGTGTCCGCCTCCGTGCGGACGGCGTCGGTGCCGAAGCCCGCCGTGACCGCGCTATTCGTGCTGTCGGAGGTCGGTCATGATGGACAACCTCAGCAACATGGAAACCGCGTCCGCGTGTGACGTCACACCTGTCGAGATCAACGAGGCGGGCGTTCCGGCGCCTGTCATCGGTTCAGCGATCGAGTTCCTAAAGGCGTTCCACCCCGCAGGGCCTTGGGTTATCACCGCGATCAACCCGGAGCAGGGAGAGGACCGGACCCGGACAGACACGTTCGGGCCCAACACCGTCACCGCGGCCGAGGCGTTCCTGGCCGAGTGGAACGGGAAGTGGAACGTCTATTTCACGACCAACCGCATCGGCAAAAAGATGCGGAAGAAGCCCGAGCGGACGGACATCTGTACCCTCGACTACCTGCACGTCGACATCGATCCGCGGGTCGGCGAGGATCTTGTCGCCGAGCGGACTCGCATCCTCGCTCTGCTGACGACGAACTTGCCGGCGGGCGTTCCTGCGCCCACGGTCCTCGTGTTCAGTGGAGGCGGCTATCAAGCGTTCTGGAAGCTGGCCGAGCCGCTGCCGCTCGACGGCGCCCTCGAGAAGGCCGAGGCGGCGAAGCTGTGGAACCTGGCACTCGAGCGCAAGTTCGGCGCCGATAGCTGCCACAACATCGACCGCGTGATGCGTCTGCCGTTCACGATGAACCTGCCCAACGCGAAGAAGCTGTCTAAGGGACGAGTGCCGGTGATGGCGACGCTCGTCGAAGCTGACTGGTCGCGGGTCTACCCGCTGTCTTCGTTCACGCCCGCATCGCCGACACCGTCGGCGCCGGTCGCGGCCAACGAGAACAGGCCGACCGTTACGGTCGACGTCGGCGGCGAGCGGGTGAAGCTCACCGACGTGCACGACCTCGACCATCACACCGCCGACGGCAAGCCGCTCGAGGATCGCGTCAAGCGCATCATCCAGGAGGGATACGACCCTCTGGACGACAAGCCCGATGCCAAGCCCAGGGACGACCGCTCCGTTTGGGTGTTCGACGCCGTATGCGCCCTCGTGCGCCGCAGCGTTGCGGACAACGTCATCGTTGCCGTACTGCTCGATCACAGCTTCAAGATCTCCGACCACATCTACGATCAGAAGGGCGGCGCCGAGAAGTACGCGATCCGCCAGATCAAGCGGGCGAAGGAGAGGATCGCCCTGGCGGAGGCGGAGTTTGAACTCACCGACGACGGCAAGAAGCGCACCCGCAGCCAGCACAACGTGCGCGTCGCGCTTGCCAAGCTCGGCGTGCTGGTCAAACTGGACACATTCGGCAACCGCATGGTGGCCGAAGGCCTCGATGGCGAGGACGTGTACGTTAATGACGCCGTCGTGCGCCAGCTCTGGCTCGAAACCGACCGACAATTCGCCTTACTGCCGCCGCGGGATTTCTACTTCGATGTCATCGCCGACACCGCCCGTGCAAACAGCTTCCATCCCGTGCGCGATTTCCTTGATGGCCTGACCTGGGACAGCACGCCCAGGATCGCGACATGGCTCAGCGCATACGCCGGTGCAAAGGACAGTGCGTTCGTGCAGGCTGTCAGCAAGATCATTCTGATAGCCGCCGTGCGCCGCGTACGACAGCCGGGCTGCAAGTTCGATCAGATGCTGATCCTTGAGGGCGATCAGGGTGCCGGCAAGTCGACCCTCGTCAGGGCCCTCGCTGTTCGCGACGAATGGTTTGCGGACGAGGCCCCGCTCGGCGGAGACGGCAAGCTGGCGATCGAGATGCTCCCTGGCAAATGGCTGATCGAGCCAGCTGAGCTCAAGTCGCTGAAGAACAGTGAGGTCGAGCACGTCAAGGCGTTCCTGTCACGCCAGGCTGACCGCGGTCGCGAAGCCTATAACCGGATCGTCTCGGAGGTGCCGCGCCAGTGCATCTTCATCGGCACGACGAACAGTGAGCACTACCTGATGGACCCGACGGGCAACCGCCGCTTCTGGTCGGTCAAGGTCGGCCGCATCGACGTCGAGAGTTTGAAGCGCGACCTGCATCAGCTTTGGGCCGAGGCCGCCCACTGGGAAGCCAAAGGCGAGAGCATCCAATTGCCCGAGGAGCTGTGGGGCGCTGCCGCTGCGGAGCAGGCGCAGCGCGTGGTCGACGATCCGTATCTCAGTACGCTCGCTCAGAAACTGGGTAATCTCCATGGCAAGATCGTCAAGAACGATGTCTACAAGCTCCTTGAGCTGCCGGTTGGTCAGCGCCATACCGGCCATGAGCGGCGGGTCGGCGAGGCCATGCGCGGGCTCGGCTGGCGGACGACGAAGCTGCGCCGAGACGGCGCCGGACCATATGCGTGTTTCGTCAATTGCGATGAGGCACTTGCGCGCTGGATCGACGTGCGCGAGGCGGAAGGCGGTGAAACGTGGGCGGAGCTTGCCGCGGGAGAAGCACGACGCTTGTCGATCCTCTGAGATCGTGATCGCGGTGCCGGGCTCTTCAACGGGGCCGGCGCTGCGATCGCCCGGAGGCCGTTCCGTCGGCGTACCGACGCCGTTCCGACAGGCAAATTTGTGTTTTTCGATTTTGGATCATTGACTTGGGTTGGGCCGTTCCAGCGTTCCAACACAAAATGCTCATAAGATCAAAGAGCAATAGCCCAATGCAACGCATGCTATCCCATATACCTACTACCCAAATTGAAGGAAAATGATGGAACGGTAGGAACGCTTATGAAAAGTCATTGTGGTTCATAACCTTAAGCGTTCCATCGGCGATGGAACGGCCGTTGGAACAGCAGGCACGGTCGACCCCTCGTTGGGCATCGGTGCGCGGCGGGGTGACGGCTCAGCTCAAAACGCCCGTGGTGACTCCAGGTTGGCCCGTGGCGGCCGAGTTCGATTTTTGAATAGGCAGGCAAGGCCCTCACCGAACGAGCCGCAGGGACGATCCTGAGCGACAAGCCTCACGCAATGAACGATCTTGCTGATAAAGCCGATTTAGCCAGCCGGCATTCGGTCCGATCAAGCGTGACGTCGCCACTCGTTCGCACTTGCCGTCCGAGCGCGGATGGCAATCCATCGCCGGCATCACCCGATAAGCCTCCAGGATCGTCCGTGGTGGCCGCCATATGGGGCAGCGCATTGCAAGGCCGAGCGGTGGCGAGCCCCGGCGGCGTCCTATGTGGACCTGATAGCGACGCCTGGGCCACCATCGATCAAGGCGCTTGAAACTGCGAGGGCGGGCCGAGGGTGGTGGACTTTACGATCTATAGAGCAGCGTGCT
>PERT01000055.1 GCA_002928955.1 Hyphomicrobium sp. | reverse complement strand
AATGTCGGCGCCTAAGGAACACTAGCAAACCTATGATTCTAGTGTAGCTTTTGCATCTGGCGTTTGGTTTCGAGTCTAGCCCCGAGTGGGGACCAAACGTCAGATGCGCTACACTAGCTTTCAAGTCTCCGAAGGTTGGCATGCCCGCCGCCCGTGGCGAGGTCGATCGGGTCGACGAAACAGAACTCGCGCCCGGTTCAGAACATGGCCGGATGGACTCGATCGGGCGGGGCGTGCCCGTCCAGGAACGTCTTGATGTTGATGATCACCTTCTCGCCCATGTCGACGCGGCCTTCGATGGTCGCCGAGCCCATATGCGGCAGCGCAACCACGCGCTCTGACACGCGAAGCTTGGGATTGACCGCCGGCTCGTGCTCGAAAACGTCAAGACCCGCGCCCGCGATGCCGCCGGCTTCGATAATCCGCGCCAGTTCGTTTTCGTCGATCACTTCGCCACGGGCAGTGTTGACCAAATAGGCCGTCGGTTTCAAAAGCTTCAAACGGCGGGCCGATAACAAATGATAGGTGGCCGGCGTATGCGGGCAGTTGACCGACACGATGTCGACGCGGGACAGCATCTGGTCGAGACTCTCCCAGTATGTCGCCTCAAGCTCTTGCTCGACTTCTTCGGCGACACGGCGGCGGTTGTGATAATGGATCTGCAGACCGAACGCCTTGGCGCGGCGGGCGACAGCCTGCCCGATACGGCCCATGCCGACGATGCCGAGCCGCTTGCCGTAGATGCGATGGCCCAGCATCCACGTCGGCGACCAGCCCGCCCAGTTGGACTTGGGGTCTTTCATATAGGCGGTGCCTTCGGCCAGCCGGCGCGGCACGGCGAGGATAAGCGCCATGGTCATGTCCGCGGTGTCCTCGGTCAGGACGCCAGGCGTGTTGGTGACGATGATGCCGCGCGTGCGCGACGTGTCGAGGTCGATGTTGTCGACGCCGGTGCCGAAGTTGGCGATCAGCTTGAGATTAGGACCGGCCTGGGAGATGACAGCACGATCGATGCGATCGGTGACCGTCGGCACGAGCACGTCCGCCGCCTGCGCGGCCGCCACCAACTCAGCCTGTGACATCGGCTTATCGTCGGTGTTGAGCCGCGCGTCGAACAACTCCCGCATCCGCGTCTCGACGACGTCGGGCAGCTTGCGGGTGACGATGATAACAGGCTTTCTCGGGCTCGTGGGCATGAGGCTTTCATACACTCCGGTCGTGGCGGCCGGACCGTTGAGCGGCTACCGGGCTCGTTGACGATGGCAATGGGCGCTTCCATTGTCCAATAGAACTAGTGGCCTGTCGCGCCTAAATCGCTGTGCCAGCCGCACGCGTCGACGATTTAGGCCCGACATGAAGGCCACTAGCCAAATCATTGCGTTAGTGGGGCGTTCATCGCGCCTTAATTGACGCGCACGATGCCCCACCCACCAGTCAATTAAGGCGCGACGCCCCACTCGTGATCCGGCGCCGAAATTTGATTCCAATTGCAACGCGCTCCAGATCAAATGTCGGCGCTGGAACGCTAGCAACCATATGAATCTCGTGTAGCTTTTGCATCTGACGTTTGGTTTTGTGTCCAGCTCCGAGTGGGGACCAAACGTCAGATGCGCTACACGAGGACATGGTTGTCTAACAGATGGCCTTGCCGATGACAAAGTGCTGGATAAGATGCGTTCGTCCACGAATTGCACGGGAAACGGGCGTGGGCAAGCGGCGGTTCCCGGATGCACCGCATGATGGGCTGCCGCCAGGCCCGATCACGAAACGTGTTGTTCAGCTGTCCGGCAGATTGATCCGGCGACATCTTTGCGTCTATGGCTGTGCGAGCTAAGCGCGGGCAGCAACACAATCGGAACAGAAAACACAATCGGAACAGAAGCGGTATGAGTTACGGTCAGGTTGCGCCGAGGATGTTGAGGCGATCGACCCTATCGCTGACTGTTGTATTGGCTCTCAGCGTGGGGCCAGACACAGGCTATGGACAGGCGCCCGTGGCGACACCCCCGGCCTACCCGAGCACCGCAGTGCCTCCCGCTGCCGGCAGCGGTGGGCGGCTCGACGTACCATCCGTGGTGCAAACCAGCGGATTGCCGGTGCCGCGCTATGTCAGCCTCAAATCCGACCGGGTCAATCTCAGGAATGGACCCGGCACCGATTACCCGACGTCGTGGGTGTTCAAGCGCGCCGGGCTGCCACTGGAAGTCGTCAAGGAATTCGAGGGCTGGCGACAGGTGCGCGACGCCGATGGCACGTCTGGCTGGGTGTTGCAGTCGTTTCTCTCGGGCCGGCGAACGGCGCTTGTATTGCCGTGGGAACTCAAACCGGACAAACCCGCCCCGCGAGTACAAGTAAGAAATGACGATAGCGAGAGCGCCAAGGTGGTTGCCGTCGTCGAGGCAGGCGTGATCGCCAACGTGCTATCGTGCGATGGCCGCTGGTGCCTCGTCTCGATCGCGAACTACCGCGGCTACATCGAGCAGAAGAAGCTGTGGGGCGTCTACGAACGGGAAGTGGTGAAGTAGTTCCACGCTGTTCTGCAACAGCGAGCGCCACGCATCAGCCCTTGACCAGCCGCACGACGACGTCGATGTGACTGATGCGCATGCCCTCGGGCGGCTGCGGCAAGCCTGTGATAGCGATCTGATCGCTCGGAATGTCGATCACTTTGCCCTCGTGCTCGAGCAGGAAGTGACTGTGATTCGATGTATTGGTATCGAAAATGGCCTTCGAGCCCTCGATCGCCAGCTCGCGCAGCAAGCCCGTGCGCTTGAACTGATGCAGCGTGTTATAGACCGTTGCCAGCGAGACTTGCTCGCCGGCTGCCACGGCTTCCGCATGTAACATTTCGGCCGACACGTGACGATCGCCGCTGCAAAACAGAAGCTGGCCGAGCGTCAGCCGCTGGCGGGTCGGGCGGAGCCCGGCCTTGCGCAGGAAATCCATGAGTTCAGTGGGTCTCGGCAGCACCGCGGATCTCATTGCTGATACATTGGAAAGTCGCAGACGTCAGAGGGTCGATGGCGGTTCCCTCTTGAGCCGTCGCTGATCGAACCAGGGCCCGCCATCGCTGTTTTTCTGACTAAACATAAGTGTTCTGAAGCTATACCGCAACACACCGTGCGCAGCAGCGGCGACACCCATGCGCTATCCAACAATTTCGGGGCTTACGATCAGAACGTGGAACGCCCTGGATCCACCTGGTTCATGCTGCAGCACAGCATGCAATCGGCACGGTGGAGGACAAACTTGAGACGGCCAAATGCGCTTGACGCTGGCGCGCTTTACCTTTTGAAGGGTTCCGGAGTGTGTTACCAGAGCGGCTTCTCGGGCCGAGGTGCGGCCGGTCCTTGTCACGACGGGTCCAGTGATCCTGAAGGGGTACTATCATCGCTATGGCGGAACGCCGGTCGAGCTATGAATTCGAGGATCTCCTGGCTTGCGGCCGGGGAGAGCTGTTCGGCCCTGGCAACGCACAGTTGCCGCTGCCGCCGATGCTGATGTTCGATCGGATCTCGACGATCTCGGATACGGGCGGCGCATACGGCAAGGGTGTCATCGTGGCCGAGCTGAAGATTGCCGGCAACGCGCGCCTTGAGTGGATGTGGGCCTGCCACTTCCAGGGAGATCCGGTGATGCCGGGCTGTTTGCCCATGGACGGAATGTGGCAGTTGACCGGGTTCTTCTTGGGATGGCTCGGGCTACCGGGACGGGGCCGTGCGTCGGGTGTGGGCGAGGTCAAGTTCACCCGCGAGATCACCCAAGACATCAAGGCTCTCGAATACACCATCGATGTGAAGCGCGTGATCGCACGCAAACTCAAGCTCGTGGAGGCCGACGGCTCCATTCGCGTCGGCGGCGAGGTCATTTATACTGCGAAGGACATGCGCGTTCTGCTGAAGCCGACTGGCGAGGCATGAGTGCGCTGAATTTTTGCGCTGCGCAGTCGGGTGCGAAAGCGCGGTGCTTGAACCATGGATGCAGGAACCTGCCATGAGACGTGTCGTCGTCACCGGAATGGGTGTTGTTTCCTCCATCGGGAACAGCACGCAAGAGGTTCTTGCCTCGCTCCGCGAAGCGAAATCCGGAACCGTGCGCGCAGAAAAGTATGCTGAGCTCGGCTTCAAATGCCAGGTGCACGGCGAGCCCAGACTGGACTGGGAAGCGATGGTTCCACGCAAGCCCAAGCGGTTCATGAACACAGGCATGGCCTGGAACTACATCGCCATGGATCAGGCCATTCGCGACTCGGGCCTCCAGCCGGGCGACATCGTCAACGAGCGCACGGGCATCATCATGGGCTCGGGCGGGCCTTCGACCGTCGCCATCGTAGGCGCCGCCGACACGACGCGCAATTCGGGAGGGCCGAAAAAGATCGGGCCGTTCGAGGTTCCCAAGGCCATGTGTTCGGGACCTTCAGGCGTGCTGGCCACGGCGTTCCAGATAAAGGGTACGAACTACTCGATCTCATCGGCCTGCGCGACCAGCGCGCACTGCATCGGGAACGCGGCCGAGTTGATCCAATGGGGCAAGCAGGACGTCATGTTCGCCGGCGGCTGCGAGGAACTCGACTGGACCTTGTCGAACCTGTTCGACGCGATGGGCGCGATGTCGTCCAAGTACAACGCAACACCGGCCACTGCGAGCCGCGCCTACGACAAGAACCGAGACGGGTTCGTCATCGCAGGCGGCGCTGGCGTGCTGGTGGTCGAAGAGCTCGAGCATGCCAAGGCCCGCGGCGCCAGAATATACGGTGAGATCGCAGGTTACGGCGCGACCTCGGACGGCTTCGACATGGTCGCGCCTTCCGGAGAGGGCGCGGTGCGCTGCATGAAGCAGGCACTCGCCGGGTTCGACGGCAAGGGAACCCCGAAAATCGACTATATCAACCCGCACGGCACCGGGACACCCGTCGGCGACGAGCGCGAGATCGCCGCGATACGCCAGGCGTTCGGCTCGGCCATTCCGCCAATCTCTTCCACCAAATCGCTGACTGGCCATTCGCTCGGTGCCATCGGTGTTCAAGAGGCGGTGTTCTCGCTTCTGATGATGAACAACGGTTTCATCTGTGAGAGCGCGAACATCGAAGAGATTGACCCGACGTTCGCGGATGTGCCGATCGTGCGCAAGCGGATCGACAACGCCAAGCTTAACTGTGTCATGTCGAATAGCTTCGGATTCGGCGGCACGAATGCCACCCTCGTGTTCAAGCGACACGATGGTTGACGCACACACATTCGGCGCATCGTGTGAGCGGACCTCCGCTCGGCGAGCGGGAGCAATACCACAATAGTCGGCTACCGACCAAAGACCTGCCGGTCGCCGAAATTCAGCTCAGGAACGAGGGCCCCAATGGCCGACTTTGACATCACGAAGCCAGGCCCACTGATGGCCGGCAAGCGCGGCCTGATCATGGGCGTCGCCAACGAGCGCTCGATCGCCTGGGGTATCGCCCGGGTGCTGGCTGGACAAGGCGCCAAGCTTGCTTTCACCTACCAGGGTGACGCCTTCGGCCGCCGGGCGATCCCCCTCGCGCAGTCGGTCGGCGCCGAGATCATCGAGCCGTGCGACGTTGCCGATCTGTCGAGTGTCGACAACGTGTTCGGCGTCATCAAGGCCAAATGGGGCGGCCTCGATTTCGTGGTCCATGCCCTCGCGTTCTCCGACCGCCGCGAACTTGCTGGCCGCTATGCCGACACCTCGCGCGATAATTTCTCGAACACGATGATCATTTCGTGTTTCTCGTTCACCGAGATTTCCAAGCGTGCGGCCGAACTGATGCCCGACGGCGGCTCGCTATTGACGTTGAGTTACGGCGGCGCGACCCGCTGGGTGCCGTCTTACAACGTGATGGGCGTGGCCAAGGCCGCGCTCGAAGCGTCCGTGCGCTATCTCGCGGCCGACCTCGGACCGCAAGGCGTGCGGGTCAATGCGCTGTCGGCAGGCGTCATGCGCACGCTGGCCGGAGCCGGCGTTTCGGATGCGCGCGCGATCTTCAACTATCAGCGCGACCACGCGCCTCTCAGGCGAACGCCGACCCTCGACGAGATTGGCGGCGCGGCACTTTATCTGCTGTCGCCGATGTCGGGCGCTGTGACGGGCGAAATCCACTTCGTCGACTGCGGTTACAACTCGGTGGCGATGCCGAGCCTGGAGGCGTTGAAGGTGGCCGAAGCCGACGCCCAGGCCGCGGGACGCGCCGCAGCTGCCGCGGAGGCGCAGTAGCGATGGGCGATCGAGCTGGACCAGGACCCTCCGCATTTGCCGAATTCGGTTTGGGATGCTCGTGATTTTATGGTCGCGAGACCGATCTCGTTGTTGTAAATTCGGTTGTCAAAAGGCGTTGTGAAAGGAAATCAATATCCCATGAAAAAGTCGTTCTTCACTGCCTTCGCCGTCGCATGCATCTCATTGTTTGCCGCCCAGGCCGCACTGGCGCATGGGGAGCATCGGAGCTGCGAAGAGGGCAGATACGGCTGGCATCGCCACGTCGGCAAGTACGGCCAGCACCGCGTCTCCTGCGAACGCCCGTACCGGCACGACCGCTGCGAAGTCGTGTGCAAGCGCGTCGGTCCGTTCAACATCAAGAAGTGCCGTAGAGTCTGCGACTAAGTCCGATCCCTCGGCCGCCGGCGCACTTGTGCGCCGGCCGGCTGTAAGCCAGACCCGGGCCATCCTCGCCCTTGATGCTCAAGCGCTGCGAAAGCACATAACCGCCCGATGATCGGGGTCTTCGACTCAGGACTGGGTGGCTTGACCGTGCTGAAGGCGCTCGACCAGCGCTTTCCAGAGCACAGCTTTCTGTACCTCGGCGACCACGCCAACGTGCCCTATGGCAACCGCCCATCGGACGAGATCGTCGATCTGACACGGGCCGCTGTCGAGACACTGTTCCGGTCGGGCTGCAAGCTGGTGCTGCTCGGTTGCAATACCGCGACCGCGGTGGCAGCGCGCCGCCTGCAACAAGTGTGGCTGCCCGGATCGGGCTGGCGCGGGCATAACGTACTCGGCATTGTGGCGCCGACCGTGGAAGCGGCAACTCAGACTCCGTGGGCGGTGGCGACGCCGCAGTACCCGCAAAAATACAATTCCGACCTGATCGCGGTGTTCGGCACGACCCGCACCATTACGTCCGGCGTCTACCACGAGGAAATCCGCAAGCGATGCCCCCGCGTCGAGGTCGTGCAGCAGATCTGCGCTCATCTCGCTGGCGCGATCGAAGACGAAGCGACGGAGGCGGAACTCGACGCGCTGGTCAAGGCGGGCGTCGACGGGCTCCTGGTGCAGACAGGCGGTCATCCGCCTCACCGCGCCATTCTCGGCTGCACGCATTTCCCGCTCGTCGAGCACCTGTTCCGGCGGCATCTGCCGCCGTTCACCCGGATGCTGTCACAACCCGAGGTGGTCGCCGACAGCCTCGAGGACTACTTGGCGCGACGTCCGCACTACACCGACTGCCCGGCGGGCGTGGCGCGGTTGCGCCTGTTGACCACCGGGGACGCGTCAGAGATCAGCGCCCGCGCCCGCATATTCTGGCCTGAGGCACCTGCCTTTGTGCACGCCCTGGTTCGGCGAAGCTGACGTTCGAAATGCCGCCGGGAGGATGCCCTGGGGCGGCACTTTGAGACGCAGGGCAAAAAAGCATGACGGGCCGCCGGATTTCTCGGGCAGCCCGCTGGTTTGCCGGCGCATTCAGACGTCGAATAAAGCGCATTGTCGTGACCGATTAACGGCGCGGTCCGCGACGCTCCCCGCCACGGCCACCTTCACGGCGCGGCGGACGGCTTTCGAACACTTCTTCTGGCTCACCTTCGGCGCGCGGGATTTCGGCGCCGGTCGCTTGATCGACGATCTTCATCGACAGCCGTGTCTTGCCGCGGTCGTCGAAGCCCAACAGCTTGACGTAGACCTCCTGGCCTTCCTTGACCACTTCTCCAACCGTCTCTGGGCGGCCATTGGTCAGCTGCGAAATGTGGACGAGACCGTCCTTCGCGCCGAAGAAATTCACGAACGCGCCGAACTCCATGATCTTCACGACCTTGCCCTTGTAGATCGTGCCGATCTCGGGCTCCGACGTGATGCCGCGGATACGCGCCAGCGCCTTCTCGATCGACTCGCGGTTGGCGGAGGCGATCTTGACGGTGCCGTCGTCCTCGATGTCGATCTTGGCGCCCGACTCGGCGACGATCTCGCGGATGACCGAACCGCCGGACCCGATGACTTCGCGGATCTTGTCGGTCGGGATCTTGATCGTCTCGATGCGGGGAGCATGCTCGCCGAGCTCGGCGCGGGCGCCGGTCAAGGCCTTGGCCATTTCGCCCAGTATGTGAATGCGCCCGGCGTTGGCCTGGTCCAGCGCAATCCGCATGATCTCTTCGGTGATACCGGTGATCTTGATGTCCATCTGCAGGGACGTGATGCCCTGCGTGGTGCCGGCCACCTTGAAGTCCATGTCGCCCAGGTGATCCTCGTCGCCGAGGATGTCGCTAAGTACGGCGAACTCGCTTCCCTCCTTGATGAGGCCCATGGCGATACCAGCCACCGGCGACTTCAAGGGGACGCCCGCGTCCATGAGCGCCAGGGAGGCACCGCAAACGGACGCCATCGACGAAGAGCCGTTGCTTTCGGTTATCTCCGACACGATGCGGATCGTGTATGGGAACTCTTCCTGCGACGGCAGCAGCGGGCGCACGGCGCGCCAGGCGAGCTTGCCGTGACCGATTTCGCGACGCCCTGGCGAGCCCATGCGGCCTGTCTCACCAACGGAGTAGGGAGGGAAATTGTAATGGAGCAGGAAGCGCTCCTTCTTGGTACCTTCGAGGCTGTCGACGTACTGCTCGTCCTCACCGGTGCCGAGCGTCGCCACAACCAGGGCCTGCGTCTCGCCGCGCGTAAACAGCGCCGAGCCGTGAGTGCGGGGAAGGACGTGAACCTCAGAGACGATGGGGCGGACGGTCTTCAGATCGCGGCCATCAATGCGGCGGCCGGTCTTGACCACGTCGGTGCGCATGATGTCCATTTCGAGCTTCTTGAAGGCATCTCCGAGCAACACCTTGTCGCCTGGCTGATCGGCCGGCAACTCGATCTCGGCGAACACCTTGGCCTTGGCCTCGGCGACGAGATCCTGGCGCTTTGACTTTTCCTTGGTCGAGAACGCCGAGCGCAGCGTGGTCTCAGCGACCGCGTTGACCTTGGCCTTGTACTTGTCGTTGTCAGGAAGCTTGATATCCCACGGCTCCTTCGCCGCGGTCTCGGCCAGCTTGATGATGGCCTGGATCACCGGCTGGAAGTGGCGCTGACCGAACATCACGGCGTCGAGCATCACCTTTTCAGACAGCTCCTTGGCTTCGCTTTCGACCATCATGACCGCGTCGTGGGTACCGGCGACAACCAAGTCGAGAGAGCTTTGCGCCATTTCGTCGACCATCGGATTGAGCACATACTCGCCTCCGATGTAGCCGACGCGGGCGGCGCCGATCGGCCCGAGGAAGGGCAGACCCGAGAGCGTCAGTGCGGCAGAGGCAGCGACCATGCCGAGGATATCGGGATCGTTCTCAAGGTCGTGCGATAGCACGGTGACGACGACCTGGACTTCGTTCTTGAAGCCTTCGATGAACAGCGGACGGATGGGACGGTCAATGAGACGCGAGGTCAGCGTCTCCTTCTCGGTCGGCCGGCCTTCACGCTTGAAGTAACCGCCCGGGATTTTGCCGGCGGCATAGGTGCGCTCCTGATAGTTCACGGTGAGCGGGAAGAAGTCGATGCCCGGTTTCGCGCTCTTGGCGCCAACCACGGTTGCCAGCACACTGGTTTCGCCATACTGGGCGAGCACGGCGGAGTCTGCCTGCCGGGCCATGCGGCCGGTCTCGAGCCTGAGCTTGCGGCCACCCCAGTCGATTTCCACGCGATGAATGTCAAACATATCGGATCTTTCGTTTTTTGCTTCTCTCAACGGACGGTCGAATGTCGCGCGTGCTTGTGAGGCACGGCGGTCGTGTCATGCAAACCTGCTGTCGTAAACGTTCGAATATCACTTACCTGGCACGATGTGGCGCGCGCCGACGTCCCTGAGGGAAGCCGGCGCGACGCTCTTTCTGGCGCTGCGATCAGGAAACGCTTGCAGCGCCTGCGACCTCACGCGCACGCATGCGGCGATCATCAGCGACGGATGCCGTTCTTTTCGATGATCGACTGGTAGCGGGCCTGATCCTTGCCCTTGACGTAATCGAGCAGCTGGCGGCGCAGACCAACCATCTTCAGAAGGCCACGACGCGAGTGGTTGTCCTTCTTGTGCATCTTGAAGTGCTCGGTCAGATGATTGATGCGGTGCGTCAGCACGGCGATCTGCACTTCGGGCGAGCCGGTATCGTTCTCTTTGGTGGCGCTGGACTTGATGACCGCTGCCTTTGCGGCCTTATTCTCGGGACGAATGTCCGACATCGAAAACTCCTTTCGGATATGAGGGAGCGGGAAGCGCGGGTTCAAGCGCGAGCCCCTGGCAGCGGCCGTGGCCGGGATGTCGTCCAGCCGGGTCGCAACGAAAAAACCTCGCGACGTCCAGGGGACGTCACGGCGGCAGCGCTTTTATACACATTCATCGCGAGAACGCGAGGGCCAATCATTGGCCATGCGACACAGACTCTTGCCCCGCCATCACAGGCCGCCGCTACAGCCTGCGCCACCTTCACCCAACTTGAAAAAGCCAACCGGCGCACCCGCCTTGTCCTTGACCTCGACCCACAACTCCATGTCTCCGTTGCCGTCTTTCTGGTGGGCCGTAAGACCGGGCCCCCCTATCCATGTTGGATCCACATCCGTCCGCCGCATCTCTGCGCCTCCTGGGCGATCGTAGATGGGGACGTTCTTGGCCTCGGTGTTGATCTTACAAGCCATAAGTGCATGGGCTGGCATTGCCGCCATTATTGCTGCCCCGGCCGCCGCCAGAACGAGTTGCGGCCCCAGTCGCAAGTCGAGTGTGCTGTAACGCTTCATCGGCATCCCCCGGTCGTTTTGCATTATCCACGGTCTGCAACGGCATTGGGACCGCCATGTGGCTGGATCAGCGTCAGCAGTGGACGGCCGCCCAGTCGTTGCCCAGTTGCATCGGATGAGAGGGGATCAATCCAGATTGAACACGCGCGTCGGCCGCAGCGCACCCTTCTCGATCTCGCCCAGTGCAATAAGCCGGCCCTTGCAGGTTGCATAGGCGATCCCGGTCAGCACCGGCGCGTCGCGACCGCGGATCAGTACCGCCTGTCCCCGGCTGAGGGACGCCGCGTCCGATGAGCTGACATCGACGCCGAAGATGTCAGCCAGCGCGGATTCCACCGGCAAAAGATGCTGCCCGACGTCACCCGTTTCGGCAAGGCCGCGGAGTTCGTCGAGCGTGACGGCGACGGCCTCGGTAAACGTGCCGACACGGGTGCGCCTCAGGCCTACCACATGACCATAGCAACCGAGCTCGCGGCCCATGTCGCGCGCGATGGCGCGGACGTACGTGCCCTTGCCGCATTCGGCCTCAAACACCGTGGTGTCGCTGTCTGGCATATCGGCGATGTGAAGGGCGTCGATTGTGACCGTGCGGGCCTCGATCACCACGGTCTCTCCGTCTCGCGCAAGATCGTAGGCGCGATTGCCGTCGATCTTGATCGCCGAAAAGGCCGGTGGAACTTGAGAGATGTCGCCGATAAAGCGCGGCAGGACGTCCTCGATCTCGGGCAACGTCGGCCGGACCGGCGCGGTACGCGAGGGTGCGCTCTCGGCGTCGTCTGTCGGCGTCTCCGCACCCCAGCGAACCGCGAACCGATAGGCCTTGGCGCCGTCGACCGCGAAAGACATTGTCTTGGTGGCTTCCCCGAGCGCGATCGGCAGTATGCCGGTGGCCAAGGGATCGAGCGTGCCCGCATGTCCCGCCTTTTGAGCGTTGAAGAGACGCTTCACGACCGCCACAGCCTGCGTGCTGGTCATATCCAGGGGCTTGTCGAGGACCAGCCAACCGTGGACAGGGGCGCCCTTTTTCCGTCGTGCCATTCGTACTCCCTTCCCTCTCTCCACGCACTTCACCTGCCGTGGGAAGAGGGCCAGGGTGAGGGGCGGCAACGCACTCGAAAGCCGCTGCCCCTCACCCTGGCCCTCTCCCTATTGCGTGCAGAAATGGGGAGTGGCAGCTCTATTCTTGTCCGCCTTCGCGCCGCACCTTGGTGCTGTCGATCAGGCGATCGATGCGGGTCGCTTCCTCGAAACTCACGTCCTCTCGAAAGCGGAGATCGGGCGCGAACCTCAAATTGATCTCACGCGCCACCTCGGTGCGGATCATTTTCTTGTTCTTTTCGAGTGCGGCGATCACCGGCCCGATGTCCTTACCGCCGAGCGGCATGACGAAGACGGTCGCGAGCTTGAGGTCCGGCGACATGCGAACCTCGGGAATGGTGATGACGTGGCTCGCCAGAACACCGTCGTGGATGTCGCCGCGGGTCAGCATTTGGGCAAGCGCGTGGCGGATCATTTCGCCAACACGGAGCATGCGTTGCGACGGCGCGGAGGCAGGGGACGACATTTTCTTTCGGGTCATTTATTCATCCATCCCGGAGTCGAACCGGCGACAGCCTCTGAAAACATCGGCGTAGATGTCGGAAGCGGGTGGCTATCACCCATCAATCGGCAGAGCAACACCCGTTGTCAGCGCGTCACCCTGAAGCCACCCAAAGCGGCGTTTGGCGATAGAGATCCCGAGCATTGCGATTTCGCCGATTTGAGGCTTAGCGATCGGGTCGAAGGCAGCTTCGAGCTTGCAGTTGATTCAGCCGCCCCCGCGCGTATGCAATCCGCCGCGATCCGATCCTGCTGCACGATGAGGGCGCTGCTCATGCCGTTCACATGCGCCCGATGGTCGGTGGGCTTCGCGGCCAGCCAGCGTCTCCGGATGCGCGCGAGCTGAAGGTTCAGCATAACGCCGAGGCTACGACAAATGCGCTGGCGAACGAGGGTGGGCGGCTGCATCGGAACACCGTCGATCAGCTCCCACTTCTCTTCCTTGGGCCGCTCGTTGCTGGAAGACATGGAACATCACATGCTCCACCGCGGAAGGTGCCTCATGAAATCGCCGGTCTTAACCAACTCCTGCGGCGTAAGGTCGAGTAACAGACTGCCGCCTACAGCGACCGCTGGATGATCTCGACCTGGAAGCACTCGATCTGGTCACCTTCACGGATGTCTTGATAGTTCGCGAACGCCATGCCGCATTCCTGGCCAGCGGGCACTTCCTTCATGTCGTCCTTGAAGCGTTTCAGGATCGACAGCGTGCCCTCGTGGATCACGGTGTTATCGCGTAGCAGGCGAACCTTGGAACCGCGCTCCACCTTGCCTTCGGTAACAAGGCAACCGGCGACCTTTCCAACCTTTGAGATGTTGAACACCTGCTTGATCGAAGCGTAGCCGAGGAACACTTCGCGCTTGGTCGGCGCAAGTAGCCCCGACATCGCCGATTTCACGTCATCGACCAGATCGTAGATGATGTTGTAGTAGCGGATTTCGAGGCCCTGTTGATCGGCTGCCTGCTTCGCTTGCGCGTTGGCGCGCACGTTGAAGCCAAGGATGATCGCCTTGGACGCGCTGGCGAGCGCCACGTCGGACTCGGTGATTCCACCAACGCCAAGATGCACGATGCGCGCTTCAACCTCGCTTGTGCCGAGCTTTTTCAAAGCACCAGCAATAGCTTCGACGGAGCCCTGCACGTCGCCCTTGACCACGAGCGTGAATTCCTTGCGGCCGACGTCCTTCAACGTCTGCATCATCTGCTCAAGGGTACGCGGCGTGCTGGCCGTGCCGAGCGTCTCGCGGCGCTTGCGGATGCGATAATCCGTGATCTCGCGGGCCCGGGCCTCGCTTTCGACGACCGCGATCTGGTCACCCGCCTCGGGCGCGGAGTCGAAGCCCAGGATTTCGACTGGCACCGACGGGCCAGCAGAGGAGACGTTGTCGCCCTGGTCGCCGATCAGTGCGCGGACACGACCCCACGCGGAGCCCGCAACCACGATATCGCCGACTTTCAGTGTACCTCGCTGCACCAGCACGGTGCCGACCGGGCCGCGGCCGCGATCGAGCTTGGCTTCAATGACGATACCTTCCGCGGAGCGGTTCGGGTTGGACTTGAGATCCAACAACTCGGCCTGCAGATGAATGGCTTCGAGTAGCTTGTCGAGATTGGTACCCTTGAGCGCCGACAACGGCACGTCCTGGGTCTCGCCCGACATGCTTTCAACGACGATCTCGTGCTGCAGCAACTCGGTGCGGACGCGGGTCGGGTCGGCGGTCTGCTTGTCGATTTTGTTGATGGCCACGATCATCGGCACACCGGCAGCCTTGGCGTGATTGATGGCCTCGACGGTCTGCGGCATGACGCCGTCGTCAGCGGCGACCACCAGTACAACGATATCGGTGACCTTGGCGCCACGGGCGCGCATGGCGGTAAAGGCGGCGTGACCCGGCGTGTCGATGAACGTGATCTTCTCGCCCGCTGGCGTAGTAACCTGATAAGCGCCAATATGTTGGGTGATGCCGCCCGCCTCGCCCGCGACGACATTGGTTTTGCGGATGGCGTCGAGCAGCGACGTCTTTCCGTGGTCGACGTGACCCATGATGGTCACCACCGGCGCCCGCGGCTCCAGCGTCTGGTCCTGGTCCTTCTCCCCGACGAAGCCGATTTCGACGTCGGCCTCGGAGACGCGCCGCGCCGTGTGGCCGAACTCTGCGACCAGCAATTCGGCTGTGTCGGTGTCGATTACGTCGTTGATCTTGTGCATCGCGCCTTGCTTCATCAAGTACTTGATGATGTCGACGGCGCGCTCGGACATGCGGTTCGACAATTCCTGGATCGTGATGACCTCGGGAATGATCACCTCACGCACGATTTTCTCGCGCGTCTGCGGAATGCCCATGGCCTTCAGCTTCTCGCGCTCGCGCTTGCGCTTCAGCGAGGCGAGCGAGCGTTCGCGACTCTTTTCGTCGAAGGCGTTGTTAATGGTCAGCTTGACGCGTTCGCGGCGGTCATCGACTGCCTTGACGGGCGCGCGGACGACCTTGTCCTTTCCAGGACCGCCACGCTTGGCGCCACGGCCGTCTTCATCCTCTTGCACCTGCGTGGTGACGACAGGGCGAGGCGCACGCGACGTCTTGGTGACTTCAGTCGCCGGATCAGGCGCGGCCGGCATCGGCCCCGGACGAAACGGGCGCGGCGCGGCCGGAAACCGTATTTCCTGCGGACGACCACCTTCCCGCGGTTGCCAAGCCGTATTCGCAGCCTGTGGCGGACGAGGGTTCATGGGGGGGCGGGCATCGCGCGGAGCGTCGCGGTTTTCGCGAACGTCGCGAAGCTGCGGACCAGCGCGACCCGGGGCCGGTCTCGGCCCAGGAGTAAAACCGGGTGCCGACGCCGACGGAGGAGCCGGACCGCGCGCGGGAGCGCTGCCAGGTGGATTGGAAACGGGCGCGGGCGCTGATGAGGACGGCGCCCCAGTCGCGGCTCCGGCGGCAACGCCCGACACCGTTGCTGCCGATCCGCCGGATAGCGGCGCGCCGACGGCGATCGTTGGACCCGAAACAGCCGACGGGGCGTTGGGCTTGCCCGTCTCAGTCGCCAGTTGCGGAGCAAGAGCGGCAGGAGCGACGGTTGAAGCTGACGCTTCGGCTTCGATGACGGCCTGACGCGCAATGACTTCAACGCGAAGCTTTTCGTCGTCTACGGCCCGTTCGCGAGCCGCTGCAAGCGCTGTTGCACGGGCATCGCGCTCGGCGTCCGACAGGTTGCGAGCCTGACCAGCACGGGGCACTTCGGTTACAGCCGCCCTCGGCGGCGTGACACCCGTTCGTGGCGGCACGGGACGTGCGACGGGCGCCACGACGACCGGTTCGGGCGCCGCACGCTCCGGCTCATTTCCTGGCCCCGACAGCTTCCGGGTTTTCTTCTTTTCGACGACCACCGACTTCGACCGGCCGTGACTGAAGTTCTGTCGAACGTGGCCAGACTCGACCGTTCGCTGCAGTGTCAGCGGCTTGCGCTCACCAGGGCGAGCGGTCTTGTCACTTTGGTCTTTCGTTTCCGTCATGCGATTTCCGTTCAACCCCAAAACTGTCGCCCGAAACGGGCTTAAGCGGATGCGCCAAAGCCGGCCTGATAGCGCTTGATGCGCTCGGCCTCGCTCCACACCCGATCGGTGGCTCCACCTTTTCTGAGCCCAGCATGTACCACATTCGAGCGGCCCATGGCCAAACTGATTTGATCGATTGTGAGGATGTTAACGATAGCGGCGGTGTCGCCTCGGGCACGTGCGATCGCGGCGAGCTTCCGATCGAGCTTTTCGCGACCGCCCTCAGCCCCGTCGGAGCCGTGCACGAGGACCGAGATCTGGCATTTATCGAGTTCGGCTTCGACTTGGGCAAAGCCGAATACCATGACCCCGGCCTTGTTGGCCATGGCAAGGGCCTGTTCAAGACGCTTCAGCAGCATAGCCTCAATTCGATCGGGCAGGTCCTCGGGAACCGTCACCTGCCGCTTCAATCGCTTTGCGAAGGCCTGTGACTTGACCGCCGCCGCCACGGATGCCTTGTCGGCGGTGACCCACACGCCGCGGCCCGGAAGCTTGCGGTTGAGGTCGGGCACCACGACGTCATCCGGCCCGGCAACGAACCGGATCAGGTCGCTGATGGATCGCTCGACGCGACAAACCGCACATAGGCGCTCAGTCGCGCGCCTGTCGTCGCTCGGCTCCGCTCCAAAAGGATTTGTCCCGGCCTCAGGCTCTGAACCCGTGTCGGAACCCTGCCCCACAACCACCAATATGTTCCAATCTCCGTCGTCAATTCGGTGCAGCCGGCGTGCCGCCGCTTTCCGGATCGTTTGCGCCTTCATCCGGCCCGGCATCGAACTCGCCCTCCGGTTCCGGCTGAACCAGATCGCCAGCGCTGATCCAGCCGGCCAAAACGCGGGCGGACATGATCATGTCCTCGGCTTCCTTGCGACCCACCTCGAAACCGTCGAGCACACCCTTGTGGCGCACGGGTTCGCTGTCCTTGTCTTTCTTCTTCTCGATCCAGCCGACGAGATCGTCGGTCGCGCAATCCGCGAGATCCTCGACCGTCTTGATCTCTTTCTCGCCGAAGACAACCAGCATCGCGGTGGTGACACCCGCGACCTTGGCAAGATCGTCGTGCACGCCGAGCTCACGGCGCTTTGAGTCGCGCTCGCCCTCGATACGTTCGAGATACTCCCGCGCACGGGCCTGGATCTCGGTTGCGGTTTCCTCGGTAAATCCTTCGATCTGGGAAATCTCGTCGATGTCGACGTAGGCCACCTCGTCAACGGTCGCGAATCCTTCGGTGACCAGCAGTTGGGCGATCACCTCGTCGACATCGAGGGCGTCCATGAATGCCTGCGAACGCTCGCCAAAATCCTTCTGACGGCGCTCGCTCTCTTCGGTCTCCGTCAGGATGTCAATGTCCCAGCCGGTGAGTTGCGAGGCGAGGCGCACGTTCTGGCCGCGGCGGCCGATGGCCAGCGAAAGCTGGCTCTCCGGCACCACGACTTCGATCCGATTGGAATCTTCGTCGAGCACCACCTTCGTCACTTCGGCGGGCGCAAGCGCGTTGACGATAAAGCTCGCCGCATCCGGGTTCCACTGGATGATGTCGACCTTTTCGCCCTGCAGCTCGTTGACCACGGCCTGGACGCGCGCGCCACGCATGCCGACGCAGGCGCCGACAGGATCGATCGAGGAGTCCTTGGAGATCACGGCGATCTTGGCGCGGCTGCCGGGATCGCGGGCGACCGACTTGATCTCGACGACGCCGTCGTAGATTTCAGGTACTTCCTGGGCGAACAGCTTGGACATGAACTCAGGCCGGGCGCGCGACAAGAAAATCTGGGGTCCGCGCTGCTCGCGGCGGACGTCGTAGATGAAGGCACGGATGCGGTCGCCGAGCCTGACGTTCTCGCGCGGTATCATTTCATCGCGGCGGATGATGCCCTCGGCCCGGCCGAGATCGACGATAACATTGCCGTATTCGACACGTTTGACGGTACCGTTGATGATCTCGGCTACGCGATCCTTGTACTCTCCGAACTGGCGATCACGCTCGGCCTCACGCACCTTCTGCACGATGACCTGCTTGGCGTTCTGGGCGGCGACGCGGCCGAATTCGAGCGGCGGCAGGTGCTCGGCTATAAGATCGCCGATCTTCGCATCCGGATTGCGCTTCTGGGCGTCGGCAAGTGTGATCTGCGTCGGTTCGTTCTCGATCTCCTCGACGACGGCCAGAACGCGGGCGAGCTTGGTTTCGCCGGTTCGGGGGTCAATCTCGCATCGGATATCGTTCTCGGCGCCGTAGCGCGACTTGGCGGCCTTCTGGATCGCGTCTTCCATGGCCTCGATGACGATCTTGCGATCGATCGTCTTCTCGCGCGCGACCGCGTCCGCGATCTGCAGCAGTTCGAGACGGTTGGCGCTGACACCTGTGATCGCCATCAG
Source organism: Hyphomicrobium sp. (assembly GCA_002928955.1). Lineage (GTDB taxonomy): Bacteria > Pseudomonadota > Alphaproteobacteria > Rhizobiales > Hyphomicrobiaceae > JAKAML01. The sequence continues at coordinate 3,709 of PERT01000055.1, read as the reverse complement.
TCCTGCTCCTCCTGGTCGTCGAACCCGGCGCCGTCGTGGGCGGCGGATCCCTTTTTCATTTTCAGTTTCGAGCGGCTCAGCGCTTCGCGGATCAACTCGTCGGTCAGCACCAGCTTGGCATCCTGTATCAGCGCGATCGGCAACCCGAGCACCGCTCGCCCTTCCGGCCCAAGATCGACCTCGATCCGGGCTTCACCCGCCTCGAAGCCCTCAAGTCGGCCCTTGAACCGCTTGCGTCCGTCGATCGGCTCGCGCAACTCGACTTTGACGTCATAGCCGGCCCAGTCCTCGAAATCCGATGGCCTGACCAGCGGCCGGTCAATGCCGGGCGAAGACACTTCGAGCCGCCAAGCCCCCGCGATAGGATCGGCAACGTCGATCAGAGCCGACACCTGCCGCGAAACCGTCTCGCAATCATCAATCGTCATAGTGCCGTCAGGCCGCTCGGCCATGATCTGGACAGTGCGCGTCTCGCCACCGAGTACATTCACGCGCACCAGCCGGAAGCCGAGACCACCGAGCGCAGGCTCGACGAGTGCGGCCAACTCGGCCGCCAACCCTGTCTCCCTGTAGAAGCGATGCGTTTCCGCGCCGCCCTCGACCACCTGCATGGGCCTCTGATTTCCCTTGATATTCCGGAACGGCATCGTTTGCACTGTTTCGCTGAAACAGGCCGATCCCCCAAAACAAAAAGAGCGGATCCGGAGGATCCACTCTCAGAGTTGAGATGATCATGAGCATCAAAATATTACGTGATCGTGACAGGGCGTGCAACAGGAATCTCGCGGTTGGCGGCCGTAGGGTCGGGCAACCGGCGACAGCGCGACTTGAGGATCAGACGCGAACAAATCGGAAGAAGTTGCAGGGGCGGCCCTCGCGGATCGCCTTGGCTTCGTAACGCGTTGGTGGCCAGTCGGCGGGGCGCTCGCGCCAATCGGTCGGCCCCTCCGCCGTCCACCGGAACGACGGATGCGCCATCAGTGCGATCAGCATGGTGCGCGCGTAGTCGCCGATGTCGGTAGCTAGCCGCAATTCCGCACCAGCCGTCATGACGTGCGCGAGCTGATCGAGAAGCGCGCCCGAAACCAACCGCCGCTTGACGTGCTTGCGCTTCGGCCACGGGTCGGGGAAGAGCACGAAAGCGCGGGCGATCGACGCCTCGGGTAATGCGCGCAGCAACGGGCGGCAGTCGTCGGCGCGCAGCCGGATGTTGCCGAGCCCCTGCTCGTCGATTGCACTCAGCACCTTGACCACGCCATCTTCAAAAGGTTCGCAACCGATGAGCGTGATTCCCGGATGGTGCAAGGCCTGCCACACCAGATGCTCGCCACCGCCGAAACCGATCTCCAACCAGATCTCTGCCGACGTTCCCGCCAACGGCTGGAGAAGATCGACGGCGAGCCGAGGCAGCACCGCAGCCATCAGATGCTCTTGCCGCGGGCTCCGTTTGCGGCCGCGGCGTCGACCGAACGATCGGAGTTCTCCGGCATTCTGCACGGCCGTTGCCTTGTTCGCATCCGGATCGGACATTTGGTGGATTTCGCCCAGCTTCGCATCAAACGCCAACGGCCGCGCTTTCGCACGGCCGTTTCTTTTTCGTTCCAGAACGCGATCAAACGGCCTTCTTGAGCTTCTCCACGAGATCAGTCTTTTCCCACGAGAACCCGCCGTCCTTGTCCGGCGCGCGGCCGAAGTGGCCGTAGGCCGAGGTGCGGGCGTAGATCGGCTTGTTGAGATCGAGTGTCGAGCGGATGCCGCGGGGCGTCAGGTCCATGACGCTGGCCAGCGCGGCCTCGATCGACGCCTCGTCAACCTTGCCGGTGCCGTAGGTGTCGACATAGATCGACAGGGGCCTGGCGACGCCGATGGCATAGGACAGCTGGATCGTGCATCGCTCGGCAATGCCGGCGGCGACGACGTTCTTGGCGAGGTAGCGTGCGGCATAAGCGGCCGAGCGGTCGACCTTGGTCGGGTCCTTGCCCGAGAAAGCGCCGCCGCCATGAGGGGCCGCTCCACCGTACGTATCGACGATTATTTTACGACCGGTGAGGCCGCAGTCGCCGTCGGGTCCACCCACATAGAAGGCTCCCGTCGGATTGATGTGCCAGATCGTGTCGTTGCCGATCCAGCCCTCAGGCAGCGCCTTTCTCACGAACGGCTCGACGATTTCACGCACCTTGTTGGAGGACATGTCCTTCACGATGTGCTGATGCGAGACGACAATCTGGGTGACCCCGACCGGCTTGCCGTTTTCATAGCGCACCGTCACCTGGCTCTTGCTGTCGGGGCCGAGCTTGGCGGCTTCGCCCTTGCCGGACTTGCGCGCCTTGGCCAGGTCCTCGAGGATCTTGTGCGAATAATAGATGGGCGCCGGCATCAGTTCGGGCGTGTCGGTGCAGGCGTAGCCGAACATGATGCCCTGATCGCCCGCGCCTTCCTCCTTGTTGGTCGGCTGCTTGGCATCGACGCCGGCGGCGATGTCGGCGGACTGGCCGTGCAGCAAGACTTCGATGTTGCAGTTGGCCCAGTGAAAGCCGTCCTGCTCGTAGCCAATATCCTTGATCGCCCTACGCGCCACGTCCTGCAGCATCGCGACAGTCACCGACTTGGGCGTGTTGGAGTATTCGCCGGCGATGATCACCCGCTGCGTGGTTGCCATCGTTTCGCATGCGGCGCGGATCGCCCAAGGGTCGAGCTTGGCCGCGAGGCTCTCGCGATAAAACGTGTCGACGACTTCGTCGGAGATGCGGTCGCAGACCTTGTCAGGGTGACCTTCAGAAACCGACTCGCTGGTGAAGAGATAGGATTTGCGTGACACGCCGGGCCCCCGTTGTTGGCTTCTGACTGCTCGAGAAAAACGGTTCTCTTGCAGTCTTTATTGGTGGGGTCAAGGTTGGATATTGGCTCGCGCTACGCCTGACGGGCTCAACAGCAGGCGACCAGCCGCACTCAGCGCGCCAGATCTTCGCCAGCTAGCGAACGTACAAGATCCACCACAGCGCGCTTCACTTTCGGATCGGCAATGCGGACAAAGGCCTTGTTGAGTTCCAGGCCATCGCGGCTCGACAGAAAATCAATGACGAAACCTTCCTGTGGCCGTTCCGCCATGCCGGGGGCGTAGAGTCCATGAGGTGCCGAAGGCGGGGCCTCGTCATAAAAGAACTGGATCGGAACTCCGAGAACCTTGGCGAGGTCGAACAGCCGGCTCGCGCCAATGCGATTGACGCCCTTTTCGTATTTCTGAACCTGCTGGAATGTCAGGCCGAGCTGCTCACCCAGCTTCTCTTGGCTCATACCAAGCAACATTCGGCGCAACCTGACCCGGCTGCCGACGTGGGCATCCATGGGGTTGGCCCGACGGGCATTATGGTCGTCGCTGCCGCTATTTGTGACGTCTTCCTCGGGCTTCATTTTCGGTCCAGCACAACGTCAGGTTGGTTACTCTATGGTGGACTTTTACAAAATTGCAAGTTCATCATTCGAATTTTTTACAAAATCAGGTGTGTGACCCGTGGCAGCGAGCGGATGAACTTCAACGATCACCGGCGTGGCGCATCTGACGTTCGGTCCCTTTTCGTGGCTGGTCCAAAAACCAAACGACAGTTGCAATAGCTACACTAGTGTAGCGCATCTGACGTTTGGTCCCCACTCGGGACTAGACTCGAAACCAAACGCCAGATGCAAAAGCTACACTAGAATCATAGGTTTG
>PERT01000054.1 GCA_002928955.1 Hyphomicrobium sp. | reverse complement strand
TAGGCCCGACATGAAGGCCACTCGCTATATCATTGGGTTAGTGGGGCGTTCATCGCGCCTTAATTGACGCGCACGATGCCCCACCCACCAGTCAATTAAGGCGCGACGCCCCACTATGCCCGCACGCCGAGGCGCGGCAAAATCATCCAGACCGGTTTGCAATTGACTTGCGCTCGAACTTTTATAGCGCGAACATGACAATCGTTGCGCCCCTCCAGAGGCGCTGGGCGCGGCTGTAATGGCGCGCGCCTCGGCGTAAGGAGGACACCATGGCGCAATCCGACGGCCCAAGGGCCAGACAGGGCGGGGGCCGTAGCTCCCGCAACGTCGCACTGATCGGACCCTACCTCAGCGGTAAGACGACCCTGCTCGAAGCAATCATGGCGCGCACGGGCGCCGTCACGCGGCAAGGAACAATACTTGACAAGTCGACGATCGGCGATGCGAGCCCCGAGGCCCGCAATCACGGCATGAGCGTCGGGCTCAACCTTGCGGATGTCAACTTCCTTGGTGACACCTTCACGTTCGTGGACTGCCCTGGATCGATCGAGTTCCAGCACGAGGGCGTCCTTGCGTTGACTGCATGTGACGCGGCCGTGGTCGTGTGCGAGCCCGATCCGAAGCGCGTTCCGGCCCTGCAACTCATCTTGAAGGGGCTCGCCGATCGCGGCATTCCCCACTTCTTGTTTCTGAACAAGATCGACAGTTTCGCCACGCCCGTGCGCGACATTATTCCGATGTTGCAGCCGGCGTCGTCGAAACCGCTTGTTCTCCGCCAGATCCCGATCTGGGAAAACGGCATCGCAACCGGATATGTCGATCTTGCGTCCGAGCGCGCTTATCTTTACCGCGAGCACGCCCCTTCGGAAATCATCAAGCTTCCGGCGGCGATCGAGACGCGCGAGAAGGAAGCGCGCTTTCACATGCTCGAGCAATTGGCGGACTACGACGACGAGCTGATGGAGCAGCTGATCTCCGACATGCCGCCGCCGCAGGATCGTATTTTCGACGATCTGACCAAGGAACTGCGCGACGGGCTGATCTGCCCGGTTTTGCTCGGCTCGGCGCAGAACGGGAATGGCATTTTCCGCCTGCTCAAGGCGCTCCGCCATGAGGTTCCGTTCGTCTCGGAGACCGCGCGCCGCTTGAAGGTCGAGAACACCAAGAGCTGCGCCTATGTGATGAAGACGCTCTACACCGCCCACGGCGGCAAATTGTCGATCGCGCGCGTGCTGACTGGCGAATTGGGCGACGGCAGCGTGGTCAGTGGCACCGGTGCGGAGGAGCGCATTGCGGGTGTTTTCACGATGAAGGGAGAGGAACCTGCCAAGCGGGGCATGGCCAAGGCAGGTGACACGGTCGCCTTCGGTCGGCTCGATCATATCCGTTCGGGCGAAACCATCGGTAGCCAAAAGGGCGGAATCGTGCAGATGCAAGCGCCCCGTCCACCCGAGCCCGTTTATGGTATCGGACTTGGCCTCAAGGATCGAAAAGACGAAGTCAAGCTATCGGCAGCCTTGCAGAAGCTGGTGGAAGAGGATCCGTCCCTGGTGCTTGAGCAAAATCCTGAAACCCATCAGATTCTTCTGCATGGCCAAGGTGAAATGCACTCGCGGGTCGCGCTCGAACGGCTGGCTCGCAAGTACGGCATCGCGGTGGACCGGCAACGGCGGCACGTTCCCTACAAGGAGACGATCCGCAGTGGTATTTCGATCCGTGGCCGGCACAAGAAGCAGTCGGGTGGACACGGCCAGTTTGGCGACGTGGTGGTCGATATCAGGCCGATGCCACGGGGTTCAGGGTTCCAGTTTTCAGATACGATCACCGGTGGCGTTGTGCCGAAGAACTACATTCCATCGGTCGAGATCGGGGTTGCGGACTATCTGAAACACGGGCCATTGGGATTCCCCGTCGTCGACGTGGGCGTGACACTCACCGACGGCTCTTACCACTCGGTCGATAGCTCGGACATGGCGTTCCGGCAGGCAGGGCGGCTGGCCATGGCAGAGGGCATGCCGAAGTGCGATCCCGTGCTGCTTGAACCTGTAATGGCGGTGGAAATCACCGTGCCGTCGGATGCCACGGCCAGGGTCAACGGTATGATCCCGCAGCGCCGCGGCCAGATCATCGGCTTCGATGCGCGCGACGGCTGGCCTGGCTGGGACGTGATCGAGGCACGTATCCCGGCCTCTGAGATGGACGACCTGATCGTCGAAATCAGAAGCGCAACCGCGGGCGTCGGCACCTTCAAGGCCCGGTTCGATCATCTGCAGGAGCTGACCGGGAAATTGGCCGATCAGGTGCTGGCGGCCCACAAGCAGGCGGCGGAATAGCTAAGTCCGACGCGCCGTTGCTGCCGGCCCAGGGCTCGGCGCTGGGACCAGAGAACGGCACGCGGGGGTCCGTACCGCCCGCGTGTTCCGTCGCCCGTGCCAGTGTCACCGTGGATATCACTCCTCCCGCCCGATCCGTTCGATTGCCGCGATCATCGCGGCTTTGACGCCGGGCTCGCTCATGGCATGCCCGGCAGGCTCGATGAAGGTGAGTTTCGAGCCTGGCCAAGCCTCGTGCAGTCGTTGCGCGCTAACCGGCGGGCACAACAGGTCGTAGCGGCTCTGTATAATGACGCCCGGAATACCGGCAAGGCGGCCCGCGTCAGCAATCAACTGGTCCGGCCCAAGAAAGCAGTCGTGGCTCAGGTAGTGGGCTTCCATGATCGCCGTTGGCGGCGGCTTGCCGGTGGTGCGGATATCTGCGGGCAGTGTGGTGCGCTGCGGTTGAAGCTCAGACAGCGCGCGCTCGTAGTGGTGCCATGCCCATGCCGCTGGAACGTGGATCTGCGGTTCCGGATCAAGCAGACGCTTATAGTAGGATGAGAGCGGGTCGGCCCGCTCCCGCTCCGGCAGCCACGCGAGGAACTGGGCATAGAGCTCTGGCCGGAACGTCCGCGGTCCATCGATGAACGCCCATTCCACCTCCCGCGGCGTGCCCAGGAATATCGCGCGCATTATGATTCCGGCGACCCGTTCGGGATGACGCTGCGCATAGGCCAGCGCCAGGGTGGAGCCCCAAGAACCGCCGACCAAGAGCATTCGCTCATAGCCGAACAACTCTCGGATACGCTCGATGTCGGCGGTGAGGTGCTCCGTGGTGTTGGTCTTAAGCTCCAGCCAAGGTGTGCTGCGTCCGGCACCGCGCTGATCGAACAACGTCGCGCAGTATCGATTTGGATCGAACAATTCGCGGTGTGGCGCATGGCAACCGCTACCGGGGCCGCCATGGAGGAAGATCGCAGGAATACCTTCAGGCCGGCCGACGCGTTCCACGTAGACCCGATGACCACCATCGACGTCGAGCATATGGGTCTCGAACGGGACGAGGGCGGCGGATACAGCGTCGGTGCTCAAGTCGAGGCTCCCGTGGGACCATGGCTCAGGCCAATTGACCTAAGCTATTCGTGTCCATGGTGCCAGTGAGAGGGATGTCTCTTGCGTTGAACAGTGTAGTCGTCACTGTGTCTTCGGCTTCAGGTGGTCGAGCCGGTCCTTGCCCCACAGACGGTCGAGGCGCGCATCACGGCCGCAGCCCGCGCGATAGCTGAAGTACCGGCCTGGGTCTTTCTTGTAGAAGTCCTGGTGATAGTCCTCGGCGTTGGTAAACTCGAGCTTGGGCAGGATGTCGACCGCGACCGGTCTGCCGAGTTTGCCGCTGGCGTCGATCGCTTCCTTGCCGGCCTTGGCAAGCTTGGTCTGCTCGTCGTCGTGAGCGAAGATCACCGGCCGGTAATGGTTCCCGCGATCGCAGAATTGTCCGCCGCCATCGACCACGTCGGTTGTCTTCCAGTAGTGTTCCAGTAGCTGGCCGTAGTTCAGTTTGCCGGTGTCGTAGGTGACCTGCAGCACTTCGACGTGGCCCGTGGTGCCGCGACCAACCTGTTGATACGTCGGGTTCTTCGTATGGCCGCCCATATACCCGGAGACGGTGGTCAAAACGCCCGGGAGCTTGTCGAAATCGACTTCTGTGCACCAGAAGCACCCCGATCCGAAGGTCGCGATGCCAACGCCCTCCTTCTGCGCGGGAGTATCGTCCGCGTGGCCGATGGAGGAGAAGCCGACCAGGGCCGCTAAGCTGAGCGCAGTGGCGATGCGAAACATGAATATCACTTTCGGTTGGTTTGGCTGTCCGACTGACGGTGTGGATTTGAGATCTTGAAAAATATGCCAGGCAGACGTGGCGTAATGAGCGGGCGAGAAGTACGCGGCATGATTTTTTGAGTTGCCCGGAATGGCTCACAGCCGAACAGCCGCAAGTCACGGTCGTCTGGGCTTGGATTCAGGCTCTGTCGTATGCGCGCTAGCTGGCTGCCTTGGGCACGAACTTCATCGCGACGCCGTTCATGCAGTAACGCAATCCCGTCGGCTTCGGACCATCCTCGAAGACGTGGCCGAGGTGGCCGCCGCAACGCCGGCAGTGGATCTCCGTTCGCGTCATGAAAAAGCTGGTGTCGGTGGTGGAGCCCGTCGCGTTCTCGATCGGCATGTAAAAGCTCGGCCAGCCGGTACCACTGTCGAATTTTGTTTCCGAATTGAACAACGGCAGGTCGCAGCCTGCACAGTGGTAGCTACCTGCCGCATATACCTTGTCGAGCGGGCTCGACCCTGCCCGTTCGGTGCCGTGCTTGCGGAGCACGTAGAACTGCTCATTGCTCAGGATGGACTTCCATTCCTCGTCGGTTTTCATGATTTCGAACTTGGCTCCTGCTTGCCCGGCAGCATGGGCAGTTGCGCCACTGCCCAACGTCACGGCCAGTCCGGCTGCGGCACGGGTGAAATCGCGGCGGGTGAACATCGAACCGTGGTCTCCTGTCGTCGAGCGTAAACTGTAAGACGTTTCCTGTTAAGGGTACCAGTGCCCGATCCCAATCGCATCGTCACCTCAATTGCTTTCACATGCGCGTGTGGAAAATGTGAAAGCCCGGTTTGTGCCAACGCCCGCGACTTGCCGCCATTGACAGCCCCACGCGAACCTGCGGTATGGGTCGCGCGGCAACATTTTCGGAAGGCTGAGAGTGGCTTTCATGGGCGCGGACGATCAAGCCATGGGCAATGGAGGGAGCGCGCAGTCGGCGCCTTTCGGCGCCATGCCGGCGCCCGCTTGGCTCAGAGCGGTCATGGGACTTACCCGGCGTCTGCCGCGCAATGCGATCGGTCGCCGTGCGGCCTCGCTGGCCCGGTCGCTCGGCTCGCGTGCCTTCGGTGGTGCCGTCGATGTCGATGTACTTGGTGCGCGAATGCGGCTCCATACGCGCGGCAACGCCTGCGAGAAACGGCTCCTGTTCACGCCGCACTTCTTCGATCCCGAGGATCTGAAGTTTCTCGAACCCGAGATCGGGCCTGGCTTCGTCTTCATCGACGTCGGGGCCAACGTGGGCGCCTACGCCTTGTTTGTCGCGGCGCGCGCCGGAGCAGACGCGACAGTCATCGCGATCGAGCCCCATCCCGTGGCCCGCGCCCGCCTCGCGTTCAACGTCGCGTCCAGCGGCCATCGATCGACGCGCATCCTGCCGATCGCTTTGTCGGACCGTTGCGGAACGACACGACTTCAGGTTCTCGCGTCCAACATCGGCAACACGGCGATCGGAGCTGAAGGCCGCGCCAACTATCAGGACGGCGGCATCGAGGTTGCAACAGAAACACTGCTCGGGCTCGCCGAGCGCCACGAACTTGACCGGATCGATGCCATCAAGATGGACATCGAGGGACACGAAGACGTTGTGCTGTCGGCATTTTTCTCATCGGCGCCGGTCTCGCTATGGCCACGGCTGCTGATCTTCGAGAACAACCGCGGGCTGTGGTCGCGCGATCTCCTCGCCGAAATCGTGGCCAAGGGTTACACGGTACTGAAGTCCGGTCCCGGCAACGCGGTTGTTCGCCTGGCCCGCTGACCCCAGCGTGGCGTGGCCGATTGCGAGCACCATTTTTCGGCTGCATCAGCCGTGTACGGCGATCTCGCGATCCACAACGATTTCTTCGGGTGTCAGGCGACACGAAAGGGCGAGAGACTCGACGCCGCGCGCCGTCGCCCGATCAAAAGCCTCCCCATAGGCGCGGTCGATATCGCGGGCCAGCGAGAAACTGGAAACGGCCTCGATCTGCACGAGATAGACCATAACCGCGCGATGCCCATCTGCGACCATGTTGCCGAGTTCGTCCAGATGCTTGACCCCCCGCTCGGTTTTCGAATCCGGAAACTCGGCGTGGCCGGGCTTGCGCACCAGATGCACGTTCTTCACCTCGACGTAGGCCAGGCCCTTCTTCGGATCGTCGAGAAGCATGTCGATCCGGCTGTTGGCGCCATACCTCACTTCGCGCTTGAGGCCTGCGTACCCCTTGAGCGTTTTGATCCTGCCGGCGGCGATGGCTTCGGCGACAAGCGCGTTCGGGTGGCCGGTGTTGATGCCGACCAGAACCGGCCCCGCGCCGTGATCGGCTTCGATCATCTCCCAGGTATGGCGGTACTTGCGGGTGGGAACGTTGTTTTCCGACAGCAAGACTGCGGATCCAGGCGTGGTCAAGCCGAGCATCGAGCCGGTATTGGGGCAGGTGGCCGTGACCGTTGCGCCGCTGTCGAGGGCGACATCCGCCAGGAAGCGCTTGTAGCGCTGGATCAAGCGTCCGCGGATGAGGGGCGTGGGAAACATCATGACGCCGCTTAGCCTGTCGCGCGGATTTCGGCAATGCCCGCCGCTGTCCGGTACGCGCAAAAGGAAGGTCCCCTCACCCTGACCCTCTCCCCCAAGGGGAGAGGGGAACTGTGTCGACTTCGGACTACGGTGCCAGAAGCGACACACGACTTCGGTTCCATCCGAGTGAGGTTCTTGAACTCGATGTAGTGGGTCCAGCGCGAGCTGTAGGGATGCACCCACTCGGTCTGGCCGGACCTGTCGACCAGCCAGCGGCCGGTGTTGTGCCAGGCGAAAATGCCGCCTCAGAGGTTGGCGACGCGCTAGGCGCCGTGCTTTTGCAACGTGGCGCGGACGCGGGTGGCCAGCCGCGAGCTGCGGACGCCGGCGGAGCAGTAGATGATGACGTCGCGCCCGCGCACGAGGTCGCCGAACCGCACCAAGAAGGCGTCGGCGCCGATGTTGGGGTCGACCTCGATAGCGCCGGGAATGCGGCTGATGCCAAATTCATTGGCCGGGCGCGCGTCGAGCAGCAGCACCTTGGTGGGGTCCCCATCACCGCCTCGAACTGCTCGGGGGTGACATGGGTGATCGCGCCGTAATCGCGCGCCACGCCGGCCTCGAGGTCGTTGAGGCTGAATTGGCCCTCTGCAAGGGTGACGGTGGGCGCGCACGCCAGTGAAATGCCGAAAATAGCCCAAAGCCCGCACGTGACCTTGAGCTTGGGCCGCGCCAGACGTCGAAGATCGAGAGCACATGCGCGTTCATGCGGCCCTGAGTATCTCCGTGTTTCCGCCAATTGCGGGCAACACATAGTGAATACTATATATATTGAGACGCCATTTCGACGCAAGATGGCGAACGATCACTGTTGGGTGAGCGGTTTAGTGAAACCGCGCGTACATCAGATATGGTCGACGCAATGGACTGATCAGCGCACAAGGACTGACATGGCCGACGAACAGGATACGGGCGGCACGCCGGCGGATCGGGTCACGGCCGCTCTACTGGTCATCGGTGATGAGATTCTGTCGGGGCGGACTAAAGACAAGAACATTGGTTACATAGCCGAGCATCTGACGAAGATCGGTATCGAATTGCGCGAAGTGCGCATCGTGCCCGACGCCGAAACGGCGATCATCGAAAGCGTGGTCACACTGCGCTGCCTGCACACCTATCTGTTTACCACGGGCGGCATCGGACCGACGCACGACGACATCACAGCCGAAAGCATTGCGAAGGCGTTGGGCGTCGAAATCGGGATCGATCCTCGGGCGCTGGCGATCCTGACCGGGCATTATGGGAAGCGCGGGCTCGAGCTGACCGCGCCGCGCCTGCGCATGGCGCGCATACCGGTGGGCGCCCAACTGGTCGAGAATTCGATCTCGGCGGCGCCGGGCTTCATGATCGCCAATGTGATCGTCATGGCGGGCGTGCCGTCGATCATGCAGGTGATGCTGGATGCCGTGACACCCAGACTGAAAACGGGCCGACCGATGCGGTCGCTATCGATCGATTTGAGCGTGCCCGAAGGCGAAATCGCGGAACTTCTGGCCGACCACCAGAAAACCTTTCCGGATGTTGCGATGGGGTCATACCCCACGCTACGCGCGGGGTATCCGGCGACTCAACTGGTGCTGAGATCGACCGACGAGGCGCGGTGCAATGACGCAGCGGAGGGCCTCGAAGCCAAGCTCCGCGCGCGCAGGCTCTTGTGACGCAGAGACAGGCACGCGATTTCGCGCGTTAACCACCTCTGTTGGGCGCGCTAGCGCATACAACTTTGTTTTGCTCTTTACGCGTTGCTGCAGCGCACCTTGTGCGCAATCGACGTCCCTCCGCAGCGCCGCGACGAACAACAAGCAGGAGTTTCCATGACGACGATCCTCGATCGCTCGGCTCGGGCGAGCATGCCAGTGTCCGGCGGTATCCGAAATCTGGTACTCGCTTTGACACTACTGGTCCTTTCGGCCGCTGTGCCGGGCACAACTGCCGACGCCAAAACGCCCGGTTCGACCTATTGCTTCCTCGATACCTGCCATCGTGTCCGCTCTATTGCAGAGACCAGTTCGATGGTCGGCCGCACCGAGACGTTGATGACCTCATTTTATGACGACTGCAGGCGGGATCGCTACAATCCGTGCGGCCTAACCTCTTCCGGCGAAGCGTTCCGCTCGGACAAGCCGGACAATGCCGCCAGCCCCATTTACCCCGATGGCACGACGCTGCTGATCTTCAACCCAGTCAGCAAGCGCGCAGCCGTGGTCCGGATTAACAATGCCGGCCCCTACTGGGGTAACCGCAAGCTCGATGTTTCGCGGGCAGCGGCTGAGAAGCTCGGCTTCAAGGGCAGTGGCGTGGCCAAACTGCAGGTGAAAGTACTGAGGGCGCCTTCCAAAACTGACGCCACCTACAAGAGGAACAGGAAGTACGAACCCGTTCGTGGCTATGTCGGCAAGTTTGCATCCCTCGAAGCCGCCGCCGGTGGACTGGCGTCAGTGGCCGCCCTGGCGGCCGTGACCAACGCCATTCTGGCGCCGGTGACCCGGCAGACGAAGCTCGCGGCACTCGCCACACTCGATCTGACGCAGCCCCGCCTGACCGGTGTACCGGGGCCAAAGCCCACGATGGTCGTTGCGAACCCTACGCAAAAACCCGTGCTCGCGGGCGGCGGTCAGAAGTCGGCTGCGGCCACGATTCAGAAGCGCGGCAAGCTCAAGACGGCATCGCGCCAGTAGGCGACGGGTCCGGGTCCGGCGGCGCGCTGATTATGCGTACCGCCGGCAATTCACCGTCTCGTTCTGGTTGCGAGGGCGCCGCGGTTGTCATCGCTTGTGCGGGCATGATCCGCTCGTCCCCGGCGGGATGTTCAGCTGCGGCAGGTTCAAGCTCGACCGCGGCGAGGGAACGGTCGGGTTCCAAGTCGGCTTCAACGGTCGCAACAGCCGTAGGGACGGGCTCCTGATCAGGCAGGTCAGGATAAAGGTCGTAATGCAATTCGAGCGTATCGAGGAACATCGCCACGAGGTCGAGCAGCGGGCCAAGCTCGATGCGCCGGACCACGAGGAACTTCGCCGTGACCCGGATCGATCCGCAATCGTCGAGCGAGCCCGCATCGCCCGCGATCACTCCCCGGCCGCGCAGATAGGCAACGATGCCGTCACCAGTATCGAAGTCCTGAGCGGTTTGGTCGCCGGCTTCGCGTGCCGCATCCTGAAGGGCCACCGTGCCCGCCGCAAACAGCCTGGCCATTGGCCGGAAGCGGAAATCCCTCGTCGCCAGTTCGCGCGCGCGGCCCTGTGCCTTTAGTGCACGGGATACCAAAGCCATTTCAGACGTCCGAATGTCGTCGATGATTTGGCGCTGGTTGCGATGGGTGTCAGAGATTGTTGCGGCGCAGCGTGCCGTGCAATCGGGGCTCCAGCTGGTCGCCAGCAGATCTTCGCCGCGGGCCAGCACGGCATCGAGGTGATCGGCCAACAAATAGACGACCGGCGGGACCAGGGCTCTGCGTTCGGCGGTTGATTGCACTGGCAGGCGTTCCCCGCTCGGCGTCAGGACCCTCACGGGGCGGCTTGCGACTTCGTCCGACTGCGTTCCGTTCGGCATCTGAATGGTTCCACCAAGGTGGCGCCCCGAGCGTCGTCTCCAGGCGCGATCCGGCCGAACGTATGCTCCGATTCGTCTCGGATCAGAGACGCGGAGATGGCAAGGCCGTGAGAATGATGTTGAGAGCCGTATTGAGGTCGGTGCCTCGTTCCGAGAGCGCGCGGCCAATCACTGATCCGAACGCAACCCGCCAGCGATCCTGTCGCGCGGACGGCATCGCGATAGCCTTCAAGCTTTCCAGAAGCTCATAATCGGTCAGGCTGTGGTCGAGGCCGAGACGCTGGCGCAGAAAGGGTACAAGTTCTGCAAGATGTATGAACTTGGATGGGTCGCCGGGATCGGGTTCGTCAGAGCAACGATCGCGCACACCATACCCAACGCCACGGCCTTCGAAATGGCGGCGTTCGATGAACTCGGTTTCGCATCTATGGTTTGCCAAAGGGTTATCTCCCCTCACGTAAGCTGCGACATCACTCTCAAAGATCACATGATTCGCGCTTTGAAATATGTTGAAATCAAGCCGGGTTCGGCTGAGGTCCAGGCCAGACCCTCGACGTGCCGCGGGCGCGGCCATCTCAGGCGTTGAGAATCGGCTATCGGTATCGCGCCGATTGGCAAGAACCGCCGAGTGCCTGAATTGCACTGCAAAACAAGTGAGGCCCAGGAATTGCGACCCTGGGCCTCGACCTGCGCTTGAAGTCCGGCTTGCGGGCTTTATTTCACGGTGATTGAGATCACATCACTCTGTACGAGTGGTTTGTGCGGGGCATGGTTGTGATCGCCGAGGACGAGCTGCAGCGTGTGTTTGCCGGGCTTAAGTTCGAGGGTCGTTTCGGTCTGACCCTTGCCGAAGTGCTTGTGGTTGTCGTCGGCAGGGATCGGAGAGGCCGGATCTTCGAGCGTCTTGTTGATCAAGATGTGGTGGTGACCGGTATTGGGCTTCTCTGTTCCGGCCGGCGCGATCTCCATACCCTCAAGGCCCATCTTGACGGAGACTGGGCTCGCGACTTCGGCGCCGTTTTTCGGTTCGATGAAGAAGACTTTGGCCGTTGCAGGTGATGGCGATTGTGCGAGGACGGGCCCCGCAATCGACAGAGCAAGCATGGCAAGAACTGCTGAGCGTACGATCATCAAAATCCTCCGTTGGGGTTGCCTCGTTCGCGATTTTAGCCAAGCCATTGACTGGGATTGGTTATTGGCCGACAGGGTTGACGCCGCCCCGATCTGCCGAGTTGGAACGGGCGAATTTCGCTTCACAAGTTTGATCGCGTCATACCGAGGTATACGCCAAGAGAAGGCATCCGGATGCATCACCGATTGGATCAGGCGATGGTCGTGCGCGGGCTTGTTCGCACCCGGTCGCGGGCACAGGATCTGATCCGGCGCGGATGTGTGACAGTGGATGGCCACATCGCCGATAAGACCGGCTTACTGGTCGGCCAAGACGCGCTGATCCACATCGCGGCGAATGCGGCGGCCGACATGGTTTCACGCGGCGCGTTGAAGCTCGCTGCTGCTCTCGATGTGTTCGGCTTCGATCCAAGCCGACAGATCGCAATCGACGTGGGTGCGTCCACGGGAGGGTTCACCGAGGTTCTGCTGGCGCGCGGGGCAGCCAGGGTCTACGCGGTGGATGTCGGCCGGGGGCAACTCGATCCGCTGCTTGGCGGGGACCCCCGTGTCGTTTCACTCGAACAGACCGACGCGCGCGCGCTTGATGCCCGCATGGTGCCGGATCGCATCGGCGCCATCGTCGCGGATGTCAGTTTCATCTCGCTTGCGAAAGCTTTGCCGGCGGCCATGGATCGAGCCGCATCCGGGGCTTGGCTGGTCGCGCTGGTCAAGCCGCAGTTCGAAGTCGGCCGAGACGGAATTGGCAAGGGCGGCATTGTCCGAGACGAACAGCTGAGGGAAGCAGCGCTGGCCGGCGTGGCGGCATGGATAGCGGAACAACCCGGCTGGAGGGTGACGGGCTCGATGGCATCTCCGATCACCGGCCGATCGGGAAACATGGAATGGCTGATTGGAGCACGACGCGATGACCGCAACGGTTGACAGGGCGCAGATGGCCGAGGTGGAAATCGTGCGCCTGGGCGCGCAGGGCGACGGCATCGCCGAGATGGCGGGCGGGCCGATCTTTGTTCCGTTTGCCCTGCCCGGTGAGCGCTGGAAGGTGACAAACGGCGAAGCGCTGCGCGTGACATCCTCGCCTGAGCGGGTCGCACCGCCCTGCCCGCATTTCGGTATTTGCGGCGGCTGCGCAGTGCAGCACATGTCAGATGCGGCGTACGTGGCGTGGAAGAAGTCCAACGTCGCCGAAGCCTTTCGCCATCGCGGGCTCGATGTCGAGATCGCGCCGATGCTACGGGTGGCCTCGGGATCGCGGCGTCGGGCGGTTCTCGGCGCGGCGTTGAAGGGCCGCGACGTGGTGCTCGGCTTGCGTGAGGAGGGCGAACATAAGCTCGTCGATCTCGATGCGTGTGTGGTGATGGACCCGGCCATTGTAGCGGTGTTCCATCCCTTGCGGGCGATGGTGCGTTTACTGCTGGCGCCGCATGCAAAATCCAAGAAGCGGTCTAATGAACTGAATGCGCGCCTCACTGTCACTCGGCTCGACGCCGGACTTGACGTGTCAATCGGCGTCAGCCGCGGCGTGCTGCCGCCCGATCTCTCGGCGGGACTGGCGACGCTCGCCGATCACGCGCGTCTGGTGCGGCTGTCGGTCGACGGCGACACGATCTACATGCGCGGTCGACCCGTGCTGACGGTGGGCGGTGTGGCGACCGAGCCACCGCCAAGCGTGTTCCTGCAAGCTGTGCCTGAAGCCGAGGCGAAGCTTGCGGGTCTCGTGATCGATGCCGTAGGCAAATCGAAGCGCGTGGCGGACTTGTTCTCGGGGATCGGCACATTCACTTTTCCACTCGCGCGAAAGTCCGAAGTCCTGGCCCTTGATGGCGACAAGAAGGCAATCGCCGCGCTCGATTACGCGGCAAAGCACGCACAGGGCCTGAAGTTGATCGAGGCAAGGGTGCGGGATTTGTTCCGCGAGCCGTTGTCGCGAACCGAGCTCGTGGCTTTCGACGCAGTGGTGTTCGATCCGCCTCGGGCAGGCGCAAGCGCTCAGGCAGCATCGCTCGCCAAATCCAAGGTTCCTCTGGTCGTGGCCGTCTCCTGCAACCCCGCGACGCTGGCGCGCGATGTCCGCGTACTCGTCGATGGCGGCTATGGGATCGTACGCGTTACGCCGGTCGATCAGTTCGTCTTTACGCCGCACGTCGAAGTCGTGGCTGTCCTCAAGCTGGGGTAGGCCTTCTCAAGCAGCCGGTCGACAAAGGCTGGCACGATCACCGTGGCGGGGCCATGGATGGCCTCGTCGAACTCGGTGACCCCCGCTGACGGTTCGAGATTGAGTTCGAGCGTGCGCGCGCCTTTGGCTTTGGCTTCGCGCACGAAACCTGCCGCCGGATAGACGTTGCCGCTGGTCCCGATCGAAATGAAAAGTCCGGCGCTGGCGAGTTCGTCGGCGATCTGCTCCATGTGATAAGGCATTTCGCCGAACCAAACGATATCGGGCCTCATGCTGTTGCGTTTGCCACAGGCCGGGCAGGCGGTCTCAGTCGTGAGATCCCCGGTCCAAAGGTGCTGAGCTTTGCAGCGCTCGCACCTCGCCTTCAGAAGCTCGCCGTGCATATGGATCAGGTTCTTCGTGCCCGCGACCTCGTGCAGCGCGTCGACGTTCTGCGTAATGATTATGACGCGTCCGCCGTGTTCGCGCTCGAGGCGGGCGAGTGCGAGATGTGCGGCATTGGGTTTGGCCCTCGCATGGTCGCGCCGCCGCAGATTGTAGAACTCGTGGACCAGCGCGGGATTGTGGGCGAAGCCGTCGGGCGTTGCGACTTCGCGATAGTCGTATTTAGCCCAGATGCCGCCTTTGTCGCGAAACGTCGCGAGGCCAGATTCCGCGGAAAGCCCGGCGCCCGTCAGAATGACGATTCGGTTCTCTTCCGGCATGGAACACCCCTCGCAGCGTCTTGTCGCAAACCGCTGCGAGCGATAGCGTCTGGCAATCGCAACCGCAAGAGTCCGGAACGTGCGCATCAGGCACGCCGGTGACCGTTGCCGGAGGAGCGCTATGGCAGACTACGTTGGCATGGGAGCACAGCTGGCAGGCAATGCGCTGCGCTTCGGCTGGTTCTCGAGCGTCAATTGGCTGATGGATCGCGAGAGCGCGCGTCTCGGCCACCTTCCGCGCTACAAGCCCATGCGTCCCGTTCCCTCAAGAGATGAGATGTTTGGCGAACTGCGCAAGCTGCTGGTGGCCGACGCGGCGCTGGTGCGCGACGGGGTGCTGCCACCCGCGTCGGACGAGCCCGGAGGCTTGCGCGAGCACTTGAGCCGGCTCAGAGCCATGATTGCCGATCTTCCCGAGAGCGTGGGCAGGCGCGAAGCCGAAGATACAAGAAGCGCGACCAAGCTTGCCGATCCGACCGGGCTGCCGGAGTATTTCACCCAGGATTTCCATTTCCAGACCGGGGGCTATCTCTCGGAGGATTCCGCTAAGCTTTACGACGTGCAGGTCGAGACGCTGTTTTATGGCTCGGCGGCGGCGATGCGCCGTGCCGCGCTGATGCCCATAGCCGAATACATGCAGGCGCGGGATCAGCGCTACGTGTCGCTTGTCGATGTGGCCTGCGGAACGGGGCGCTTTCTGCGGCAAGTCCGGCTCGCCTATCCTGCCATGCGATTGAAGGGGCTCGATCTGTCGTCGAGTTACGTGCGCGAGGCCGAGCGGCATCTCGATGGTTTGCGGCCGGTCGATTGGTTGACTGCGAACGCTGAATCGATCCCTCTGCAGAATGCGAGCCAGGATATCGTGACGACGGTTTTCCTTTTCCACGAGTTGCCGCCCGACGTGCGCCGCACCGTTGCAGCCGAAATGGCGCGGGTTCTGAAGCCGGGCGGCCTACTGGTGTTCGTCGATAGTCTTCAAATGGGCGACAAGCCCGGTTGGGATGGGCTGCTGGAGGCATTTCCCGTTCGCTTCCACGAGCCTTATTATCGTCAGTATGCGATCGACGACCTTGACGGCGTGTTCTCCGGTGTCGGCCTCGAGCCGGTGTCGATGGATCTCGCGTTCATGTCAAAGGTGATGACGCGGCGGAAGTCGTAAGATCATGGGCGAATACGGCCGCGGTTCGAACGATGTGAACGGCATTGTTGACGGGCGACATCAAATGCTGCTGAGCAGCTGCGATGATCTCGAAGCGGCGTCCGCTTTCGGCTGGGCGCTGATCGCGCGTGGCGTCTCCGACCGAAAGAGCGCGTTCCACACACCGGTCGTAGCTACTTGCGGGTTGGATGGCGGGCCGGAGGTGCGCACCGTCGTACTCAGAGGTGCCGATCTCGGAAGGTGGACGGTGCGGTTTCACACCGACCGGCGTAGCGGCAAGGTTGCTGCGCTCACGGCGTCGCCGCGGATCGCCATGCAGTTTTATTGCGCACGGTCGAAGGTGCAGCTGCGGTTGAACGGAGTTGCCACGTTGCATAGTGACGATGCAATCGCAGAGATCGCGTGGCGTAACTCGCGGCCGATGAGCCGGGCCTGCTATGCGCAGATACGGGCTCCCGGTGCAGTGATTGCGGAGCCCGAGTTAGGCGCCGCTTCTGATGCCCAAGGCGAAGAATTCGGTCGCGCCAATTTTGTCGCCGTCGAGGTTGCCGTGCAACGTTTCGAGTGGCTCTATCTTGCTTTCGGAGGGCATCGCCGCGCTGAATTCAGGCGCGACGACCAGGGCGTTGTCACGGGTCGCTGGCTCGCGCCGTGAACCGACACGCTCAAGGCCATTTTACCACTGGCGGCATCGACGAAAGAATGCTGTCGATATTGCCGCCCGTCTTCAGTCCGAAGATGGTGCCGCGGTCGTAGAGCAGGTTGAACTCCACGTAGCGGCCGCGGCGAACCAGTTGCTCCTCGCGCTGCTCTTCGGTCCACGGCGTCGAGAAGTTGCGGCGGACGATTTCTGGGTAGACGTCCCGAAAACCGCGGCCGACGTCCTTGGTCATCGCAAAGGCGGCCTCCCAGCCGCCGGCCTCGGGCGTTGGCGTCACATAATCGTAAAAAATTCCGCCGACGCCGCGCATTTCCTTTCGGTGGGGCAAATAAAAGTATTCGTCGCACCAGTCCTTGAAGCGCGGATAGTTGGCAATGGCGTGGCCCGCGCAGGCCTTCTCCATAGCGGCATGGAACGACACGGTGTCGGCGTCCTCTTGCGATCGCCGCCTCATCAACACAGGCGTTAGGTCGGCACCACCGCCGAACCACCAGTTCGAGGTCACGACCATTCGCGTGTTCATGTGTACGGCGGGCACATTCGGGTTCTGCGGATGGGCGATGAGCGAGATGCCCGAGGCCCAGAAATTCGGGCTTTCCTCAGCGCCTGGGATCTGCTTTCTGAACTCTGGCGCGAACTCGCCGAACACGGTCGACGTGTGCACGCCCACTTTTTCGAACACGCGGCCCTTCATGATGCTCATGGTGCCGCCGCCACCCTCCGCGCCCGAATGGTCCTTGCGCGTCCACGGCGTTCGTACAAAGCGGCCCGGCTCCTCGTAGGCCAGCGGCGACCCAGGGGCCAGATCGTCTTCAAGGCTTTCGAACGAAGCACAAATGTCGTCGCGCAGGTCCTGGAACCATGCGCGGGCGGTGTTCTTCCAGCCATCGAGCTGTGCAGGATCGAGCGGGGCTGCGTTGGTCGCGGAAACTGATGAGTGCATCTGGCGTCTTTCGTCGTGGATCGTGCGTCGTGGATCGTAGCTGGCCGTCCTGCCGCTCCGAATAGGCGGGCCGGCCTAGGATCGTCGTTGACTTAGAACAATTATGACGCCGCTTGAAGCTGTTTGACGGTGTCCGGCCACGTCGCCTGCCGATATGGGCAGTTGCGGTCGCGACGTCGGCACGTCATCCTTTCGGCGGCTTCACACGTTAAACGATCGGAAATCGCTCAGCAGATGGCTGGCCCGTGCGATGGTCCGGGCGCAAATCCCTTAGTCAAGTCCAATGGCGTTCTGTTTTGAGGCTTTCTGAATGTTCAGCTGGTTCGAAAACCGCATCGACGCCTTCGCGACGTCCGGAGACGGGCAGCCGCCGCATGACCTGTGGGCGTTCTATTGGCACTTCGTGAAGCCGGTCTGGCCTGCCTTTCTGATGCTGCTGATCGCGGGGTTCCTGGGGTCGGCGATCGAGGTCGCTCTGTTCGCCTTCATCGGCAGCCTGGTCGACATGATGAAGAACTCGGTCACGCCGCAGACGTTCATGGCCGACCATTGGCAGGTTCTGACCATCATGGGCCTTGTGGCGCTGGTGCTGCGGCCCGCGGTCTCGGTTGCCCACGACGTCATCAAGAACCAAGTGATCGCGACCACGTTCACCAACCGCATCCGCTGGCAGACGCACCGTTACGTGCTGAGGCAGTCGCTATCGTTTTTCCAGAACGATTTCGCTGGCCGCATCGCCAACAAGATCATCCAGACGGCTCCGGCCCTGCGCGAGAGCATCGTGCAGCTGATCGACGCGCTTTGGTATGCGTCCGTTCAGTTCATCGGCGCCGCTGTGTTGTTCGGTGCCTCCGACTGGCGGCTGCTGATCCCGCTGTTGGCCTGGCTCGCGGCTTACATCGTTGCGCTCTCGTGGTTCGTGCCGCGCATCAAACAGCGCTCGACGGACGCGTCCGAAGCCCGCTCGATGCTGACCGGACGCATCGTCGACAGCTACACCAACGCGCTGACCGTCAAGCTGTTCGCCCACGCCGAACGCGAGGAGGTCTACGCCAAGGCCGCGCTCAAGGAGCAGATGGAGAAGTGGCAGGCCTCGCTCCGGCTCATTACCAGCATGGAGCTGTTGCTCTATTCCTTGAACGGCGTGCTGATCGTCTCGGCCGGCGCACTCGCGATCTGGCTGTGGAGCTTCGGGCAGGTTTCGACCGGCGATATCGCGGTGGTCATCGGCCTGGTCATGCGCATCGTCACCATGTCGGGCTGGGTGATGTGGACCATCGCCGGCATTTTCGAGAACATCGGGGTCGTGCACGAGGGCATGGAGACCATCGCGCGACCCTACACCGTGTTGGACCGGCCGGACGCAAAGCCGCTGGCTGTGACCAGGGGCGAGATCCGATTCAAGGGCGTCCGCTTCGACTACGGCAAGACGCGCGTCAAGGGCGACGGCAAGCCGAAGGGCGTCATCGACGGGCTCGAACTCACCATCAAGCCGGGCGAAAAGGTTGGCGTCGTCGGCCGTTCGGGCGCCGGAAAGTCGACGCTGGTCAATCTCCTGCTGCGCTTTTACGACCTCTCGGACGGCCGCATCATGATCGACGGGCAGAACATCGCCGACGTGCAGCAGGACACACTGCGTGCGCAGATCGGCATGGTCACGCAAGATACCTCGCTCCTGCATCGGTCGGTGCTTGACAACGTGCTCTACGGCAAACCCCACGCGGGTGAGGCCGCGGCGATCTCGGCGGCCAAGCGCGCGCAGGCGCACGAGTTCATTCTAGGCCTCAAGGACATGAAGGGGCGGAAGGGCTATGCGGGTCACGTCGGCGAGCGTGGCGTCAAGCTCTCCGGCGGCCAGCGCCAGCGCATCGCGATTGCGCGGGTTCTGTTGAAGGACGCGCCGATCCTCGTGCTCGACGAGGCCACCAGCGCGCTCGACAGCGAGGTGGAAGCAGCGATCCAGGACAGCCTCAACGATCTCATGGCCGGCAAGACGGTGATCGCCATTGCCCACCGGTTGTCGACGATCGCCGCCATGGACCGGCTGATCGTCATGGACCAGGGCCGCATCGTCGAAGAAGGCACGCACGAAGATCTACTTCGCCGCGGCGGCCTCTACGCCGACCTCTGGGGCCGCCAGTCCGGCGGGTTCCTGGCCAAGGAGGCGGCGGAGTAGGGGGACGTGGTTGCGTCGCTTCAACGACCCAGGTTAGGATGTAGGCATGACACAAAGCGCGACGACCAAGTCTCGGGTCAGTTTCTGGGTGGTCCCCACCCCAGAGGATGATGCGGCATGGGCCGCGTTGACCCGCGAACAACAGCTCACGGCATTGCAGGAACTGGCGCAGGCGCCGGACACCGGCACCCCATCGGGCAAAACTGCCGCCCAGATTGTTGCTGAAACCCGGGCGCGGCGTTCCAAGAGCAATGGCTGACGCCTACACGATCTCCAAGACGGCCGAGCGGCAAATTGCAGAGATTGTCGATTACACGGACCAGACCTTCGGACAGCAACAGAC
Source organism: Hyphomicrobium sp. (assembly GCA_002928955.1). Taxonomy (GTDB): domain Bacteria; phylum Pseudomonadota; class Alphaproteobacteria; order Rhizobiales; family Hyphomicrobiaceae; genus JAKAML01. The sequence continues at coordinate 3,156 of PERT01000054.1, read as the reverse complement.
CGACGCATATGTCGCTGGTCTCACGCATAGTTTCGAGCTGATCGCACGGTTTCCGGCCATCGGGGTTGCGGCTTTCGAGATCAAGCAAGGCTGGCGCCGTTACCGTTTTCAATCGCACTACATCTTCTATCTGGCGGAAGCAGATCACGTCGTTATCGAAGCGATCATCCACGTGCGCCGCAACATCCGGCCGGATCTGTTCGACGTGTGACGGTGAACCGCATTTGCCAAGCCAATCCTGAGAGGTGTGCGAGCAAGAAGCGCCGACTTCCTCGCGAATGAGGCGGCGGAGTAGGGGAGGATATTGACAGCTTATGTGCAATTTGAGACCCTTCTACCCATGCCCAAAGGCTCCAGCGCCCCCCGATTTCTCCCTCCGAAAAACCGGCCCACGTCCATGACCCGCGGCGAGGTCAGGGAAGCCGTGACAGAAGTCGTAGCTTCGAGGAACAGCACTCCTAAAGCGGCATCAAACATTTCTAGGCCGGATTCGAAGAAGAAATGACGCGCAAGACACCTGCGAACTATGACCGCAGCGTGTTTATCAATTGCCCGTTCGACACAGCCTATGAACCCATGATCGAGGCCATCGTATTCGCTGCGATGTTCTGCCGGTGCGTCGCGCGCTGTGCGTTGGAAATCGATGACGGATCTGAGGTTCGCATCGAAAAAATCATCCGGATCGTCGAGCAGTGCCGTCTCGGGATTCACGATCTCTCGCGCACGGAACTGGACCCGGAGCATGCTCTGCCTCGCTTCAACATGCCGTTCGAGCTTGGCTTGTTCATGGGGGCCAAGCGGTTCGGGACACGGTCGCAAAAGCAGAAGTCGATTTTAATTTTGGATACCGAGCGTTTTCGGTACCAGAAGTTTTTGTCCGATATTGCGGGTCAGGACATCAAGGCGCACGACGGAACAATCAAGAAGGCCGTCGGGCATGTGCGCAACTGGTTGGCAAGCAATCTGGAGATCAACGATCTTCCGGGTCAGGATGCCGTTATGTCGGCTCACGCGCGCTATCGCTCGGAACTGTCGGCCATGTGTCAAAAGAAGCGTATGAGCCCGGCGCAGCTTACGTTCAACGACATGACGAACTTCATGCACGAGTGGCAGAAGGCAGACGCCCGATCATTCGAATGAACGGAGCCCTGAGCAAACTCTTGCTAAGCCAACCCCCACACCTTCACGGGGCTTCGAGATAGCCGACGGTGCTGCCGTCGCGGGTGCGGATGGCTTCGAGCATGGTCTGGATCTCGCGCGGGTGAAGGGGCCGGCCGGTCTCTTCCTTCGAGCGGCGCTCGGCCACGCGCAGCTCCGCGGTGACCGCTTCGGTCGTCTTGTGCAGCATGGCGATCGTGCCGATGGTGCGGCGCTTCATGTTGACGGGCACTTTCGGCACCACGTTGGCGAGCAGGTTCTTGGCGTCGTTGGAAAGGTAGCTCGAGAAACGCCCGAATAGACCGATCAGGTGGATGACGAATGTCTCGCGGAAGCGATAGTGGTGCTGGTCCATCCACTCGAAGAACTTGTCCATCGTCAGGTCGGCGAGACGGAGATCGGACGTCACGCGGTAGTCGACCCACTCGGCGACGATATTGAACCCCGGCTCGAGCTCGATATCTCCCGGCGCGAACGTCTCGGTGGCGGTCACGCCGATGCGCTTGAAGAAGTCGCGGTTCTTCATGAACAGGCTGGTCTTGAAGGTGGGGAGCAGCGTCTTGCCGTCGCTCGCCATGTCGAAGGCCTGGCGGACGAGCTTCGAGCAGAACAACGTCTTGTAGCCCTTGAGCTCCATGGAGAAGTCGTAGGGGATGGCGCGGCCGACACCGGCGCCGAGCGTGCCTTGCACATAGTCGTGGATCGACTTGGCGGCGCGGGCGGCGAGGTCGGCGTCCTTGTGGCGGAACACGATACAGCGGCCGAGGCCGTGGTCGAGTACGTGCTCGAGCGAATTGACCACCGCGCCGTCCTCGATCAGCGCTTCCGTGACCAAGTGCCGCCCGCGGGCGTCGATGTAGACGATGGCGATGTGGCTGAACTGGCTGTCGATGTCGCCGATCCGCGCGATGGCCGCACTGTTGGCCGCCATGCCACGCATCAACAGGATGTCGCCGGAGCGGAATGGCTCGTGCACGCCCGAGCCGAGCTGTGGATGGCCAAGCGTGTTGAAATCGGGTCCGGTGAAGGCGCGATAGGTCTTATCGTTCTTGCCGAGAACGCGGTGGTCGATCGCGATCTCGCCCAGCATGTCGGTGGCGTAGCGGGTGACGCGGAAGACGTCGCGCAAGGCCAACTGCACCTCGCGGGTCATGTATCCCCGGCGATGCCATGTGGTAATCTGATCGTGCAGCATCACGCGCGTGTCGAACAGGCCGAGCATGAGTGCGTGTGCACCCTCTTTCACGGCCTTCACATCGTAATGCTTGAAATCAATTTCGCTGACCAGGCTCGTGATCAGCCGGAGGTTCTCGGCAAGTCCGGCCGCGCCGCTAACATGGCGGGCGGCGACCGCGTGGACGCCTGCCATATCGTCTGCGAGACGGTACTGCAAGGGTGCGTGCTGCATCGAGGTTCCCCTCCCTGTCGTCCTGATTGCCGGCCGTTGTCATCATAACGCGGCTGCCGATTTCGCAGTCGCATCGGGCTGGCGACCGATCTCGTCTGAGGCAATTCTTAGCAGAGCCTGGGGAGGCGCGGCACCGCTTGCGGCATTAACTATTCCGTTGTCGGCAAAGGTGATGCCGGAAAACCATGCGTTTGCCGCAATGCTTCGCCGAGCACGATCGCGCCAGCGATTGCGATGTTGAGTGACCTGAGGCCGGGCGCCATGGACACGCGGATCTGGGCGTCGGCCAACCGTCGAACCGTATCGGGCACGCCGGCCGTTTCCCGGCCAAGCATCAGGATATCGGTCGGGGAAAATGTGAAATCGGTGTGGCTTGTCGCGGCATGTGCGGATAGCAGGATCAGCCGAGACGGGGGCCGGACGGTCGCGCGCCACGCTTCGAACGCGACAATACTCTCGTGGCGCTGGATCGCAACATGATCGAGGTAATCGAGCCCGGCGCGCCGCAAGGTGCGGTCCGTCATGTCAAAACCGGTCGGTCCGATCACGTCGACCGCGATGCCAAGGCAAGCGGCCGTTCGGAGCAACGT
>PERT01000053.1 GCA_002928955.1 Hyphomicrobium sp. | reverse complement strand
ACGACGCCATCGCCTCGGGCAACAAGGGCAAGGGCCGGCTGACGTCCACCACGCACGAGGGCGGCTCGGTGGCCATGGTCTACGACGTGCGCGGCAACCTCATCGCCGATACCCGCGTCATCGGCACGCGTACCTACGCCACCAGCTACGCCTACGACGCCGCCGACAACCTGACGCTGCTGACCTATCCCTCCGGCCGGCAGGTCGAGTATCTCCGTGACACCATGGGCCGCGTCACCACGGTGCGCACGCGGAAGCCCGCTACGGCTGCGTGGTCGAACATCGCGAGCGGCATCGTCTACCAGCCTCTGTCGCTCAACGTGAAATCCTTCACCCACGGCAACGGGCTTGCGACCACCAACACCCACACGCTCGACTACGAGCTGTCGCGGTGCCAGGTGAAAGACGGCGCGCTGAGCCTGATCGACAAGAGCTATACCCGCGCCGACAAGCTGAACATCAGCTTTTTTTCCCATGCTCCGCGCTTTGCGCGACCGCCGCGATCACCGACAACGTGGCGGCGGGCAATTCGCTGGCGCTCGGCTACAACAAGTCTAACCGGCTGCAGAGCGATCGCCTTGGCGCTGCCGATTCACGTTCGCCGACAAGGTGTCGGCGAACGATCGGAGCACGTGGTCCGTGGGGCAACAAGACGTTCACCGAAGCCTGTCCCGGCGCAGGCCGGGAACCGCACGGGCAACCGCACCGGCGAGGTGACGGGCGCGACGACGGACACGCTGAGCTATCCCGCCGCATCGAACCGCGTCTCGAACGTGCTGACCGGCACCACGACCACGCGCACGTTCACGCACGATGGCGCGGGCAACATCACCACGGACACCCGCTCGGGCAGCGCTTTCACCTACATCTACAACGCGCAGCTTGTGACCCTGCTCCAACTCGTTTCCCGTAAGATTTATTATCACACCGGAGTTATGACCAGTCATTCAGCCCTCTACGCCCTGCCGGAAGCCGCGATGTCTTTCAACAGCAGGTACATGTGGTACGGGTCGGTTGGTGACGACTGGAAATCGAAGCGCTCGTAAAAGCTCTTTGCTTCATCGTCCTTGGCGTGCACGACAAAGGCGCGGATGCCGGCAATGTCGGCGGCCTCAAGTGTTCTCAGCATCGCGTCGCGCAACAGACCGGCGCCGAGCCCTTGTCCCTGCGATGTGGTGGCGATGGCAAGCCTCGCAAGGATCATCACCGGAACGGGATGACGCGCCAAACCCTTCATCAGGCGCTCGGCGGCTTGCCCATAAGCCACCTCGCCAACAACGAGCGTGTAGTAACCGAGCACCGTGGCATCGTTGAGCGCCACATAGGTTTGCGAGGCCCCCGCGGCTTGGTTCGTCAGGGCATAGCGCACAAGGAAGCGGTTCAAAGGCTCCTTGCCGCAGTCGAACGTGTCGACCTCGTGCCGGCGGTTCAGCTTGGCGATAGTCAAACCGTCACTCACGAACGCTCACGTGCCGGCGCCGCGATCAAACGGGCTTTTCTCACGCAACAGCTTCGCGAGCCGCGGCCGCGCTCTGGGCGGCGCGTCGAGCGCCTCCTGGAATGCGGCCCACGCCTCGGCACTGAGGCCAAACCGCGACCGATCGGGCAACGTCTCCTCGGCACGCAACAACGCGCTTTCGAGCACAAAATCGGTGACCGAGCGCTGCGCCGCAGCTGCGGCCTGCTGCAGCGCTCGCTTGGCCTCAGCCGTCAGTCTGAGATCGAGCTTCTCGGTGCGGTTCGTCCTGGCCATGTCGTGCGTCTCCATCATTTTTTACTTTAGCATTTCCGCCAGACAATGTCATGACATTTCTTACGCCCCCGCCCCGCGCCTGTGACCGCGCGCCATTTGGGCACCCGACACTGCGTCGTTGCCAACCGCATCGACGACCCTGTCGGCGAGCAGCACGGTGCCCCTGTGCTCGGTCAGCGGCGCGTTGATGTCCATGCCCTCTGCGGCAAGCGAAACCGGCCGCCGGATCGTGTCGGCAGAATTGGTCAGGCGCCCATGGCGAGGTTCGACCGAGCGACACGCGGCAAGGCCTGGGCTCTGGTCGAGTTCAAGTGGCGCCAGGGGCCCTGTTCGGGTGAATTGAACGCCAATTCGCCGCAAAATTTTAACGCTTGCGGGCAGCTACCACGGACGACAAACGCCGTCTGCAGCCCTCCGGCTCGTGGTAGCTATATGGTAGCTGCTGCCAAAATGCGCCTCGGCGCGTCTGACTTAACCCATTGTATTAGTTGGCGCACCGTACACGATAAAAGTGCGAACTCTTATGTGATTGAAATTGCCTCATGAAATGGGCGGCCACCCGTTATCGGGCTCACCAGGCAGACGCACGGTCGGGTCGGGGAAGGTGTTGTCGGGGAGGTCGTCGCTTTTCACCCACGCGATGCTGGTTGGCAACTGGCCCTCGGTCTCCATGAACTCCTTCACGGCGAGCCATGCCCGGTCGAAGGGAATGAACAGGCCGACCGGGAGCGGGTCGCCGTGCAGCGAACGGACCCACTGCCTGATCTTTCTCATGTCGCCGTTGGAGAACCAGTCCTGCCGTGCCACGCCGCCGCCAAAGCCGGCATACTGCAACAACACGCCAAGCTCTGGGTTGCCCCACGTTGAAAGCTCGATACATTTTTGGCCACGACCGTAGGGGAGGTGCTCTGTGCCATCGAGCCCCCTGAGGTATATGCCGCCGCTGTCGTTTCCTCCCGTGTAGAACCACTCCTTGCCTCGCGGCGCTAGGAAGTAGGGCTTGAGATCATTCACGGAGGGCCAGCCAGGGCCAAAGAAGTTGTCGAAATAGATGTCCTTCTTCATAGCCTGCCTCTCCTGATCCAAGTCCCGTCGCGCATGATCCAGAGCGCGCCCGTGCCGTCGAAGATGCGAACTGTTGGATTTCCGATTTGTGTTGCAAGTGGCGGGAGTACTCGGTCGCAGCTACCACAAAGCCGTCGATCCACCCTCATCTCGATGGTCCGCCCGGCCAGCGAGCCGCCGTAAGGTTCCGCCGCCCGTAGCAGTGCGTTGACCTCGGCATGGAACAGCGCATCATTCGGTTTGTGGCCGACGTTCCCTGTCGCCATGATATCCGGATACCGATCGATAAGTCGCGCCCGCATGTCCCGCGCCAAGGCCTCGTCGCGCATCGTATAGCCTGGCGCATCGGAATTCACGCCGAACACCGCTTGGCCGTCCACCTCCGCGTAGGCAACCGTGCCCTCGGAAGCTCTTCGGGCGGGACCAGAGCCTGTATCGGGCATGCCGGTGATGGTGCGGAAGCTGCCGATCGTCTCGGAGGGCGGCGACGACGGCGGCCCCGTGCCAGTTCGAGGAGACACCGCATCGAGCAGTGGCCCCTGGTTATCGCCGAAGCGCGCACGCGCCAGATCGCCGAGGCGCGCCTCGGCCTCCCTCGCTTCGCCCTCGGCGCGCCGGATCTGGCCCTCGATGCTGTCCGGATCGGTCAGGCTGGGGCGCGGTCGCCATGTGGGGTCGATCTCCTGTACCCGCCGGATGGCGGCTTCGGCCCTCAGATTGGCAACCGCGTAGCGGGCGGCCTGCGCGGGCGTCGCATCGAGCGTCCGGGTGCCGACGCGGACCGCGACCGAGCCGCGACCGCGTGCGCCGATGAGAATGACATCGCCGCCATCGCCGTCGGTCCAGCGCCCGCCACACCGCTGACCGGCAGGTAGGCGCAGCTGAGCGGGGTTGAAGCCGGCCTTGTACGAGAGCGCGACGAGCCGCTTCAGGGCGAGATAGACCCTGAGCTCCGCTACCTCGCACCGAATGTTGCGGAGCGACAGGCGGGCTTCGTAGCGCAGTTGGCCGAATGTCTCGTCCGTCACAACGATCCTCGCGCATCTCGATCACGCAGGGATGATGGGGCGGGTTCAGCCGACGGGGATTACTTCTTGAGCCGTAGCGAGAACGGATGAGGACAGGCAGAGCAAGAACACGACGGCGGCAGCGCCCGTTCGCGTCAACGTGCCATCAGGTTGATATCAAGTTGGCGCGCCCGAAAGGATTCGAACCTCTGACCCCCAGATTCGTAGTCTGGTGCTCTATCCAGCTGAGCTACGGGCGCTTGCCAGTTGCGGCCCGGCCCGGAGGCCAGAGCTTCGGTTCAAAAACCGTCGCAACAAGGCGCCATCTCTAATCGGTCACCCGCGGCATAGCAAGGGCTTTGAAAGGGGACGCGCGACCGGTTTCGACTGGGTCTTGACGATCGCATAGCACGGCCCGCCCCGTCTCGTCGGCGCGCTAAGGACAGCGCCGCCGATCGATCCCAAGCAACTAAGGCGGCCATCGCTGGCCGCCGTTACGAAACGCACTCATTATCGACTGCCGAACCGTCGCCCCACGGTCTTCAGGCGTCGGCCGGAACCTCGCCCGCGGTCATCTCGGCCATCAGGCGCTGTGCTTGGCCGACCCAATCCTGCTTTTCGATGCGACCGTCGAGGCTCAGTGCCTCGTCGATGTTGGCGATGTCGTCGTCCGACAGGTTGGCGATCTGCTCGACCTTGTAGCAGTTGAGCTGCTTGAGGCGGCCAGCAAGGCCGGCGTCGATGCCCTTGATCTGCGTCAGATCCTCCGGCTCGCCCTTCGGCTTCTTGAAACCCTTCCAGGCGGCGTTCAAGCGGCGTGCGCGCACGTCCGTCCGCTCGACGATGCGGGCGGCCCTGCCGCGTCGGCCACGCAGATAGTACAGTTTGGCGCGACGGACTTTGCCGCGGCGCACGACCTCGATCTCGGCGATGTAGGGAGAGTAGATCGGGAACACGCGCTCGACGCCCTCGCCGTAGGAAATCTTGCGAACCGTGAAGGTCTCGTTGAGCCCGCCGCCCGAGCGCGAAATCACGACGCCTTCGTAGGCCTGCAAACGCTCGGTCGGCGTCCTGGCGGCAGCAGCCTTCTTCTTCTTGTCTTTCGGGTCCGTCTCGGCTGTTTCGATCACCTTGACCATCACCTTGACGGTGTCGCCGGGTCCAAACTCGGGCACGCCGCGCTTTGCCAGAATGGCCGTCATCTGCTCGCGTTCAATTTCTTGAATGATGTTCATTTTTGTTTGTCCTTTGCATTGACATCAAAGCAGAGGAGCGGCGCCGCCAGCCCAAACGGCAGCGTGCACAGCTCATGCAACCCAATCTTTTGGGCAATGTTCGGGGTCTGATACCCGATCGGGGTGCACTTGTCGAGGAGGTGGAAGGGCCGGACAGGTCTGCGGCGGGCGATATGATGGGTTTCAGATGTCGGCCCGCAGGACCTGGCCGGGCGCAGCCCGTTGATCATTGGCGAGGGTCTCGCAGGCTAACCGCTGTCGGTGACACATCGCGTCGCGGCTTCAATGATTTGCTGCCGTCGTGGGTAGCCTTGCTGCTCAAGGACTTCCTGCCGCAACTCTACGGATGGTTGCGGCCAGAACCGCGGCTCCCACGAGAGCCAAGCCGACGGTGCCGACCGCGGCTGGCCAGCCGCCGGCCATGTAGATTTGGCCCACAGCTGCGCTGCCGACAAGTCCGCCGGCATAATATGATGCGAGGTAAAGACCGCTCGCGGCCGGTCGATCGGTCATCGTGAGCTGGGTTAGAGCCGAAGTCGCGAGCGCCTGGGCGGCGAAAGTGCCAGCTCCAATCAGGGCCAAGCCCGCCAGCACCAGCCAAAGCTCGGTAGACAGCAGCATCGGCAATCCAGCGATCGCAGCGGCGAGCGAGACGATCAGTGCCCATCGCAGACCAAGGTACGACTGCAGCTGAGCGGAACGAGGCGTCGTGACTGTCGCCGGGATGAAGACGAGATAGACGAGCCCGAGCGTGGCGGCTGAAAGCGCTAGCGGCGGCGCGACCAAAACAAAGTTGACGTAGGTGAAGATGCCGAGGAACGCAAACAAGATCAGGAATCCGATGGCACAGACCCGCATGATCTCGGCGTTGGCAAGGTGCATCAGCACGGGTGCGAAGCGTCGCGCCCTGTGCATCGGAGCATTTGGCGCCGCAGCCCCGGTCGAGCCAGTTGCGCGCGCTCCGGCCGCGGCAGCGGTTTCGTCCATCATACCCTCGAGAAAATAGATGACGAGGACAGCGCCGAGAAGATTGAGTGCTGCAAAAGCGAAGAACGTGATGGGCAGACCGGCATGGTCGGCGAGTGCGGCGGCAGCCATGCGTCCGAGCAGGTTGCTGGCGACGTTTCCCGTCACGTAGGCCGCCAGCCCGGCTGCCGTCTCTTCAGGATTTCCATGCTCGGCGATAAAGGCGATCGTAAAGGCGAAGGCTGCCGACATGCATAGCCCTTGCAGAATGCGCAATGCAGCGAACGAGGTCAGATCAGGCGCGATAGCGAGCAGGGCCGTCGGGATGGACAATAGCGCAAGGCACAGCCAAATTGCCCGGCGGCGATCGATCATGTTTCCGAATACCGCAACAAGTAGCGCGGAAACGGCCATACCGAGCGTGCACGCATTGACGGCGAGACCGGCTTCTGCTGGCGATACACGATAGCGGCTAGCGAGCGAGGGTAGGATCGCCTGAGTCGCAAAAAGGTCGATCAGCGTCAAGAAACTGATGGTGCCGATGACTATGAGGCGTGGCGTCAGGCGCTCGCCGATATGGCGCAACCCGAGGCGTGCAGTGTTCATCATCATCGGGAGGACCTTCGCGGCCTAGAGATACAGTGCCGCAATGTCGACCGACGAGCGTTGCCCCACGGCATCGAAGTGGGTGTCGAGCCACGCGCTTGCGGCAGCCCGGCCGGCGTCGCGAAGATGGCACAAAAACTTCCAGTCTGGCGAGAGCTTCGTGGACACTCCATGTTTTCGCATTTCAACATCGTCCTTGATCGCGTGAATCAGCATTTTCGCATACCGACGATCATCGACCGCCTTGCCATCGACGAGTTTCGAGACAAAGGCAATTGCCCGCATCTCGCGCATGAGCGAGGCGTTGAAGCTGATCTCATTCATGCGGTCGAATATTTCCGGCGCATTGTTCGGAACGGTCTCGCGCGATAGCGGATTGATGTGGATGACAATCACATCGTCAGAGGCGCCTTCGTAAATCAGCGGGAATATCGCTGGATTACCCATGAAGCCACCATCCCAGTAGGCTTCACCATCGATCTCGACCGCCTGGAACAGGTATGGGAGGCAGGCCGACGCCATGATGACATCGGATGTCAATTCATGGTTCTCGAACACGCGAATCTTGCCTGTTCTGACGTTGGTCGCCGAAAGGAACAGCCGGGTGGCGAACGGGCAATGCTGCAGGCGATCGAAATCGACGATGCGTTCCAGCACTTCGCGCAGCGGGTTGATGCCGAGTGGATTGAATTGATAAGGTGACCAGATGTGCGTCATCATTTGAAACCAAAAAAATGACGGCGACTGGAAGCCAGGTATCCCCATCGACAAAAATTGCTCCCAGGGCTGTGTCCGGATCGGGCTGGAAAGCTCGCCGGCCTCGCTGGTTGCGAGCCAGAACTGCTCGAGACAGCGCCGTCCGCCATTGCGACCGTCGAGTGACACCCCGTAGGCCATGACCACGGCATTCATGGCCCCGGCGCTGGCGGCGCTCATTGCGTCGAGCGCGAGACGATCGTCTTCCAAGAGGCGATCGAGCACGCCCCATCCGAACGCGCCATGCGCGCCACCGCCTTGCATCGCGATATTGACCGGCTTCCGGTTGCCGCGAGCGGCGAGTTGCTGGCTCGTGCAGGCGCTCGGACGGCCGCCTGATCTTGTGGTCCCCGTCATTCGCGGCATCGATGTTCCGTGCGCGCGACCGCCACCGTGGTGGCTTTGCCCGCCATGTTCCGGGCCAGGATGATCGCTTCCCTCATCTGCCCTTAGACCAGGACTGGTTTGCCGATCAAGATCGACCCGGTCAGGACGGGTATTGGCAGGCTTCTGTGGATTGCTCTCATCGATCGTCATTGAGCGGTCCAGCCTCCGTCAACGGGAAGCGCGATGCCGGTGATCGATGCAGCCCCGGCGCTGCACAGGAAGCTTGCGGTCATCCCGATCTCCTCGACCGTCACGAATCGCCGTGTCGGCTGCGCATGGAGAAGCACGTCGCGAATGACCTGTTCTTCGGTCAGACCTCGGGCCCTCGCGGTTTCCGGAATCTGTTTCTCGACCAACGGCGTCAGGACATAACCAGGGCAGATGGCATTGCAGGTGATGCCGTGTTCAGCGGTCTCCAATGCGACGGTTTTTGTCAGTCCGAGTATCCCGTGCTTGGCCGCGACATAGGCCGACTTGTAGGGGGAGGCAACGAGCGCGTGGGCCGAGGCGACATTGATGATGCGACCCCACCTTCTCTGCTTCATACCGGGAACCGCGGCGCGGATCGCATGGAAGGCCGACGTAAGGTTTATCGAGATGATCTGGTCCCACTTCTCAGGCGGAAAGGACTCGATGGCCTCGACGTGCTGGACTCCAGCATTGTTGACGAGCACATCGACCCGGCCAAATTTATCAATGGTCTCTGCGACGAGGCTAGTGACCTCGGCCGGCTTTGACATGTCGGCCCGCGAATACGCTGCGCGAATACCATGCGCACGCACGGCTTCAGAACAGGTCGCTTGCACATTGGGGCAGATGACTTCGACATCCCGTCGCGTCCGCTCAATATCTTCGAGGTCGCCGAAGCCGTTGAGCATGATATCCATGCCCTGAGCCGCCAGCGCCCGCGCGATTCCGAGCCCAATGCCGCTGGTGGAGCCGGTGACAATCGCGACTTTTCCGGCGAGCGAGGTCATGCGCGTGAGCGCGTCGTTTGAAGGCTGCTGCATTAAACAAGTACCCTGTCATTAGGTGGAAATGCTGAAAACCCTGCTCGCGGCCCGAGGTCATTTGATGGCACAGCGGTTGGACCACGCGACCTCTCTAACGAGGGACTTCCCCGCTAACATGCTCGCAATCAACTCGTAAAGACAATGAAAATTGAACGATTACCGGATGGCATCAAAAACGGCTTGATTTCGCATTTGGGATTCCATGGCTCCCTGGTTAACGTTCCTCGGCGCGAGTTTTCGAGAGTCCACACTCGGCTATTCGTTTCATAATCACCCAACAGGTGCCATCGAGGATCAAAAAATGAAATCAGGCTTCTTAGCACTCGGGCTTGGCGTGCTGATGTCGACGAGCGCGTTTGCAGGCGGTTGCCCAGCGGACAAGGTTCTCAAGGCAGCACGCAAGCTCGACAACGTCACCGACGGCTCCAAGGTCAAGGACGAGGTCGTCCAGACGGTCGACCCAGCCGGTTGGCGCGGCGTGAACGGTCTGATGATGCGCACGCGTCGACTGAGCATTGAACCCGGTGGCCTGGTCCCGACCCATAGCCATGCCGATCGTCCCGCGATCATCTATGTGATCTCCGGTGAGATTTTCGAGCACAACTCGCTGTGTTCTGTTCCAATTGCCCACAAGGCTGGCGAGGCAACAGCCGAGTTCGGCGATCTGCAGCACTGGTGGGAGAACAAGGGCACGGTTCCGGTTGTCTTGATCTCAAGCGACCTCGTGCCGGTCGAAATGATGAAAGACCCAATGGCGAAAATGCCGTGACGCAGTATTTGCATTAACTCGTTTGGCGGTGCGGGTCTGTGGTGCGGACCTGCACCGCCTGCCTTCACTCGTTTTGGAGTTCTGGCCATGCCTCGTTCGACGTCGCGCGTTTTGACGCGCGTTCTACGCGTTCTAATCGCGGCGATCTTGTCGCTTCTCACGTCACTTGGCCAGCCGGCAGTGGCTCGCGATGGCGTAGCCGCCGCGCCAAAAGCTGCGGGGGTACTGCGTCTCCGCAGTGCCCACTCGGTTCAGGTGACGGTCGAGAGGCTCAAGACCGCCGTGCAGTCGAAAGGCATCCGCTTTTTCGACGCCATCGATCAACAGGCGCTCGGGAAGAGCGCCGAACTGAAGATCAGTCCGTCGACACTTGTACTCTTCGGCAATCCGCCGCTCGGTGTTCAGTTCCTGCAATCAAATCGATATGCTGCGCTCGATTGGCCAGTACGGATGTTGGTGACAGAGGAGGCCGACGGCTCGGTGTGGCTGGCGTGGACGGACTTTTCTTGGCTGGCGAAGCGCTACGCGATCAAAGACAAGGATGCCGCATTCAAGATGGCATCAGCGGTGGCGGCGTCGCTTGCAACCGAAGCCGCAAAATAGAATGGAAGCGAGTTGACGATGTACCAAGTGCTGCTCGATGTGGTGTCTCCGTGATTGGGTGCCAGCCTATCGTCTGGCCACGGCATTCGACAGTCGAGACCACCGCGACGTTCGACACATGATCGCTCGCCGCCGTCCCAATGTTTCCGGGCACGTTTGACGGCCCGATCGGATTGCAAATTTGGGCGACCAGGCTTCTGCCACACGGTCGCGGCAACTTGGTGCGCGAGCGCGACGCCGACATTTCGGCTGGCCTGCGATGGGTCCTCAGCGGCCCTTGTTCGGTCCTTTCGCCGCCATCGCGAGATCTGGCCGGCGATCGGCCGTAATGCGTTGGGCTTCGGCCTCTCGCCAGGCCGCGATTTTTTTGTGGTCGCCCGATAGAAGCACGTCCGGGATGGCCAATCCCTCCCACTCGCGCGGCTTCGTATACTGGGGGTATTCCAGCTGCTCGCCCTCGAAGCTCTCGTGCGCGAGGCTGTCGGCCGCCCCCAGTACCCCCGGCAACAGACGCACGCAGGCATCGATCAGCACCATTGCCGCGATTTCTCCACCCGACAGCACGTAGTCACCGATCGAGACCTCGCGCGCGCCGCGGCCAAACAGCACGCGCTCGTCGACGCCCTCGAACCGACCAGCGAGCAGCATCGCGCCGGGGCCCGCCGAGAGTTCGCGCACGAGCGGCTGACGCAGCGGCTCGCCGCGCGGTGAAAGATAGATCAGCGGCAGGTCCGGAGCAGTTCGCCGCGCGTGGTCTATGGCCGCCCCAAGCACGTCGGCCCGCATCACCATGCCGGCCCCGCCGCCGGCCGGCGTATCGTCGACGGCGCGGTGCCGCCCGATCCCGAAATCGCGGATCTGCTGCATGTCGAGCGACCAAAGGCCTGCCGTCAGCGCCGTTCCGACCAGCGACGTGGCCAGCGGGCCGGGAAACATATCCGGGAACAGCGTCAGAACCAGTGCCCGCCAAGGAGCCCGGCCATCGCTCGTTGGCGTGTGGGCCATCGACGTTTTCCCACTCCACATGCGCTTGATTTGCAAAAGTGAGAGGAACTGGTTGAAAGGCAGCAAACGCAAAGGCGCCTGCTCTGCCCCTCACCGCAACTCCTCCCCATAAGAACGGAGAGAAGTGGGTTACACCCCCTCAACGACCACGATGTCGATGGTGCCCGCGCCCTGGCGCTTGGCCTTTGCCGCGGCGTACTCCGGCGATTTCGCATAACCGATCGCGTGCTCGTAGCTCGGAAACTCAAGCACGACGTTGCGTTGGGCGCCTTGGCCCTCGACGATCTCGCACTTGCCGCCGCGCACCACGGGCCGGCCCTCGAACTTGTCGATTGCGATCTTGGAGAGTGCCACGTACTGCCCCCACTTCTCTGTGTCGGTCACAGTTGCGCGCGCTATCACGTAACCCTTGGGCATGCTGTGTCTCCTCGATCTCCGGCTGGCTACAGGGCGAAACAGAACTGATCGCGTCACGACCGCACGGAAATCGCCTCGCGAATATGTTGCAAGAATGTTTCCGCAGCCGCCTTCGGGTCGTCGGCTTGGGTAATCGGCCTGCCGACGACGATGTGGTCGGCGCCGGTCTTGATCGCACGCTCGGGCGTCGTGATCCGCTCCTGGTCGTCGGTGGTGCTTCCGGTGAGCCGGATCCCTGGCGTCACGATGAGAAAACCAGGGCCGATCAATGTGCGGATTCGTTCGGCCTCCTGGCCGGAAGCGATCACACCATCGAAGCCCGCCTCGCGGGCGAGCCGTGCCCGGTGCAGCACGAGATCCGGCGGGTCCAGCCGCGACCCCTGCTGCTTCAAGTCTTCCTCGGTCAGATTGGTCAGCACCGTTACGGCCAGCAGCTTCATCTTGCTGTTGCCGCGGCCCGCGACAGCCGAACGCAGCGTCTTCAGATCGTGGCCGTGGACTGTCAGGAAATCGAGCCCCAGCTCGGCCGCGTTGGCAACGGCACGTTCGACCGTGTTGCCGATATCCAAGAGTTTCATGTCAAGAAAAACGCGCTTGCCGTTGGCCTTCAAGGCGCGGGCGAGATCAAGGCCTCCGGCAAACAACAGTTCGAGACCGACCTTGTAGAAGCTGACACTCTGATCGAGGTGCGCCACGAGCCGCTGCGCCTCCTCGATGGCCGGCATGTCAAGAGCGACGATCAGGCGATCCTTGGCGGTTGAATGCGGCATGGCACTGCGGGCCTGCGGTTTGAGGGTCAGCTGTTCGACGTCACGCGCGATTGGATTTGAGACAGTGGCGGACTGCCCGGCACAGAAGCAACGGCGGCCAGACTAGCCATGCAGCACGTGGGCCGCGCGCGCAAGCTTTTGGATCAGCGCCTTGAAGCTTTCCTGGCTTTCCTTGTTCTTCAGATGCCCATGGTCGTCGTAGGCTTCGAGCGCCCGCGGCACCGCGAACTGGTCAGGCAGCACGAGTGCGCCGAGCCCGAGTTCGAGAACCGGGCGAACGGCGTTCAGGGCACGCAGGCCGCCCATTCCGCCCGACGAGGACGAGCCGAGCGCGAAGACGCGGGTTTTGAACACGTCGGTCTGCTTGCCGTCGTCACCCTTGATGCGGCTGATCCAGTCGAGCGTGTTCTTCAACAGTGGTGTGATCGAGGCGTTGTACTCCGGACAGGCAATGAACACGCCGGTGTGGACACGGAGCAGCGCCTCAAGTTTGCGGGCGTTCTCGGGCGGGCCGTCCCTGGCTTCGAGATCACCGTCGTAGAGCGGCATCGGATAATCGCCGAGATCGGCAAATGTCGCGGCAATACCGTTGGCGTCGGCGATGTCAGCACCCAGCCGCGCCAACCGCTTGTTGAGCGAGGCTTCGCGCTGCGATCCGGCAAAGAATAGGAGGCGCGGGGCGGAAGGGGTCAATTGCTCTCTCCTGTTGGGGGCCATCAGTTATCTCCCGGCGAGTCGAGCATTCCGGAATGCAGCGACGGCCTGCGGCGTGGTCACCCGCCCTTGCCTTCGAAGAAGTCTTTCACACGCGAGAAGAATCCGTGACTGTCCGGCGAGGTTTCCTTGCGGCTTTCCTTTTCGAACTCTTCCAGAAGCTCGCGCTGTTTGCGGGTCAAGTTCTTGGGTGTCTCGACTTCAACCTGGATGTACATGTCGCCGGTCACCTTGGCGCGCAGCACTGGCATGCCCTTACCCTTCAGGCGGAATTGCTTGCCCGTTTCAGTGCCTTCCGGGACCCGAACGCGTGTTACGCTGGCGTCAACAGCGGGCACCTCGATCTGGCCGCCGAGCGCCGCCGTGATCATCGAGATCGGCACCTTGCAAAAGATGTCGGCACCATCGCGCTGAAAGAACTCGTGCGGCTTCACCGAAAGAAAAATGTAGAGATCGCCTGCGGGTCCGCCGCGATGGCCAGCCTCACCTTCGCCCGCAAGGCGGATGCGTGTGCCGTCCTCGACGCCCGCGGGAATGTTGACCGACAGCGTGCGTTCCTTGACCACCCGGCCTGCTCCCGAGCAAGAGGAGCATGGGTCGTCGATTACCTCGCCGCGCCCCTGGCACGAAGGGCAGGTTCGCTCAATCGTGAAAAAGCCCTGGCTCGCCCGAACCTTACCCATGCCACCGCAGGTGGCGCAGGCCTTGGCTTTGGTGCCAGCGCGTGCACCCGTGCCTGAACATGTTTCACAGGAAACGCTGGTCGGAACGCGGATCTGCGCCGTCTTTCCGGCATAGGCCTCGGTGAGCGCAACTTCCATATTGTAGCGCAAATCGGCGCCGCGCTCTCGGCCGGTTCCCTGGCGGCCGCCCCCCCGGCGTCCACCCATGAACTCCCCAAACAGGTCGTCGAAGATATCCGACATGGAGGATGCGAAGTCTGGGCCGAAGCCGCCGCCGGGTCCGCCGCCGCGTCCACCTTCGAAGGCCGCGTGGCCGAACTGGTCGTAGGCGGCGCGCTTCTGCGGGTCTTTTAAGGCTTCATAGGCCTCGCCGAGTTCCTTGAACTTCTGCTCAGCAGCCTTGTCGCCTGGGTTCTTGTCCGGATGGAAGTCTTTCGCCAGCCGGCGAAAGGCGTTTTTCAGATCCTGATCGTTGGCGGTCCGCGGAACGCCGAGAACATCATAGTAGTCGCGCTTGGCCATGTGACGAAATCCGCTCCAGTGGTCCGCCTCGAACGGCAGCCGGCTTATCCGCCCGGGACGTCACGTCGACCACTTTTTCGGTCAACGGGCTCCGGCGGTTGCCGCCAGAGCCCGTGATTCAAGTGGAAGTAAGATTCGCGTCGACGCCACGGGCCTATCGAACCTTAGGCAGACTTCTTCTTGTCGTCCTTGACCTCTTCAAAGTCGGCGTCGACCACGTCATCACCATCCTTGCCGCCAGACTGATTTCCTGCCGCTGCAGCAGCACCAGCCGCGCCCGCAGCGCCTTGGGCACTATAGACGGCTTCGCCGATCTTCATTGCAGCTTGCGCCAGTGCCGTGGTCGTCGACTTGATGCGCTCGGTGTCGTCGCTGCCGTTGGCGACCTTCGCCGCCGCGATCGCAGCCTCGATCTCGGCCTTGACCGCCGCAACGCCCGGGTTTGAGGCGTTCTCTTGCAACTGCTTCTCGGTTGCGTGCACCAACGCTTCGCCGTGGTTCTTGGCTTCCACGAGTTCGCGCTTCTTCTTGTCGTCAGCGGCGTGCGCCTCGGCGTCCTTCACCATTTTCTGGATTTCGCTATCGGACAGACCGCCCGAGGCCTGAATGCGGATCGACTGCTCCTTCGACGTTGCCTTGTCGCGCGCCGAAACGTGCACGATGCCGTTGGCATCAATGTCGAACGTGACCTCGACCTGTGGCACACCGCGCGGCGCCGGCGGAATACCGAGCAAATCGAACTGGCCAAGCGACTTGTTGTCGGCAGCCATTTCTCGCTCGCCCTGGCTGACGCGGATGGTGACCGCGCTTTGTCCGTCCTCGGCGGTCGAGAAGGTTTGGCTCTTTTTCGTCGGAATGGTCGTATTGCGTTCGATGAGTCGCGTGAACACGCCACCCAGCGTCTCGATGCCGAGCGACAGCGGCGTCACGTCCAGCAGCAACACGTCCTTGACTTCGCCCTTCAGCACGCCGCCTTGGATGGCAGCGCCCACGGCAACCACCTCGTCCGGGTTGACGCCTTTGTGGGGCTCCTTGCCGAACAACTCCTTGACGACCTGCTGCACCTTCGGCATGCGCGTCATGCCGCCGACCAGCACCACTTCATCGATCTCAGCAGCCTTGAGACCAGCATCCTTCATCGCCTGTTCGCACGGTCCTTTGGTGCGCGATATCAGGTCGTCCACGAGGCTTTCGAGTTTGGCGCGCGTGAGCTTCATGGTCAGATGCTTCGGACCGGAGGCATCCGCGGTGATATAGGGCAGGTTGATCTCGGTCTGGGCTGTCGACGACAGCTCCTTTTTGGCCCGTTCGGCTCCTTCCTTCAGGCGCTGCAATGCGAGCTTGTCGGAACGCAGATCGATGCCGCTCTCTTTTTTGAACTCATCGGCCAGGTACGATACGATCCGCATGTCAAAGTCTTCACCGCCAAGGAACGTATCGCCATTGGTCGACTTGACCTCGAATACCCCGTCACCGATCTCGAGCACCGAGATGTCGAAGGTACCGCCACCGAGATCGTAAACGGCGATGGTCTTGGCTTCCTTTTTCTTGTCGAGACCGTACGCCAGCGCAGCCGCCGTCGGCTCGTTGATAATGCGCAGCACTTCGAGGCCCGCGATGCGGCCGGCGTCTTTGGTTGCCTGGCGCTGTGCGTCATTGAAGTACGCGGGAACGGTAATCACCGCCTGGGTCACCGGCTCGTTGAGCTTGGCTTCCGCCGTTTCCTTCATTTTCTGAAGAATGAATGCCGAGATCTGCTCGGGCGAATAGGCCTTGCCGTTGACCTCGACCCATGCGTCACCCTTCGGGCTTTTCACAATGGTGTAAGGGACGAGCTTCTTGTCCTTCTCGACCATTGGGTCGTCGTAGCGGCGGCCGATCAAGCGCTTGATGGCAAAAAGCGTATTGGTCGGGTTGGTCACGGCCTGGTTCTTGGCCGATTGGCCAACAAGACGGTCGCCGTCATCGGTGAACGCCACAATCGACGGCGTGGTGTTGAGACCCTCGGAGTTTTCCAGAACCCGCGGCTTGCCGCCCTCCATGACGGAGACGCATGAATTGGTGGTCCCGAGGTCGATTCCGATGACTTTACCCATAATTATCAATCCTTTGTTTGCGGCTGGCTGCCCGAGCCCTAACTGTGGCGCCCGGCTTGCGATGGCCCGGTGAAGGACCAGATGTTCGCGGCGGCCCCCTGATGGTGTGGAGTTACCGTCGGTTATATAGGGCCGGGTTCCCAGGCCGCAACGGGCTGAAATCATCCAGCTGTGATCAATTTTGGCGCGCAAGCGTCGTCGTTCGATCCAGCCCGCTCTACACGCAAACCGCCCGGCGAAGCGAGAAATTCCGCACGCCATGGTTTGGCGTGCGATCAGCCTTGTCTGGAACTGCGCTCACCTGACGCATCTCCAGCGCTCGAACCATTGCCGGAAGCTCCGGGCCCGTCCCCTGTCGTGCCGGGCGTGGCGGTGGGCTCCTGGGGCGCCCTGGGCACCTTGAACCCGCCCTTCGCTACCACCACCAATGCCGGCTTCAGGCAGCGATCCTCGATCATGTAACCCGCCTGGAACACTTGCAGCACGGTACCGGCCGGCACGTCGCGGTTTTCTTGCTCCATGACGGCATTGTGGACCTTGGGGTTGAACATCTCACCCTTTGGATCCAAGCGCACAACGCCGTGCCGCTCAAGCGCGGAATTGAACTCCCGCTCGGCCAGCATCGTGCCATCCAGGAAGCTCTTCAACGCGGGATCTCGCTCCGCGGCGCCGGCTGGTACAGCCGAGATCGCGCGCTGGAAATTGTCGCCGACATTGACGACGTCCTGGGCGAACTTGCTGATCGCGTACTTCGCCGTCTCCGCTTTCTCGCGCTCGAACCGCTTGCGAAGGTTCTCCATCTCGGCACGGAGCCTGAGGTTGGTGTCGGCCTGGGCCGCAAGGTCGACTTGCAGTGCCTTGATGATGGCCTCGAGTTGAGCCGGCTCCAGCAAGGGCTCTGTCCCGGCCGCGACCTCGGCTGGGCCCTGCGGAGCCGCAGCACCTTCAGTGTTTTGCTGATCCATCCCCGGGGCCTTCTTGTCGTCGCTCATCTTTTCTCCGGACTGGTTGGCGCGGCAGGGAGCGGTTGTGGCGTTGCAGCGCAATATCGAACTGCGGATATCGACCGAAGCGCCCCAAAAATCAAGTCGCCAATAGGCTGCCGGGGCGATAGCCGACTGTTCGCCAAAAGCTCGGCTCGGTGCTCTCAGGTCAACAGCCGTCCGACGAGCTTGGCCGTATAGTCGACCATAGGAATTATGCGTGCGTAGTTGAGCCGCGTCGGTCCGATAACGCCCAGAACGCCGACCACCTTGCGGCTGCCGTCGTGGAACGGCGCCACCACCAGCGATGAGCCAGACAACGAGAACAGCTTGTTTTCCGAGCCTATGAAGATGCGTACTCCGTCTGCATTTTCCGACGCGCCAAGTAGCTGCACGAGCTCGCGCTTCTCCTCAAAATCGCCGAACAGCTGGCGGATGCGGTCGAGATCCTCGACGGCGTTGACGTCTTTCAACAGATTGGCCTGCCCGCGTACGATCAGGCTCTTGCGGTCGTCGAGAACGCCCGACCATTCGGCCAGCCCCGCTTCGATCACCTTCTGCGTGAGGCCGTCGAGTTCTGCCTTCGTGCTGGCCAGTTCCTTCTCGATGCGGCCCTTGGCTTCGGTAATCGTCAGCCCGGCTACGTTGGTGTTCAGATAGTTCGCGGCCTCGATCAGCGCACTGGTCGGCAAGCCGGGTGGTAGCGTGACGACCCGATTTTCCACGCTGCCGTCCTCGCCGACAATGACCACCAGCGCCCGCAGCGGGTCGAGTTTTACGAACTCGATGTGTTTCAGGCGAGCGACCTGTTTCTCGGCCAGCACCACACCCGCGCAGTGCGACAACCCGGAGATCATCTCGCCGGCCTCGGCCAGCACCTGATCGATCGACTTCTCCCGCTTGATGCCGATCTGCGCCTCGATCTGTCGGCGTTCATCGTCATTCAGATCACCGACTTCAAGAAGCCCGTCGACGAACAGCCTCAGCCCTTGCTGGGTCGGCAAACGGCCGGCCGAGGTGTGCGGCGCGGCGATGAGCCCCGACTGCTCAAGGTCCGACATCACGTTGCGGATCGAGGCTGGCGACAGCGACATTGGCAAGGCGCGCGCGAGATTGCGCGAGCCAACCGGCCCACCGGTCGCGAGATAGCTCTCCACGATCTGCCGGAGAACAGTCCGCGCGCGCTCGTTAAGATTGGCGAGATCCGATTGATCCCTCATTTTGGTTGCGTCGCCCTCCACTGCGCACGGCCGATCCAGACCGAACGGCGCCAAAACGAGCGCCGACCGACCGATCCAATCCAAGGCTTTCGTCCGAGACCATCATAGGCCACGAACGTCACTCATGGTCTCGAAAAAAATAGTGCCGATTGGAGCCGTCAAGCCGGCCGCTGCTGTCGCAAGCGAACAATGGGCTCAATGAACCCAATCCCGGGTGTGGGCGAGGGCCGGGTGTGGGCGAGGGATTGGCCCTTCGGCCTGCACACCCTACGAAGTCGTTTGCTGTTCAATTGCCAGGGACCCCGGTATAGGGTTTGAAACGAACCGGTCTGTCCGTTCAGATCTCGCCTTTTACACCCCCCACCACCGGAATCCCATGCGCCCTTCAAAACGCCAGTCTGACGAACTCCGCCGCATTTCGTTCGAGCGCGCGGTGTCGATGCACGCCGAAGGCTCCTGCCTGGTCAAGTTCGGCAATACGCAGGTCTTGTGCATGGCGAGCCTTGAGGAGCGCATCCCGCCTTGGCTCAAGGGCCAGGGACGCGGCTGGGTCACCGCGGAATACGCGATGCTGCCGCGCGCCACCACCGAGCGTACCCGCCGCGAAGTCACCGCCGGCCAGCCCTCCGGCCGCACCCAGGAAATACAACGGCTGATCGGCCGGTCGTTGCGCGCGGTGATTGACCTGCCGAAGCTTGGCGAGCGCCAGATCACGGTGGACTGCGACGTCATCCAGGCCGACGGCGGCACCCGCACCGCCGCCATCACCGGCGCCTGGATCGCGCTGCATGATTGCATCCAGTGGATGAAGGTCCGCGACATGGTGAAAGACGGCGTGCTGCGCGACCACATCGCCGCCGTCAGCTGCGGACTCTACAAGGGTACGCCCGTGCTCGATCTCGACTACGGGGAGGACAGTGCTGCCGACGCCGACAGCAACTTCGTGATGACGGGCGCCGGCGGTATCGTCGAGGTGCAGGGCACCGCCGAGACCACGGCCTTCACCCAGGAACAGTTCGACGATCTCATGAAGCTCGCCAGGAAGGGCATCGGCGAACTCGTGCAGCTGCAGAAGCTGACCGTCGCTTGAAAGCTCAGCTGAATTCAATCGGAGCGGATCCATGTTTGGGCAACTGGCGTTGACCGTCTCGGCGCTCTTCACGGGCGCAGCCATCTACATCAATTGGGCCGAGCAGCCGGCCCGGCTCCAGCTCGACGACCGTGCACTGCTGACCCAATGGAAACCGAGCTATGCGAGCGGTTTCACGATGCAAGCGTCGCTCGCTGTCGTCGGGTTCGTGTTTGGCATCTTGGAATGGATTGTCACGGACAACTGGCTGTGGCTGCTCGGCGCGGTCGTGCTCGTGTCGAATTGGCCTTACACCATGCTTGGAATCATGCCGACCAACAACATCCTGAAGAACACGAGCATTGAGACCGCAGGTCCGGCTTCGCGCGCACTAATCGAGACGTGGGGACGACTCCATGCGGTGCGCAGCCTCTTGGGCGGTGTTGCGACGCTCGTGTTCCTATGGGCGTCCATTTGATGCGCAAACTCGTTACCGGATCAAGGCTCGTCGTCGCCAGCCATAATCCCGGCAAGGCCTGGGAGATCAATCAGCTGATCCGGCCCTATGGACTTGATGCCATCTCGGCCGGCGAGCTCGATCTGATGGAACCCGAGGAAACCGAGCCGACGTTCGAGGGCAACGCGAAGCTCAAGGCGGTGGCCGCGGCCCTTGGCTCAGGCTTGCCCGCGCTGGCCGATGATTCCGGTCTCGAGGTCGATTGTCTCGGCGGCGCGCCGGGCATCTTCTCGGCACGATGGGCTGGCGCCAAGAAAGACTTCGGCCTTGCGATGAACAAGGTCGCCGAGGAGATCTCCCTGCGCCACGGTTGGACGGCACCCGGACCTCGCGCCAACTTCATTTCTGTCTTGTGCCTCGCCTGGCCGGACGGCTTGACGGCTGTTTTCGAGGGCAAGGTCCATGGTGTGCTGGTGTGGCCCGCGCGCGGCGGCAACGGGTTCGGCTACGATCCGATGTTCCTCGCGGACGGCGAAACGCGAACCTTCGGCGAGATGGAGCCAGCAGCCAAGTATGCGATCTCGCACCGTACACGCGCATTTGCTGCCTTCACGCAGGCATGCCTCGACCGCATCGATGCACACGCCGACGTCGTTTCTGTCGTCGCCGCCCGGCCGTTTTCCGACGAAGCCGGGCTCAAGGCGGCCGCGGCGTCGATCTCGACACAGCCCGAATTAGCAAGTTTCATTGCCAACCTGCGCCGCGACTTCAAGGCCCAACCCGCGGAATGGGAGAACGCGACGCTCGAACGCTATCT
The DNA here is from genome assembly GCA_002928955.1 of Hyphomicrobium sp. Taxonomy (GTDB): domain Bacteria; phylum Pseudomonadota; class Alphaproteobacteria; order Rhizobiales; family Hyphomicrobiaceae; genus JAKAML01. Next base: position 1,998 of record PERT01000053.1, on the reverse strand, counting down.
CGAAGCCCTCGAAGCCGTGATGCACGAAACCCGCTTCAGGGATGAACCCGGCTGGCGCACCATGGCCAAAGCGCTTCTCTCCGCCAGCCGGTACGAATAAGTTGTGCCAAAGGCGTGATGGACTGTTCCTGATGGAGAGTAAGCACGCGAGCACGAACCTGGACGCGGAGTGGAGACAAACCGATGGGCATGACAAGCGTCGCCTCCGCTGACCACCGGATCAACATCGACCCTGAGATCTGCAACGGGAAACCGGTCGTTCGCGGCACCCGCAAGGACGAGGATTTTTCCGATCGTGTCATCGCTTCGAGGTCAGGGCCGCACGTCATTCACCTCCGGATCGGCAATATGCGGCTTCGTGCCATTTACGCATCCCTTGTCGAACACTGGGTCGAGTTCATCATCATGAGCACGCGATATCGGTTGTTTCAGGTCGATCCGGATCGCGTCGAATGCATCGAGTAGCAGCCCAATCGATCCATCCGGCGACCATTGATCCCGCGAATCCCAGCTTCGGCGTCTATGTGCATTGGCCGTTCTGCGCCCAGAAATGCCCCTACTGCGATTTCAACAGCCACGTTCGTCCGGTCCTGAGCGGAGGGCGCGGCGGTATCGATGAAACGCGCTTCCTCGCCGCGTTCGAGCGTGAACTCACGCACACGGCGCAGCTCACCGGCCCGCGCACCGTGGGGTCGATCTTCTTCGGCGGCGGCACGCCGTCGCTCATGTCGGCCGCAACTGTCGCCGCCATCATCGACCGTATCTCAGGTCTGTGGACTGTCGATCCCGGCGCCGAGATCACGCTCGAAGCCAATCCGTCGAGCGTCGAAGTTGACCGCTTTCGTGGGTATCGCGCGGCCGGCGTCAACCGCGTCTCGCTCGGCGTACAGTCGCTTCGCGACGAGCAACTCAAGCGACTCGGCCGGTTGCATTCCGTCGCTGAGGCAAAGAAAGCGCTTGATATCGCCCGCGCCAGATTCGAGCGCTTCACGTTCGATCTCATCTACGCGCGACCAGGGCAAACCCCTGCCGAGTGGGCGGCCGAGCTTGCCGAGGCCCTGGCCATGGCGGGCGATCACCTCTCCCTTTACCAGTTGACCATCGAGCCGGAGACGCCGTTCGCGGCGCTGCATGCCGCTGGCAAGCTGGTGATCCCCGACGCCGACGCGGCGCTCGTGCTCTATGATCTCACCCAGGAGATGACCACGGCTGCGGGGCTTCCGGCCTACGAGATTTCCAACCACGCCCGCCCCGGCCAAGGCAGCCGCCACAATCTCCTCTATTGGCGCTATGGCGAGTACGCGGGCGTCGGACCCGGCGCGCATGGCCGGCTTGTCATCGATGGCCGAAGGCACGCAACCGTCACGGAGAAAAATCCGGAGCGTTGGAGTTCATTGGTCGAAGCCGAGGGCTACGGTTTCACCGAGGTGACGCCCCTGGACCGGCACGAGCAAGCCGACGAAATGCTGTTGATGGGCTTGCGGCTCGTGGAGGGCCTCGATCTCGACCGGCTGGCGACCGTCGGTGGCGTGCGGCCGTCCGAGGCCACGATCGACACCCTTGTCGCTCTGGGCATGATCGAGCGTCTCGGCCTCCGAACGACGTCATCGCCCGTCGCGGGTATCGAGTTTGGAGGCGAAAGCGACGAGATTCCCAGCTGCCTTCCGCCGGGTGCCGGCCGGTCGGCGGAGTGGGCCGAGGTTCCGCGCTCACCAGCCGGATCGAACGCCGCCCGGCTGGCCGCTGCGCCCGCCATTCGCGCCACTGGCGGGGGTCGCTTCGTGCTCAATGAAATCGTGCGGCAGTTGTCAGCGTCGTTCGAGCCGGCCGACTGAGGACTAGCAGGTCGCTGAAAAAGGTTTTTTACCCCCTGGATGACAGCGTCTGTGGTCGATCTCAGCGTGGTCCGACACGATCGGCTTCATTCTGCTCGATCACAGGCCTCGTTTTGGGAGTCTCTGCAACTGTGGCTTCTGAGTTTTTCAGCGGCCTGCTAGT
>PERT01000052.1 GCA_002928955.1 Hyphomicrobium sp. | reverse complement strand
CTAAGGAACACTAGCAAACCTATGATTCTAGTGTAGCTTTTGCATCTGGCGTTTGGTTTCGAGTCTAGCCCCGAGTGGGGACCAAACGTCAGAAGCGCTACACTAGTGGCCTGTCGCGCCTTAATTGACTGGTGGGTGGGGCATCGTGCGCGTCAATTAAGGCGCGATGAACGCCCCACTAGCGTGGTGCGGTTTCATCGAAGGCTGAAATCGACTGACCGAATTGACCGAGCCAAGCAACGAGTGCGGGGTGGTTCGACCGCCACCTTCCGCCGTGTCGAAAGTCCAGGTAACCGAGCGCCGAGGCGAGGGTGATATCGCCATAGTCCGGCTGGCCGGACCACTCCGGCGGCTGTGCCTCCAAATGGGCCAGAGTTTGGTCGATCTTCGATTGTTGCCGTGCCGTCCAGGCCTCCGACCGCATGGCTTCCGGCCGGAACCTTTGCTCATAGACCAGCAAAACCGCTGCATCCATCAGTCCATCGGCCAGCGCCCCGCGTCGCAGCGTCTTGAAGCGGACCATGCCGCTCGCCGGGATCAGCCGTGGATCGGCCACGAGGCTGTCGAGGTACTCGCAGATCACTTGGCTGTCGTAGAGTTCGGTGCCGTCCGCGAGGATCAACACCGGAATCTTCTGAAGCGGGTTGCGCGCCTTGAGCACCGGGTTCGCAGGCTGGCTGGTGTCGATGTTTTCAACTGATAATTGATCGAAAAGCCCCTTGAGCTTGGCCGTGATCTTCACTTTCCGCCCGAACGGTGAGGCGGGAGCCGACAGCAGTGTCATCATGATGTACGGGTCCGCTCGCAGAAGAACTTCGATCGGGCGAAGCCTAAAGCCAAGTCGCTTTCGATGGAAGCCTGCCGTTGTGATCGGAGTAAGGTCCCGCGCTCCGCGCGATCCGAGGGATGCCAACCAGACCACCGCTCGATGCCCTCATCGCGCAGTTCAGAACCCCGCGTTCCTGTCCGGCCGGCATCCCTCGGACAGCTCTACCGGGTGGCTACCAAATCCGCCTCAACGGAATTGTCATAACACTTTCATATTCAAATTCTGTGGACATCCCAAATGCTTGCTTTGTCAACGATTTGAGCTGGCTTCTCGGGGCTTCATTCAGCTTCGCCGATGCCATCGGCGGTCGCCGACTCGTAGGCTTCGCTGGCCGCAATCCACGCATCTTCGGCCGCCGCCAGCCGCTTGGCCAGATGGCCCCGTTCCATCACCGTCTTTTGCGCCGCGGCCGGGTCTCGCCCATAGAACGCGGCATCGGCGAGCTTGGCGTCGATGGCCGCAAGCTCGGTGGTGAGCTTTTCGACGGTCTTCTCCGCCGCCTGTACGCTCTTGCGAAGTGGTGCCAACTCGGCCCGCCGCTCGGCCGCGAGCCGGCGCAATTCGGCGCGGGACGCACGTGGGTCCCCGGATGCTTCGGTGTCGCGTGCGCTGCTCGCATTGCGCAGGCGTGATCCGCGCTGGGCCAGCAACTCGGCGCGATAGCTTTCCATGTCGCCGTCGTAGGGTTTCACGGTGCCGTCGCCGACGACCCACAGCCGATCGGCAGTGGCATCGACCAAGTGCCGGTCGTGGCTGATCAGAATAACCGCGCCGTGGTAGTCGTTCAGCGCGTGGATCAGCGCCTCGCGACTGTCGACGTCCAGATGGTTGGTCGGCTCATCGAGGATCAAGATGTGCGGACCGTTAAATGCGGTCAGTGCCAACAGCAGCCGCGCCTTCTCGCCACCCGAGAGATTGCCGCACTTGGTATCGGCCTTGTCGGCGCCAAACCCGAATGATCCGAGCCGCGTCCGACGCTGTGCTTCCGTCGCGTCCGGCATGAGCTCGGCGATATGGTCGAGCGGTGATTTCAATGGACTAAGCTCGTCGAGTTGGTGCTGAGCGAAGTATCCGACCTCGACCTTGGCCATACCCCAGACTTCGCCAGACGATGGCTTCAAGCGCCCGCCGATCAGCTTGGCGAACGTGGATTTGCCGTTGCCGTTCTGGCCGAGCAGTGCGATGCGGTCGTCCTGGTCGATCCGGAGGCTGAGATTGGACAAAATGTGCTGGCCCGGCGCATAGCCGACTGACGCGCCGTCGAGGCGCAAAAGCGGGCTCGCCAGCATCTTCTTCGGATCGGGTAGCGAGAATTCGCGCACGCGGTCCTCGACCTGATCTGCAATCGGCTTCATGCGGGCTAAGGCCTTGACCCGGCTCTGGGCCTGCTTGGCCTTGGTCGCCTTCGCCTTGAAGCGGTCGATGAAGGCCTGCAACCGCTTGCGCTCGTCGTCCTGGCGCTTCTTGAGCTTGGATTCGAGCCGTTGTTTCTCGCGCCGCGCCTCCTCGAAGTCGTCGTATCCGCCCGCGTAGACCGTCAGCTTGCCGCGATCGAGATGCAGAATAGAACCCACCGCCCGGTTCAGAAGGTCGCGGTCATGGCTTACGATGAGCACCGTGTGAGGATACGATTTTAGGTAGCTCTCGAGCCACAACGTGCCCTCAAGATCAAGGTAGTTGGTCGGCTCGTCGAGAAGCAGCACGTCGGGTTCGAGGAACAGTACCGACGCCAGCGCCACGCGCATCCGCCAGCCACCTGAGAACGCGCGGCACGGCTTTGCCTGGGCGTCGGAATCAAATCCCAGGCCGGCTAGGATTTCGGCGGCGCGGGCGGGTGCGGAATGCGCACTGATGTCGGTCAGCCGGATCTGGATCTCGGCAATGCGGTGCGGGTCGGTTGCAGTCTCGGCTTCGGCGAGAAGCGCGTGCCGCTCGGTATCGGTCGACAGCACCCATTCGACGAGGCTCGCGTCACCACCCGGCGCCTCTTGCGCGACATGGCCGATCCGCGCGCCCTTGGGCACGCTGACGCTGCCGTCGTCCTGTCCAATATCGCCGGTAATCAGCTTCAGAAGTGTGGTCTTGCCCGTGCCGTTGCGGCCGACCAGCCCGACTTTATGCCCCGACGGGATCGCTGCCGAGGCTTGGTCGAGGATTAACCGTCCCTCGATGCGATAGGTGAGTTCGTTGATGTGAAGCATGCGTCGACGGGATACCCCGCCGCGCCCGGACTGTCATCCTTTTCGCCGCCGTGTTGCCCTATGAACCTTAAGTCGGACCCCAGGTCGGCCCTGTCATGATGGCGGCAAAGCGGGGTCGCGGACGTCAAATCTCGACGCCGGTCTGTTTCAGCAACCACAGCATCGCGCCATAGCTTGCCGCTGTCATGGCCATCGATATCGCGAGGCTCGGCCAGAACCCCAGGCCCTGCCGCAAAAGCATCGGCAGCGCCAGGAACAGCACGAGCGAGGGGAGGACCAGCCAGAAAATTCCGCTGGCGAGGGCCGCGACACGTCCCGGATCCCGCGTGTCGGCATAGAGCCATACGAACGCCAGCAGCGACGTCAGCGGCAATGAAGCGATCAGCGCGCCAAACAGGGTCGAACGCTTGGCAACTTCCGAAATGGCTACGACGAGCGCGGATGTGACCGCGATCTTGAGGGCGTATTCGATCATGCTGGGGTCCCCTGGTCCTCGCCCTATGCCTCGCAGCCGGCAGTGTCGTGCGCCTGACGTTTGGTTTCGAGACCAGCCGCTAGTGTAGCGCATCTGACGTTTGGTACCCACTCGCGGCGTGGCCCGAAGCCAAACGTCAGATGCAAAAGCTACACTAGAATCATAGGTTTGCTAGTGTTCCTTAGGCGCCGACATTTGATCTGGAGCGCGTTGCAACGGGAATCAAATGTCGGCGCCGGAACACTAGCGCTTCTTTTGTTACTGGCGCTTGGCCGGCCACCTCGCAGCAACTGGGGACCAGGCGTGAGTGACGCAACACACGAGAAGTCTAAGGTCAGCCCGCCACCACAGGCCGAAGCGTTTCGATCAGCAGGCGTTCCTGCGCGCCGCTGTCCTTGACCGCGATATGGGCGCCGAACCAGTCCTGCACCATCTTGCAGACGCGTTCGTGGCTGGTTCGCGCCAGCGCCCGGGGGTCAGCGAACAGTTGAAGGTCGGCCTGGCTCCAACCGATCTTGGTCAGCTGCTCGGCCAGCGCATCATAGTCGGCCTTCTCGGGCGATGCATGCTTGACCGGCGATTTCCGGCCGTCCGCGATGGCCTCGAACACGGCGGTCACCTGTGCCTGCAGGCCCGTCTCCGCACCCGGCTGCTGCAGAAGGTCTATGATCGCTGGGCTGGCCTCGCCTTGCGAGATGAAGCTGTAGCAGGTGGCTGTATTGTGGGCGCTAATTTTCTTCAGGTTGCCAAGGAACGCGCTGGCGATAGAGACGAGCTTCGGTGTCGAAGCGGCAAGCGCGTCGTTGGCGTGCTTGCGGCGGAGGGCGACGAGGGCCTCAAGCAGATGCCTGGTGATCGCAGCGTCCGGCTTCTTGTCGGCCTTGAGCTTTGTCGTTGCAAGCAGTTGCTCGCCATACCAATCCGGGAAGCCGCGCTTGACGACGCTCCACAGCGGCGTCTTCTGGAACCGCGCATCGATGGCGTCCGCGGTCGCGCCCTCGGCGACGAATGCTGGAATGGAACTATCGACGTTGCGTGCCGACCCCGATCCTCCGGCTACGAAGCTCGAAACCACCGACTTGACGACCTCGCGGTTCACGTACGTCAGCCATCCGCCGCCGCCCACTACCAACAGGGCTGCGGCGGCGATGGCTGCCATCCGGCCCAGGCCTTTTCGGCCTCTGCCGTCCGATTGGGAATCATCCTGCGGGTAGCCTTGTTCGACCGACACGATCGATCGACCACCGCTCGACCGCACGCTCGACTGGTCACCAGTTGGGACCTTTCCCGGCGTATTGGTGAGTTGCGTCTTGGGTTGAGACGAATGAGACGCGCCATTTTGCACGGCCGGCTGAGGCTGCAAGCCGGGTTGGCCGCTGGCCGATGCTCCGATGCCCCGTGCCGTTGACGATTGCTGTGCATACCCGCCACCGGTCCCGCTCGGTTGTGAGCCAGCGCTTTGGTCGGACGCCGGTGTTGCTCCGGAGCGCGATGCTTGGTCGGTTGGCGGGCTGCTCGCGGGGGCGAGCGGTCTTGCGCCGCCAGGGTGGGGCAATTGCGTGGCGGCCTGCCCGAGTGTGGGAAACGCGACCACGGCCGGTAGCCAATCGGAAAAGCCGGGTCGCCACACCAGATCAGCGGGTTTCAAGTGTCCGCCCCGCATGAAAAGGCCCATTTCCGCGTCGCTGAGCGGTCCGTATTGCTTGCCTTCGCGGGCGATGTACCACTGGATCTCAGGGGGCATGACGGTCATGGGCTCATCCAGTCCAAGCGCCGCTCGGCGGGTGCTTCACTCGTGTCTCCGGTCGCGCGTCGGCCGTTGTCTAACCAAGCCAAGGCTTGCCAATTCCCGGCTTGCGATCACTGGGTTCCGCGCCGCCCCGCAGTTCAACCACACTGCGCAGTGTACGCGCGACGCAAATCCGCAGCCGTCGCAAGCACTTTCCACGTCTCGCCCCGGCCCGTCAATCGCAACACTGCAATCGCAACACTGCGTCGCGACGGCGCGGTGCTACAACCTGGATGTGTCGCGGGCGGGTGACCTGGACACGTCCCCGCGCCAGACAAGGACCCAACAAGCAGGCCGTTCCAAGGCAAATCAACCCCTAATCTCGCGGTCGGGTGAAAGCCTGGCGCGTTGCCTCTCCAGCGTGGCGATCCGTTGTCCGCCTTGATGGCTTGAGGTACCGCAGTTATAAGGCACGGAACTCCCGCCCCATGTCGAACAACCAAAGATCAGCGAGACCACCGATGGCCATCGAGCGCACCTTTTCCATTATCAAGCCGGACGCCACGCGCCGCAACCTGACCGGCGGCATCAACGCGGTCATCGAGAAGGCGGGCCTCAGAATTGTCGCCCAAAAACGCGTGCGGTGGACCCGCGCCCAGGCCGAGAAATTCTACGAGGAGCATAAGGCGCGGCCGTTCTACGGCGAACTTTGCGACTTCATGACCTCGGCCCCGGTGGTGCTGCAGGTGCTCGAGGGCGAGAACGCGATCTCGGCCTACCGCGAAGTCATGGGTGCTACCGATCCCAAGGAAGCCAAGGATGGCACCATCCGCAAGCTGTTCGCGGTATCCAAGGGCGAGAACTCTACGCACGGTTCCGACAGCGCCGCCGCCGCCGAGCGGGAAATCGCGATGAACTTCCGCCTGGATGAAATTGTCGGCTGACACGTTGTGAGATCCGGTCCTCGTGTCGCGCATCTGACGTCTGGGCCCCACGCGCGGCTGGTCGGAAAACCAAACGTCGGATGCACAAGTTGTACGAGACTCATAGATTTGCTCGTCATTCTTATGGTTCGGATATTTGCTCAGCACGGCACGGCAACGGGAAGTATTTGTTGGAACCGGAACACGGGCGGTGTAGGCGCGGGTCCGGTCGATCGACGTCGCTAACCGGTACCACCGCAAGCGCTGCCAAGCGCTCTTAGATTGGCCTGACCTGGAAAGGCTGAGATGTCGCGCGTCCGCCTCTACGTAGCCACATCACTTGACGGCTTCATCGCGGACCGCGAGGGGTCCGTCGACTGGCTCGATCAACACAATCCACGCGATTACGGCTTCGACGATTTCTTCGCCGAGGTTGGCGCCGTGATCATGGGGCGGCGCACCTACGAATTTGTCCGCGCGATCGGCGACCACTGGCCCTACTCCGGCAAGCGGGCCTTCGTGATGTCATCTCGCACGCTGGTGGGCGTGCCCGACGGCGTACTTCCCAAGGCCGGTGGCATTGGGCCGGCCATCGAAGCAGCGCGAGCCGCGACGCGAAAAGACATCTGGATCGTTGGCGGTGCCGTGGCCATGCAATCCGCGCTCGACGCCGGCCATGTCGATTTGATCGAGACATTTCTCGTGCCCGTGCTGCTCGGCCGGGGATTACCGCTCATTGCCGATCTCGCGCATCGTCAGACCCTGTCGTTCGAAGGTATCGAGACGTTCCAGGACGGGGTCGTGAAACTGAGCTACGCGCCGCAGAAATCGCCTCGTCTCGGCGCTTCAGGAGCCTGATCCGTGTGTGAAACACCTCTTCCAATCGCCACCGCCGAGGCCATTCGCAAGCGCCTCGAAAGTCTAGCCAAACCGGTCGGCAGCCTCGGCCGGCTCGAACGGCTGGCGGCCCGGCTCGCAGAAACGCAAGCGACCCTGACGCCGGTCAGCCGGCCGCGCCACATGCTGCTGTTCGCCGGTGATCACGGCGTGGTCGAGGCCGGCGTCGGGATCTGGCCGTCCGAGGTCACGGCCGCCATGATTGCACTGATCGGGTCGGGTCGCGCATCGAGCTCGGCGCTGGCTCGGGCCTCTGGAACGACGCTCGGGCTGATCGATGTTGGTTCGCGGGTGCAACCTGCTCCGGAGCACGCTGCCGAGCACATCGGCCAGGGCACACGCAATCTCGCTCACGAACCCGCCATGACGCCGGCGGAATTTCACGCCGCGTGGGATATCGGCGCCGCTTCCGCGCGGCGCGCGGCGGTGTCTGGTTGCCGGGTGCTCGGTCTCGGCGAGATGGGCATCGGCAACACCACATCGGCCGCCTGTTTGACCGCATTGGTGACTGGGTGCTCGGCGGAGCAGGCGACAGGTCCGGGAGCCGGCGCGACCGCGGCGACGCTCGACAGAAAAAGACGTGTCGTGGCGGATGCTGTGGCGCGCGCGCGCGCGCTCTGGCCGCTTGACCCGGTCGCCGCTCTCGCTAGCGTGTCCGGCTTCGAGATCGCAGCCATGGCCGGCGCGATCGCCAGAGCCCGCCAGTTGGGCCTTACGGTGATCCTCGACGGCTACGTTACCGGTGCTGCGGCACTCACGGCTTTCGTGATCGACCCCTATTCCATGGGCACGGCCATCGCCGCCCACCGCAGCGCCGAGCCCGGACACGCGCTTGCCCTCGCCCATCTCGGCCTCGAACCCTATCTCGAATGGGACCTCCGGCTGGGCGAAGGCACCGGCGCGCTCCTTCTGATGCCGCTCCTCGACGCGGCCGCCGCCCTTTTGACCGAGGTCGCGACGCTGGCAGAGGTCACCGGCCAATGATTGACGACGTTTCCGCGCCCCACCAACCCGCTGCCTGGCATGACCAGCCCTGGCCGCGGGCGCTGTTCACGGCGATCCAATTCTTGACTAGGCTCCCAGTGCCCGGCGGACTGACCCGTGATCTGACGACATTCCCTGCGGACATCCGCCGCGGGCTCATCTTTTTCCCGCTGATCGGGGCGCTCGTCGGCGGCCTGACGGCAAGCGCGCTGGTATTGCTCGAAATCGTACTGCCGTGGCCCGTCGCCGTGATCGCGGCACTTGCCGTTGAAGCCCGTCTGACCGGGGCTTTCCACGAGGACGCGGTCGCCGACTTCTGCGATGCCTTGGGCGGCGGCTGGACCCGCGAGCAGGTTCTCGAAATCATGAAGGACAGCCGTGTCGGCAGCTACGGTGCGCTCGGCCTTGGGCTTGGGGTGGCGCTGAGGGCGAGCGGACTCGTCGCGCTATCCAGCCTCTCGCAAGCTGTCGTGGTGCTGGTCGTGGCGGGGGGCATCGGGCGTCTCGTCATCCTTTTCGTGATGGCGCTGGTGCCGCCTATCGCTGGCCGTGATGGGTTATCCAAGGACGTCGGCCAGCAGGCCGGATGGGGCAAGGTCCTCGCCGGACTGGCGCTGGTTTCGCCGGTACTGATACTTGGTGCTTCCGTCGACCACGCGGCGATGATCGGGACAACCGTCGTTCTCGCCGTGTTTCTCGCTTGGTATCGCGCGATGCTGCTCAGGCGGTTGGGTGGGGTCACCGGAGATTGCCTCGGGTTCTCCGCCTACGCGGGCATCGTGGTGACGACCCTTGCCTTCGCGCGCAATACCTGACCCTGACGGTTGAACATGGCCGTTGCCCATCTCGTCCGCCACACCGCCGTAGCTGCCCGCTGGCTCTCCCGCTGCTATGGCCGGTCCGATGTAGCATTGAGCGGCGAGGGTATTGCAGCTGCCCGGCGACGGGCGCATGAGCTTGCGGCCCTGGACGTCGAAGCCGTCGTCTCATCGCCGTTGCGTCGCGCGCGCGTCCTGGCCGGCCGCATTGCCCGGCTCAAGTCCTTACCGCTTGTCATCGAGCCGCGGCTCGCCGAGTGCGACTTCGGCAGTTGGGAAGGCCGCGCCTGGGACGATATCTGGCGCGAGACCGGGAATGCCATGGACGGCATGATCCACGCACCCGATACGTTTCGTCCGGGTGGCGGCGAGACGACACGCGAGGTGGCCCGCCGCACCTACGATTGGCTCGATGGCCTCGACCGCAATGCAAATGTCATCGCCGTCTGCCACGGCGGGCCTATCGCCGCCATTCGTGGCCGGCTGGGCGGTGCCCCCGTCTCCGAATGGTTGGCGTTGATCCCGGCGTACGGCCAGGCGACGACAATCGAGCTGTGAATGCATGGCCGGCTGGTACCCAGGCGTGGCGGCAGTCGTCCTCGGAATAGGTCTCGATCGCAAGGTATGGCGTCAACGGAATTATCGTTCGAGCACACTCAAGGAGTATCCCTACAGATCCGTATCTATGGTACTTTCGTTCTAGGCTCCAATCGGGCGGTCTGTTTGCCACGCACCGCCCGATGATCCTTCGCGCCGGACCAGTTGCGCTGGTCCGGCGCATTTTTCGTGCCGGTCGGGTTTGGCACGTTGGAGTTCCCCCCAATTCGCGGATCTTGAAATGCGACCCGCGCTGGGGCGTCGGCAGCGCTTTCAGCCTGGCGGTCGTGGCGTCCGCTGGCGTTGACGGTTGCAGATCAAGTGATGTTATGAGAGTTTATAGAAGTTAGTCAAAATTCAATAAACTGCTGCAACGTCACTTGATATGGACGACGTGCGAAATCCATTCGCGCCCGGCGCCGGCAACCAGCCACCCGAACTCGCCGGACGGCAGGCCATATTGCAGCAGGCCCAGACAATCCTCGCTCGCGTGGAGCAGGGTCGACATGCCAAGAGCTTCATGCTCGTGGGCCTTAGGGGCGTCGGCAAGACTGTGTTGCTCAACCGGATACTGGAAATCGCGGAGGAGCGCCAGTTGAGCGCCCATATGTTGGAAGCCCCCGAAGAGAAGCCGCTACCTGAACTTCTGGTTCCGCCCTTGCGCAAGATCCTGTTCCGGCTAGTGGCCTGTCGGGCCTAAATCGCTGTGTCAGCCGCACGCGTCGACGATTTAGGCCCGGCATGAAGGCCACTAGCTATATCATTGGGTTAGTGGGGCGTTCATCGCGCCTTAATTGACGCGCACGATGCCCCACCCACCAGTCTATTAAGGCGCGACGCCCCACTAGACCGGGCTGGACAGGCGAACGCGATCGTCCGGCGCGGGCTGCGCATTTTGACGGGCTTCGCCAAAGCGCTGAAAGTCAAATACGGCGACATGGAAGTCGGTTTGGACATCGAACCCGTCGCGGGTGTCGGTGACAGCGGCGATCTTCAGAATGATTTGCCGGAGCTCCTGGTCGCCGTTGGCGAGGCTGCAAAAGCGCGCAATACGGCCGTCGTCCTGTTGATCGATGAACTTCAGTACATCGCAGAGGACGAACTGAGCGCCCTCATCATGGGCATCCACAAGGCAAGCCAGAAGCAGCTTCCATTAGTGCTGATCGCAGCTGGCTTGCCGCAACTTGTCGGCAACATGGGCCGATCGAAGTCCTATGCAGAGGGGCTGTTCGAATTCATCGAGATCGGCCCGCTCCAGCGGAAGGACGCCGCCACGGTGCTCGTCGATCCGATCCAGAAGGAGGGTGAGCGAATCGCGAAAGCTGCGGTCGACGCCATTGTCGCGGACACGCAGGGATACCCCTTCTTTCTCCAGACCTGAGGATATCACGCCTGGAATGCGGCTGTGAAATCACCAATCTCGGTCAGTGACGTCGCGGCCGCCCGGCCCAAGATTCTTGCGAGCCTGGATGGAAGTTTTTTCCGTGTCCGCTTCGATCGGTTGACACCGGGCGAGAAGCGCTATCTCCGAGCCATGGCCGAGCGTGGTCCGGGGCCACATCGTTCGGGCGATATTGCTGAAACGCTGGGTGTCAAAGTCCAAAGCGTTGCTCCGACGCGAAGCAACCTCATAAGAAAAGGTATGATCTACACACCTGCGCACGGCGACACCGCCTTCACAGTGCCGTTGTTCGACGAGTTCATGAAGCGGCAGGTGCCCTGAAAAAGTCGTCAGGGAAGGCCTGAAATCACCCCAACTCGCGGATCTTGAAGTGCAGCCCGCCCTTGGGCGTCAGGGTTACGGTGGCGTTGATGCCGGCCGGGTTCGGGCCGACGTACTCCGGACGGAAGCGACGCAGCAAGAGCGAGAGTGCGAGTGTGTTCTCGACCTGGCTCATGGCACCGCCGATGCACGAGCGTTTGCCGCCGCCGAACGGCAGATAGGAGTACTTGACTTGCTTCTTCGCCGCACCCGCCATCCAGCGCTCGGGCCGGAACGCCTCGGGCTCGTCCCAGAACTTCGGATTATGATGCGCGCCATAGGCGAACAGCACCACGCGATCGCCCGGTTTGATCTCTTTGCCGGAGATCACGTCCGGCTTTGACGCAACCCGGATCAAGCCCCAGATCGGCGGGTAGAGCCGCATGGTTTCCTGCACCACGGCGCGGGTGTACGCGAGCGCCGAATAATCCGCCGCCGTTGGTTCGCGATCGCCATACACCTCCTGGCCCTCGCGCCGGATGCGCTCGGCAGCCTCGGGATTGCGTGACGTCTCATAGAGCGCCCAGGCAAGCGTGAGCGCCGTGGTCTCGGTGCCGGCCCAGAGATATTGCTTCAGTTCGTCGATCGCCTGCGCCTGGTCGAACTCTGGCACGTCGGGGTCGGCCACCACCGCTTCGATCATTTTCAGAAGTGTGCGCTCGCGGTCCTCGCGCGGGTCTGCGGCGAACACCTGTCGCGGTACGCCGGCCCAGATCTCCATGGCCTTGGCGGCGTCTTCCTCGGTGATCTCGAACTCCTCGCCGGCCACCTTCTTCAGGCGGATCGACTTGTGGTTCATCACATCGGTGTATGTTTTGACGCACTTGAACACGAAGTGCGGGTTGAACGGCATGTCTCGGTCGAACAATGCCTTGCAGATCATGTCGGCGGCCAGTGTCCAGGTCTGTTCGACCATCTCGAACGTCTCGCCGGATTTGGCCAGATTGTCCCACAGTGCCATCTTGGTTTTGATCGCAGCGAGAAAGTACGGCACATATTCGACGAACATGTCGGGGTGGAACGCCGGCTGTTGCGGCATCCGGATTTTCTGCCAGAGGGCGCCGTCGTTGGTAATCATCGACTTGCCGAAAATCGGCTTCAGCCCGTCAAAATACTTGATGTAGTCGTCGGCTTTGGTCACCAGCACGTACTTGAAGTCGTCGGGCTCGGTCAGCAGCACCACGCGCTGATTGGCCATGTTGACCGTTATCACCGGGCCGTAGCGCTCCGCCATCTGCATCAGGATGCGCATCGGGTTCTCATGGTCGCCCTTGTGCAGGGCGGTCAACTTGAACCAAATACTATTCTCGTCGCCCAATCCGGCAGCGTGCGGAGCAGCAACCGTGTCGATGGCATTCATGGCGCAAGGCCCCCGCTGCGCCCGGCAGGCGCGTTACATTTCGGCTCTCAGCAGCTGGGTTCGTCGGCAAATCCTGTGCGCGGCAGACTATTGCCGCCGAGACCCTTGTCGCTCATCGCCTTTCGAGGCTCGACTAACACCCGCGCGCGAGCCTTGTCCAATCACGCGCGTTGTCGCATTTCGACTTTCGAATGAACTGCGATCACTCTGACTTTGTCATGTAACCGCAGCCCGTAGGCTTGGCGAGAACAGCGCCTGCTCTTGGTTAAAACCATCTGAAATCAATACATTTTCGTCTGAAACCTGAGCCAGGCCCGATGCGACCAGCGCCAGCGCATGAGGGTAGAGATGGTGCTCCGCGGCAAGAACGCGCTGGCCCAGCGTCGCAGCCGTGTCGCCCGCGAGCACCGGCACCGCCGCCTGCGCCACGATCGGCCCGGTATCCATTTCCAGCCGGACAAAATGCACGGTGCAGCCGTGGATCTTCACGCCTTCATCCAGCGCCCGCTGGTGCGTGTCGAGTCCGGGGAACGACGGCAGCAGCGAAGGGTGGATGTTGAGCTGCCGGTTGCGCCAGCGGTCGACAAAACCGCCGGTCAACATGCGCATGAAGCCGGCGCTGCAAATGAGTTCCGTCCCGTGGTCCATGAGCGCCGTGTGGAGCTTGGCCTCGAACGCGGCGCGGGTGGCGTAGGCCTTGTGATCGATGGCGATTGCCGGCAAGCCCCTTGCCGCCGCCCAGGCCAGGCCTTCGGCCTCCGGGCGGTTCGAGATCACGGCGACGATCTCGGCCGGATAGCCCGGTGTCCGCGCTGCCTCGACCAGCTTCATCATGTTCGAGCCGCGGCCCGAGATCAGGATCGCCGTGCGTTTTCTGGGTTTGGTCATGACGATGGACCATCGAGCCCGAGTTGCCCGCGATAGGCCACGGCCCAGGCTTGGCCCTTGCCCTTGGCGTTGGTGCGCTCGCCACCGCCGGGCGTAATCGCGCCGATCACCACGGGCGCTTCACCTGCCGCCCGCAACGCCGCCATCACCGGCTCAGTGCGGGCGCCGTCCGCCACCACGATCATGCCGACGCCGCAGTTGAAAGTGCGCAGCATCTCCGCGTCGTCCAGGCCCCCGGTGCGTTTGAGCCAGCCGAACACGGGCGGCACCGCGATGGCGTCGAGATCGATGCGGGCCGCAACCATCTCTGGCAGCACCCGCGGCAGGTTCTCGGAGATGCCGCCGCCGGTGATATGCGACAGCGCCTTGATGGCGCCGTCCGGTCCGCCGCCGCCTGTCGCCTTGATCGCCGCGAGCACCGGCTTCACATAAATCCGCGTCGGTTCGAGAAGTGCCGCCCCTACCGTCTGGCCATTTTCCCAAGGGCACGCGTCAGCCCATGTGAGTGTCTCTTCGGCGACCAGACGCCGGACCAGAGAGTAGCCGTTGGAATGCACGCCCGACGACGGCAGCCCGATCAGCACGTCGCCGGGCGCGATGTCGCCTCGCGGCAGGATTTGACCGCGCTCCACCGCACCCACCGCAAATCCCGCCAGGTCGTAGTCGCCGGCCTGATACATGCCCGGCATTTCGGCCGTTTCACCGCCGATGAGAGCTGCGCCCGCCATCCGGCAGCCATCGGCGATACCCTTGACGACATCATGAGCGACGCTTACGTCGAGCCGGCCAGTCGCGAAATAATCTAGAAAAAACAATGGCTCTGCGCCCTGTACGACCAAATCGTTGACGCACATGGCGACCAGATCGATGCCGATCGTCGCGTGGCGGCCGCTCTCAATCGCGATCTTGAGCTTTGTGCCGACGCCGTCGTTGGCGGCTACCAGCACCGGATCGTGATAGCCGGCGGCCCTAAGGTCGAACAAGCCGCCGAATCCACCTAGGTCGGCATCGGCGCCTGGCCGTCGCGTCGCTTTCACCATCGGCTTGATGGCATCGACCAACGCGTTGCCGGCATCGATGTCAACGCCGGAATCCCGATACGTGATGGGCGGTTTGCCGCCGGTGCCGCCTGTGGACATGCTGCCTCGGGTTGATAGGAGTACACGCCGGATTGGAATACGCTTTCAATGCAGCGGTGCTTGGTGAAAACCCCACTTCCGCCCCAAATGGCGCCAGAGTGGTGGCGATGATGCGGCGTCCTATCAGCTTGGTGCGTGCGCGGCAATCGGCCAAGACCTCGGGCGGGTCGGGAAGGGCTGCCGTCTTTTTGCGAACAACAGGTGGCCGCGCGTTGCGGGAAATCGGAGAACTGGGGTGACGATCGTGTTTGAAGCGAAGTCCTTGCTGGCGCGAACCGCTGCGTTGGCCGCGATGGTCCTGACGCAATCCGGCGCGGCATTGGCCGTCCCTGCCGCCGACAAGGCATTCACGGTCGCCAACTATCCCGTCGAAGCCCGCGCGCAAGACGCGGTTACCGCCAAGGACCGCGCCATGACCGACGGCCAGCAGGCCGCCTTCCGCTCCCTCCTGAAGAGGATTGTGCCCGTCACCGCCTACGAAAGCCTGAAGCGATTGAAATCCATCAAGGCGGCGGATCTCATCGACGGCGTGTCGATCCGGTCCGAGCGCAACTCGTCGACGGAATATCTGGCAAGCCTTGATTTCACATTCCAGCCCGATGGTGTGCGCACCATCCTCCGCCGCGAGGGCGTGCCATTCATCGACACCCAGGCGCCCGAGGCCCTGCTGATCCCCGTCGTCCGCGAAGGGGCGGGTGCCGCCGGTGCAGCCGGCACTTGGACCGAGGCTTGGCAGAACCTCGATGTCGTGCACACGCTCACGCCGCTCAAGCTTGAAAAGCTCAAGCCGGAAATTCATTCAGATACCCTGAGATCGCTGACTGATGGAACGGGCGCCGCCGAGCGCATCCTGATTGGCGAGTACAAGTCCGGCCTCATCGTAGCCGCCGTCGCCGATATCGATGTCCCTGGCAAGCGCCTCCACGTCACGCTCGCGGGCCGGGATGCGGTCGGACCGATCAACTGGAAGCGCAGCTACCGGATGGCATCGGGCGAGCAGGCCTATGCGCTTGAACTCGCGGCCGTGGTCGGCCTCGGTGTACTCGAAGGCCGATGGAAAGCAGCCCAGGCTGGCGCGCGCGGCGGCGTCGAGGCAATCACCGGGCCGGGTGCTGCGGTGCAACTTCTGGTCGAGTTCACAAGCATCGGGCAGTGGAACGAGATTCGCAGCCATCTGCTCGAAACCCAGGGCATCGAAGACGTCCGCATTGAAGGCGTTTCTGCGCGCAGTGCGGACGTGTTGTTGCGCTACCCCGGCGGGGCGCCGCGGCTTGCTGATGCCTTGGCCGCCAGGGGCATGGCGCTTCGCGACGAAAGCGGAACCTGGGTCCTTCGCTCCCGGTTCTAGTTTTATTGTTTGATAACAATGTATTATTGGTTATGGGCTCGACGGGGATACTGACTTCTGTATATTTTCCGAGCACATCGTGACCTGATCCGGCATATGACTTCGCCGAATGCCAGACCTGGGTTGCAGCAATCACCGGCGAATGAGCCAAAGGGCCTAGCTTGAGCATCCCCAACCTCATCACGCTCGGCCGGGTCATCCTGGTGCCTGTTGTGTTCTGGTTTCTCCTCACCAACCAGATGACGGCCGCGTTCGTCGTGTTCGTGATCGCCGGTGTCTCCGACGCCGTCGACGGCTATCTGGCCAAGACCTACGGCTGGGAAACGGAGCTCGGCGCCTACCTCGATCCGCTAGCCGACAAGCTCCTGATCGTCTGCATATTCGTCGCCCTTGGGGTCCGCGGCGAATTGCCGTCGTGGCTGGTAATTGCGGTGGTCTCGCGCGACGTCCTGATTGTCATGGGCATCGTGCTATCATGGCTGCTCGGCAATCCGGTCGCGATCAAACCGCTGGCCTTGAGCAAGGCCAACACAGTTGCCCAGATTTCGCTGGCGGCAATCGTACTGGCCGACGAAGCCTTTGGGTTCGGGCTCGCGGCCGTCCGACTGGCGTTGGTCTGGTTGACAGCGGTTCTGACGCTCGGCTCCCTGGCCGCCTATCTCGACGCCTGGCTTCGTCACATGTCGAGCGACGCGATGGCTGGCGATCACGACGGGGTTCGTGCCGGATTGCCGGGCGTACCAGCGGTTGGACGTGATCCAACTGGACGCGAGGCCGATTTGAGTTCAAGCGTTACCCTGGATAAAGACCGCGCCGATGACCGGGTCAAGAATCGGCCACACTGAGCAATGGTCGTCCACATCGAGTACGGGTAGCCCTGTCCAACACTTGCTCGGGTTGGTATTGCCTGCAAGTCACGGACGTAACGTGGGGATTGGCAATGCGCGTCGAACGGCAGGTGCTCTTTTGGTTGTCGGCCCTTGTCGCCGCGCTCATGTTGATCGGATTGCTACGCGACATCCTGCTGCCCTTCGTCGCCGGTGTCATTCTGGCCTATTTTTTAAATCCGGCCGCAGATTGGCTCGAGCGACGCGGCCTGCCTCGCGCTTGGGCCTCGATTGTGATCGTCGCCCTCGGCGCCATCGCGCTGGTCACGGTTCTCGTCTTGCTTGTTCCGCTCCTGTTGTCTCAGGCCCAGCAGTTCGCGCTCGCCTTGCCGAGTGAACTAGATCGCATCCGCGGGCTCGTCGAATCCTGGGCACGTGACCGGCTCGGCCCCCGTTTTCCTGAGTTCGAGGAGGGGCTCGCACGCGCCTCCAAATCAGCTGCCGAGAACTGGGCCAGCTTCGCCGGCTGGGTAGCAAGTTCCATCTGGAGCCGTAGTCTCGCGCTGTTCAACTTCCTGTCGCTGATGCTGATTACGCCCTTGGTCGTGTTCTATCTGCTGGTCGATTGGCACCCGATGCTCGGCAAGCTCGACGGCTGGTTGCCGCGCGAGCATGCGCCGGCCATCCGCCGCCTCGCCACAGAGATCAACGACGCGGTCTCCGCGTTCATTCGCGGTCAGGGTCTCGTCTGCGTGATTCTCGGCATGTTTTATGCCGTGTCCCTCAGTGCCATCGGTCTCCGCTATGGCTTGTTGATCGGCATTGCCACCGGCGCCTTGAGCTTTGTGCCGTTTGCCGGCTGGGCGCTCGGGCTCATGACCGCCACGGCGCTTGCCGTCGTGCAGTTCTGGCCGGAAACCGCACCGATCCTCATCGTGGTGGGAATCTTTCTGGCGGGCCAAGGACTCGACGCGGCGTTCTTGTCGCCGCAGGTCGTCGGCTTGAAGATCGGGCTGCACCCGGTGTGGCTGATCTTTGCGCTGTTCGTGTTCAGCTACCTGTTCGGGTTCGTCGGCATGCTGGTCGCGGTGCCGGTCGCAGCCGCTGTCGGCGTGCTTGTTCGCCATGCGCTGCATCTATATCTGAAAAGTAGCGTGTACCACGGCGGGGGCCAGCGTGATCCAGCGTGACGGAGCGCGCGACAGCGGTGACGGCGGCGAGGGTATCGGCCGCGGCGGGGCGGTCAAGCCATGAGCGGCGCCCCAGCTCAGCTCGTGCTCGACCTTCCGCACAGGGCGGCCCTGGGGCACGAGGACTTTCTCGTGAGCCAGTCGAATGCCGCCGCCGTCGATCTTGTGGATCGTTGGCCGGATTGGCCTCACTGGGCTGCCCTCGTCGTCGGACCGGAGGGTTCCGGCAAAAGTCATCTGGCCCAAGTCTGGCGGCTTAAATCAGGTGCCGAGATCGCTTCAGGCGCCATGCTTTCGGAGGCCGAAGTCGCGCGTTTGTCCAATGCGCGCGCATTGGTCGTTGAGGACATCGAGCGCGGCATCGCCGACGAGCGCACGCTCTTCCACCTGCTCAATCTGGCGCGCGAGCACCGGCTCTCGATCCTGTTGACGTCGCGGGCCGCGCCGGGCGAGCTCGATATCGCACTGCCTGACTTGCGGTCCCGGCTCCGTGCGTCGCCGGTCGCCACCATCGCGCTGCCCGACGAGGCGCTGCTGAAATCCGTCCTTGTCAAGCTGTTCGCCGACCGCCAGCTTGCCGTCGAGCCGCATGTGATCGGGCATTTGGCGCTGCATATGGAGCGATCGATGCGCGCAGCCATCGGCATCGTGGCGGAAGCGGATCGCTTGGCGCTCGCCCGGCAGCGTCGGGTGACGAGAATCATCGCGGCCGAGGCGCTCCAAGCCTACCGACAGGGGGACGGCGATCGGGGTTGACGATGGATATCGCCACATCTTTGCGGGTTAGCAGGCCGTTTCGCCGGCCCACGGATTTTGCTCAAACCGAGACCGAATTTGTCTATGGAGATTGACGAATGACCACGACCGGAACGAAGGGCAAAGGTCGAGAAAAGACGGCTTCCAAATCGGTGCAGCCCATGCCACCCGAGGGGCCGGCGCGCTTCTACAATCGCGAGTTATCGTGGCTGCAGTTCAATCGCCGTGTCCTCGAGGAAGCGCAGAACAAGCGCCACCCGCTGCTCGAGCGCCTCAGGTTCCTGTCGATCTCGGCATCGAACCTTGACGAGTTTTACATGGTGCGCGCGGCCGGTGTGTATGGGCAGGTCCGCGCCGGGGTCGCTACACCTTCGCAGGACGGTCTCACACCGTCGCAGCAGCTGGCTGAGATCAACCGTTTCGTCGGCGGTCTGGTCTATGACAAGCAAGCCTGCTGGACCGCGCTCACGGCCGAGATGGCGGCTGCCGGCATCCAGATCGTCGATGGCGACACGCTTCGCAAGGAAGAGCACGTCTGGCTCGAAACGATGTTCATGACCCACATCTTCCCGATCCTGACTCCGATCGCGGTCGATCCCGCCCATCCGTTCCCGTTCATTCTCAACAAGGGCCTGACGATGGCCGTCGAGATGCAACGGCAAAGCGACGGCAAGGTGATGAACGGGCTGATCCCGATCCCCGGCCAAATGGAGCGGTTCATCCGCCTGCGCGTCGGCGAAACGAGTTCTCACGAGATTCGCTTCATCCAGCTCGAAACGGTCATCGGCCTGTTCCTCGGCGAACTGTTTTCCGGCGTCACCATCCGCAGTCGCGGCGCCTTCCGCGTGCTCCGCGACAGTGATATCGAGCTTCAGGAGGAAGCCGAGGATCTGGTCCGGTCGTTCGAGACGCAATTGAAGCGCCGCCGCCGTGGCAATGTGATCCGGCTCGAGATCGAGGGCCGCATGCCGGAGCGGCTACAGAAATTTGTTGTCGACGAGCTTGAAGTCGAGGAGCACTCGGTGTTCGTCAAGGACGGCCTTCTGGCGCTCGCAGACACCTCCCAGTTGATCGTTTCCGACCGCCCGGAACTGCTGTTCAAGCCGTTCAACATCCGCTTCCCCGAGCGCATCCGCGAATTCAACGGCGATTGTTTCGCCGCCATTCGCAAGAAGGATATCCTCGTCCATCATCCCTACGAGAGTTTCGACGTCGTCGTGCAGTACCTGCGCCAGGCCGTCGCCGATCCCAACGTCATGGCAATCAAGTGGACGCTCTACCGAACCTCGTCCCGAGACAGCCCGATCATCCAGGCGCTGAAAGAGGCGGTAGAGGCCGGTAAGTCGGTCACGGCCGTGGTCGAACTCAAGGCCCGCTTCGACGAGGCCGCCAACATCCGCTGGGCGCGCGATCTCGAAAGCGCGGGCGTGCACGTGGTCTACGGCTTCATCGAACTGAAGACCCACGCCAAGCTCGGGCTGATCGTTCGCCGCGAGGGCACCGATCTCGCCACCTATTGCCACATCGGCACCGGCAACTATCACCCGCAGACCGCGCGCATCTACACCGATCTGTCACTGTTCACCAACGATCCGGCCATCGCCCGCGACGTCACCCGAATCCTGAACTTCGTCACCGGGTATGGCGAGCCTGCCGAACTCGAAACGATGGCGGCTAGCCCGCGCGGCATCCGCGAGCGCATTCTGTCGCACATCCGTGACGAGATCGCCCATGTGAAGGCCGGGCGGCCCGGCGCAATCTGGATGAAAATGAATGCTCTCGTCGATCAACAGATCATCACCGCTCTCTACGAGGCGAGCGAGGCCGGCGTCGAAATCGACCTCGTCGTGCGCGGCATCTGCTGCCTCAGGCCCGGCATCCCTGGCCTCTCGTCCAACATCCGCGTCAAGAGCATCATCGGGCGGTTCCTTGAACACGCACGCGTTTACTGTTTTGGCTGTGGTGAGGGGTTGCCGTCGCCCAAGGCTGCCGTGTACATCAGCTCCGCGGACATGATGCCCCGCAACCTCGACCGCCGCGTCGAGGCCATGGTCCCGATCCGGAACGTCACCGTGCACGAGCAGGTTCTCAATCAAATCATGGGTGGCAACCTCAAGGACAACCAGCAGAGCTGGCGCATCCTTGCAGATGGCTCGTCGGAGCGCATTCTGCCTGATGCAGACGAAGAAGTTTTCAACGCCCACCAATACTTCATGACCAACCCCAGCCTGTCGGGACGTGGCCGATCGCTCAAAGAGCATTTCCCGCCGCGGTTCAGCTTGCCCCACAAAGACTGATTTGAAAGAGGTGTGCGGTGGGTTTGATTTCTGAGCTACTGGGCGAGCGGGGCCGCGCGTCGGCCCTTGAGCCTCTCGGCGTCATCGACATCGGTTCGAATTCGGTCAGGCTCGTCGTCTACGAGGGTGCGGTGCGGGCGCCGACGCCGCTGTTCAACGAGAAAGTCCTGTGCGGGCTCGGCCGGTCGGTTGCGACCACCGGCCGGCTCGACGATGGCGCGGTCGAGCGCGCGGTTGCCGCTTTGGCCCGCTTCCGCGCCATCGCCCGCGTGCTCCACGTCAAGAATTTGCGCGCCATTGCCACCGCTGCGGTGCGCGAGGCGTCAAACGGCCGTGAATTCATTCAGCGCGGAGAAAAGGCGGCCGGAACCAGGATCGAGATCCTTTCGGGTGAAAAGGAGGCCGAATTCGCCGCCCAAGGCATCATGATGGGTTTCATCGAGGCCAACGGCATCGCTGGCGATCTTGGTGGCGGCAGTCTCGAACTGATCGATATCTCAAGTGATACGCTGAACGATGCCGGCACCCTTCCATTGGGCGGGCTTCGGCTCATCGATACGACCGGCGACCGCATCGAAAAGGCGCTCGAAGTCACCGACGAGGCACTGTCGCGCTTGCCATGGATCGGCAAAGGCAAGGGCCGCACCTTCTATGCCGTCGGTGGCACCTGGCGTTCGCTCGCCAAGCTGCTCATGGTGCAAACCGATTACCCGCTGCGCGTCATGCACGGCTACACGGTTCCAACCCGTGAGGTCATCGCGTTTTCCGAGATGCTGCGGCGGACCAAAAAACTGTCGGGTGTGCGCGGCATAGACGAAATTTCCAGGCAGCGGCGCGAGACACTTCCTTTCGGAGCCCTGGTGATGGAGCGGTTGCTCAGGAAGCTCGAACCATCTGAAGTCGTGTTCTCCGTCTTCGGTATCCGCGAAGGGCTGGTGTTCGGCCTGCTGCCCCCACACGAGCGTCGCAAGGACCCGCTCATATGCTTTTGCGAAGACTATGCGCGACTGCGGTCGCGTTCGGTCGAACACGCTTTCGAACTGACCAAGTGGACGGACGCGCTGTTCCAGGAACCGGGTCCCATCGAGACACCGGACGAGCGGCGCCTCCGCCACGCCGCTTGCCTCATCTCCGACATCGGCTGGCGTGCTCACCCCGACTATCGCGGCGAGCAGAGTCTCAATGTCGTGGCCCACTCCGCACTTGGTGGCATCGATCATGCGGGCCGCATCTACCTCGCGCTGGCGATCTACTTCCGTCATTCCGGCCCCGAAGACGAAAAGAGCGAGAACCTATCTTCCAGGCTTACGGCGACCGTATCCCGCCGTGCGCTGAAGCGCGCCCGCATTCTGGGGGCTGCCATTCGTGCGGCCCACATGTTGTCGATTGGCCAGCCTGGCATCATCGACGAGATACCAATTTCCTACGAGGGCGGTTCGCTTGTGCTGAGCATCCCCAAGGCCTACGCCAGCCTCGATGGCGAGCGCTTGCGCCGCAGGTTCGAAACACTCGCCGGGCAGGTTGGTTTTGCGCCCGAAATCCGCATCGGCAGCTGATCCAAACCCGCCTGTCCGCAGCCGCCGACCTGCGTCCCTGTCGGTGCCGGCACATCCCCGGGAAACAGCCGCACAGCATCCGGGTCGGGCGTTGGCACGCCACAATTGCTGTCGATTGGTGCTAGAGTTCCGTCGCCAACACTTGCTTCGCTCTGCCGCACGGTCCGAAGCAAATGGCGGCACCATAGGCAACTCGAGCAACTTTATGATTCTCGTGTAGCGTTGGAATCGGATGTTTGGTTCAGAGGTCAGCGCCGAGCGAGGGCCGAACGTCAGACGCTCTACACGAGATTGCGGTTCGCAACGCCAACCCAGAGAGCCTTCGCCAACCATGGCCGACGATCCATACACCGTGCTCGGGGTTGCCAAGGATGCGTCCGACGACGAGATCCGCCGCACGTTCCGCAAGCTCGCCAAGCAATCGCACCCTGACCTCCATCCGGGCAATGCCGCGGCATCGGAGCGCTTCAAAAAATTCACGGCCGCCTACGAAATCGTCGGCGATCCCGAACGCCGCAAGGCCTTCGACCGTGGCGAAATCGATGCCGCCGGCGAGGCAAGGCGCAACTTTCATCATGCCTATCCGGGTGGCGGGCCGCGCGGCCCCGGCTCCCGCTCCGAGGACTTCGGCTTCAGCGACATCTTCTCCGACCTGTTCAACGACGGGCGCGGCTCGGCACGCACTGGCGGCCGCGCGCCGTTTGCACGGCGTGGACCGGATGTGCGCTACACGCTCGAGGTCGATTTCCTGGAAGCGGCTCGAGGCACCAAGAAGCGGGTCACTATGCCTGAGGGTGGTGTCCTCGACTTGGGTGTCCCCGCGGGTGTCTCCGACGGCCAAGTGTTGCGATTGCGCGGAAAGGGGGGGGCGGGCGCCAATGGCGGCGAGACTGGCGACGCACTGGTCGAGGTCAAAGTTCGGCCGCATCCAGATTTCAAACGCGCCGGGTTCGATGTGCAATGCGATGCGCCGGTGACGCTCGACGAAGCTGTGCTCGGCGCCAAGATCGAGGTTCAGACGGTGGACGGGCGGGTGGCGCTCACCATCCCCAAGGGCACGAGCTCAGGCCGCGTCTTCCGGCTGAAGGGCAAGGGCATTCATAATCCGGCGACAGGCCAAGGCGGCGACCTGCTGGTCACCATCCGCATCGTGCTGCCTGAGGTCATCGACGAGACGCTGTCCTACTTCTTCACGGAGTGGCGGGAAAAGCACCGCTACGATCCGGGCCGAAAGTAGCGCTGTAAGCCTAGTGGGGCGTCGCGCCTTAATTGACTGGTGGGTGGGGCATCGTGGGTGTCAATTAAGGCGCGATGAAAGCCCCACTAACCCAATGATATAGCTAGTGTAGCGCATCTGACGTTTGGTCCCCACTCGGGGCTAGACTCGAAACCAAACGCCAGATGCAAAAGCTACAA
>PERT01000051.1 GCA_002928955.1 Hyphomicrobium sp. | reverse complement strand
CGACATTTGATTCCCGTTGCAACGCGCTCCAGATCAAATGTCGGCGCCTAAGGAACACTAGCAAACCTATGATTCTAGTGTAGCTTTTGCATTTGACGTTTGGTTTCGAGTCTAGCCCCGAGTGGGGACCAAACGTCAGATGCGCTACACTAGGTTCGTGTCCGTGTCGGGTTGTGAGAGGAGTTGGGGTGGCAAGCGAAGGTCGCGGCAAGCAGATGCCAATTGCTCAAGCGGCGGGTGTCGTCGTGCGCCGCTGGCTCGATGTCGAGGACCGGCCGGCCGGCCTGCTCCCCATTCGACAGATCTTCTTCGATGCGAGCGCCACGCGATCGTTTGCGAGTATCGAGGAACGGTCCGCATTTGAGGAGCGGTGGCTCGGGCGCTACCTCACCCACGACGCCAAATGGTTCTATTTGGCCATCGATCCCGGTGGCGTGCCGGCCGGCTATCTGGCGGGGTCGATCGACGATCCGGCCGTAACCTCGAGATTTGACGACATTGGTTATTTCTCGGGATTGGCGGATCTGACGCGGAGATTTCCCGCGCACCTGCACATCAATTTGGCCCCTCAGTACCGAAGCCGCGGGGTCGGAGCCGGGCTCATCGCGGCCTTCGTGGCCGATCTCAAGTCGGCAGACGTACCCGGCGTCCACGTTGTTACGGGTCGCGGCGTACGCAACACGCGATTTTATGCAGCGAATGGCTTTGACGAGCTGAGAACGTTTCCCTGGAAGGCGAGCGAACTCGTGCTTCTCGCGCGGAACCTCGCTGGGTGACCTGCAAACGTCCCGCGATGTGGCTCGTGCACCGCCTTACGCTCGTTTCGCCTTTATGCGGAGTATGCTGCGCTGCCGCGCAGAATGCCTTCAAATCCGGCACTTCGCGACGTTGCGCGGCAAATGGCGGTGGGGCATAGTGAAGCGGTCCTTTCAGAGAGGCGATCCAAGATGTCCGGTCGACGGGTCACAGCTTGGTGGTCGATGCAGCCAGAGCGAAATTCCTGCCCGCGTCCAGCCAGAGGCGGTATCGTCACCTTTCGTTTGTGAAGTCGGGGTAGATCAGATGTCAGACGTTTCGGCGGCCGCGGCCGCAACGGTTCCGGCCAGCGCTTCCCGATCGGGTCCGCAACAGGGATCCGACTCCGGCCCGGCAATCGAGCTGACAGGCGTCAACAAGTGGTACGGCGAATTTCACGTTCTGAGAAACGTGAACCTCACGGTGCAGCGCGGCGAGAAAATCGTCATCTGCGGCCCATCGGGTTCCGGAAAGTCGACGCTCATACGATGCATCAATCGGCTTGAGGAACATCAGGCCGGGCGGATTGTCGTCGACGGTAACGAACTTACCAACGACCTCCGTCAGATCGACAAGGTGCGGTCTGAAGTTGGGATGGTCTTCCAGAGCTTCAATCTGTTCCCGCACCTGACCGTGCTCGAAAACCTCTGTCTCGCACCCATGTGGGTGCGAAAGATGCCGCGCGCGGACGCCGAGAAGATTGCGATGCAGTACCTGGCGCGTGTCAAGATTCCCGATCAGGCGTTGAAGTTCCCCGGCCAGCTGTCGGGAGGACAGCAGCAGCGCGTGGCGATCGCACGTGCATTATGCATGAACCCGCGCATCATGTTGTTCGACGAGCCGACGTCGGCACTCGATCCGGAAATGGTCAAGGAAGTGCTCGACACGATGACCGAACTTGCGCGCCAGGGTATGACGATGCTGTGCGTGACCCATGAAATGGGATTTGCAAAGGCCGTCGCCGATCGTGTGATTTTCATGGACCGCGGCGAAATTGTAGAGCAGGGCGCGCCGAAAGACTTCTTCAACAACCCGAAATCGGAGCGCACGCGCAACTTCCTCTCGCAAATACTCAATCATTGACAATCGGCCCCGCTCGACCTGCAGCGGGGCTTTTGCTTTGTTCCCACCCGTTCGTGAAACCAACAAGGAGAGACTGAATGAAGTTTCTGATCAAAAGCGGACTGGTCGTTGCGGTGGCACTTGCGGGATCTGTCAGCGCGGTCTTCGCACAGACCAAGACGCTCGACACGGTCAAGGCGCGCGGCACGCTGAACTGTGGGGTCAATACGGGCCTGGCCGGCTTCTCCGCACCCGACGACAAGGGTCAGTGGGGCGGTCTCGACGTGGATCTCTGCAAGGCCGTCGCAGCGGCTATTTTCAAAGACCCGACCAAGGTCAAGTATGTGCCCTTGACCGCCAAGGAGCGCTTCACCGCGCTACAGTCCGGTGAAGTCGATGTGTTGTCGCGCAATACCACTTGGACGATGAGCCGCGACACCTCGTCTGGTCTCAACTTCGCGGGCGTCAACTACTACGACGGCCAAGGCTTCATGGTGAAGAAATCTCTCGGGCTCAAGAGCGCTAAAGAGCTCAATGGCGCGACGGTGTGCGTGCAGACCGGCACGACGACCGAGCTGAACGTCACGGATTTCTTCCGCACCAACAAGCTCGAGTACAAGCCGGTGGTGTTCGAAAAGCTGGACGAGACGGTGGCCGCCTACAACTCTGGACGTTGCGATGCGTTCACGTCCGACGTCTCGCAGCTCTACTCCGAGCGCCTCAAGAGCCCGAAGCCGGATGAAAACGTGGTGCTGCCGGACGTGATCTCGAAGGAGCCGCTCGGCCCGGTGGTCCGCCAGGGCGACAGCGGATGGGCCAACGTCGTGCGCTGGACGCACTTCGCTATGGTCAACGCCGAGGAACTCGGAGTGTCGTCGAAGAACGTCGATGAGATGCTGGCTTCGGCCAATCCCGAAATCAAGCGAATGCTCGGCAAGGAGGGTGACTTCGGCAAGGGCTTGGGCCTCGAGAACGACTGGGCCTACCAGATCATCAAAGGCGTCGGCAATTACGCCGAAGCATTTGATCGCAACGTCGGCGCCGGCTCCCGGCTCGGCATCGCGCGCGGTCAGAATGCACTTTGGAACAAGGGTGGGCAGCAGTACGCCCCGCCGATCCGCTGATCTATGCCTGATCCGGCCGCCCCCTCAACCGGAGCGGCCGGTCTCTCTTGCTTCCACCCAGTGGTTGCGATGATACGTGAGCGGTGAGCAAGGATGACCGATCTGCCAGTCTCTAGCGAAAAGCCCCGCCGCTCGATCGTCGATATGATCTACGATCCGGAGACTCGCGGGCTCATCTTCCAGGTGCTGTTGGTGGTTGCCCTCTTTGCGCTCGGCTATGAGATCGTGACCAACACGATCGCCAACCTCAAGAAGCAGAATATCGCGTCAGGCTTCGATTTCCTCGGCCGCACGGCTGGCTTCGATATCGGCCAGCGTCTGATCGACTATGCGCCGACCGACAGCTATCTGCGGGCTTTCTGGGTCGGTCTTTGCAATACGCTGCTGGTGGCGGCCATCGGTATCGTGTTTGCAACCATTATCGGTTTTATCGTCGGCATCGCGCGGCTCTCGCACAATTGGCTGATCTCACGGTTGGCGCTCGTGTTCGTCGAAGTGGTGCGCAACATGCCGCCGCTGTTGACGCTGTTCCTGTTCTACTTTGCGTTCCTGAAGTCGCTGCCGGGCCCGAAGCAAAGCATCCAGCTGCCGTTTTCCTCCGTGCTCAATGTTCGTGGATTATCGTTGCCGATGCCGATCTGGCAGCCGGGCAGCTGGTTGATCCCGGTCGCGCTCGCCATCGGCATCATTGCATCCATCCTACTGGGTCGATGGGCCAACGCGCGGCGCATCGCCACCGGCCAGCAATTCCCGGTTCTGTGGACGACGCTCGGCCTGATCATCGGCCTACCCCTATTGGCGTTCCTCGCCGCTGGCTTTCCGGTGACGTTCGACTATCCGGTGCTCAAGGGCTTCAATTATCAAGGTGGGCTCGTCATCCTACCCGAGTTCATGGCGCTGTTGATCGGGCTCACGATCTACACCGCCTCGTTCATCGCCGAGATCGTCCGTTCAGGCATTCAGGGTGTGTCCAAAGGCCAGAAGGAAGCTGCCGCCGCGCTGGGCTTCAGGCCCGGGCTCGCCATGCGTCTCGTGGTGCTGCCGCAGGCGATGCGGATCGTCATACCGCCGCTGACCAACCAGTATCTCAACCTGACCAAGAACTCGTCGCTGGCGATCGCCATCGGCTATCCGGATCTGGTCTCGGTGTTTGCAGGTACCGTGCTCAACAACACCAATCAGGCGATCGAGTGCATTACCATCACGATGGGCGTCTATCTGGTGATCAGCCTCGTCACCTCGTTCTTCATGAATTGGTTCAACACGCGCATGGCGCTGGTGGAGCGTTGAGGACCCATGGGCATGACCACTGACGCAGCTACACCCGAAATTCGCCCGCCACGGCTCGACACCGGGCCTGTTGGCTGGATGAAAAAAAACCTGTTCGCGACCCCGACAGATTCCGTGCTGACGCTGATCGGTCTTTATTTGATTTACGTGCTGCTCGGGGGCTTCATCGACTGGGCGATCTTGCGGGCGACCTGGACTGGTGCCGACGGCAAGGCATGCTCGTGGGAAGGTGCCGGGGCTTGTTGGCCGTTCATCTGGAACAAATTGGGCCTGTTTATGAACGGTCGCTATCCGGATGCCGAGCGCTGGCGCATTTATCTCACCTACGCGCTGGCGCTGGGCGGCCTCGTGCCACTGATGGTCCCGGGTGTGCCGGGCAAACTCTATCTCTCGCTCTACATGCTGCTCGTTTTTCCGGTGCTCGCATTCGTTCTTCTGACCGGCGGCTTTTTTGGACTTCCGGCGGTCGACACGCAACTGTGGGGTGGCCTGCTGATCACGCTGGTTGTCGCCTGCGTCGGCATCGCGGCGTCGTTCCCGCTCGGCATCCTGCTGGCGCTCGGCCGGCGCTCCAAGCTGCCGATCATCAAGTGGGCGTCGATCGGCTTCATCGAGATCGTGCGCGGCGTGCCGCTGGTCACGATGCTGTTTTTTGCATCCGTCATGTTGCCGTTGTTCCTGCCGGAAAACGTCACGTTCGACAAACTGCTGCGGGCGCTGATCGGCGTCGCGTTGTTCTCGGCGGCCTATCTGGCGGAGGTCATCCGCGGCGGGCTGCAGGCGATCCCGCGCGGCCAGTTGGAGGCGGGTGACGCGCTTGGGCTGTCCTATCCGCAGAAGATGGGCCTGATCGTGCTGCCGCAGGCTTTGAAGCTCGTCATTCCCGGCATCGTCAACTCGTTCATCGCTCTGTTCAAGGATACGAGCCTGGTCCTGATCATCGGGCTGTTCGATTTGCTCGGCATCGTGCAACAATCGGTGCAGTCGGATGCGAAGTGGTTCTCGCCGTCGACCTCCACCACGGGATACTTCTTCGCAGGCGTCGTGTTCTGGATCTTCTGCTTTGGCATGAGCCGCTACTCGGCATCGATAGAGAAGCGGCTGGGTGCTGGCGACCGGCGCTGAAGCCGCCGTTTCTGGACCTGCCGGTTGATTAGCGGGGCAACATGCCCGCAACGTACTCACCGATGGCGAGGGAAGCGGTCAGGCCTGGGCTCTCGATGCCGTAGAGTGCAACGTAGCGGTCAATCCCGTGTTCAGTCCGTCCATGAATCGCGAAATCGGCCGCTGGCTTCCCTTCGGCGTAAATCTTCGGGCGAATGCCGACGTAACCCTGCTGCAGCGCGCCGTCGGGCAATCCTGGCCAATAGCGGCGGATCTCGCGATAGAACATGGCCGCGCGCGCGCCGTCTGCATCGTCGAAGTCGTAGCTGATCTGATCCGTCCATTCCAAATCGGGGCCGAACTTGGCCTGTCCCGCCACATCCAAAGTGAGATGCACGCCGAGCCACGCACCTTGCGGCATCGGGTACACGTGGCGCGTGAAAGGTGACCGGCAGGTGAGTGAGAAATAGTGGCCTTTGGCCGGATAGAGCGTCGGCGGGCGGTAGCTTTCCACGATGTCGACGTGCTCAGCCAGCGCACACGCGCCGAGTCCCGCGGCATTGACGACGTTGCGGGCGGAGATGGTGCTGGTCTCGCCCGCAGACTCGGTCGAGAGTGTCAGCGACCCGTCTGTCCTACGCCTCACTGAGGACACAGCCGCATCAAGCACGATGTGACCACCGCGGCTCGTGACGTGTCCTTCGAGCGCGGCCATTAAACCATGACTGTCAACAACCCCGGTCGAGGGAGACAGCAAGCCGCTCACGGCTTCGAGTTCCGGCTCGCGGGCGCGGATCCCGGCCGCATCCAGCATGATCACGTCATCGACCCCGTTCCGGGCCGCGGTTGCGGCTATTTCGCGGAGTTTGGCGATCTCGTCGTCCCGCGTCGCCACGAGCAGTTTCCCGCAGCGCCTGAATGCGACGCCATTGTCAGCGCAGAACCCGTAGAGCAAAGCTTTGCCCTGGACGCAGAGCCGCGCGCGCAGGCTTCCCGGCGGATAATAGAGCCCCGCGTGGATGACCTCGCTATTGCGCGACGACGTCTCGGAGCCGATGCGGCCGCGCCTTTCGAGGATCCAAACTTCATGGCCGGCGACGGTCAAGGCATGCGCGATCGCGAGGCCGACGACACCACCGCCGATCACCACTGTTTCGAGATCGGCCGTCATGGATAGGCGGCCGAATCGTGCGATGCGGCTGAGTTGAACGCAGCGCTTCGTGATGCCCAGTTGATTTTCGAACAAAAAGAGAACATAAGTTGTGTCCATGAGCTTCTCGTTTATCCATACCGCCGACTGGCAGATCGGCAAACCGTTCCGC
Organism: Hyphomicrobium sp.; assembly: GCA_002928955.1. Classification (GTDB taxonomy): domain Bacteria; phylum Pseudomonadota; class Alphaproteobacteria; order Rhizobiales; family Hyphomicrobiaceae; genus JAKAML01. The sequence goes on along the minus strand of PERT01000051.1, from coordinate 17,393 downwards.
AATTTCCCAGAGCGGCTGGCCGGCAGGCTCGAGGAGGCGCGGCTCGACGCCATCGATCGGCTGGCGGAGGCAGCACGGGCGCGGGGTATCCGGCATGTGCTGGTGGCGGGCGATATCTGGGACAGCGACCGGCTCTCGTCGCGGGAGGAGCGGCAGCCGCTGGTGCGGATGGGCAAGCACACGGACGTCACGTGGGTGCTCATTCCAGGCAATCACGACGCAGCGCGGGCAGGCAGCGTGTGGTCGCGGCTCGCGAACCTCGGGGCACCCGTCAACGTGGTCGCGCTCGCCGAGCCCCGGCCTGCTGAAATTGCGCCTGGGGTGGTCGTGCTGCCGGCTCCGCTGTTATCGCGGCGCCCCGGAAGCGACCCGACCGCCTGGATGGACCACGCCGAAACGGGAGCGGGCACGCGGCGGATCGGACTTGCACACGGTTCAATCCAGGGCTTCGGAATTGACGACAGCGGCGAGGGGATCATCGATGCCGCCAGGGCCAAGCGGGCCAGGCTTGATTATCTCGCGCTGGGAGATTGGCATGGAGCCACCCGCATCAATGCGCGCACCTGGTACTCGGGCACACCCGAGCCCGACCGCTTCAAGGACAACGAGCCCGGCGAGGCGCTGGCGGTGACGCTCGGCCCGGCGGGCGTTGATCCTGTCGTCGAGCGTATCGCGACGGGCAGGTTCGTCTGGGTCGACGACGAGGTGGACGTCGCCACGATCCAGGATCTCGACCTCTTCGCCGCCACGATCCGCAGGCGCGGGGTTGCACTCGACCGGATCATGTTGAAACTGCGGCTGAAAGGACGGTTGTCGCTGGGTGATCTGATCGCGGTTGAGGCATGGCGCGACCTGTTCCAAGCGGAATTGCAACACCTCGATTGCGACACACGCGGCCTTGGGCTCCTCGCAGGCATGGACCTCGATGTATTCGGGAAATCAGGAGAGTTGAGGACCGCCGCCACGACATTGACGGCCCTTGCGTCGGCGCCCGATGAACCGCGCGCGGCCGATGCCTCGGAAGCGCTGCGTCAGTTGCTGTCGATCCTGGCTGAGGTCCGCGCAGGCCCGCAAGTGCCCGATGCCGGAGCCGGCAGATGAAGATCCGAGCAATCAGGGTCCACAATGTCGGGCGCTTCGCGGAACCCTTCGCCATCGAGGGGCTCACGGGCGGCCTCGATGTCATGGCAGAAGGTAACGAGTTCGGCAAATCGACGCTTTTTCGCGCCATCGAAGCAGTTTTTCAAATCAAGCACACGGTAAAAGGGCAGGCAGTCGAGGCCATGCGGCCCTATGGCGGAGGCGATCCGCTGATCGAAGCAGATTTCTCATCGGCGGATGGTGTCTATCGCATTCGCAAGCAGTTCGGCAGGCGGGCGTCGGCCGAGCTGTCCGATCTCACGAGCGGTCGGACGATGGCGCGCGGGCAGGAAGCCGAGGACGAGCTGGCGGGGCTCGTCGGGATGGCCGACGGCAAGCCGTCGCGATTCGGACTGTTGTGGGTTGGTCAGCGCAAGTCGCTCGACCCGGCGGATCCTGATACCGATGCCGCCACGGGTAAATTCAAGGATCGTGGTGAGCGCGGCGAACTACAGGCGGCTATAGAGCGTGAGATCGAGACGGTGACTTCGGGGGCAGAGGTGCGGGTCGTGCGCAACCGGGTTGCCGCACTCCTGTCGCCTTACACCGGCGGGCGGCAAGGCCAGCCGAAATCAGGCAGCGAACTTGAACGGGCTCTCAAGGAACGTGATCGCCTCAAGGCGGGGCTGGATGCCGCGCGCAAAGCCGAAGCGGACCTGTCGGAGCGTGTCGACCGGTTGGAGCGCCTGTTGTCAGAGCGCACCGAACGATACTCCGACGCGGCGCTCGGCGATCTCGAGCGGGCAGCGGGCGAGTCGCGTTTGGCCTACGATGCGGCTCGCGACGCGCGGGCCCGATTGGACCGGGCCGAAGCCGTGAAGGCGAAGGCCATGGCCGCGGCGTCGACCGCCGGTTCGCTGCTCGCCGAATTCGACCGCAAGCTCTCTCGGCTGGACCAGCTTGATGCCGAGATACAGCGGGCTGAACCCCAGGGCGCGGAGCTTGGACGTCAGGCCGCGGCGGCGCGCAGACATCTTGCCGAGGCCGAGAATGTCGTCTCTTCGCTCGAGTCGGGCGAGCATGCGGCGCGGGCAATCCTCGCGGCCCATGCCCAATTCGAGCGGCGGCAGGATGTCGCGATCAGGCTCGAGCGGTTGAGCCGAGATCTCGCGGCATCGCGGACGCTCGAGCGCGAGATCGCCGAGGCCGATGCCACGCTCCAGTCCACTCGGCTCACCGCCGATCTGGCCAAGGTGATCGAGGTGGCGGATAGCCAGGTCACGCGGCTCGTCGACAAACTGGCCGCGGCCGCACCCGCCGTCGAGATCGAACTGCTGCCAACGGCGTTGGGCCGGGTGAGTGTCGATGGGCAGACCGTATTGGGCAGCGGGACGTTCCAGGCGCCGCGGCCTCTGAGGATCGAGATCGACGGCATTGGCACAATCCTGGTTGCGCCGGGTGCCGGAACCGACCGGCGCGACGCGGAGCAGCGGCTTGCCACGGAACGGCGCGCCCTTGCTTCGGCTTTAAGCGCGGCAGGCGTGGGCAGCGCGTCCGAGGCCGTCGAAAAACGGCGTGACTGCTTGACCAGGGAGCAAGCGTTGAAACTCGCGCGGCAGTCGCTTTCGAACCTGGCCCCTGGCGGTGTGGCGGTGCTGGTCGAGGAGGTCGCCGCCCTGCAGGATCAACACGTCGGCTTGCCCGCAGGCACACTCCTGTCCGATCCGGCGGACGTCGAAGCACGGCTTGCGCGCTTGGCAACCGATCGGCGCGCGGCTGGCGACAGTCTCGACCAGGCCCGGAAAACCGATCAGCAGGCGGGCGAGGCGGAACGAGCGTACCGCGCCGCGTGCGACAGGCGTCTGTCGGGACGGCAGGAACTGGACGCGCTGTTGCCACCTGTCGGCGTGCGTCAGTCGGAACGGGCGCGCCTACAGAAAGCACTTGCTGATGCTGAGACTGCCGCCAACGATGCCGTGCGGGAGGCCGCAGCATTCAGCGAGCAGGCACCGACCGAGCCCCTGCTCGATGCCTTGCGCCGGGAGAGTGAGGCGGCTTCCGCGTTGTTACGGACGGCGGAGCGGCGGGCCAAGGAACTGGCGGCCGAAATCGGCGGGCTGGAGGGTGAGCTGAAAGCCGCTGGCGAGAACGGTTCAGGCACGAGTGTAGCTGCGCTCGTCGGCGAATTGGCCTTGGCAGACGCAACAGTTGCCCGATTCGAGGCGATAAAACGGGGGCTCGCGTTGTTGGATACGGCGTTGTCGAATGCCGAGCGAGAGACACAGAACCGGTTTCTGCGGCCGGTCATTCATCGACTGCAGCCCTATCTGACGGAGTTGTTTCCTGGCGGAGAGGTGCGCTTCAGCGAAGGCTTCAAGGCGGCTACTCTGGTGCGCAATGGCGTCAGCGAGGCCATTGGCGGGTTGAGCGACGGCACCCGCGAGCAACTCGCCGTGATGGTGCGGCTGGCGTTCGGCCGGCTGTTGTCGGACGCCGGAACGCCGACACCTGTGATCCTCGACGATGCGCTGGTGTATGCGGACGATGATCGGATCGCGCGGATGTTCAACGTACTCGAGCAGGCGGCGCGCCATCATCAGGTTCTCGTACTGACCTGTCGATCTGAGGTGTTTTCCCGGCTCGGCGGCAGCAGGCTGAAGGCCCAGCCGTGGGTCCCGCATATGCATTGACACGCGGGGCTGCCGCCGAGGCGCGGCCTGAGGTGTGATCTGCCTCCCGCGCAGCGGAGCGCGCACTGAACAACGGCTGAACGGCATTTCGAGCCAGAACCGGAACACGAGGGCCGTCCGCACGTTCTGTACGCTTGCCGCTCAATGCAGCATCGGCTTTGCGTTGGAGGGGCAGCTTACGCGTCGGGAAGTGGGTTTGGTTCGTGCTTGGCGGGTGCGGGCGCCGGGCCAGCGTCGGCAAGCGGATCCTGCGAGCGGCGCGACTTGCCCTCGAAGAAGGCGCCTTGCTCGATCGACAGCGCCTGATGGTAGACGTCGCCCTCGACGTGGCTTGTCGATTGCAACATGACACGGCGGCCGCGAATGGACCCCATGACGTGCCCGCGGACGACCACTTCTTCCGCCAAGATGCCGCCCGTGATGCGCGCGCGCTCGCCGACCACGACGTGGGTGGCGTGGATATCGCCTTGGACCTCGCCTTCGATCTGGACCTCGCCCTTGGAGACGAGATTGCCGGAAATGAGCAAGTCAGCGGCTATGACGGAGGGAGCGCTCCGATCCGTCCGTGTCTGGAGCGGGGCGGCCGACCGCTGACCGTTCCCTGAGAATGACGCCGCTTGTGGCGGCGATGTTACGCGAGAACCCTCGGAGTCAGCTTTCTTGAAATTTGGCAACATGATAAACGCACTCCCCACATCAATCAGAGTCTCCCTAAGCCCCAATACCGATTGTGGCCCCGACCCCTGCCATCAGCCCTTGCTCATGCTATCCGACGCGGCTGCGCGAGAGGCTTGACGATACGGACAGCTATCACGTTTTAGCTTCCCGGTCATGCCGCAGAGTGTTGTAAATGATTTGTTTCGCCGAATAATCCACTCGGCACCCGGAGCGCAGGGAATTATGTTCCGCGGCTGCCAGGTTCGCTCCGCATCAGGCTTTCAGAGCCTTGACCTCGGCCAGAACCTCCTCGGCATGGCCCGGTACCTTCACTTTGCGCCAGCTTTTTGCGACTTTTCCGCTTTTATCGATGAGGAAGGTCGACCGTTCGACTCCCATGTATTTCTTGCCATACATGGATTTTTCGACCCAAGTGCCGTAGCGTTCAGCGGCAATCTTGTCCTCGTCGGCGAGCAAGTCGAACGCCAGCGCGTGTTTGGCTTTGAACCTCTGATGGCTCCTGGTGCCCTCAGGAGAGACGCCGATGACGCGTGCACCGGCCTTGTGGAACTCTTCGATGAGGCACGAAAAGGATTTCGCCTGTTGCGTGCAACCCGGCGTATCGTCCTTAGGATAAAAGTACAGCACAACCGCCTTACCCCTCAACATCTTCAATTGGATCGCGCGGCCATCATCCGCAGGGAGGGTGAAGTCCGGTGCGGTGTCGCCATCGTTGAGCATGGTTCCAGTGCCTTCCTTTGGTCGCTATTTCGCCATCCACATTGGCCCTCGGGTGGACATTCGGGGGATGCATTGCGCCAGTTCAGCACGACTTGAAGACCATTCACGTGGCGCTTGGCGTCGAGGCTGATGTCAGTGCCAGAGTTCGAGGTTGGAAAGGTGTCGGGAAAACGGGTCTCGGAAGTGGCCAGTATGGGACGAGTGGACTAGTGTGGCATCGCGCCTTAATTGACCTGTGCGAGCGGCAAGCTGGTCGTCAATCAAGGCGCGTTGAACGCCACTAGCGCGACATCGGTCGTGCAAAAGCACGGAGCCCCGACCCGGTCAAGAGCTTGCAATGTCCTTTGCTTGAAGGAAACTGGGCATGAAGGCACGTGGCGTGCAAGCGACTTCCGTCATAGATGTCTGCGGCGACGAGCAGCGCTCCGGTGAGGCCGGCCATCGAGGCCCTGCCGCAGGTCCAGGGGTTAGGAAAGATCGGCGTGGAAACTAAGGTCAGGACGGGAGGGGGGGCTGCGGCGCAGAAGCCGCCAGCCGGCAGGGGGCCGCCCACACCGATCAGTTACGAAATCTATGACGGTGAGCCGCCGGTGCGAAAAAACCTCCGGTTGATGCGCCGCGCCGGCAAGGTCGGTTGGCATTTGCTGATCGTGTTTCTCCCGATTCTGATCCTGACCACGCTCGCCGTCGGTCTCGGCTACGTTCGGTTGATGCATGGTCCGATCTCGCTCAAGCCGCTTGCTGGGCCGATCGCGCGCGGACTCGGCGCTGAATTGCCGGGATTGGATATTCTTATCGCAGACGTGGTGGTGAGGCTGGCTGCCAACGGCAGCCTTGAATTTCGCCTGAAGGACGTGCGCCTTGTCGAACACGACGGGGATCTCGTCGCCTCGGCACCCGAGGCCGCGGCCCAGATCAGCGCCGATGGCCTCTGGTCGGGCCGTGTTGTGCCATCCCGCATCGACCTGATCGAACCGAAACTCAATTTTTCCATCTCGGAGCAAGGCGGCGTTTCGCTGATGTTCGCTGGGCCCGACACCGCGGCAGCCGACGACGGGTCACCGGCGACGGACGGCGCCAAGCCGACAAGCCTGCGGCAGGGCGCGGCCAAAGCACCCGTGGCCGATCGTGGACCGGTCAGCGCGCAAGCCGCGAAATCGTTCGACCTTACCAAAACGATCGCCGATGTTTCGCGCCGTGCGCGCAATAGCCGGGACGGGACGTCTTACCTGCGCGAGATCGGGTTGCGCAATGCGGCCATTGTGATTGACAATAGCGGTCTCAAGACACACTGGAGGGTGCCGGAGGCCTCGGTTGATCTCGAGCACAAGAAGCGCTCAAGCGTCATCGCAGGGACGGCGACAATGGCCTCCCCCCACGGGCCGTGGACGATCGCTTTCCGGACCGAAGAGAGTGAGAAGACGAAAACTGTCGTGTTGAAGACGACTGTTCGCGATCTCGTGCCGAAAGCCCTGGACGGTGGATTGCCGGGCATTGCGATGCTACAGGCGATCGATGCGCCGATCGGCAGTGACGCGACGATCGAAATGACGTCGGACGGGGTGATCCGCTCTGCCGCTATCGATATCGAGGTTGGTCCCGGCCGTATCCACACGCCGCGCGCCAGCGGGTCTGGAACAGGCTCAGGCGTAGTCAGTGGCGCGTCGACAGGGTTCACGGTCGACGGTGGCCTATTGAAACTGGGCTATGACGCGGCGGCCCGCCGCTTGGAACTTGCACCCTCCGTGTTGCGCTGGGGTGGCAGTCAGGTGACGCTGAAGGGCGGGGCGATCGGCGGCAGCACGGCGGATGGCCGGATGGGCTGGGCGTTCGACCTGTCTGCGGTGGATGGTTCACTGTTGGCCGCCGATTTGTCGTTGCCGCCGCTACCGCTCGAACGGTGGACCGCCGCCGGTCATTGGCTGCCAGAGCAAGGCCGGCTGCAGTTCACCTCATTCAACCTCCGTGCCGGTGGCGCGGATTTGACCGGCAACGGCGAGATCGACACCGCAAACGACCGTGATGGCATGCGTTTTGAGGCCCGTGCCGGGCCGATGCCACTTGAGACCTTCAAAACACTGTGGCCAAGGTCGGTTGCACCGGCCGCGCGCGGCTGGGTTGGGCAGCGGCTGCTCCGGGCCAACGTCAAGAACAGCGCGTTCACTTATGTTTCAGGCAGCCACGCCAAGGATCAGGCGCCCGCGGATGCCAAGAACGGCCACGGTCGCCTGACCATGGCGATCGAGGTTGCGGACGTCGCCGCCAGGCCGCTGACCCGCATGTCGCCAATTGAGGCACCGAAGGCCTTGGTTCGGATTGAAAACCAGTCGATCGAGATCAATGTGCCGGATGCCGTGGTCGCCATCGCACCTGCCCGACGCATCCCCATCAAGGGAGGCCGGTTCGCGGTTGCCGATCTGGGCTCATTCGAACCGAAGGGCGAGGTCACATTCAAGGTCCAAAGCCCGCTCGGGCCGGTACTCGAATTCATTGACCAGGAGCCGCTCGCATTGCTGCAGAAATCGGGGCAGAGCTTCGAAGGCATGGAAGGCAAGGTCGATGGACAGTTCAGGTTCGCAATGCCGATGGTTGCCGAGTTGAGCGCGCGGGACGTCAGTTTCGAGGGCAAAGTTCGCGTATTCGACGCCCGCGCGAAGCAAGCGATTGCAGGCCACGACGTACAGGGTGCGACAGTGACGTTCGACATCGCCGAGCATGCGATTGATGCCAAAGGCGAGATGCTGGTAGCGGGTGTGCTCGCCAAAATCGGGTGGCAGCATATCTTCGATGCCGACAGTGACAAACAGCCGCCACTCAGGATTACGGCCACACTCGACAACTCGGACCGCAATCAGCTTGGGCTCGATCTCAATCACATCGTGCAGGGCATTGTGCCGGTCGAGATCACGGTCACCAAGTCGCCGCGCGCAGAGCCGGCCATTCGGGTGCGCGCCGACCTCACAAATGCCGAGGTCGCGCTCGATGCGCTTGCTTGGAAAAAGCAGCCGGGCCGCAGTGCGCATGTTCAGTTCGATGTAGCGAAGGGCAAGGCGCACAAGACGGATCTACAGAACTTCAAGATCGCCGGAGACGACGTCGCGGTCGAGGGGACAGTCTCGCTGGGGACCGACAACAGGCCACGCGAATTCAGTTTCCCGGATTTCACCTTGAACGTCATCACGCGCCTCGACCTTCAGGGGAAGATCACGCAGGACAACATGTGGGACGTGAAGGCGCGCGGTACCACGGTGGACGGTCGCGACTTCTTCCGCTCCCTGTTCTCTGTCGGGCAGAGCGGCGATCGACCGCAACGGCCGCAGAAGCCCCGCGATGGTGTCGATATCGAAGCCGATATCGATACTCTGCTGGGATTTTCCGACACCTCGCTCAAAGGGTTGAAGCTCAAGTTATCCAATCGTGGCGGCCGCCTGGTTTCAATGGAAGCAAAGGGTACGCTGGATGGCGGCAACCCGTTGGTCGCGGTGGTTCAAAACCAACCCAAGGAGCCTCGGCGGCTGCTCGCGGATTCGACCGATGCCGGCCGCGCCTTCAAGCTTGTCGGATTCTATCCGAACCTGCAGGGGGGAAGGGCGCGGCTCGAGGTCAATCTCGATGGCAAAGGGCCGGCGGAGAAGACCGGAATTCTGTGGGTCGACGATTTTGTCATATTGGGTGACCCGGTGGTGGCGGAAGTCGTTGGCAGCGTCGGAGCGGGTTCAACCGATACCAGTGTTGCGCGCGCCAAGCAGAAAGTGGTTCGCGAGGCTTTCCAGTTCGACCGAATGAAGGCGCCATTCTCGGTTGGTCACGGCCAGTTCGTGCTCGACGACAGCTACTTGAAGGGCCCGATCCTCGGCGCCAACATCCGCGGCAAGGTGGACTATCGTGCGAAGACAGTGAACCTCGGCGGGACCTACGTGCCGCTACAGGGCTTGAACAACATCCTCGGTGACATCCCGCTTCTGGGCCAGATTTTGTCTGGCCCGCGGAGCGAAGGCATCTTCGGGATCACGTTCTTGATCCAGGGATCGATGGCCAATCCGCAGGTCATCGTCAATCCGCTGTCGCTGCTGACGCCGGGTATCACCCGCGAGATTCTGCAGATGACCCCCACTGATCCGAGCGTGCAGGTTCGGGAAGAGCGCAAGCCAGCACCGGCGCAGCCGAGGACCCGGGCATCGAGCACGCCCGCGGATGCACAACGTACACCCGCCGTTGCTGGCCCAGATCAAAGCCCTGCCAAGGGCCCTTCCAAAATTCCGATCGATGGTTGGTCATCGGAGACCAAGGAATCGCCAGCGCAAAAAAGGAAGTAGCGGCGCCTACCGTTATGGCATCGCCACCGCTCAACTTATGAAGTCTCTACGAGTTCAGGGAACCAGCGAGCCATGCCGCGCGCAGAATAAGCCACCAGGTTCGCGTGCTTCTCCGCGTGGTCGCGGATCGGCGTTGTGAAGTGCTTGCAAAGCACCCCGGTAACGCCCGACCAGACCGAAGCATCGGCACCACACGGCTCGTTGCCCATAAGAAACGGTTTGTCGCCGATGAAGGCCGCAACCGCATCGATGTCGCGGATCGCCAACTGCTCGACTTCTTGTTTTGTGTGGCGGCCGAAGCCCTGCCCCTTGAGTGTGCGCACGACCGAGCGGCCGACCATGGCGACAATGACTGGCCGCAGCAAAGCTGGCGCGCTATCGAAGAAGTGACGCGGTCCACGTTCGAAGTTCTCCGCCACCGTCCAGCGGGCATGGACCGTGGCCCAGTAGAGGTGCTCATCACACATCACTTCAAAAGCCTGGGCCGTCGCCTTTTCGGAAGCGTCTAGCCCGCCATCGAAGTTCGCGCCGTGCCGGTCTTCGAGGTGGAGCCGGATAAAGGTGGAATCGCCCAACAGCTCGCCGTCCTCCTCGATGAAGGGGATTTTGCCTTTCGGTGCGCGCGAGAAGTTTGCATCGACGTGCCTGTATGGCACGCCCGCCATTTTGAGCAGAATTTCAACTTTGCTGACGAAGGAACTGGCGCTCGGCAATCCAAAGCGCGGTGTCGATCCGTGAAGCGTGATCATGGTTGGGCCTCCATCAGTGCGTCATCAGCCACCTTCAGCGCGCCGTCAAATCCGGCACCGGCCGCGCCAAACTCTATTTCCATCCCCCGTGGTCGGTCGAAGCGATCCATTCGGGATCGTCTTGTGCCTGGCGTTCGAACGTCAGGAAGTCATAATATCCGCAGCGGCCTTCACCTGGAAACGAACGGCAGACGGATGGTCTCGCCAAGTAGATTGTGCATCGCCGCGCCTTGGTATCGAAGAAGCGACAGATGCGCCCGAAGTGAGGATCCGGCTTCCGCCGCATGATGTATTTGCGGCCATGGTCGGCGCGCGTGAAGGCTTTTCGAGCCTCGTCAAACGTGAGACCGTGAAATCGGCCTAGTCGCTCAACATCACGCTTGTCGAGAGCGATAACGGGGTACGAGCAGCAGAAGCCCGGGCACTTCGCGCAGTTGTAGAGCGGTTTGGGGTCCGTCACGGCGGGTTCTGATCTGGTCGAGCATGGGGCCGAAGGGGCCGCAGCAGCTGGCTTCCGCAGGGTGGAGCTTGGGCGAAGGCGTCACGACTGGCTAAGGCGAGGACAATTCGACGTCAAGGTGCCTTGTGCCTGTAAGCCCCACGTCGTGTTGTCCCTTCAGGGCAAAGCTGGGACGTCCCTTTTTCGTAGCGATCGAGGGTCAAACGTGCGGTCGGCAGCGTTGCAGCTCGCCGGTTTCGCTGCTGCCTGTTGCGGAGCCACCGGGCGACCCGTCCAAAGTCCCTCCCTCCTGAACCCGTAACGACAGCCCAAGGGGGCATCAGTCGTTTGGACAATTTGGGGACATTTCAACTTTTTCCGGACAAGCCCCGCGGCCGGCAGGATCAGATTCGAGGTTTGGCGGCTGCGGCATGGAAGCCACAGATGTGGCCACGCGTCAACCAAGCTCGGGGCTCGCACTTCACCGCCCAACTTTCTCCGCTATGGTCGGGCCAGAGTTGCCGGTGTGTGAATTTTGAAATGGGGATCGTCTCCGATGGCGGATCTGTCGCGTGTCGCTCCGGAGGGGGAGACGCCGGTCAACCCGTATAGCTTGCTCGAAGCGGTCAACAACTCGAGCGAAACCGCGCACACTGCGTGGCTCGTGTTTCTGTCGGTCATGATCTATTTCATGATCGCGGTCGCCGGTGTCACCCATCGCGATCTGCTGCTCGAGACACCCGTGGCGCTGCCGATCCTGCAAGTGGCCATTCCGATCACTCAGTTCTTCCAGTTTGCGCCGGTCGTGCTTGTGCTCATGCATCTTGGGGTGCTCTCGCAACTCGTCTTGCTGGCGCGAAAGACGCTGGAATTCGATCACGCAATCCGGCTCTTGGAAACCAGTGATCGGCGCACCCACCCGCTCAGGCTCGAGCTCAACAACTTCTTCTTCGTGCAGGCTGTCGCCGGGCCTCATCGCAGCGCAGTGATGAGCGTGTTCCTGCACGGAATGAGCTGGCTCACGCTGGTTATTCTGCCGGTGATCCTGATACTCTACATCCAGGTCGTGTTCCTGCCCTATCACGACGAGACGATCACCTGGACGCACCGTATCGCACTTTTTGTCGATATCGCGGTACTGCTGTTGATCGGCGTGTTCCTCATGCGTATTGAAACGTCGTTCTGGCAGGCATTCTGGCGTTCGACAGTGGCCCATCCCTTCAGCGTGTTCGCCACCATCGTGGTGCTGGGGCTTGGGATCTCGTTCTCGCTGTTCGTCGCCACCATCCCCGGCGAGCCGCTCGACCGCGTGACACGGCTGTTGTTCGGTTCGCCTAGTCACCAGGCCGGACGCGATCTTAGGTATAGCGCCGGGCTGTTGCCGTCGATGTTCAATTTCAAGGGCAACGGCATGATGTTCGGCGTGCTGCCGCGTTGGCTCGTCGTGACCGATACCGACCTCGTGTCCGACAAAGACGTCACCGGCGATGAGCCGACGCTCAAGCTCAGAGGACGCAACCTGCGCCTTGCCCGGCTCGACCGTTCCGACCTCCATCAGGCGGATTTGACCGGTGCGATCCTGGACGACGCCAGCTTGGTTGGTGCCGACCTCTCCAAAGCCCGCATGAGCTGCGCTGATATCAACGAGCTTCTGCTGTCGGACGATCGCCGGTTGGCCAAGTGCACGTCGGCCAGGCGGGCGAACTTCGCCCGCGCGCGCCTCGGCGAAGCGCAGATGACCGGCATCGATCTTTCGCAAGCCAAGCTGGAGGAGGCGCGACTCGAAAATTCTGAGCTGACCTACTCGCTGCTGGCCGGCGCCAATTTCTCGAGTGCCAACCTGGACAAAGCGGACATTACCGGCGGCGTACAGGCTCAAGGGGCGAACTTCCTCATTGCCTCGTTGCAAGGTACCGACCTGACTGGCGCCCAGCTCCAGTTTGCGACCCTTTCCAACGCCTCTATGCAGGGCGCGGTGTTGACACTGGCCCAAATGCAGGGCGCGCGACTGAGGGACGCCGATCTCGAAGCCGCTTCACTGAACCAGGCGCGTCTTGAGGGCGCGGACCTTTCAGGAGCCAAGATCGCAGGCACCGATTTCCGCGGCGCGCAGATCTGGAAGACCCGACCACCCTTGCCCGATAGCAGCGGTTATGCGGATTTCACCGAGCTGGTGACTAAGCCCCTCGATGAGGCCGGTGCCGGGATGCTGTCGAACGTCATTGCCAAAATCGAGGAGGTGCGCTTGCGCAGCGATCTCAGCGACGCGCTGGCTCCGATCCTGCACACTTCAGACGGCAGGAAGTGGGTATCCGGTACCGACCAGCAGGGCTGGCAGTCCCTCGTCAACGGAGCGCAGCCGGCGCTGTCTGACGGCTACAAGGTGCGCATCACCGAGTACCTGGGCGCAGCAATGTGCAAAGCCAGATGGTCGAACGGTGCCGTCGCAACCGGCATTGTGCGACGTGCGCAGGCACAGAACTTCCGTGGCGACGTTATCGGGCTCTACGACAAGCTGCGCAATGATGGTTGCCCCGCGTCCAAGACGGTGCCGGTCAAGGTATTGCGCGAGTTCTCGTCCGTGGTCGATCTGGCCCGCAGCAATTGAGTTTGTGGCTGCCGTGAGCGGGTCGCTTGAAGGCGCTTGCAATGACGATTGGCCTGAACTATCAATAGAACATAGGAAGAACAACGACGTCAGTCGGGCTTGGCGGCGGGGTTGTCCGGGCCGGGTGCCGCTGAAAGCGGTGGACAATGGCAACGACGGTGCGATTGGTCGTGAGTGTGATCGCCAACTGGGGTCTAATGTTGCGGATCTGACTTTTGCTTCCCGAGTAAGGCATTGACGACGCTGGCGTCCCTTTCATCAGCGAAGTTCGATCGAGTTGACTGCACTTGGCAACGTGCGCTTCGAGCGCAAGACTTCGCCGATTGCTCGCGCGTGGTGGCGGAGGGCATGGCGGCCGTTGCCGATATAGCCGATACAACAGACGGCAGCCGTCAGCCGGAATGGCAGGCGCGCCCCCAAACAAGATCAAGGAGCGTGTAACATGGCAGGTTCGGTCAACAAGGTGATCTTGGTCGGCAACGTCGGCAAAGATCCGGAAATCCGCCGCACGCAGGACGGCCGCCCGATCGCCAACCTGAGCCTGGCAACCAGCGAGACCTGGCGCGACAAAAACACCGGCGAGAAGAAGGAAAAGACCGAGTGGCATCGCGTCGTGATTTTCAGCGAACCGCTGTGCAAGGTCGTCGAGCAATACGTTAAAAAGGGCTCGAAGCTTTACATCGAAGGCGCGCTGCAGACGCGCAAGTGGACCGATCAAAGCGGGGTTGAGAAGTATTCGACGGAAGTCGTTCTCCAAGGCTTCAACGGATCGCTGACCATGCTCGACGGCCGTCCCGGCGCGGGCGGAATGCAGGAGAGCGGCGGCCAGTCCGACTACGATGCCGGTGGCAGCGGTTTTGGCTCTGGCGGCGGCTACAGCGAACCGAAGCGTGCAGCCAAGGGCGGTGGATCAAGCGGCGCATCGGGGGCGAAGGCTGGCTTCGACAAGCAACTCGACGACGAAATCCCGTTTTGAAGCGCTTAGTGTTTCAGTCGTGGGCACGGCGGCAAGAGGCGGTCGCGCGTGCAAAGTAGCAGGGGGTCGCTTCTGTCGCGCGTCTGACGTTTGGTACCCGCTCGCGGCCGGCCTCTGAAGCAAACGTCAGATGGAGAAGCTCAACTCTAACCGTAGCATATCGAATGTTGATCTTGGTTCACACATGTCCGCTGAAGCGCTCTACCAGGGAAAGCGGATGTCTGAACCGGAATACGAGTGGTGGTCCTGCCTGGCGGCTGCGGCAGGGCTTAACCTCGCAAAGGTTGTCTGAATCTGTGTGCTGAACATGGGGTGACCGAAGATGTGTCCATCGAAGATGGCACGCGGCTTGCGACGCACTCGGCCGACATGTGCCGGGCTGGCAATCGAAAGGTCGTCGCGTCGTGCTGCAGCGGTTCACTCACCTGTTCGGCAACATAATCATCGCGACCGTCTCGGTACTGGCGACCCTCGTGGTTTTGGAAGTCGTCGTGTTCGGGTTCGTCTTGAAACCCGACGACGTGCTGCCGAATGTGACCATCAACGGCGTCGTGCGGTATTTGCCGAACACCCAGGCGACCTTTCGCCATCCCGATGGCCGCGAGAACCGGGTTTCGATAAATGCCGACGGTTGGAACTCTCCAAAGGCGACTTATTCGGTCGACCGGGTTCCCGGACGGCTCAGGATCGCGGTCATCGGTGACAGCTACGTTCATGCCGGCTTTGTCAATCCGGAGGAGGGCTACCCGGAGGTCATCGAGCGGGCGCTTCAACAGCGCGGCGTGGACGCCGAAGTCTTCCGTTTCGGCATGGATGGCGCGCCGCTTTCCCAATACCTGCATGTGTTAAGGCGCGAAGTGCTGCGCTACCAACCTGATGTCGTGGTCGTGGGCCTCATTCACAATGATTTCGACGAGAGTTATAGAGTGCTCAAGTCTCGAACGGGTTCGAGTTTCTTGAAGATCGCCATCGAAGCCGGACAGGAGCCGATCGAGACGCAGCCGGTCGAATTCCGGCCCGGCTTGGCCGATGCGCTCAGAAACTTCGCCGCGTTCCGCTATCTCTACTATGAGACCAATCTCCATATCACAGCGAAGTCCGTTGTCAGTCGCGCATTCTGGGGTGGCGATGACGACGTCGCCCTTGAACATATCTCGTCGGCGGTCGATATCCGGCGGATAGGCGATCACGATAGGAACCGGAGCCTCACGCGCTATGTCTTCGGCGAGATGAAAGAGCTCTCCGCACGCGAAGGCTTCGGGCTGCTGCTGATGATGGACGGGGTGCGCGAGGCGATTTATGCAGGCACTGATGCCAATGCCTACGAGGTGGGTATGCTCAACCGCATCGCGGGCGACGCGGCAATGACCCTGCAACTGCCATTTATCGATCTGCAAGAGACGTTTTCGGCGGACTGGAAACAGCGTCGCGAGCGCTTCGAGTTCAGCTACGATTGGCACTGGAATGTGCGCGGCAACCAACTGGTGGGAGAAGCTGTAACGGCGTTATTGGTCGAGACTTTCCTCAACGGCGCGAGGCCCACGTCCGCCAGGGCACCGGCGCGCCTGTCGGGATTTGCGTCGCGTCGTCCGGAAGGCGGCTGACTGGTGGACCACGACGCGGCG
The DNA here is from genome assembly GCA_002928955.1 of Hyphomicrobium sp. Classification (GTDB taxonomy): domain Bacteria; phylum Pseudomonadota; class Alphaproteobacteria; order Rhizobiales; family Hyphomicrobiaceae; genus JAKAML01. Next base: position 1,512 of record PERT01000051.1, on the reverse strand, counting down.
ATGCTACCCTTGAAGGTCTGCCTCCAGAGACGGGCCTTCATGAATTTTCGCGTTTGGCCTTCTTGCGTGCCTTGCGGCTCATTGGACGAGCTTGGATCGTCGGCTTCGGCGTGACCGGTCCAGGTTCGACATTCGGGGTCGTCTTCGCGACCATGGCCAGACGTGCGATGCCAGCGGACTTGGACGTGACCGCGGGCGTTGCCACGGCTTCGTGCGCTGGCGCCCCGCTTACGGAAGCTCGGAGCTGTCCAGGGGCTTGTACCGTGGAAATGGCCCTGTGCTCCCCGGCGGACTGCACCTCGACGAACAGGTTCTTGACGTCGGGATAGCGGGCTTTGACAGCGCGCTCCATACGTATCGTCGCGGCCTCGACCTGCTTGGCCGTCACGGTATCGTGCACGTCCACGCGGGTGGCGACCAGGACGTCCTCCGGGCCAAGCTGCATGGTCCGGATTTCATTGATGGCACGGAATGTCTGCGTGTCGCCGGTTTCAGCGTTGATCAACAGCCGCAGCCCCGACCGCATTGGGGCCGACGCCGCCTCGCCGACGATAAGCGGCTTGATCTCAATCGACAGGAACGCCGCCGTGGCGGCCAAAACGAGACCTATCAGGATCGACGCCGCCCCGTCGGCTTCCGCGATGCCGAGCTGGTCGGCCGCAAACACCCCCCCGAGCGCGATGACGAGGCCGGCCAAAGCCGCCAGATCTTCGAGAACGATCGCGAAAAGAGCGGGGTCCTTCGATGATCTCAGCGCGGCGAAAATGCCCTGCTCGCCTCGTCGCTTGTTGAATTCCCCGACCGCCTTCCAGGTTGCGAGGCACTTGATCACGATGGCAACGCCAAGCACGACGTAATTGATGCGCGCATTCTCGATTTTGTGCGGATGCAGTAGCTTGTCGACGCCCTCAAAGATGGCCACGCCTGCGCCAAGCGAGAACAGCAGGATCGCGACGATGAAGCTCCAGAAATAGAGTTCGCGCGAATAACCGAACGGGTGGTTCGCATCCGGCGGTCGTTTCGATTGCTTGATGCCGTAGAGGAGGAGGGCCTGGTTCGAGGTGTCGACCAGCGAGTGGATTGCCTCCGAGAGCATGGCTGACGAGCCAGTCCAGACGCAGGCGGTGAACTTCGCCGCCGCAAGTGCCAGATTGCATCCAAGCGCAATGCGGACGACGGTGGTTGTTCCGCCTGCGGCCACGGTGGCGCCCTCCCTGGGCCTCGGTTCGACTGTGCCCGATCCTTGCGGCAACGCCCTCGGATGGCATGGCCGTATGGTGTGATCGCTTTTTGAACGAACTCAACAAACAAACTTTTGTTGGACCGCGCAACTTCGCCGGACACGGGCTTCAATCGAAATGGCCGCTCCTCACAACTAGTGGCCTGTCTCGCCTAAATCGCTGTACTGGCGGCAACCGCTGACGATTTAGGCCCGACATGAAGGCCACTAGCTATATCATTGGGTTAGTGGGGCGTTCATCGCGCCTTAATTGACGCCCACGATGCCCCACC
>PERT01000050.1 GCA_002928955.1 Hyphomicrobium sp. | reverse complement strand
GCGCGATGAACGCCCCACTAACCCAATGATATAGCTAGTGGCCTTCATGTCGGGCCTAAATCGTCGACGCGTGCGGCTGGCACAGCGATTTAGGCGCGACAGGCCGCTAGGACTTGGCCAAGGCCTGGACTTGAGTGTGGGCTTCGTAAATCGCGGTGGTCAGTACCTGGCCGATCTGGCGGGCGTCGGTCAGCACAGCCATATGGGTGATGTGCGGACCCGCGCCGGTGATCTTGGCCACCGTCAAGCCGTCGCGTGGGATGGATCCTCCGAGGGCGAGGCCCAGCCGCAGCTCGCGGGCGCTGATGGCGATCACGGCGAATTCGGCAGCGGAGCCACAGGTCACCAACCCGCCGCGCACGCCGATGGTTACGGCCGGACACGCGCCGGTGATCGTTTTCAGCAGATATTGGGCTAGGGGGCGGAACGCCTTCCCTTTGGCCAGCAGGGCGTCGAGACTTTCGGCCCCGGACGTATCCGAGGGAACCGGAATGGAGCTGGCGGGCGTTGCGGGGCGCGGCGCCTCGACCGCAACGGCTGGCTCGGCCATGGCCGGCCTCGCCTGATTTGCCGCGCGTGACGAACGGCCTGGGGGCGGATTGAACGCCTCAGCGGCCAGCGCTTTCAGGTCCGGCTTCTCGGCATAGATCGGCCGGCCGCCATTGTGGTGGATGCGTTCGAGCCAGGACGCTTTTGAGAATGTGAAGCGGTACTGCCGCAACCAATCGATGATATCGTTGCGGTGAACATTGCCCCGCGCCGTGATGGCCGCCATCCATTGCTCGAGATCGCGGCCGGTGTCGGCCTGGAGGTTCTCGATGAACTCGCGCTCCTTCTCGGCGTAGTCGATGCTCATGGCCTCTATCGCGGTTTTGGTCGTGGTCCTAACGCACGCGCCGGTCAGATCCAGCGCCTGGTTTTTTCCTTGTATTCAATCCAGGCCGCGCCAAAACGGGCTTCGAGGTGCCGCTCCTCGGGCAGGATAGCAAGCCACGTTACGGCGACGGCGAACACAAGGCCGGCGATGACGAACCAGATGTTGGAGGTGACTTCAGCCAACCCGAACATCACGAACACCTCACCGAGATAGATCGGATTGCGCCGGAAGGCATAGGGCCCGATTGTGACGAGATGGTCGGAGCGCTGATTGGGCATGATGGTGGTCTGGCCACGATGCAGCGTCGAGGCCGCCCAGGCAATCAACGCAACGCCAAGGACGCCAAAACCGAGCCCGATGATCTGTGCCGGTCCATCGTCGAGGCCGGGCCAAGGCAGAGGTGAAGCGCTGCCCATGGTCCAGGCGCCAGCTAACGCGAGTACGAACAGGATCGGCGGCCACGGAATGGCGGAGGGGCGCAGGGCGGCATCCGTCGGGGCAATGTGCGTCATGGGTTGCCTGGGCAAAAGCGAAAGTTCGGCGAAGGCACGTCTCGCGCCCGCGTCAATCGACAGTAGCAGATGTGGGTGGCAAAAATTGTGATGGAAGAGGGCGGGTAACGACAACCCCGATCAACTTCCGACTTGTCCGCGATGCCGGAGAAAATGGTCAGCGAGCACGATCGCAGCCATGGCCTCGCCGACGGGTACCGCGCGGATGCCAACGCAGGGGTCGTGGCGGCCTTTGGTTATGATCTCGGTTTCGTGGCCGTGGCGATCGATGGTCTGCTTCGGCGACAGGATCGAGGATGTCGGTTTGACGGCGAACCGCACAACCACGTCTTGGCCGGTGGAAATGCCGCCGAGAATGCCACCGGCGTGATTGCTCATGAACACCGGGTGTCCGTCCGGACCCATGCGGATCTCGTCGGCATTCTCCTCGCCCGACAGTTCGGCCGCCGCGAGGCCGGTGCCGATTTCAACGGATTTCACGGCATTGATGCTCATCATCGCGGACGCCAGGTCCTGGTCGAGCTTGCCGTAAAGTGGGGCTCCCCAGCCGGGCGGCACGCCCTCGGCCACCACTTCGATCACGGCGCCGATGGAAGAACCGGACTTGCGGATGCCGTCGAGATAGCCCTCCCAGTGGTGCGCGGTCTCGGGGTCGGGGCAGAAGAACGGGTTGGACGCGACCGCCTCCCAGTCCCACCGGGAGCGGTCGACCTTGTGCGGCCCCATCTGCACCATGGCGCCGCGCACGGCGACACCGGGAATGACCTTGCGCGCGATGGCGCCGGCCGCGACGCGGCATGCGGTTTCGCGCGCGCTCGAACGGCCGCCGCCGCGATAGTCGCGTATGCCGTATTTCTCCCAGTAGGTGAAATCGGCGTGGCCGGGCCGGAATTTGTCCTTGATCTCGCCGTAGTCCTTGGATCGCTGGTCGACGTTCTTGATCAGCAGCGAGATCGACGCGCCCGTGGTGACCTGCCGACCCTTGTCGTCCTCAAACATGCCCGACAGGATCTCGACCTCGTCGGGCTCACGGCGCTGGGTGGTAAAGCGCGACTGCCCGGGCTTGCGGCGGTCGAGGAACACCTGGATCTCGGCCGCGGTGATCGGGATGCCGGGCGGACAGCCGTCGATCACGCACCCGATCGCCGGTCCGTGACTTTCGCCCCAGGTGGTGACGCGGAACAGGTGTCCGAACGTGTTGTGCGACATGGAACCTGTGACCTGAAACACGACTTGGTTGGGTGGGGGCGCGCAACCGAGGGATGTTCAGGGCGCGCGGCACGTTGCTGCAACCCAGACGGCTCGACTGTGTCCAAACTCACTCTTACGGGGACCGGATCGCGGCGGCAAGCCGAACCGCCTGGCATTCTCAGTGACAGGTGAGGTCGACGCAGCTTATCAAACCCTGGCGTACCTTGTGATTCTCGTGTGGAAAAGCTCTGACATCGGGGGCTCCGTTTGGCAGCGGAGGCTGTGATCCGGGCTCTGAAGCACGACCGTGGCCTTCCCAAGGGCTATGGCTGAGTGGTCGGAACTCCCGTGTGCCGCGTCCAAGAGCGCGGAATCCGCGGGTCAGTTCCGGCGTTTCTTTGACGGTTGTTCCTGAGTGGTCTGAGCAACCACGATCGAGCAGGCCGTATTGCAAAATGGGAAGAGCCGGAGCTGCCGCTGCTCCGGCTCTTTTTTTGTGTGTCATCACGCTCTTGCACGGCCCCAAGATTTGCGCCGCGCCACGACGCCGGGTCGGGCTGGCTGGCCGGCTGGCTTGCAGCTTGACTGGTGAACGCCATCGGCCATGATCTTGCCCATGGAGCGTGCGAGGCCCTCGAAATGAGATTTTATTTGGCACTCGGCTTTTTTGGCTTGGCCGCAGCGATGCAAAGCGAGTATTTCGCGCCGCTCAGTGCGCAGGGGCCGCGATCGGCCGCAGTCGGTGTTCCCGCCGGTTCAGCGGTGCAGGCCGATGCTGACGTTCGCGGCCTGGGCTCGCAGGATGCGTTGCAGGTGCGGTTGGCGCAGGCGACTGGGAAGAGCGTGGCGCCTGCCGCAGGCTCGCCATCGTCAGCCCCAAGCCCAAGCCCAAGCCCGACCGCGGCCCGCGTTGACCCAATCGTTCCGCCGGTCAAGCGCTCGTTCCCGCCGACGCCGCCGCCGCGTCAAGTGAGCAAGGCGGCGAAACCGCCTGCCAATTCGAAATCGAACGCGACCTCGGCGTCAACAATTGGCACAGGCCTCACAAAAGCGGCGGTCAAGGCCAAGCGAACGGCAAAAACAGAGTCGCAAGGTCCGACTGCCACGCCAACCCCGGTGTTGGCTCCAACAGCGGCCAAGTCCGGTGGACGGCCCCCGCAGAACCAGCCGACACAAAAATAGCTCACCGAGGCGCTTGACGCTGATCAGATCCAGTCCACGCGGTTGTGGGTGACCACCATGATGCGGTCCTGTGGTGCGTCGAGGCGGAGGATCTCGTCATGTCCGAGTCCCAGGATCAACCCCTGCACGGTCCGGCCCACGCCACCATGGGATGCCGCCACCGTGTCGCGCGCGATGGTCTGAAGCCAATCCCCCGAACGACGGGTGAGATCGGCATAGCTTTCGCCACCCTTCGGACGCCAGTTGAAGGCATCGAGCCGCCGCATAGCGAGCCCCTCGGGATCGTGCTGTGGCAGCTCGTCGGCCAGCAGGCCCTCCCAGTGGCCGTAGTTGATCTCCTGGATCGCCGGGTCGATGCGATAGCCGCCGGGCGCCAATCCAATCGCGCCGCGTATGATCTCCATGGTTTCTCTGGCCCGGCCAAGGGGGCTCGAAACGAAGTCGATGGCGCCGGTCTCCTGAAGCGAGCGGGCCAAGACCCCGCCGTTGCGGCGGGCCTGCGTGCGGCCGAAGTCGTTCAGCGGAACGTCGCGCTGCCCCTGATAGCGGCGTGCGGCGTTCCAGTCGGTTTGGCCGTGCCGGATGAAGTAAAGGGTAACATCAGGCCGCAGTTGGTTCGCGTTGCCATCCAATCGTGCTGGCAATCGACCGTCGGATCGGGTGATCGAAGAACGGACGGTCAGAGTCCCTCGCTTTTGACGACGTTGATGTCGGGTGCGTCCTCGTTCTTCATGCCCTGGACATGATAGCCGCTGTCGACGTGGTGCACTTCGCCCGTGACGCCGCGTGACAGGTCCGACAGAAGGTAGAGACCCGATGCGCCGACGTCCTCGATGGTAACCGTGCGGCGAAGCGGCGAGTTGTACTCGTTCCAGCGCAGGATGTAGCGGAAGTCCGAGATGCCCGAGGCAGCCAAAGTTTTGATCGGACCTGCCGAGATCGCGTTGACGCGAATGCCCTGTTTGCCCAAATCGGCGGCGAGGTAGCGGACGCTGGCTTCGAGCGCGGCTTTGGCGACGCCCATCACGTTATAGTGCGGCATCACCTTCTCGGCGCCATAATAAGTGAGCGTCAGCATCGATCCGCCGGGGCCCATCAGCTTTTCGGCGCGCTGGGCGAGGGCGGTGAACGAGAAGCACGAGATCAGCAGCGTCTGGGTGAAATTCTTCTCGGTGGTGTCGACGTAGCGGCCGTCGAGCTCGTTCTTGTCGGAGAACGCAATTGCGTGGACGAGAAAGTCGAGCTTGCCCCATCGCTGCTGGAGATCGGCGAACACGGCATCCATAGAGGCGGCGTCCGTCACATCGCACGGCAGCACGATGCCCGATCCGAGCTCGACGGCCAGCGGTTCAACCCGTTTTTTCAGGGCGTCACCCTGGTAGGTCAGCGCGATTTCGGCGCCTTGGGCTGCGGCGGCCTTGGCGATGCCCCATGCGATCGAGCGGTTGTTGGCGACGCCCATGATGAGGCCGCGCTTGCCGGCCATCAAATTGCCTGAGGCTGGGCCCGCGTTCGCGCCGCTGTCGGTCATCTCGGCCGTGTCCTTTTCATACCAGGGATTGCGGCGGGCATCCTACACAAAAGCCCCCCCTGGTCCAGATGTCCGGTCGACAACGATAATCTTGGCAACAAGCCATGCAAAAATGGCATTGGACCAGCGCACAAAACGACGAGCCGGGCCCGGGCCCGGGCGTGGGACGGGCTCGCCGCGATCAAGCTCCGTTGAATGTGGTGTCTAATGCGGGGCATTAACCCTGTGGAGGCAGCAGCGCCAAGAGGGACGGTCCTTATTCTCAGGGGTAGACTTAGCCTTCCAGCTGCCAGCGGCCGTTGGCGAGCCGGCATGCAATGCCTTCGGCCTTCTTGCTGTCTGAGCCCGCCGACAGAACGACGACGATATGGCGGCAGACTTGGCCGGCCGAATCCTTGAACGACGAGGTAGGCTGGACGATGCCGGATAGCCGGCCGTTGCGGCGATGCCAAACGTAGCTCGACCCGTCAGCTACTTCAGAAAGTGCCACTTGGACACTTTCAAGGGCCGCAACTTCGTCTGCCTCGTCAAGCGCGCTGCGCAGATCGGCGAACTTCGGGCGCGACCAGAGTTTTTCCTTGTCGAGCGGGCAGGTGCAGTTGCTGTTGCCCGAGTTGCTGCCCGAGTTGTTGTCGGGCTTCTGGCTCAGCACAGGCACTGTGGGCGACTTGTTGGCAATGTCGTGAGCGGCCACGTTCGCGGCACTGGTGGATGCTTCGGCGGCAATTGCAAATTCGGGGGCAAGGAAGATAGTGGCGACCAAGCTGAAACCAACTACGGCCGACGCGGCGATGGCCACGAGAGAAGAACTGGAACTCATGACTCAAGACTTTCCAACTGGGACACAACGAACCGCGCGGGGCGGTGACACAGCTGAAAGAATGCGCCAAGACGGTTAAAACGAGCTGAACGACTGTTCCGCTCGTATCGAACTGGTACGAACCAAGCAATGGAGCAGTCAGCGTGACGGCATCTGACGACAGAGACGTGATCACCACCGGAGCGGTTGACTTCACGGCCGAGGATGAGCCCTTCCGGTTGTTTGAGGCTTGGTTCGCAGAGGCCAGCCGCAGCGAGCCCAACGATCCCAACGCCATGGCACTCTCGACCGCCGACCTGCAAGGGCTGCCGAACGTCCGCATGGTGCTGCTCAAGGGGCTCGACGCGCCCGACACGGCCGGGCGCGGGTTTGTATTCTACACGAATTTCGCAAGTGCCAAAGGTCGTGAGCTGTTGGCTAACCCGAAGGCCGCCATCTTGTTCCATTGGAAGAGCTTGCAACGGCAGGTGCGTGTGCGCGGGCTGGTCTCGCCCGTCGCTGCCGAAGAGGCCGACGCGTATTACGCATCTCGTCCCCGCGGCAGCCGGATCGGGGCCTGGGCATCGAGCCAGTCGCAGCCGCTCGAAAGCCGGTTCGCGCTCGAGGCGGCGGTGGCGTCTTACACGCTGAAATTCGGCGTCGGTGACATCCCGCGGCCAACGAATTGGTCGGGTTTCCGTATCCTTCCGCTCGAGATCGAATTCTGGCATGATCGCGCGTTCCGGCTGCACGATCGCGTCGTATTCCGGCGCTCGGGCGGCATGGAGCCGTGGACCAAGTTGCGCCTTTACCCCTGAAGGTCGGGATCGCGACGAGCCAGGGCTGCTGGGCCTGTTAGCCGCCCTCGATTTCGTCCGATTCTCGGCTATGGTCCATTGGCCGTGTGGGGGCTTATGCAGCGACCGCCAGACCGCATGCCGGCGTGCTGTTCGCCATAGCCCGAGGGACCGAGATGAGCCGCGCTAATCCTCCGCTTGTGGATCAGGCCCGCTCGGGTCGGGAAAGGTGCCACCGATCATGAGGCTCGCCGCCACGGATCTGCCGCCATCCTCCGCAAGGTGGACGAGCCGCGTTGCATTCTTCGGTCTGGGGTTGATCCTGGTCGCGATGTTCTTGCACCGGGCTTTTTCAATGCCGACTCCGGTCGCCATCAACATCGCGGCTGCCGGCTATGTCGCCGCGGCCGTTGCTGTGTTGCTCGGTCTCATGGCGGGCACACGGATCTGGAGTGACGGCAGTCCCGGCACTTCGCGTGTCGTGGCGGGCCTTGTCGTGGGGCTTGGTGTGCTGGCGTTGCCGGCCGTGCTCTGGATGAGCTTTGAGCGACTGCCGCCGATCAACGACCTGACGACGGACGCGGCATCCCCGCCCTCACTTCAGACGCTCGCCAAGCAGCGCGGGATCGGCTCCAATAAGGCCGCCTACCCTGGCGAAAGGTTCGCCAGCGCGCAGTTTGCCGCTTATCCGGACTTGCAGCCACTGCTGATCGAGCGCTCCAGCGAGGAGACCTTTGAAGTCGCGTCCAGCGCCATCAAGCGACTGAAGATGACGATCGTCCGCGAGGATCCGCCGAGCGGTTCGAATCCCGGCGCGCTTGAAGCGGTTGATCGCACGCTCATCCTCGGATTCTACGACGATGTGGCGCTGCGCGTGACCGGCGATGCGCGCCGCGCGCGGATCGACATTCGGTCAGCGTCCCGTTACGGGCATCACGATTTTGGCCGCAACGCCGAGCGCATGCGCCGCATCATGCGCGAGATCGCCGGACAGCTCGAAGCCACGGTGCCGACGGCGAGCGGAGAGCGGGTCCACCGCACCCGCTCCAAGATCGACCGGCTGGTGCCTAAGCGGCCGTCAGCGCTCGATCCCAAGGGCCGCTTGAAGGGACAGGATCCGTCGTCGAAACGAGGCCTCGCTCCATCAAATGCTCAACGTGGGCCTGAACCGAAAGGGTCGCCGCCGTCAGCAGGTGAGCGTCGAGCTCCGGGTAGACGACCGGGACAATCTTTCGAATAGTCGTGGATGTTCCGACCGCGGTCGGGCTGCCGTCGTGGCCAGATCTGATCGCGGCCAGGATAGCCTGTTCGCGCCAGCGCCGATGCAGCAGGAACGCGCGCACCATCCGCTGCGGGTCTGCCAGTCGCCCTCCGTGACCGGGCAGGTAGACCGTTTCCGACCGTCCGATCAGCAACTCGAGTGATGCCAGGTAGGCGGCCATGTGCCCCTCGGGCGGCGCGACGACAGATGTGTTCCAGGCCATCACATGGTCGCCGGAAAACAGCGCGGCGGCCGGGAAGCCCTCGAGTGCGAAGCAGAGGTGGTCCGGCGCGTGTCCCGGCGTATGCAGCGCCACGAGTGCGTGATCGATGTCCTCAATGCGGTCGCCGTGGCGGATCACGATGTCGGGCGCGAAATCGGGAAAAACGAACTCTGAGCCAGTGGGTGTCGGGTCGTTGCCGCCACTGATGAGCGGGGCCGTGCGGCCGAAGCCCGCCGACTTCGCGCCTGTCGCCGCCTGAAGAGCCGCGAGCCCCTCGACATGATCCTTATGGGTATGAGTTATGACGATCGTGGCGATTGGCCGGCCATTCGCCGCTTCGAGGATTGCGGCGAGGTGCGCGCCGTCTGCCGGGCCAGGGTCGATTACGGTCAACGTCTTCTGCCCAACGAGGTAGGTGTTGGTACCCTTGAAAGTGAACGGCCCAGGATTGTTCGCGACCAGCCGCCGGACGCCTGGCACCATCTCGGCCGCTTCGCCATAGGCGAACGCCATTTCGGTCTTGAAGGGAATTTTATCGGTCATCGGCAGGTTGTAGCGCGACGACGGCAGACGTGCGAGGTGTTCGGTTGGCGCAGCTGGTGCCAGGCGCGATTGCTCGTCAACGGCGGGCAAACTTGCGGCAGATTCGCGATTGACATGATCTGGGACCGCTCGCGAAGGGGCTCGGCGGCACGCGGATCGGCAAGAGCTTACCAGTGTTGGAGAGAATGCAGCACAAGTGCCGCCCTGGTACTTTGGAGTTTCACGCGACACATCTCCGATCCAGCTCACGGCGGGCAATGAGAACCCAATTAAATGGCAATAGTACTGACATGCACCGGTGATGCTCACTGGCAACGGCGATTTCGTGAGCTTGCCGGCTTGTCGGGGCTTGATTTGGAGCTGTAGGAAGGCCAAAGCTGCGCGCGTTTGTGCGGTGCGGTAGCGGTGTCCTGCGGTGGGAGCTGCCGTTCCCTTCGCATCAAGCAAGAAACGTCCAATTCAGCGGCGACGGGTTGAGCGGACTTCCATGAACAATCCGATCCTGATCGAGGTGACGCGGGGGCCGCTCGTCGAAAGCGCGCACAGGGGTGCCTTGGTGCTCGCGGATGGCCTCGGCCACATCGCGCTGCAGCTTGGTGATATCGATCGGCGGGTCTATCCGCGGTCTTCGGTCAAGGCTCTGCAATGCCTGCCGCTTATCGAGACCGGGGCCGCTGACCGGTTCGGGTTCGGGGCTGAAGAAATCGCGCTCGCGTGCGCCTCCCACAGCGGCAGCGAACGGCATGCGGCGATCGCCGCCGGTATGCTGGCCCGCGCGGGTCTCGAAGAATGTGCGCTCGGCTGCGGAGCCCACGCGCCGATGGGGGAAGGGGCCGTGCGTGCGCTCATTCTCAAAGGTGAGACGCCGAGCCAGCTCCACAACAATTGTTCGGGCAAGCATGCGGGAATGCTGGCGACGGCCAAGCACCTCGGCGAACCGCTTGCGGGATACTGGGAGCCGAGCCATCCCGTGCAGCTGCGTGTGCGCGCCGTGATAGCGGAGATGAGCGACTTCCCGGTTGGCGACGACGCGCTGGGAATTGACGGGTGCGCGGTGCCGACATGGGCGATCCCGCTCCGGTCGCTTGCGCGCATGTTTGCGACAATGGGCACAGGCGAAGGCCTGTCGCAATCGCGTCGCGCGGCCGTCGCGCGGATCATGAAATCCTGTTGGGCGGAGCCTGAACTCGTCGCCGGGCCGGGCCGCGCCGATTCTGTGGTCATGCGGCGGCTGCCGGGCGAAGTTTTTCTGAAGACCGGTGCCGAGGGCGTTTATTGCGGCAGCTTTCCGCGCCTCGGCCTCGGCTTCGCGCTCAAGATCGATGACGGTACCAAGCGCGCGTCGGCTGGTGCGGCGATGGCGCTGATTGAACGCGTGGTTCCGGCTGCGCGCGGATTGATCGACAAACGTGTGACGCGCAATTGGCGCGGTTCAGAAGTCGGCATGAACCGTTCGTCGACGTGCTACGATCGCGCACTCGACGGCCTCAAGTTGTAGTCATCCCGCCACATTGCCGCTGATCGCGACGCGCGCTGTTCTTGCGCTGGCGAACGCGAGGTCGGGGCCGTGTGGTTTGCCAAGCACCATGGCGCGGATGGCGCCGTCCGTCGCGCCCGAGATCATATTGTTCGAGATCAGACATGCGCCCGAATCCGGGTCCGAGGTCAGCATGATGCCGACGCGGGCATTGCGCACCAGATTACCGGTCGCGACGCAGTCGCGCATGTGGCGGCCCCAGCCGATCATAATGCCGCAGGTTGGCGCGCCCTCGATGGTGTTGCCTGTAATGGAGGCGTCGGCTTCGACCGCGATGCCTTCGCCTCGCTTGTCCACCACCTCGTGCTCGCGCCGGAACAGGTTGCGGATCAGGTTGCCCTGGATCACGGCCAGCCGCCCGCCGACGTCAAAATTGGTGACCGAGATGCCGGTCGCGGCACCATCGACGATGTTGGATGCGATCAGCGCCCCCTCGAATCCGAACTCGGCATAGATGGCCACTTCGCCCAGCCGCTGGCAGCTGTTCGCCACGATCTGGATGTCGGACGCGGCGTTGCCGCGGATGGCCGAGTAGGCGCAATCGGTGATGCGGTTGTTCGCGATTGCTACGCTGCCGGCGCGATACACGTTGATCCCGTTTCCGTTCTCACCAGAGCCGCCGCCGAGCGCCAGTACGCGAGCAATGCGGTTTCCGTAGATCTGGCTGCCGTCCTCGCCGGCGGCCGAGCGCCAGACCTGGATGCCATTGTTGCCGCAGTCGGCGATGTCGTTGGACGCGATTGCGACCCCCGCTGCATCGATGGAATGGATCGCAGATCGGAGAACATGGGCGATGCGGCAGGCCTCGATCCGTCCCGCTGAGCCTTCGAGCAGTATCCCGTGGCTGGTGCTGTTTTGAACATCGAGATGATTGAGGTATGTGTTGCGGCAGGATTTGAGCGTCACGAGCCCCGTGCTGGCGCCGGTGCCCATCATCACATGTGCGCCATCCAATCTGACATGTTCGAGCATGATGTTGTCGGCGTCGGTCGCCGATATCAGCGATCCACCACCCGTCAGTTGCAGGGTCGTGCCCGCGCCGGCACCGCGAATGCGCGAGCCCGCCCGCAGGACAAGAGGGCCTGTGCGATAGGCCCCCTCGGGCAGAACCAAGGTCTCCCCGCGTTCCGTCGACCGGTCGATCAGTGACTGGAGGGCCGTCGTCTGGTCGCGGTTGGAGTTTGCGACCAGGCCCGGGGTCAAAGTACCCGCCCCGGGAGTGGTCGTCGTACCGGTAGTAGTCTTACCCGAACCCGTTCCCGAGCGCGGCGCTGCAGCGACGGCGGTAGCTGCCAGCCCGACGCCCAGGCCGGCCCCAAGGCTCACAGCAATCAAGGATCGGCGGTCGACACCCATGGGATTTGCTCCGGTTTCAAATGTGGGACGAGCAAGAACCAGGCCGAAGGGGACCATCATGTCGTTCAGGTGTCGACACGCCCCAGCTGGTCAAGGCAGGCCGCCAGGATTTCGAGGCCGCCCCGCACTCCGTCGTCCATGGAGAGTTCAGCGCCCGGCTCGCCGAGGTCGGCAGGGATGTGGATGAAACCCGCGCGCGATGCACCATTTTGCGCCAAGCTGTGGGTCAGCGACTGGTAGAAGATGGCGTTGCATAGGTAGCCGCCGGCATCATCGGACGTGGTGGCGGCAAGCCCTGCCACGGTCAACCGCGCCACGATTCCGGTGGCCGGCAGGGGCGTGAATAGCCTGGCCGGTCCGTTCTCTGAGATACAACTTGATTGCGGCCTGCAGCCTGCCGCGTCTTCCGCATCGCGCCGCTCGTTGCGGCCGACGGTCTCGATCACAAATCCGCGCGCCTGCCGCGACACGCCGAAATGGAGTGCAAGAAGGTGGTTGCGCGAGGTCTGAACCGCCGCCAGTGCCGCTGGCCCAGTTTCCCAATGTGTCGCAAGGATCGCGGTCTCGAACCGATATTCCTCGAAGCGCTGCTTGGCCGCCGCGGCGAGTTTCCGGACCAGCAGTCCACTCGCGTTACGCTCCACGCCTGGAAACGGCCCGAAGCCTGTCAGCAACACCAGGCGAGGGGGAGCCTTTTTCATGACTGCCATCAAACGCAATTCGATGCGGTTTTCAACCCGATCCAAGCCCCATAAGCGCGAGCACGCGGTCGGCGGCAAGTGTTGGCAGCAGACGACCGTCGCGGACGTCGAGTTCGAGCGCGGGCAGTTCGTTTGCCACGGCCGGGTTCGCCCGCATCGCAGCTAGCAGCCGGTCGCTAATCATGTCGCGCATCCATTCGACGGTCTGCCGCTGCCGCCGTTTCTGGAAGTCGCCGCTTGCCGTCAGCTTGTCACGATAGCCGGTGATGTGGCTCCAAAGAGCATCGAGCCCGAGATTTTGAGCGCCTGACACGGTCACCACTGGCGGGTGCCACAGCGCCGACTGCGGCGTCAGGATTTGCAGCGCGCCGCGGTATTCGGCGGCGGCGCGCTGGGCACGCGGGATGTTGTCGCCATCAGCCTTGTTGATGGCAATCATATCGGCGAGTTCGATGATGCCCTTCTTGATGCCCTGCAGATCGTCGCCGCCGCCGGCCAAAAGCAGCACGAGAAAAAAATCGACCATGTCGGCGACCGCAACCTCCGACTGGCCCACCCCGACCGTCTCGACGATGACGACGTCGAAGCCTGCAGCCTCGACGAGTGCCATGGTCTCCCGTGTTTTGCGGGTGACGCCGCCGAGCGTGCCGGCCGTGGGTGAGGGCCGGATGAATGCACGGGAATCGAGCGCCAGCCGGTTCATGCGTGTCTTGTCGCCGAGGATGGAGCCGCCGGTGCGCTTCGACGTCGGATCCACCGCCAGCACGGCAACGCGGTGGCCTTGAGCCACGAGGTTCATACCGAGCTGGTCGATGGTCGTCGACTTGCCGACGCCAGGCACGCCGGTGATGCCAAGCCGAAACGCCCGTCCCGTATGTGGCAGTAACTCTTGCAGCAGTGCTTGAGCCTGGACGTTGTGTTCCGCACGCGTGCTTTCGACAAGGGTGATCGCACGCGCCAGGATGGCCCGGTCGCCGGCCATCACACCACGGACGTAGGTATCGAGCGCGACGCGATCGGCTTTGTGGGCCACAGCTTCGGACATCAGCGACTTGTTCCCAAATCGAGTATTGTTTTGCAGCAGGCTTTGCAAGCCTTGCTACCCTCGTAACGCGTCGTCATGTTCAGGCCAAGCTCTGCGCGTAGGATGATGTCGGTATTGAACGGTTTTGTAGAGCTGTTAAGGCGGCTGCTTGAACAGAGCCGCGGTTGCGGGCGACTTTGGCTGGGCGTGGTGATCAACGTATTTTTGCATACTGCCGTCCGCCACCGACCTTGGCGGATGCGCGACCAGGGATGACAAGACGGGAAAGCTGACATGTTGGATTTGCCTCAACTGGATCTGCCACCGGCAGTCGTGACAGCGCTCGTTTCGGCACTGGGGGTGTTGCTCTACGTGTTCGCTTGGCGAGCGGTGCGCGGGATGTCGCTGCTGGCGCGCATCGCGGCCAGACTGGTTCTCGCTGCGGTGATACTAGTTCCATTTGCGCTGTTGATCTTGTTGCAGGCGGATCGTCTGGCAGAAACCGCGAGCCGCGCTCCTGACCGCACTGCGGCGCAGGCACCGGCGTCTCCTCGCCCATCGACGCGGCCGGAGCCTGAAGCGCCAGCGCCGGCGCCGGGCAAACCAAGTCCGGCCGAGTCCGAACGGAAACCCGATGAAATCCAGCGACAGCAAGCGGAAGAACGCGCCCGGCAGGAAACAGAGCGAGAGGCCGCCGCTAGGCAGGAGGCGGAGCGCGCCGTGCGCGATAGCGTCGAGCAGGCGCGCAAGAAATCCGCGGAGGCCAGAGAGGCGGAGCCTAAGCCCGGCGACGGCAAGCCCGATATCGGGCGCACGCGCGGCATCGTCCAGCCCCCGGGCGGCAGCGGCGGTGAAAAATCCGCACCCACCGCGACTCCTCCGCCACCGCCCGCAGCCGAGGTCAAAGGCGCCGATTATGAGGTCGTGCCCGTCTATTTCGGAACCGATCGCGCTGTCGAGGCTGACCCGAAGCGCCTGAAATACAATTGGGAGCGCGGTCGCAAGCTGTCGATCGGTCGCGCGTTGGTCTCTGTCCCGAGCGCCCACAGGGTGCCCATGGTCGAGCGGCCGTGGGTCGTTCGCATTCCCTACTTCCAGTACAAAGTCTACGAGGAAACCGAGGATCCAAAAAAGCACTTCACGATGCGCGAAGTGAAGGCGCTGTCGAAGGATGATTTCCTGGCCGCCGTGCGGGAGCGGCTTGCTGCGTCCGCCCGCTTCAAGGATCACGCGCTGATCTTCGTCCACGGCTACAATACCGGCTTCGACAACGCCGTCTTTCGCACAGCGCAAATCGCCTACGACTTGAAGTTTGACGGCGCGCCGTTTCTCTACAGCTGGCCCTCGGGCGGGCAGGTCGCGAGCTATACCTATGACCGGGAGAGCGCTGGCCAATCCGAGCCCCATCTCCGCCAGTTTCTCGAAATGGTGGTGAAAGAGACTGGCGCCAAATCGGTAAGCGTCATCGCGCACAGCATGGGCAACCAGCCGCTATTGCAGGTCCTGAAAGAACTGAAACTGCAGGCACCAGCGGGCGTTTCGATCAACCAGGTAATCTCAGCCGCGCCTGACGTCGACCGCGATAACTTCGAGAATATTGCCCGCGCGATCCAGGGCTTTGCCAAAGGTGTGACGCTCTATGCAGCCTCAAACGACCGCGCATTGCTGGTCTCCCGCCGCTTCCACGGCGGCGTGCCGCGGGCTGGCGACGTACCGGAGCAGGGGCCGTTGCTGATACCGGGCATGGACACCATCGACGTGAGTGCGGCGAGCACCGACGGGCTCGGGATCAATCATTCGGGCTACGCCGAGAACAATGCGCTTCTGAACGACATTGGGTTGTTGATCCAAACCGGCGAGAGGCCGCCCCATCTCCGGGTGCCGATTCTCGAGAGTGTAAAGACGGCGAAGGGCGAGTACTGGCGGTACCCCGGCGCACCGAAGTAGGACTGACGCAGCCCCAAGGCAGTGCCGCAATCAACGCTTTCTAAACGGCCGTCCCATATTCTCGCAATGTGGAGCTTGGTCGGTCGAGATGCATGCGGCACGCCGCTCATCGTGAGTGTCAATCCGTCTCCCATTCAAAGTTGAGCGCGCGCAGCCGCCCGGGATGCTCTGTCATCTTGAGCGCCCAAGCTGTGTTTGCTGTCGGGGGGAGCTTCATGCGCGGCGTTATCACTTTCGGTCTCACACTCTTGATGCCGCTGTTGGGGTTTGTAGCCTTCCCGGTTCAAGCAGACGAAGCTTACGTCTGTGAAGGCGGCCGCGTGATCTATGTGAAGTTCGGTGAACTGGATGTGCTGAAGCGGACCGATCCATGCATCGCCGCCTATTACCGTCTCGACTTGAAAGAGCCGAAGTCCCCCATGGCGGAGCCTGAGAATGACGGGGCTCGACCAACGGAGGCCCGCTCGCCGGCATCGGCAGAATCGGCAGTGGTCAAGACGGCGGGTAACGGTCAGCGGCAAGTCGACCGCGCTCCAGTATCGGCTCCGGCGTTAGCGAAGCCCGCGCAACAGGCCGCATCCCAGCCCTCAGGCACCGTGGGCCGCATCGTCGATCGCGCCCCGCCAACACCGCCAGTCGCACATCCGGAAACGGACTTCCGCAATGTCCGCGTCTTGAACGCCCAACCCGGCGACAGCGCACTCTACCGTCACCTGCGATGAGTTTTCTGGATCAGTCTGAATGCGCGATAGGGGGTTCGTTAACCCCTTCTTGTGACAATCCTTGGGGCCGTTGTGTGGGCGAGGCGTCGGTTGCGGTGAGGCGGATGTTGAACGTAAGAACTCTTCGAGGCTCGCAGGCGCGGCCGGTCGCGGTGATCGTTGGACTGGTCTGCGGAATGTTAGGTCTGTCGGTGGTCGCTGCTGTCGCCGAGCCGGATATATCCAGCGGAGGCGACAGCGCTCGCCCCCAAGTCGCTGATCAATCCGAACCCATATCCGCATCCACAGACCGATCATCCTCCCCCGAGCCGACGCTTCCGGCAGTGGCCCCAGGTGGGACGCCCGCCGATGGCGCACGCCGTCCGCAGAGCCGTTCGGCCGCCGGGCATGTTCCAAAAAGCCTGCCCGAGGACGACTATTATGCCAAGCGCGCCAAGGACCTGCTTGGCGGTGATCGGGCGCAGCAATCAAGAGAGCGGTCGCTGCAGGCTGCTTATCCCGGCTTCAACGTCGTCGTGTGCGAAGCTGGCTGCTACGGTACTTCGCGAAAGCTCGTGCAGTTCGAGCCGATCCGGACGATCGCCGCGGCCAACACGAGCCCGGTCGCCGCAGCGTCCTCGACCGGCCAGTTGCAACTGACTGCGGCGTCGATCAGCGCCGAGGGGGCGACAGCTGCTGCGCAACAACCTGAACATATCAGTTGCGTGGCGGGCTGCTATGGAACGTCTCGAGCACGAAACTACCCGGCAGCTTCCCACAAAGCCGCCGTCGACGCGGCGCGGGCCGAGATTGAGCGGATCCAATTGCAGCGGTCCCGACCAGCGGCGGCTTGGCAACCCGGTAGCCAACCGGCGTCGCACTCTTCGGATTCGGCAGGAAGCTGGGTGACGACCGTCGCGAAGGCCGACGCCGCGGCCAAGGCAACCACGACCGCAACGGCGAAGGATAAGTCTGGCAGGCGCTCCGCATTTGCTCGGCATCGCCAATCGAGTCCGTCGGGCGAATGGTTCAAGCGTATCAACGACGATCGCGGTCGCGCGGTGCGCTGAGCCACCGCGGGACCAATCGGTTTCATCGATGCAAAATGACAAGGGCGGCCACAGCTAAGGCGCCGCCCCCGGATCGTGTTGTATTTTCTGCAGGCGTTGGGTTACTCGCTGGCCCGCTGCAAGCTGCGCGGTGCGAACGCAGGCACGAAGCCCTGTTTTCTGATCTCGGATTCGGCCTGCGATCGCGATCCTCCACCAACGTACTCGACGACGTGAACGGCCTTGCCCTGGGCCTTGGCCTTTTTCAACAGGTTAAGGCTTGCGTCGATGTCGGCCTTGCTGTTGCGGCGGCCGTCGTGATTGATCCCGTAGTATAGGTCTTCCTTGGCGATACCGTCGATGCTGGCGACGTAGCTCTTGTCGGTGAGCAGTTCTTCGGCGTTCTGCACGTAGACTTTGGCGCCCCCCTTGGCAGCACGCGCCTCGGCCGCTACTTCCTTGACGAGCTTGATCATCTCAGCGCGTGAACCGCCGGGCGCCTTGACGTTTTCGTAGGTGTCGACGCGGTCGAGATAGACGCCGTCATAACCCTGCGCGAGGGCCTTGCGGACGCGCGCCTTCACGATGCCCTTCCACTCCGCGTCCCAGTACTTGACCGCGTAGTTCTTATCCCAGCCCTGGGTCTTGCCGGTATTCCATGACTTGCCGCCCTTGTAGTAGCCGCGCCAGGTTTCAGCCTCGCCGACCGAGATGTACGCGAGCACCGGGCGATCGCCGCCGCCGGGCTTCTTTTTCAGCCGCTGCGGGCTGCCGGTGTGGTCGGGATCCACGACGGCCAGATCGGAATTGGTGCGTGCCGTCGAGTTCATGTCGCCTTGTAGCTGATAGGACCACTTCGACGCCTTCTTGGTCTGGGCGGTCGCATCGCCAGTGGCGGCGAGAGAAACAATCAGAGCCGCAGCGACGCTCGCAGCGCGGGCAAAACTCCGTTTGTCGTGAAAAAGGATCATGATCAAACTCCGTCGTTGTTACGGTTAACGGCCCGTTTGACAGGACCTTGGGGTCGATGTCGCCCGCTCACCCGCGACATGGTTAACGCAACCGCGGACCAAGCGCGCTTCGGACTTCGGGGGCGACCCCGAGTTCGCCCCGGCGTCAGGCTCGCGCCGCCGTTTCGCGGCTCATCGAGTCGTGAAACCTTTTGTTAGCGGACGTCGTTCAGATTGGCATCTGGCGCAAATACAGAGCCATGCGATCACGTATTGTGAACATCGATGAACAAGTTGCTGCTCCGGACGACGTCAAGCGTCATGATCTTGTGGTGCTCGATGCTCGCGAGCGGTTCGGCGTTGGCACAACAAGAGTTCGACACCGGTCCGCGACCACAACCGGAATTCATCGATAGACCGAATGTTGGCGAAGAGAATGGCCAGCCTGACGCCAAAGATACCGACGACGGATTGCCCGCGCTGGACCGGGGCTCGGGTCAACCTTACGCCTCACGCGATTCCAGCAGCGCACCGTTTGATCCAGATGCATTTGTAGGTTTGCAGTCGTCAAACGACACGGCGCCCGCCGTCACAGCCATTCTCGCTGCGCACCCGGATCGCGACTTGCTGATCTGCCTCGCCGGATGCGGTGGCGGGCCGAAGCTCGTGGCGATCAGAAGCCGGCCAGCGGCTTTGGTCGCGGCTGCGGAAAGTGCCGGTCAATTGGTCCCGTCGGCTGCCGGGATGCCGACCGCGGCCGCTCCGGTGCGCGAACCGCCGGTGGGCGACGTGATCTGCCTCGCGGGCTGCTTCGGTTCACCGGGGGAGGTCGTCCAGCATGGTATCCGCTTGACGTGGGTCGGGCACAACGCCAACGAAGAGTTACGGACTGCACTTCGCTCCATCGGCGACCGGCTTATGGCCGACCAGTCCTTGACGCCAGCCCAAGAAGCGTCCGGACGTACTTGGGTATCGCCCAAAGCGAGATCACTTCTGGTCATGGAACAGCTGCCGACCGTGCTGGCCGATCTTGTTCGAACGGCGCACCCGCTGATCGCGAACCGCAATCCAGATCTGTCGCGCTGACGATCCGCCACCGCCAATATCCAGTATCTGGGCAGGTGGCATCACTTGATCAGTTTTTTCACGTCGTCGTAGGATGCGACCTTGTGTACCTGCCCGCCCTGGATGAAGTACAGCCACTCGAGATTGTCGCTGGTGGCGATGTCCTCGGGCGTCACGCTTTCGAGCTCGTAATAGAGCTGCTGGCGGAAGGCCATGGCCGTCTCTTTTGCCTGGGCCTTTTCGAAGTATTGCCAGCTCGCCGGGTCTGGTAGCCGCGACAGGGCATCTTTGTGGAACACCACGTCGGTCAACGTGGCGGGCGGCAACTGTCCGCTGTCGATGAAGGACAGTGCCGCCTCGATGAACCCGAGCTGCACGAGGCCCGAGCAGATGAATTCCTGCGGCGGCGTCCAGGCGCGGTTGCGATAGGCTTCGATGGTCTTTTCCTTGCCCTGCAATTTCTGCTGCACGCCGAACCAGATGTTCCTAGCGATGCGGCCGACCGCCCAGTAGTTGTACCCGGCCTTTATTTTCTCCAGCATGATGCCACGCACCCGGCTCTGTTTCGGCTCGTCGAACCACGGCTTGCGCAACCGCTTGACGGCCAGAAACGAACTCTTGTCGGTGACGTAATCGTCGAGTTTGGTGAGGTCGACGCCGCCAGTGCCCGCTTCGATCACGAACGTACTCGTGTAGCCGCTTTCGAATTGCGGGCCCGAGAACACGAGCGCGGCGTGCGAGAAGATGGAGCCGGTCGCCCAGCGGATCAGGTACGAGACGGCGTCGCCATCGCGGCGGGTCAGGACCACGTCCGAACGTTCGAGAAACTTTCCGGCGAGAAACCTGTCGATTGGCATCGGCCAGATTTCCTCACCGGCGATCGGCGCGGCGCGGGTCTTGGCTGCGTCCTTCGATTTTTCGGGCACGAGCGCAAATGCCGTCGTCGCGATGGCCACTGCACACGCCAGCGCCGCAACGCCCGCCAGTATCCGCTTCTTCATCCGATCCCCCATTCCCACACACGCCATGAACCGGGAATTTGATCAGCCGGTCAACGGGAACCTCCCCAGGCTTCCGTCATAGCGGCCGCGTCGTGTCAGCCGACGTCCCGCCCATCTATGCCACCGGCATGTGACGAGGACAATGGAGAGTGGGGGGAGGTGGGTTGAAAGACCGGTATCTAGGCCACGGGTGCCAGCGGCAAATTTTCAACTGAAAAAACGAGCCGGCTTGCGGGTCCGTCGAGATACACCGTGCATCTTGAAAGCACGTCCATACCGAATAGGGCAATCACTGGAAGGCCGGACATTTTGCCCTCCTGCTCAAACTTCGGAACTGCCGCTGTGATACTGCCAGATATGGTCTGCACGCCGAGCGAGGACGTGTTTGCGACCAGGCTCGCGGAGAACGAAAAGGCACTTCGTTTCTCGGGCTTCCCTGTCACTCCGCGAATGGTGATTTCTACTGGGGGACCGTAGCCCAGCCCCAGGTCATCGACGGCCTGTTGTGACAACCCGCTGACGTCAGACCCGGTGTCGAGCATCGCCATACCTTCAATCTCGCGGTGCTGCAAACTTCGAGGGTGCCAGTTGTCACGTGCGGCGCGAATTCGAACGTGGACAAGCGGGCGCAGACTATTGCCGCAGCGCCCTTCGAAGTGTCGCATCAAATCGCCCTGCTGATTTACTTCAGGTTTGATGCGCGTTGAATGCAGCTGCGCCTATCCTACGCGGCCTTTTTGCGACCTCGTGGACTGTGTACTCGCACTCGGAGAAGGCGGCGTCCCCTGCTTCCTGGGTTGCATGGAGAGTTGGATAAACCCCGGTCACGGCCTGACGCCGCATCACACCGTGGAACGGACCATCCCCGCGTGCCGCGAACAGGTCAGCGCGCGACTCGTCGAGAGCGCCGGAGTTGCGCTTCCGGATGTCACGCATTTGATCGCGAAATTCCATCGAGGGGGTTCGAAGCGAGGTGTTTCTCTTGCAATCCTCTGAACTTGTCGACGTTTCATGTGCGGCACCGAGTTCCGCGGCTGAACCGGAAAATGCCATGCGACCCCCCGAACTCCGGTTAGTCGCGTTAGCTCCAAAAACGGCCAGCGACGTGACCGGCGGATACACAAGTCATGAACACCTCGTGCAGCGTACTTTTGGGTTCGTTCGCGCGACTATGCAAACCTCGGCATTCCTTGCTTCGCATATTCCGGAAGGTCCGGTGCCGAGTCCCGTCAACCCCTCACTCCGCCGCCTGTTTATCCCCGTAGCCGAGCTGCGCGTTGAGCTTGTGAACGAGGTCGGCGGCCGCCTCGGGAATGTTGGTGCCGGGGCCGAACACGGCCTTCGCACCCGCCGCATGGAGCGCGTCGTAGTCGCCCGGAGGGATCACGCCTCCGACCACGATCATGATGTCGTCGCGGCCTTCCTTGGCGAGTGCGGCTTTCAGGTCAGGCACCAGCGTCAAATGGCCTGCCGCCAGAGATGAGACGCCGATGACGTGAACGTCGTTCTCGACCGCCTGCCGCGCCGCCTCGTCAGGCGTTGCAAACAGCGGCCCGATATCGACGTCGAACCCGAGATCGGCGAATGCGGACGCAATCACCTTCTGCCCGCGGTCGTGTCCGTCCTGGCCCATCTTGGCGATGAGGATGCGCGGCCGCCGGCCGTCATTCCGCTCAAACGCCTCGACCAGCGCCTGCACTTTGTCCAGCATGGGATTTCCCCGTCCGCCATTGGTCTTGCCCGCTTCCGCGCGATAGACGCCGGAAATCGCGCGGATCTCGGCGCGGTGGCGCGTGTAGACCTTCTCGAGCGCCACCGAGATCTCGCCGACTGTCGCCTTGGCGCGCGCGGCGTTGACCGCGAGTTCAAGCAGGTTTGCATTGGACGCCGCGCCATTAGTCAGGGAATTGAGCGCGGCCGCGACCTCGGCCGGGTTGCGCTCAGCCCGCAGCCGTTCGAGCTTGGCGATCTGTTGGGCACGCACGCTGTTGTTGTCGACCTTCAGGAGGTCGATCTTCGCCTCGTCGGAGACGCGAAATTTGTTGATGCCGACGATGGTCTGGCGGCCACTGTCGATGCGCGCCTGGGTGCGGGCGGCGGCTTCCTCGATCCGCATCTTCGGAATGCCCGCCGCGATCGCCTTGGCCATGCCGCCAGACTCCGCCACCTCGGTCATGTGCGCCTCTGCCTTGATGGCGAGTTCGTAGGTCAGCCGCTCGATGAAGTGGCTGCCGCCCCAGGGGTCGATGGTGCGGCAGGTGCCACTTTCTTGCTGCAGGAACAATTGGGTGTTGCGCGCGATGCGCGCCGAGAAGTCGGTCGGCAGCGCGATGGCCTCGTCGAGTGCATTGGTGTGGAGGGACTGCGTATGCCCTTGCGTTGCCGCCATCGCCTCGATCGCCGTGCGGGTGACGTTGTTGAACACGTCCTGCGCGGTCAGCGACCAGCCGGATGTCTGCGAGTGCGTCCGGAGCGATAACGAGCGGCTGTCCTTCGGCGCGAAGTCGCGCTTCAGGTGCTTGGCCCACAGGAGCCGCGCCGCGCGCAACTTGGCGATCTCCATGTAGTAGTTCATGCCGATGGCCCAGAAGAACGAGAGCCTCGGTGCAAAAGCGTCGATGTCGAGCCCGGCGGCGACGCCCGCGCGCGCATACTCGATGCCGTCGGCCAGTGTGTAGCCGAGTTCGAGGTCGGCGGTCGCGCCCGCTTCCTGCATGTGATAGCCCGAGATCGAGATCGAGTTGAACTTCGGCATTCTCTGGGATGTGTAGGCAAAGATGTCGGAGATGATCCGCATCGAAGGTGCAGGTGGATAGATGTAGGTGTTGCGCACCATGAATTCTTTGAGGATATCGTTCTGGATGGTCCCTGCGAGCTTGTCCGCCGCAACGCCCTGCTCCTCGCCGGCCACGATGAAAAGCGCGAGCACCGGCAGCACCGCGCCGTTCATGGTCATCGACACGGTCATGTCGGAAAGGTCGATGCCAGCAAACAGCGTGCGCATGTCGTAGATACTGTCGATCGCCACGCCAGCCATGCCGACATCGCCCTTCACGCGGGGGTGGTCGCTGTCGTAGCCACGGTGAGTGGCGAGGTCGAAGGCGACCGACAGGCCCTTCTGGCCAGCGGCGATGTTGCGGCGGTAGAAGGCGTTGGAATCCTCAGCCGTCGAGAAGCCGGCATACTGGCGGATGGTCCACGGTTGCGTCACGTACATCGGCGCGTAAGGCCCCCGAACGTAGGGTGCGATACCTGGATAACCATCGAGGAAATCGAGCCCCGCCGTGTCGGCACCGGAATAGACCGGCTTCACCGTGATGCCCTCGGGTGTGACCCATGGCTCGCTCGTGCTTTGCTCGGTCCTGCGATCCGGCATCGCCCGTGCATCAGGGCTTTGTTCGAGAGCGATCTTGGTGAAGTCGGGGATGAGGGTCATGGGTTCAATCCTGTAGCGACCACCTTGGCTGGCGAAGCGGATCGCTGTCGATCAACATGTGCCGTCAATTCGGCCTGCGGGCAATAGAACCGTAGGTGGAACCGCTTCAAGACCTGATGCTACCGACGGGGCGTGACGTCGCGATCATCACGCTCGTGTCCCGGCCGCGACGTTCGCTCAACGCCCGCCGCAGGATGACACGAACGTCGCGGCCGGGACACGAGTTGCCGGACCCGCAGGGATTCCGCAAACTGGTGCACGCTGCAGTTAAGGTATACCAATCCTGGTCGAACGGGTGGGCGGGTGAATGCGAAATTTTTCATATGTTCGTCAACGCCTTGGTGGGTGACGGCGATGGGATCCGGCTGGGGACCAGCAATCGCGGCACGAGCACGAGCTGCCATGGGCCCGATCGTAGTGGCCGCCCTGTGTCTTCTCGCTAGTGGGGCGTCGCGCCTTAATTGACTGGTGGGTTGGGCATCGTGCGCGTCAATTAAGGCGCGATGAACGCCCCACTAACCCAAAGATATAGCTAGTGGCCTTCATGCC
>PERT01000049.1 GCA_002928955.1 Hyphomicrobium sp. | reverse complement strand
TGACTGGTGGGTGGGGCATCGTGCGCGTCAATTAAGGCGCGATGAACGCCCCACTAACCCAATGATATAGCTAGTGGCCTTCATGTCGGGCCTAAATCGTCGACGCGTGGGCTGGCACAGCGATTTAGGCCCGACAGGCCACTAGTTTGATCCGCGAAAGGACACCGGGTTATGGCCCTGAAATACATTGTCATCTGGGGGGTGCTCTCGATCGCTGCGGCGATCCTCGCTGGTATCCTGGCAGGTGTGAAGAATCGCAATTATTCGTTCTGGGTAGCGTGGAGTTTCGTCTGCCCGCCGATGGTGCTATTTCTCGTGTTCCTGCCGAGGCTCGAGGGTCGGCGTCCACGCAGTGCGCCGCTCGATCCCGAGGACCGGATAGAAACTTGAAGCGTGAACGCGAATTCCGGATCGGTTCGCCCGCGCCGCAAGAATTGTTCAACATCAGCTTGACGAGGCCGTGGCCGAGGCCGACAGAGGTCGCCTCACTTTTCGTGATCTTGCGTCGATTCTGTCCTCCGGCAGGGCCATCATGCACAGCGAAACCGATCAGCGACTGAAGGCGCTCCGCTCATTAAACGAGGGCAAGTGCGTGTCGCCCCGTGATGCTGTCGAGCTGATCCGTTCGGGAGACACCGTCGCCACTGGTGGTTTCGTGGGTATAGGCTTCCCCGAGAGCGTTGCGGTGGCGCTCGAAGCCCGCTGGCTGGACGGGGCGAAGGACAGTCCCGACGGGCTCGGCAATCCACGCGACCTGACACTCGTCTATGCGGCCGGCCAAGGCGACGGCAAGGAGCGTGGGCTCAATCACCTCGGACACAAAGGTCTTCTGCGGCGGGTCGTCGGCGGGCATTGGGGACTGGTGCCGAAGCTGCAGGCGCTCGCTGTGTCCGGCGAGATCGAAGCCTACAATTTGCCGCAGGGCGTCATCTCGCATCTCTATCGCGACATTGCGGCGCGCAAGCCCGGCCATATGACGCGCGTCGGTCTGGGCACGTTCGTTGATCCCCGCCATGGCGGCGGCAAGATCAACGCCCGAACGACCGAGGACCTCGTCCGCCTGTTCGATCTCGATGGCGAGGAAGTGCTGATCTACAAGACGTTCCCGATCGACGTGGCGATCGTGCGCGGCACGACCGCCGACCGCGAGGGCAACATCACGATGGAGCGGGAGGCGCTGACGCTTGAGGCGTTGTCGATCGCCATGGCGGCGCGCAACTCGGGCGGCATTGTCATAGTCCAGGTCGAGCGCATCGCCGATTCTGGCACGCTCAATCCACGGCAAGTGAAGATCCCCGGCATCCTGGTCGATTGCGTCGTGGTGGCTGAGAGGCCCGAGTACCATATGCAGACGTTCGTCGAGCCTTACAGCGCGGCCTTCGCGGGCGAGATCCGCGTGCCGATCACCTCGCTGAAGCCGATGGCCATGGACGAGCGCAAGATCATCGCCCGCCGGGCGGCTCTCGAGTTGACGCCCAACGCAATCGTCAATCTCGGAATCGGCATGCCAGAGGGCATCGCCGCGGTCGCCGCCGAAGAGCGCATCATCGAACTTTTGACGCTGACCGCGGAGCCGGGCGTGGTGGGCGGCGTGCCGGCGTCGGGCTTGAACTTCGGCGCGGCCACCAATCCGCAAGCCATCATCGATCAGCCCTACCAGTTCGATTTCTATGACGGCGGCGGTCTCGATCTGGCCTTCCTCGGACTCGCTCAGGCAGACGCCCAGGGCAATCTCAACGTCTCCAAGTTCGGCCCTCGGCTGGCCGGTGCGGGCGGTTTCATCAACATCAGCCAGAACGCGAAGTCGGTCGTTTTCGTCGGTACTTTTGTCGCGAGCGGGCTTGAGGTCGCTGTGCGCAACAGCCAGTTGGTGATCGAACAGGAAGGCAAGTCGAAAAAGTTCGTAAACCTGGTCGAGCACCGCACGTTTTCGGGCGCGTATGCGATGAAGCGCGGTCAGCCGGTGCTGTTTGTCACCGAGCGCTGTGTGTTCCGTTTGACCGAGCGTGGGATGGAGCTGGCGGAAGTGGCGCCGGGCATCGATATCAAGCGGGATATCCTCGCACATATGGAATTCCAGCCCAGGGTCGAAGACCCGGCGATTATGGATGAGCAGATTTTCGAGCCGGGCTTGATGGGGCTGCGTGAGAAAATGCTGACGGTGCCGCTCGCGGGTCGATTCAGCTACGACCCCGGTCTTAACATGCTGTTTGTCAATTTCGAGCAGTTCAAGATCACGTCGGAGCGCGACGTGCAACGCATTCGCTCGGAGGTCGAAAGCCAGGTGGGGCTGCTCGGCCGAAAGGTCAACGCCATCGTCAACTATTCCGGTTGCACCGTGGATTCGCACGTCTTCGAGAGCTACTGTCAGATGGTGAAGCATCTCGTTGACACCTGCTACCTGGATGTCACGCGCTATGGCACCTCGGGCTTTTTCCGTATGAAACTTCAGAGCGCGCTGGCGGGACGCGGGATCGAGCCGCATCTGTTCGACAGCGCCAGCGAAGCCCAAATCCAAAACGGCCACGGAGACGACGCACGGTCTTCTGGCGCCGGACTAAGCAAAATCGAGGCGCGCCAGATGCTGGATCGTATCGGCTGACCGATCCGATCCACCCAAGTTGTTCCCTTGGCCTCAATGCAGGCTTGCCGTGCTCGTTGGGCTCTGAAGGGCTTTTTCCTTCGGTTCCTCCGGTAGTACCGCGAGATCGGGCAGCGTCAGATAGCTGCGCATTCTCAATGCGGGCTTTGCCTTAGGGAAGTCAGACCGGAAATGCCCGCCGCGGCTTTCCTCGCGCTTCAGCGCGGCGGTCGCGATAAAGCGGGCGGCGAGCGCCATGTTGGCGAGCACCGTGTCGCCATTGGCCGCGCGTTCGATCTCGGCAAGCACGCTGAGCGCCGTCTTCAAACCAGCAGCCGTTCTCACCACGCCGACGTGGTCGGTCATCGTCGCCCGGAGCCGCGCCAGAGCGGCCGCACGCGAGGCTGGCCCCGCCGGCCGAACTCCAGGGATCCGCTGCGGTTCGGACATATGCCGGCTGTGCGTTGGCGGCGTGTTCGCGGCGATGTCGGCTGCGACCCGTGCACCAAGTACAACGGCTTCGAGCAGTGAGTTCGAGGCCAGCCTGTTGGCCCCGTGCAGCCCAGTGGACGCGACCTCGCCTGCCGCCCACAACCCGTCGACGGACGTGCGGCCGGAGGCATCGGTGGCGATGCCGCCCATGTGGTAGTGCACGGCGGGCGCTACCGGTATGAGGTCGCGCGCGGGGTCGATGCCGGCGGCCTGGCAATGGGCGTAGACCGTTGGGTAGGCGTCCTTGAAGCGGTCGCCGATCGCCTTGCGGCAATCAAGGAACGCGCCGCGCTTCGCGGCGATCTCAGCAAACACGCCTCTGGCCACGATATCTCGCGGGGCGAGTTCGGCGTCCGGGTGGATGCACGTCATGAACCGGTCGCCATGACGGTTGACGAGGATCGCGCCTTCGCCGCGCAATGCCTCGGTCACCAGCGGCGCGGGATCGAGGCCGACGTCGAGCGCAGTCGGATGGAATTGCACGAACTCGGCATCCGCAATAGCGGCACCCGCGCGGGCAGCGAACGCAATCGCTTCGCCGCGCGCATAGGCAGGATTGGTCGTAACCGCATAGAGCGCGCCGATACCACCTGTCGCCAGAACAACGGCGGACGCTGGGATCAGCTCCCAGGTGCCGTTGCCGCGTGCCGCCGAGCGGATCAGGCGCAATCCACTGACACGCCCGTTACGCATGATCAGCTCTTCCGCCTCGTAGCCTTCGAGCAGGCGGATGGACGGCGTCTGCCGCACGGCCGCGATCAACGATTGCATGATGGCCGCACCCGCCCGGTCGCCGGATACCCGGACGACGCGCTTTTCCGAGTGCGCGGCTTCCTTCGATAACACGAAATGCCCTTCGAGATCGCGGTCGAAGGGCACGCCGTAGGCCAAAAGATCGCGGATGCGGTCCGGGGCCTCCGCGGCGACGATAAGCGCAATCCTGTCGTCCACTATGCCGGCGCCGGCCGCGATGGTGTCGGCGGCGTGCTTCGCGGGCGTGTCGCCGTCGCCGACAGCTGCCGAGATGCCACCCTGTGCCCACACGCTCGAGGCGCCTTCACCCAGCGGCGCTGCTGCGATCACAGTCACGGCCAGCGGGGCCAGTTTCAGCGCCGTGAACAGGCCCGCAAGGCCCGCACCAATGACGATGATGTCGCCTTCGGCGCGCCTCGCGTGCTTTGGCTTCCTGGTTGCCTTCGACTTCGCATCGATCTTGCGCTGGGTTGCCATTTGCATCCACTCCGCCGGCGGGGAAGGGAGAAGCCATGATGTTGGACGTGGCTTCCAGTTTAGTCGCGATGCCGGCACACTGGTGTATCAGCATCGGTATTTGATTCCCTCTGCAACGCACTCCAGATCAAATGTCGGCGCCGTAAAGAACACTAGCAACCCTATGATTCTAGTGTAGCTTTTGCATCTGACGTTTGGTTTTTCGTCCAGCCCCGAGTGGGGACCAAACGTCAGATGCGCTGCACTAGGCCGTCAGATTGACCATGCGCTCGACCGCGCGGCGGGCGCGCTCTGCGACCGAGGGATCGACCGTGACCTCGTGCTGCATGTAGAGCAAACTGTCGTGGATGGCTTCGAGGCTGATCCGCTTCATGTGCGGACAGAGATTGCATGGCCGCACGAACTCCACGTCCGGCGCCTCGGCGGCGACGTTCGAAGACATCGAGCACTCGGTTACCAGGATCACCTTGCGCGGACGTCTGGTCTTGACCCAGTCGATCATGGCTGCCGTCGAGCCGGTAAAGTCCGCCATCTTGATGACGTCCGGGGGGCACTCCGGATGCGCGATGATCCTCGTGCCGGGATCGGCCCTGCGATAGTTCTCGAGCTCCTCGGCGGTGAAGCGCTCATGCACTTCGCAATGACCCTTCCAGGCGATGATCTCGACCTTGGTCTTGGTCTGCACGTACTTCGACAGGTACTCGTCCGGGATCAAAAGCACACGCTTGGTGCCCATGCTTTCGACCACTTTCACCGCGTTCGACGACGTGCAGCAAATATCACTCTCCGCCTTTACGTCCGCGGATGTGTTGACGTAGGTGACGACGGGCACACCGGGATAGGCCTCACGCAGCGCGCGCACGTCGGCGCCCGTAATCGAGGCGGCAAGTGAGCAGCCGGCGCGCAAGTCGGGGATCAAGACCGTCTTGTCGGGGTTCAAGAGCTTCGACGTTTCGGCCATGAAGTGGACGCCAGCCTGGACGATCACGCGAGCCTTGGTTCGGGTCGCTTCTTTCGCGAGTTGCAGACTGTCGCCCTGGAAATCGCCGACGCAATGGAAGACCTCAGGCGTCATGTAGTTGTGCGCCAGGACAACCGCGTTCCGCTCTTTCTTGAGCAGATTGATGGCCTTGATGAGCGGCGCATAATGCGCCCACTCCATTGGCGTCACGACGTGCTTCACCCTGTCGTAGAGCGGCTGGAGTTCGCGCGCCACCTCGGGGGTGAAAGGCAGCCTGGGTCTGACCTGAGCTATAGACATCGGCGTTTTGCCAGCGCGAACCGCGTCTGTTGTCGCATTGCCCACAGCCATAGTCTTCTCCTCTTGACCGGGCGGACCAAATGTGCTCAAACTGAGCATATATGGACCGCAAGAACAGCCGGCGACTACCGGGTGCGCTTACGCTTTAATGCTCCGATTGAGCATTGCTCTGTTGCGTAAGGTAATCGATGTGCCCTCCAATTTCCAGTGCTTCGCTCCAGTTTTTTGACGGCGCGATGACAGGTGTTTGGGTTTCCGGCGGCGCCCTGTAGCCGCTCCAATGTGCCGTGGGCCAAGTCCTGCATCGACGCCGGCGGCGGTGGCAGGGCGCCACGCCGCCGGTATCTCGAGTTTTGTCAAACGCGGTTCGCCTTGACACGGACCCCAGGAGCCGGACGCTCGAGAAGAACTTCGCGCCGGAAGCGGTAGAGTTTTGCCGGGCGCCCGCCGGTTCGGGTGCGTACCTCGCCGGTCGGCTCCACGAGGCCTGCACTTTCCACGAGCCGGCGGAAATTCTGCTTGTGGAGATGCGGACCAAGAATGGCTTCCACCGTCCGCTGCAATTCAAAAAGAGTGAAATCATCCGGCATTAATTCGAAAATCACTGGGCGGTACTTTATTTTCGCGCGTACACGGCCGATTGCTGTGGCCAGAATGCGCCGATGATCGAAACGCATGCCTGAACCGAACGTTTCCGATGGCGGGCTTGGTATCGACAGCTCAGGGCGGTCGCGCATGGCTTCTGTCACCAGCCCGGCCTCGTAAAGAAGTTCGTAGCGATCGAGAACGCGTTCTTCGTCCCACATCGCCCCGTCGGTGCCAAAGCACATCCGCACCCGATCAGACCGCTGAATGGGGCGTGCCGGTGCGCCAGGACGTTGCGGGCGATCGGCCCATTCCTTCAGTCGCGGCAGGACGACGCTTTCCAGAATTTGCGGTCGGCCTTTGCGCCAATCTTCCCAAGGGAAGAATTGATACCAGCTGCGCCAGGTGCCGCGCTCGACGCCCGGATGACTTTCGCCGACGCGGGTGAGCGCGAGATAGCCGATCGATACCACGTGCGGTCCGGTATCGCCGGCTTCCGCGTGACGCCCGCGATCGCCAAAAGTATAAAGTTGTTCGGCGTAGCCGAGGTCCAGCCCCGCCTGTTCTTGTACCCAGGAGCGAAGGCCGCTCTCGAGCGTGCGATGTGTTTTCGGATTAAATGGCCCGAATGGCAGGCCGTCGGTGGCTCCCGCGGCATCCGGTTCTTCTCTCACGATCAAAGCGACTGGCTCATTATTCGAGACGGCGACGATGGCGGCATTGAGACCGATTTCGACCCGTCCCAAATCTGTCCTGGGTGCGTGGCTATGGGACCGTTTGGCCTCATCTCCACGCGTCATGGCTCGCTGCGTTTGCATATCGATGGTCATGCGGTGCTCCCTTCGCGAAGGCAAGAGAACGGCCCGATAATGGCGATTTTCTGAACATCAGATTTGCTCAGTCTAATGCAATGTCGTGAATTCGATGGGAAATTTCCTCTTGAACCTCGGAAATTCGGGCGTCGAACGCGGTCGATAACAAAAATGGATTTCCTTCAGCTGCGGGTGATCCGGAGCCAATTGCGTCGAGTGCGGCGGCCATTTTGCCTTCGCGCTTCAGCGATCGATCGGCTATTGCGACCATGATTCGGTTGGGGGAGGCCGTGTCAGAGGCCTGTCTCAATTGATGGGCAATGAGTGTTTCTGGTGTGTTCGGATTGAGGGCGCAAAGCAGGATGTAAGCAGTTGCGGTCGATCGACTGAGTCCCGAGAAACAATGGATCAACACTGGTGACGCGCCCTGCCAGTCTTGCGCGAAACAGATTAGCGCGTCGACTTGTTCGGAAAACGGATGCCGCGAGCCGCCATCGGCGTCGGGGTGATCGCCGACCGAAAGTTTCAAGTGATGATCAGGTGCAATCTGAGCGGGTGTGGAGGGCATCAGATGGGAATTGAGCACGCTGATGAGGTGGGTGGCTCCGATGTCGCCGATGACGCGCTCGATATGGCGCATGGGGGCGACCGCGACGAGTTTTCGTCCGCGGCCTTCTGCGAAAAGCGGCGACTCTCTGAGTGACCTCATGGTGCGCAGCAGGTGGCACGCTGGTACGGCATTTTCAAGCGCTCATAAGGTTAGAGCTTCCGGCATAGCGTCAGCGAGAACCGCGCGAAAATCAACGATCTGCGGTCAACGCGTGGAAGCGCGCGAGGAACGCCAGTTGCGCGTCGGCCGCCGGCACGGGCGTGAGGGTGCAAAGCCGGTCGTCGAGCGGCTTTGATAGGATCTGCGGGGTACCGAAGAAGGCGTGCGCCTCGGCCTCCCCAAATCCTGCGAGCCGTGTCGCTTCGAAGAACGCGGCGGTCCGGTCGGCGATTTTGATCGCAGCCGTGATCTTGGGCGGCAGTGCTGTGGGCAGTCCGAAGCGAACGTGAATGGCCTCGAGCAAGCGCAGTTCGAACGCCTTGTAGTCGAGACCGATCGCTGTCTTGAACGGGCTTATCAGGTCGCCAATGACATACTCTGGCGCATCGTGGAGCAACGCGGCCAGTCGCCAGCGTGCGCCCCAACCGGGGTTCTGAGCTGCTGCGATTTCCTCGACGATGAGGACATGCTGTGCCACGGAGAAAGCGTGGTCGCCCAAGGTCTGGCCGTTCCATCGCGCGACCCGTGCCAGCCCGTGGGCGATGTCCTCTACCTCGATATCGAGCGGCGACGGCTCGAGCAGGTCGAGGCGGCGGCCCGATAGCATCCTCTGCCAGGCACGGGGGGATATGGGGCTTGCTGGCTTTTTTGCCGGGTTGGATGAAGAGGCGCGCGTTGTGTTCTTAGCTTTAGGTTTAGGCATGGGTATCAGGCTTTTGGAACTTTGAAGCCACGCATCTGTCTCTCGCATGCGGCATGGCGGTGGCATGAGATGAGATGGTCGTTGACGAACCCTGACGACTGCAGGAAAGCGTAGACGGTGGTTGGCCCGACGAAGCGAAAACCTTCGGCTTTGAGGGCTTTCGACACGCGCTTCGACAGGTCGGTTTCCGTCGGCACGTCAGCGGCGGCTGTACGGCGGTTGAGGAGCGGGCCATCCGGCAGGAACTGCCACAGAAAATGCGCGAGCGGCATACGCCCGGAGAGTGCGATCACGGCGTTCGCGTTGCCAATGGTGGCAAGGATCTTGGCGCGATTGCGCACGATCCCCGGGTCTGCCATCAGCCGGTCGACGTCCTTCGTCGTGTAGCGCGCAATGCGGGCGGCGTCGAAGCCATGGAAGGCCGCACGGAAGCTCTCGCGCTTCTTCAAGATGGTCAGCCACGACAGTCCTGCTTGGAAGCCTTCGAGGCAGATCTTTTCAAACAACCGATCGCTTTCGGAATGCGGTACGCCCCATTCCTCGTCATGGTAGCGGGCATATTCGGCGTCCGCGGTCCCGACCCAAGGACAGCGGGCAACGGCGGAACCGGTTGGCGGCGGCACCCTGCTCACGGTCGTGCCGCCTTCTCTTCCACGCTGCGGCGATAACGGTCGATTGCGTCCGCATCGATAGCAATGGGGGCGCCGCCGGCCGTGAGGGCAAGCCCGCCGTCAATCGCCTCGACCACACGGTCGAGCCGCACCAGCGCAAGGCCGTTCTGGTCCGCCACCGAGCCCACCGTCCCGATCGTCACGTCGCCCATTTTGATGTCCACATCTCGGGCGAGGCCCGAACCCGAGACGCCTGTGACACGCTTTCTGATCACCGACTTGTTTTCCATGCGCGCCACCACTTCCTGGCCGACGAAGCAGCCCTTTGTGAAGGAGACGCCCGCAAAGAGATCGAAATCGGCTTCGTGGGGAAAAGTATCGCCGAGCGGATAGTCGCGCCCGCCTTGGGGTACGCCGAGGGCGATGCGGTGGACATGATACGAATCCGCGGGCGCTGCTTCGGCTCCGGCTTCGGCGACGATCCAGTCGGTGGCCATGGTCAGGATGAGCCGTTGCCCCAGCCTCCGGTCGCGGGGATCTTCAAACCAGACCAGCGACTTGCAAAAATTCTGTGTATTCGCCGTGTCCTGCCACGGCCAACTCTTTTGGGGATCGCCCCAAACCACCGCCACACTATGTGCGCTAGAAACGTCCTTGATCTCGGCCTTTGCCCGCAACTTGTAGAGCATCATCCGCCTTGCGAGCTCGCCTGCCGATTGGCGGTTCGTTTCGAGCAGGTAGCCGCCCGGAACCGCGGCCACGAAGAACTCGAACAGAATCTTTCCCTGTGGCGTCAGCAGTCCGGCATGTATCGCGGCCATCCCCTGGTCGAAGGCGGCCATATCGTTGGTGATGACGCCCTGCAGCAGCTTCCGCGCGTCGTCCCCCATGACGCTGACGACGCCACGATCAGGCAGCAGCGCGATCTTCGCCATGGTCATCGGCTTGGCTCTGAGGTTGAATGGATCAATCAAATTACGTAAGCGGGTGCTGGGCTGAGCGCAAGCGCTCGACGAGTGATCCTCTTTCGATATTTGCGTCCCGTCGCAGCGCTGTTCGGAGCAAATGTCGGAATGACGAGGAACACGAGCAAACCTATGATTCTAGTGTAGCTTTTGCATCTGGTGTTTGGTTTCGAGGCAGCCCCGAGTGGGGACCAAACGTCAGATGCGTTACACTAGGGCAGCCGCGCGTGGGGATCAAAGCTCAGTTGTGCTATACCAGTGTTGCGTCACGAACGCTTGGTGCCCAGTTGCTGCGAGTTGGTCTGCCAGGCGTAAGTGACAAGAGCAACACTCGAACCATAGAGTTGCTCGTGTTCCGCATGTTTCCGACACTTGGTCGATTGGGCGCTCCACGGGGGACCAAATATCGTAAGTGGAACACGAGGCAGCAAGGTGTTCTGCTGTCGGTCCGCGTCTCGCTACCGGAGTTGCCATGCCTGCGTCGTTCGATCTCATCCTCAAGGGTGCAACCGTCGTCAATCAAGATGGTGAGGGGGTGCGGGATCTGGGGATCCGAGGAGGGGTCATTGCCGGGGTCGGGCCGTTTGCGGGCGCAATTGCCGAAGAGACAATCGATTGCGCCGGGCTCCACATACTGCCCGGCGTCATCGACAGTCAGGTCCATTTCCGCGAACCCGGTCTGACGCACAAGGAGGATCTCCTGACCGGCAGTCGCGGCGCTGTCGCGGGCGGCGTCACTGCCGTGTTCGAGATGCCGAACACCATGCCGCTCACGACCACGGCCGATACGCTCGCCGAGAAAGTCAGGCTCGCTCACAACCGCATGTTCTGCGATTTCGCCTTCTACGTCGGCGGCACGCGCGAGAACATTGGCGATATACCGGCGCTCGAACGGCTCGAAGGCTCGGCCGGCATCAAGGTGTTCATGGGCTCGTCGACCGGGAACCTCCTGGTCGACGACGAGCCGTCGCTGGATCGCATCATTTCCGCATTGGGCCGTCGCGCTGCGTTCCATGCCGAGGATGAGGCCCGGCTGATCTCGCGCATGGGGTTGCGCGTTGAGGACGATCCGTCCTCCCATCCCGTGTGGCGAGACGCCGAGGCGGCGCTCATTGCGACCGATCGGCTGGTCAGGCTTGCGGAAAAGCATCGTCGGCGTGTGCACGTGCTGCACGTCTCTACGGCGGACGAGATGGCTTACCTCGCGCAACGCAAGGCGTGGGCCAGCGTCGAAGTGACTCCGCACCACCTGACCCTCGACGGCGACGAAGCCTACGAGCGGCTTGGCACCTACGTGCAGATGAACCCACCTGTGCGCGGCGCCGAACACCGTGCCATGTTGTGGTGGGGCATTCGTTCCGGCATTGTCGATGTGCTCGGTTCGGACCACGCTCCACATACGCGCGAGGAAAAGGACCACCCCTATCCCGGTTCGCATTCAGGGATGACCGGGGTGCAAACCCTGGTGCCGATCATGTTGGATCACGTCAACGCGGGCCGGCTCACACTGCAGCGGTTCGTAGACCTCACGAGCCACGGGCCCCAACGGTTGTTCGGCATCAGGGGCAAAGGTCGCATCGCCGTCGGCTACGACGCCGATCTCACCATCGTCGACATGAAGCGAACCGAGACGATCACCAACGCCTGGATTGAAAGCCGCAGCCGCTGGACGCCCTATGACGGCCAGCGGGTCCAAGGCTGGCCGGTCGGCACCCTCGTCCGTGGCCGGCGCGCCATGTGGCAGGGTGAGATCCTGGGCCCGGCGCACGGCAGGCCGGTGCGCTTTCTGGAAGCTGGCGTCTAGCCCGACCTTCCCAAAGGTTGGCGGCTCGTCTTCGCATGAGCGTCAGTCAATCCGCCAGGAGGGCGCTGAAAAGCATAGCAAATGCTACGGTTGAGGCGTCCGGCGCCACAATTGGCCGCGACCCTGTGAGAAGGTCGGGCTAGCGTTTCGCCTCCGACGCTTGCCCCCCCCTCGCAGCACCAGATCGAACAGGTTTCGGGGACATGAGGAACACGAGCAACTCTATGATTCCAGATCTGCTTTTGTCACTAACGCTTGGCCGGCCACCTCACAGCAACTCAGGACCAAGCGTTCGTGACGCATAACAAGGGCACCGTTCAAGTCATCCGGACGTCCGCGTTGCCGCCGGTGCCGGTGAACCCGCAGCATCTCAGCCGCGCGCCAGATTGATATTGACGCCTTGTAAGGCCGATCCGCTGGTGGTGATCGAGACCTGATGGCTGGTGCCACCGTAGGAGACCGCCATCGAACCGTTCACTCCGCCGCTGATGTTCAGCGCCATCTTGCCGCCGGTCGCGTTTCCTGTGATGTTTCCGTTCGCATTAAAGGTGCGCTCTTCCCATGTGCCGGAGGCCTTACTGCCAGAGAAATCGAGGCTCGCCCGCATCTCGATCTTGCTTGACGACGCGCTTGCACAACGGATCGCCAGCGACAGACCGGAGCCGCCGGCCTTGGCCGTGTAGTAAGCCTTGCATTTAATGCTCTCGGTCTTGCCGCCCTCGAGGCGGATCTGGCCATTGCCGCTCCATGCGCCAGCCAGTGCCGGCACCGGGTTGTCGGCGAAGGCGGGCAGAGCCATGCCAAGCACGGCGCCCAGGGCGATCGTGACGGTCATGGCTCGAGCAAACAACGACACGCGAATTCCTGTCACGCGCAAATCCCTCCGAGCAAAATCACACATCCCCAACGCCGGAAGGTTCTAGCACGCTAACCGGGGGGGCAGAAAAGAGGGTTTGCAACAACCCTTGCGATCGCTATCCCATCAGCCACGCGCCGGAGCGGCCAAAAGGGGTGCAGCAATCCGGCCTATCCGTCGCTTTCTGTGACCTTGGGTTGGGTGATGACGGGTTGGGTGATGACGCGGCGCGCTCTGCGACGATGCCGATGTCGCGAAGCCAATTCAATTGCTGTCTGCCGCACCCAGTTTCACAAATGCGCTGGGCTTGCATCGTTGCCCTATGTCGATGAATCCGACGCTGAAAACGTGGCGGCACGCCAGCACGCGACTGCCCGCATCGCCGCTCGCTGCCGTCGCATGATCCGTGGCCAAGGTCATGGCATCGCCCGAGGCAATGGCGATGGCGTAGGACTTCGCGCTGTCGGCGACGTCTGCTGCCACTTCACCCCGTGGCGCAAGCGTTCCAACCACCAACCCGGCCATCGCAAATGCCACAAGCGTCACATCGAGTCGCGGCGCCCGTGGCGTCACGGGCGCAAACAGTCTTGGAAATTGGCTGTGCAACATCGGACGGGCCCCTTGCTTCCCACACGCGGCACAAGCGGTGATGGTACTGATTCGTGACCACTTTGACGCGGGGAGAAGATGCAACACCGCCAAATTTTCCGCGCCCCTCCCGGTTCAGCGTCGGCCCCGGTCCTTGGCCGATCCAAGCCGATCCCATCGCCCATCCCTCATGCGGATCCGGGCGACGGCAGAATCGTATAGATAGAGGAGGCTGACGGCGCGCGGCGCGGCCGGCACGCGCGCCTGTCGCGGCAATCGGAAGGACCTCGGCCATGCGTCTCAACCCCCGTGAACATCATCTCCGCCTCGCCAGCGCGCTTCTGATCTTGATCGTGTGTTTGACTGCGGCGTCTCCGAATGCCAATGCCGACCGCGGGCAACGCACCCTGCGGGCACCCTCGCCGGACGATGTGTTCGTATCCGAGGGGCGCGGTTGTTATTGGTCGCGCGGAACAATGACATGCTCGCGCTTCTGCTATCTCGAAATCGATGGGCGGCGCTATTGCACCGAACGATCCGAACAGGCATTCCCGCAGGCACTCCCTTATTTTTGGGCTGGCCAATACGGAGGCCGTCCCGAGCGCTACCGCCCGCGCGTTGAAGTCGCGCCCGATTATCGCGGTCGCCGCCACATCCCCGCGCCCCGCCTGGACGTCGAATGACGCCCATTCGGTAACCGTCCAGCGACGTATCAGCAGGACCGAAAGCGATCACCTCCTGGCCTCAAGGCGCGTGGTTGACCGCATCCCCCTGTGGTGGTGCGAAGTGACCCGGCTCGTGGCTCAGCTCAGGCTCCGGCCTTGGGAATTCCGTGTCACGGCCTCCGCCGCTTAATCGCGCGTTGCCATGGCGCCGATCGATCAGCCCCAGCTTGGCCAGCTGGTTCTCTACCGCCACCTTGGTGCGTCCATGCTGCCGTGCCAATTGCGCGATAGACGCACCGCTGTTGAAAGCGGCCCCGAGTTCACCCTCTTCGCGGTCCGTCCAGCGCGATCCTGCGCGTGGCGGCAGGTTGGCCTGCGATCTGGCCCGCGCCGTCCGGCCCGACTTGACCGCGTCGAGCAACGCTTCCCAGGCGACAACGGGGAGAGTGATCTGCCGTTGCCCCGCGACCCGCAGCGTCGCGTGCAGCCCGCCTTGCTCGTACTCGAAGCTGTAGTCGTCGGCGCCGCAACGCCACGCGAACTGGTTCCAGGCCAGTTGCTGATCCAGTCGCTGATCCAGTCGCTGATCCAGTCGCTGATCCAGTCGTTGTTCCATGTCGACCTCCGCACACTTGACACGTCGCAGCCCCGCTCCCGGGTTCGCGGGACGATGAAGACCCATAGCACACTGAATGAAACAAATAAAGAACAAAAGAAAAACAAAAGGCATAAATTCGGCATCGCGGTGCGTTCGCGGCCCTCGGCTTCACGCCCCCGGCCGTCCAGTCTTCCTTGTGCGCCCGCGGCGGGATTTCTTCTCGCCGTCGGTCTCGATCTCGACGAACGTCTGGCGTGCCTCCGGCGTTCCGGTC
Source organism: Hyphomicrobium sp. (assembly GCA_002928955.1). Classification (GTDB taxonomy): domain Bacteria; phylum Pseudomonadota; class Alphaproteobacteria; order Rhizobiales; family Hyphomicrobiaceae; genus JAKAML01. The sequence continues at coordinate 9,564 of PERT01000049.1, read as the reverse complement.
CGGGTCGGCAGCGGCGGCGCGGGCGGCTTCACCCACCGGCGTCATACGCCGCGGAGCATCCGCTCGTAGTCGTCATGCGAGCCGATCCAGTACCAAAGGTACCCATCGTCGGTTTCGAGCGCCAAGGCGCGGTAGTTGAGATCGACACGCGCCGACCACCGCCGGCCGATTTTTTTGAAATGAACAGACGGATGCTTCGGGTTTGACTTGAGCAAGTCGAAGGCCTTGTCGGCTCGAAGTTTCACGGGTTCCGGCAGCCGTTGATAGGCGGCCCAGAATCCTTCGTCGGCCCGATGCCTCATTGCGAGCCGCCCTTCGCGCCGACATCTGTTTCAAAGGTCGCGAACGCGACCTGCGGCCAAATTCGACAGCGCCCGCTGCTCGAGCTGATCCAGCTTCCCGGCCTTTGCGTCGCGCTCGATCTGGTCGTCGAACGCCTGTTCGTCGAGTTCGTCCAGCCACGCACGCAGTTTCGCGCGCTCCTCGGCGGAGAGCGTGGACACGGCTTTCTCGATGTCTTCGAGCTTGGACATGGATGCATACTACAGCAAATCGGTAGGGGCTCGCCACATCGTCAATGCTCCGGATTGAAGGCCGGGCTTGCGCATGTCAAGCCCCCGGCCGGCCGGTTTTCTTCGTCCGCCCGCGCCGCGTCTTCTTCTCGCCGTCGGTTTCGATCTCGACGAACGTGTTGCGTGCCTCCGGCGTCCCGGTCCGGGTCGGCAGCGCCGGAGACGGTAAGGGAGCGGGCGGCTTCACCGGCTTGGTGCCGCCCTTCACCGGTAGCATGGCGTGGGGTCCCATTTCATCCAGTGTTGGCTTGTGCGGCCCGCGAATGCCTTGCCCAAAAGCGCCGGCCTTGGTGCGCGGGTCGATCTCCGGCGCACGCGCCGGCACCGGCCGGTCCGTGCCAGGACCCATGTCGTCGAGCGACGGCTTGCGGATGCGCGAGCCCGGCGCAGCGCCCGCCGCAGGCCGCGACGCCGATTGCGTGTAGGTCGGCTGCACCGGCCGGTATTCGGTCTCGATTTGCGACGTGTCCCGCCCCTCGTCCCGCAAGCGGGGAGAGAGCGACTTGGGCGGCTCGTTGCCGGCCTTGCCGTACTTCTTCGCACCCTTGAAGCTGCCCGCCCGCTCCTCGATGCCGGACTGCCGCGCGAGGGGGTCGTCGGCGATGGCGAGCTCGGTCTCGCGCAGGCGTTTCACCTCGTCGCGCAGCCGTGCTGCCGTCTCGAACTCGAGATCGGCGGCGGCCGCTTTCATCCGTTTTTCCATGTCGGCGATGACGGCCGCGAGGTTGTGCCCAACAAGCGGCGTTTCGTCGCCGCCGCCCGCCAGCCCTGCGTCCACCGTCACGTGGTCCTGCTCGTAGATCGACGCCATCACGTCGTGGATGTTGCGCTTGATGCTCTCGGGCGTGATGCCGTTCGCGACGTTGTAGGCGGTCTGCTTCTCGCGGCGTCGGTTCGTCTCCGCCAGCGCCCGCTCCATGCTGCCGGTGATCTTGTCGGCGTAGAGGATGACGCGGCCGTCGAGATTGCGCGCGGCGCGGCCGATGGTCTGGATCAGCGAGGTCTCCGAGCGCAGGAAGCCCTCCTTGTCGGCATCGAGGATGCCGACCAGCGCGCACTCGGGGATGTCGAGGCCCTCGCGCAGCAGGTTGATCCCGATCAGCACATCGAAGGCGCCGAGCCGCAAATCGCGGATGATCTCGATACGCTCCAGCGTCTCGATGTCCGAGTGCATGTAGCGCACGCGCACGCCGGCCTCGTGCATGTACTCGGTCAGGTCCTCGGCCATGCGCTTGGTCAAAACGGTGACGAGCGAGCGATAGCCTTGTCTGGCGACCTGTCGCACCTCGTCGAGCAGATCATCGACTTGTGTCTTGGCCGGGCGGATCTCGCAGACGGGATCGATGAGACCCGTGGGCCGGATCACCTGCTCGCTGAACACGCCGCCGGTCTGTTCCATCTCCCACCCGCCGGGCGTCGCCGACACATAGATCGACTGCGGCCGCATGGCGTCCCATTCCTCGAACCGCATTGGCCGATTGTCCATGCAGGACGGAAGGCGGAAGCCGTACTCGGCAAGTGTGGCCTTGCGCCGGAAGTCGCCGCGGAACATGCCGCCGATCTGGGGGATCGTGACATGGCTCTCGTCGGCGAAGACAAGTGCGTTGTCGGGCAGGTATTCGAACAGCGTCGGCGGCGGTTCGCCGGGTGAGCGGCCTGTCAAATAGCGCGAATAGTTCTCGATCCCGGCGCAACTGCCCGTCGCCTCCATCATCTCCATATCGAAGGTCGTGCGCTGGTCGAGGCGTTGCGCCTCAAGTAGTTTACCGGCATTGTACAACTCATCGAGCCGCGCCTTCAACTCGCCCTTGATCGACTTGATCGCCTGCTGAAGCGTCGGCTTCGGCGTCACGTAGTGCGAGTTGGCGTAGATCTTCACCAGCGCCAGCTCGTCGGTTTTTTCGCCCGTCAGCGGATCGAATTCGGTGATCGCCTCGATCTCGTCGCCGAACATGGAGAAGCGCCAGGCGCGATCCTCGAAGTGGGCCGGGAACAGTTCAACCGTGTCGCCGCGCACGCGGAAGTTCCCGCGCTGGAAGCCGATGTCGTTGCGCTTGTAGTGGAGTGCCACGAAGTCGGCGAGCAGCTGCTGGCGCGAGATCTGCTCGCCCTTCTTCACGGTGAACGTCATCGCCGTGTAGGTCTCGACCGAGCCGATACCGTAAATGCACGACACCGACGCCACGATGATCACGTCGTCTCGTTCGAGCAACGCCCGCGTCGCTGCGTGGCGCATACGGTCGATCTGCTCGTTGATCGTCGCTTCCTTCTCGATGAAGGTATCCGTGCGCGGTACGTAGGCTTCCGGCTGGTAGTAATCGTAGTAGGACACGAAGTACTCGACTGCGTTATCCGGGAAGAAGCTCTTGAACTCGCCGTAGAGCTGGGCGGCCAGCGTCTTGTTCGGCGCCAGGATCAGCGCCGGCCGCTGCGTTGCGGCGATGATGTTGGCCACCGTGAACGTCTTGCCCGAGCCGGTCACGCCGAGCAGCACCTGGTTGCGTTCGCGGTCGTTGATGCCGGCCACCAGCTCGGCAATGGCGATCGGCTGGTCACCCTTGGGCTCGTACTCCGAGACGAGCTTGAACGGCTGTCCACCCTCGCTCTTTTCCGGCCGCTCGGGGCGATGCGGCGTGTACTTCGGCACCGTGCCGGCGACGATCGGGTGCGCGGCCATCAGCGGCTGGCGGGCGAGGATGTCGCGGGCGCGATCGGATCGCTCCTCCGGCTTGGTCAGCAGTGCGGTGAGGCTGTCGGTCAGGCTCTCCTCGCCCATCGGCGGCCGCGGACCGGACTGCCGCAAGGCAGGCAACGTCGACAATCCCGCGACATTGGCCCCCGGCGCGAACGCGCCGAGCGGTCCCGACGCAGTGAACGCCTCCTGCGGCGCCTCGCCGAAACCGGGCGTTCCGGCAGCCGTCTCGACCGGCGGCGCGGCCGGTTTGCCGGAACCGCCGCGCGAGGGGCGGGGCTTCTTCGCGCGTTTCGATTTGGGAACTTGCACCATGGGATGGAATATGTCGCGTCTGGCCGCCCGGATCAATTCGGGTCGCTGCGCGTCATTCGCAGATGTTCTTGTTGCGGCGCACGGCCATGTCGACATGGAAATGGTTGCGGTGCGCGTTGTTGGCCTCGGGACCCAACGTTGTGCCGAAGATCATGCAGGCCGAGGTCTGCGCCTCGCGCAAGAAGCGGGACTTGCCAGATATCAGGTCACGCTCTGCAGAACCCGACTTGACAGGAACCGCAGCCGGGACGGCGCGCGATGGTGCCGCCTTCGGACCGGCTAGCCGGTTCGGTGGGTCGCTGAAGGCTGTTCCGTCGCGTGGTCGCTGTTGGGAGATGCCAATTCCTGGCACCGTGACGGTCACCCGCGGCAGAGCCTCCGTGAGCGTCGCTGCGCCGTCGCGCAACGCTGATCCAAGGGGCGATGGATCCGGCGCGCCGCGAGTGGCCGTAAGCGCGTTTGTGGCCGCGCCGGACTTGCCCGTGGTGCCGGAGCCGGCAATCTGTGCCGCCTTCTCGGCGGCAGCTTTTTCCTGCGCCAGCTTTTCCGCGGATGCCCGTGCCGCGGCGATTTGCGCCAGGATGTCGCGCTCGGTCGGTCCCCAATGTTCGAGCAGCACCGTCGCGTCGCCTCTCGCCGTCGTGAAACCGCGGATATCGAGCGCGTTCGCGCGGCCATGCTCGGACAGCCGGCTGCTGGTTCGGCCATAGGCGTTCCGACAGGAGTAGTCGCTCATGGTCTCGATCTTGATGATCGGCGCGCCAAGGTGCTTCTTCGCCAAGGGCTGGAGGTTCGACTTGATCCAGGTGTGCATGGCCACGACCATGTCGCAGGTCACCACCGGAGGCGGTGACAACGCGACCTCCGGATTGCGGCCGATGCTGATGAGGCGCACCGGCGCTGGCGCTCCGCACGCGCCTTGGCGCATGCTGGCCTCCGGAATCGTCACCACATCGAGCCCCTTGAGCAGAGCCGTGCAGCGGGCGTGGGCGAGGTCGATCTCAGCCTGAGGCCACTGAGTAGCGATAGCCTGAGGATGGATCTTGGCCTCGGCCTCCGCTTTTGCTTCCGGGATCGTCTTGGGCCACGGGGCGGCCGGGCCCGTTACAGGATTGGCGGGCACGGTCGGCTTGAGTGCGGGCGAGGCGGAAACTTCAGGCGGCGCGGATTGCGGCGCGGTTGCCGCTGTCGGCTGCACGACGGTCGTCGTCGCCGCAGCCAAACTCTGGAGCGACCCAGAAGGCAACGAATGACCGTGGTGCGGCTGGCGGCGGGCATCCGGCTCGTGGCTGCCCCAGTCACCTGGCCGGGAAAGCCTGTTTGTGCTGACCACACGTCCAATTGCGGCGAACGTCGCGGCCTCGGCTTCGCCGGTGTCGGTGCCGAGTGCCTTGGACAACCCCTGCGAGGCAAATGTCCTGCCGCCTGAGCGGTGCGACGGCGCGTCGGGAGGTGTCTCGTCAGCCACGGAGATTCGTGATTCGAGCGGGATCAGCAACGCTGCTACCAGCAAAATAACACTGCGCTGCCCCATGCCCGCGTCCCCAATCCCTACGTTGGCTGTGTGGGGGAAGTCTGCTCCGCGCTGACATCGATTCCCCCCGGAAACGAGCAGCGAATCAATCTGACAAATATCGTTCGAACGCGCTGAGTTGGGTAGCGGTAAAATGAGGCAAAAAAGGATCTATTGGCTGCAATAGCGCGCCGTGTCTGGGACAAGCTGTGGATCACTGGGCCGGTTCGCTCCAGTAATGTAAAGGATATCATCATTCCGCGGGTCACATCAGACTTGAGGCTTGGCATGTCGAGTGTTCGACCGTGGCGGGTGAACCTGCCCTTATCGGTTCGAACCGCTTTTTTGACAGCGGGTTCGGACAACGTGTGGTGTGGCTCAAGAGTTCAATGCCGAATAGACATGTGCGGCCCGTGTGCCCGGCTGGACAGTGATCTGGAAAATTCGCGAGTACCGACACCAAGGATCTGCAATACATGACCGAGTCGACCGCCAAGGCCGATGCACCTGCTGCTGATGCTGCCGGCGGCACAGCGTCCTCGCTTGCTGTCAGCCCGACGACTGCCGCTGCCCCTGCCAGCGGCCGGGCGGGTGATATCCACATCGAGACCCGGGGCGCCGCCGGGCTGATCACGTTCGATAGGCCCCGTGCCCTCAATGCCGTGACCACTGCCATGCGTGCGGCGATCGCCGAAGCAATTCCGCGGTTCGCGCGCGATCCCATGATCTATTGCCTGATCCTGCAATCGGCGACGCCGCGCGCTTTCTCGGCCGGTGGGGACGTCCGTGAATTGACAAGCTGGGGTCGCGACGATCGCGACCGTGCGCGCGCCGCCTTCGCAGACGAGTATCGGCTGAACTGGGCGCTGGATTGCCTTGCCAGGCCGATCATCTCGTTGATAGACGGCGCGGTCATGGGGTCGGGCGTTGGGCTCACGCTCTACGGCACCCATCGCGTTGCGGGCGAGGGCTACGCATTCGCGATGCCCGAAACCGCCATCGGGCTTTTCCCGGACGTCGGGTTGGCTCATGTCTTCGCACGCATGCCTGACGAGATCGGAACATTCCTCGGACTTACCGGGCGTACCATCGGCCGCGCGGACGCCTACCATCTGGGTCTCGTGACGCACTGTATTGCGGCGGCCGAGTTTCCCGGCATCGTCACCGCTCTTGTCGACGCGCAGCCCGTCGACGCGCTGCTGGATCGCGTCCACCACGATCCAGGTCCAGGCGAGGTCATCGCCCGACGCGAGCTCATTCGGCGATGCTTTTCGCCATCGTCGGTATTGGAGATCATCGGTCGCCTCGAGACGCTCCTCCTGACCGGTTTGGAAAGTGCGGCGGCCGACTGGGTCCGTGATGTGCTCGCCGATCTGCGCAGGCGTTCGCCCACCTCGCTGGCGATCACGCTGCGGCACTTGCGCGAGGCGCGCTCGCGGGATCTCAGGGAGGTGCTCGAAATCGACTATCGGCTGGCGTGCCGCTGCCTGGACGGCCATGACTTCTACGAAGGTGTGCGGGCCGCGCTGATCGATAAGGATGGTCATCCGGCTTGGCAGCCGGCGCGCCTCGAAGACGTTACTCCGGACCTCGTTGACGGGATCTTCGCGCCGCTCGGGCAGGATCAGCTCAAGCTGCCGACGCGTGCGGAGATGCAGCGAGTGTGACAGGCCGCTTCTGACGCTCGCGGCAGGTTCAATGCACACAATTGCATATCGATCGGCTTCATGTCATTGCGCGAAACAACCAGGGGTGGCATGAGGGCGTGCGCTGTTCGCGCAAATGGGGTGCTAGCCTAAGGTTTCCTAGGTCTAACACATCGTCCCAAAAGTATCTTGCATAATGAATCGTTGTCTTGCTGGGTCGATACTATTCTTTTACTATATCTATTGAGGTAACTTTTAGTTCTCACTGTTACTGTTTGGGCAACCCGGAAAAATCGGGAAGCGTCAAACAGTATAGAGGCAGGACAATGAGTGTTGCAGTCAATGTTGCGCGCCACGCCGCGCCCGCCAAGGACGAGAGTTTCCGTGGCGAGTATCTCCAGGCGCTTCGTCTGATCGAGCGTCTTCACCGGCTACTTCTCGACGTGATCAAGGACGAGTTCGATCGCCAGGGCGGCGCGGAGTTGAACTCGGTTCAGGCGCTTCTGCTGTATAACATTGGCGAAAGCGAGTTGACTGCAGGTGAACTCAAGACTCGCGGCTACTATCTCGGATCGAACGTCTCGTACAACCTGAAAAAGCTCGTGGATATGGGCTACATCCACTACAAGAGATCTGATACGGATCGTCGTTCGGTTCGCGTTAGTCTGACCGACAAGGGCCTTGAAGCCCGCGAGATCGTTCAGAAGCTCTATCAGCGGCAGCTCGGCTCGGTGCAGGCCGTTGGCGAGATCAACAGCGACGACGTGCGCGGATTGAACAAGTCGCTGGTGCGTCTCGAGCGCTTCTGGTCCGACCAGATCCGTTATCGCCTCTGATCACGGTTCTTCTCAAGCCATTGAAATTCAAGGGTCTCGGACAGTGTTCGCGACCCTTTTCGGCTTTCCGGGGCCGCTCGGCAAGATGTGATCGACAGCCGTCGGTGTGCCAAGTGTGTCTCCTGCGCATCACCCGAGGTATCCCGGCGACCCGGTGAGATTTTTGGGCTATTAAGCCGCCCTCCGATGCCGCACCTTCGGCTTAGTCGTTTTTTGCGCGATAACTGACACCCTGCCGCAATTGGCTTAGTGTCCATCGTTCGCAAGTGGAGCGGCCCGTGCGTCAGCTTTGATGGCTGGTTAGGTCACGCTCGTGTTCCGGCCGAGACGTTCGCTCAACGCCCGCTGCAGATTGAAGCGGACTTCGCGAACATCACACGAGGCTCGGTCTCCATGCAGGGTATGCGGGTTGTCACGACTTCGTGGGACGACCGGTCATTTTTCGTTAACCACTTCTCATGACAGTCGATACTTCGAGCCTGCCAGTTTCGAGTTGCAAGTTATCGCCAGACATCGAAGGAGCGCCGCCGTGACGAAATCCACCCAGCCGAAGCCTAGGTCGACCGTGAGGCGGGCACGAGTCTTGGGTTTCGTGACATTGTTTGCGCTTTTTGCCGGGCCGGCGTCGTCCAACGAGGGTTCGGCCGACGCCTGGAACCCTTTCGGACCGGGAGGAATAACGACTGGCACGGTGGGCCGGGGCGGCGCGGTCGACCGCGAGTATGTCAAGCAGTGGGAGGCGAACCCGCCGAAAGGCTTCGCGACCCTGTCTCCAGCCAACGTCGAGGCAACCAAGTCGGCGATCAAGCGGTATCAGGGTATTGTCAACCAGGGCGGCTGGAAACCGGTGCCGGACGTTCAAATGCAGACCGGCTCCAGCGGCCCGCAGGTTGGTCTTTTGCGCGAACGACTCGCGCTGTCTGGCGACCTCAAGGACAACGTTCCTGGTGATGAAAACTTCGATTTCGCCGCCGAGAAGGCGGTCAAGCGCTTCCAGGCATCGAACGGGCTCACGCCGACCGGCATCGCGGACAAGCGCACTATCGCCGCTCTGAACGTCACCGCAGCCGCCCGCCTGAAGCAGTTGCAACAGAACCTGACCCGGATCTCGTCGCTGGCCCGGACGGCCGGCAAGCGCTACGTCGTGGTTAATGTGCCGGCGGCCCAAATCGAGGCCGTCGAAGGCGACCGCGTGGTGTCTCGCCATTCGGGCGTTGTCGGTAAGATCGATCGCCAGACCCCGCTGCTGTCATCCACAATCTACGAGTTGAATTTCAATCCGGTGTGGCGCCTGCCGCCGACCGTCATCACCAAGGACCTGATCCCGAAGGGGCGCGAAATGCAGCGCAGCGGAAAGAGCGTGCTGACCAAGTTCGGCATCGACGCCTTCGACGGCAACGGCAAGAAACTCGATCCGGAAAAGATCAACTGGAATTCCGGCCAGCCGATGAGCCTCAGCTACAGCCAGCAACCAGGCAAGGATAACCCGCTCGGTTTCCTGAAGATCAACTTCCACAATGCGCATTCGGTTTACATGCACGACACCCCGTCCGACAATCTGTTTGGCCGCAACTTCCGGGCCGCCAGTTCGGGCTGTATCCGCGTGCAGGCGATCGAGCAGCTTGCCAACTGGCTCCTCGCCGACCAGGGTGGCTGGACGATCGAAAAGATCGAGGACTTGAAAAAATCGCGTGAGCGGCTCGATCTGAAACTCAAGCGTCCCGTCACTCTGCACTTCGTCTACATCACGGCCTGGGCTACCGAAGATGGTGTGGTTCAGTTCCGCCGCGACCTCTACAACAAGGACGGCGTCGGCCCGACCGCCTCGGCATATTGAGTTCCATTTGCCGTCGCTGTGCTCGGACGCACTCGTTTCCGAAAAACACGAAACCGCCCGGCGCAAGGCACCGGGCGGCTCGCTTATCGGGTCCTTCGACCCATTCCAGTTTCGGGTCTTTCGACCCATTCCAGTTTCGGGTCCTTCGACCCA
>PERT01000048.1 GCA_002928955.1 Hyphomicrobium sp. | reverse complement strand
ACCTATGATTCTAGTGTAGCTTTTGCATCTGGCGTTTGGTTTCGAGTCTAGCCCCGAGTGGGGACCAAACGTCAGATGCGCTACACTAGTGGCCTGTCGCGCCTAAATCGCTGTACTGGCGGCAACCGCTGACGATTTAGGCCCGACATGAAGGCCACTAGCTATATCATTGGGTTAGTGGGGCGTTCATCGCGCCTTGATTGACGACCAGCTTGCCGCTCGCACAGGTCAATTAAGGCGCGACGCAACACGAGAATTACAGTGTCGCTTTTGCATCTGACGTTTGGTTTTTTGAACCAGCCACGAGCCCGGGCCAAACATCAGACGCGCTGAACTAGGACCGTTTCCCGCGCCGCCGCTTAAGATCCCGGATGATTTCGCGAGCGGCATTGTGCCCTGGCACGCCGGTTACGCCGCCCCCTGGATGGCCGCCGGAACCACAGAGATAAAGACCTGGGATCGGCATCCGGTAATCCGCATGTCCGAGAACCGGCCGCGCAGAGAACAACTGGTCGAGCGACAGCTGGCCATGAAAGATGTCACCGTCGGGCAACCCGAACCGTTGCTCAAGATCGAGCGGCGACAGCAACTGCCGCCCGATGATGGTCGACTTGAAGTTCGGCGCATGGCGCGTGACGGTCTCAACCACCAAGTCGGCAAACGCTTCCTTCTCGTGCGCGTTTTGCCAGCTGCGGCCATCAGGCAGGTGCGGCGCGACATGCTGGACGAAGAGGCTAGCGACGTGACGGCCAGCGGGCGCCAGCGTACGGTCGATGGTCGACGGGATCAGCATTTCCACGATAGGCTCCTTCGCCCAGCCATGGATACGAGCGTCGAAATAGGCGCGCTCCAGATAGCCGAGCGACGGACCGATGATGATGCCAGCCCCGTGGTGGTCCTGGGCGTGTGTCCCTGGGCGGCAAGTAAAGCTCGGCAGCTCGCTCAATGCGACATTCATGCGGAAGGTGCCGGAACCAGTCTTCATGCCAGTGAAATGCCGCCTGAGTTCAGGCTCGACGGCGGCTTCGGGCACGAGTTTCGAAAACAGCAGTTTGGGAGCGACATTGGACGCCACCACGCGCGCGCGGATTTCGTCACCATTGTCGAGCACGACGCCGGCTGCCCGGCCGCCCTCGATCAGCACGCGCGCCACACCGGAGCCTTTGCGGATCTTGGCACCGCGCGCTTCTGCCGCCTGCGCCATGGCTTGGGTGATGGCACCCATGCCGCCGATGGCGTGTCCCCAGACGCCTGACTTTCCGTTGGTCTCGCCGAAACAGTGGTGCAGCAGCACATAGGCCGTGCCCGGCGTCGAGGGTGAGGCGTAAGCGCCGACGATGCTGTCGAAAGCGAAAGCCCCCTTTACGACGTCGCTTTCGAACCATTGGCCGAGGAAGTCGGCGGCACTCGTGGTCATGAGATCGAGAAGCAGGCGCTGGCTGCCAACCGGCATCCGGACCAAGTCGCGGCCGAGTTCGAGCCCGCGCATTATGCTCATGATGCCGCTTTTGACGTTGGGCGGGGTCCTGAGCAGCAAATCGCGCATGATCAGCGCGCCAGCAAGCATGGCCTTGTCATAGTCCGCGAGGCGCTCGGCATCATGGGGCGAGAATGCCGCGATGGCCGCCTGCCGGCCCGCGAGATCATAGGGCATGAACAGCGAGCGGCGATCGTCGACGGGCCAGAAGTTGGCCGCCGGCCGCTCGACGATTTCGAGACCGTATCGCTCGAGCTCGAGGTCGACGACAACCTTGATATTGAGCAAGCTCACCGTGTAGGCGGCGACCGAATTGCGGAAGCCGGGTACAAATTCTTCGGTAACGGCGGCTCCACCGACTGTGTCGTTCTTTTCGACGATGAGGGTATCGACACCGGCCGCGGCCAAATAGGCGCCGGTCACGAGCCCGTTGTGCCCGCCCCCGATTACGACGGCATCGCAGCTGATGGTCCGGGGAACAGTCGGAGCAGAGATTTTGGACGTGGTCATGGAGCGGCTTGTGGCGCGAATTCACCTGGCGCGCAACGGGACAAGCCGCCGGTGAAACGTCTTTCGATTGCTGCGGTGCACACGTCGCGCGAACGCGAGCGGGCGAAAATAATTTCTTTATCAAGTCGATAGCGACTTGCATGCGGCATTCTATCAGAAGCAATCTGTAAACGATTCGAACCCTATTCTCGAACCGCGCCGCGACCAGCCTTCAATACAGATCGCAAACCCAATCGCTTGAGTGGAGACCCCGATGACCACAGCGACCCGGATCAAGCCAACCAAGGCGATCGCTACGCACGAGACGTTTGCCGTGTCGGATCGGGTTGTCGGATTGACGTTGGCATCGCTCGTTCCGGCGGCGTTCTGGATGGCGACGCTGGCCATCGTCGGTTCCTTAACCGGCGTGTCTTGGAGCCTTGCCGGTCTGCTTATGACAGGCACGGCGATCGCAGCTTTTCTGGCAATTGTCGTCAGCGGTATGATGACCAAAGACTGAAGTGAGTGTGCTGAACGGCGGCGGTCCGCCTGTCGGAGACCACGGTTGCCCGTCGCGAAAGCCCCCCCCCGGGGGAGAGGGTCGGCCGGTCAAGCACCCCAGCTACAGCGGAATTCCTGGCATTTCCGGCTCGACGCACCGACGTTGCAACGCGAGGCAACGAGCTTGCAGACCCTGCAGGCATAGGCGGAGATGCAGCCGCGGTATGAACCGCTCTTGGCGAACTTGCAGGCGACCACCGTCTGGCAATCGCGCCCTGGGTTGATCTGCCCGCCAGGACCCTGCTGCGCCATCGCCGGCATCGCTGTCGCCATAACCGTCAAGGCCAGGACCGGCAGGGTTAAAAGTACGGTTGGCCGGCGCATGAGTATTGTCCCAGGTTGCAGCTCAATCCACGTCCAGACCATCCAATAGTTTCCTGGAGCTTGCAACCGGCGGACTCGAGGGCAGTCCGCATCGACTGCCGCCTGTGCCAAGCGAGCAACGCCCGACCCGCCTGATTGTTCGCGCCGAGACGAAATCCCGGGCGGCTTCCCAGCTCCGCGCCCACTCGATCGATCGCAACGGCAACCACCACGAACAGCTTACTCGGCAGCGGCCCGCTGCGGACGAACCTCGGCCATGTAGTCATTGAGAAGCGCTTCGGAAATTCGGCCGGGCTGGTAGTGGAAGCCGCCAATTTCGCGTACCGGCGTCACCTCGGCCGCAGACCCGGTGATAAAACACTCCGAGAACGAGCCCAGTTCGTCCGGCATGATCCGCCGCTCGATCACCTCGAATCCGCGCTGTCTAGCGAGTTCGATGACTGTCGCCCGGGTGATGCCGGACAGGAAGCAATCGGCAATCGGGGTATGGATCTTTCCATCAGACACAAAGAATACATTGGCGCCGGTACATTCGGCGACCCGGCCCTGCCAGTCGTACATCAAAGCGTCGGCGTACCCCTTGCGCTCTGCCTTGTGCTTGGACAACGTGCAAATCATGTAGAGACCGGCCGCCTTGGCGAAGGCTGGCGCACACATGGGATCGGGTCTGCGGTACTCGGCGATATCGAGCTTGATGCCGCGCATCCTTTCGGCGGGGTCGAACATCGACGGCCAGTTCCAGGTGGCGATGGCGACGTGAATGGGGTTCTGCTGGGCCGCAACCGCCATCATTTTCTCGCCGCCGCGCCAAGCCACCGCGCGCACATACTTGTTTCCGCCACCGTTGCGGCTCAGGATCTCGGCTTTTGCGGCTTCGATCTGATCGACCGAGTAGGGCAACGTGAAATCGAGAATTCCGGCCGAATTCATAAGTCTCTCGGTATGAACGCGCGACTTGTAAACTGAACCATCGTAGGCCCGCTCACCCTCGAACACGCATGACCCATAGTGCAAGCCGTGCGTAAGGACGTGTATCGTGGCCTGTTCGGATGGCATGATGCGGCCATCGAACCAGATCAGCGGGTCGCCAAAATAGCTGAGATCCGTGGTCATGTGTTGCGTGTCCTGGAAGGATCGTCGTCGGGAGCCGTCCGCGTTTGCCGCCCGCAACAACGAATAAGTTCGCTGAAAACGCAGTCTGACGTTCCACGAAACCGCTTGCCACGCGTAACAATCGCCTTCTAATAAGTCAACATGGCTGACGTAAGTCCACCGAGCGCGACCAACGATCCGACAGCACCACGGGCGGCTTCGGCCACGCATGTCCAGGACGTGCCGGGCATCGCCGGGGACAAGCTGGATCCTATCGGCCACGACACACTGATGGCCTGCGTCGAACTGCTGTTCTTTGCCTACCGGGATTTCACCGGCGAGCCCGACGCGGTGCTCGACCAGTACGGGTTCGGCCGCGCGCATCATCGGGTTCTGCATTTCATCAGCCGCAATCCCGGATTGTCCGTGGCGGAGCTGCTCGATATCTTGAAGATCACCAAGCAGAGCCTGGCCCGGGTCTTGAAACAACTGGTCAGCGAGGGCTTCGTGACCCAGCGTGCCGGCGAGCAGGATCGGCGCGAACGCCGGCTCTATCTTACGTTGAAGGGTAGCAGGCTGGCCGAAAAGCTGGCGGCCCTTCAAGTCCAACGGATCGAGACCGCATTCCGCAAAGCCGGGCCTGATGGCGAGGCCGCGACCCGCCAGTTCCTGTTCGCTATGGTCGCAGACGGCCACCGCGCAAAGGTCGAGGCGCTGATCCGGCTGCCCAGCCAGCTGGCGCCGCGCGACGAAATACGTCCTCCCGGCAGTGGCGGCTCGTGATGGCCATAGTCCCGACAAACCGTGGCGAGCCGTTGGCGGATGACGCGCCGCACGTGCTGGTCGTCGACGACGACCAGAAGATCCGGGATCTGTTGTCCCGCTACCTCCAGGAGCACGGCTTTCGCGTGTCTTCGGCCGAGAATGTGCAGGCGGCGCGGGCGTCGATGCGGGGGCTGGCCTTCGACGTGGTCCTGCTCGACGTGATGATGCCGGGCGAGAGCGGGCTGACGCTCGCGCGCGAGCTGAAGGCAACGACCACGATACCGGTCTGTCTGTTGACCGCGCGTTCAGAGCCTGAGGACCGTATCGAGGGCCTCGAGATCGGTGTCGAAGACTACATCGCCAAACCCTTCGAACCACGAGAGCTGCTGCTCAGGCTGCGCAACATTCTGCGCCGCGGCGAGCGGCCATCTGCTCCGCAAGAGGAAGTGCGAATGGGTGCCTACGTCTTCCACCTTGGCCGCGGCGAGCTGAAGCGTGACGACGAGCCTGTCAAACTCACCGAGCGCGAGCGCGACCTTTTGCGGTTTTTCGCGCAGAAGCCTGGGCATCCGATCCCGCGCCACGAACTGTCGAGCGACGATTCAACCGGCAGCGAACGGGCCATCGACGTCCAGATCAACCGGCTCAGGCGGAAGATCGAGACCGACCCGTCCAATCCGGTTTACCTTCAGACGGTGCGCGGCAAAGGGTATATTCTTTATATCGATTGAGCATTGCCTCCGCGTGGACCGGGCTGCTGCGGCCCGGCTGCTGGAGTGAGAGGGCTCGGAAACGAACGGCATGGCTTTCGTAGGAAACGAGCGCGTGCGCCGCTGGTTCACCGGCTTTGGTCCTGCGGCCCGAAAAGCCGAGGCCCAAGACAAGCCGAGCGCGATCTTGCGCCTGCTTTCCGAATTCGTTCCGAAAGGTCTCTATGCGCGTGCGCTTATCATTATCATTGCGCCAATCGTCGTGCTTGAGGGTGTTATCGCCTTCACGTTCATGGAGCGGCACTGGCAGGCCGTCACCCGGCGCCTTTCAGAGGCAACCGCACGCGACATCGCAGCCCTGATCGATGTCTACGAGGACTACGCCCACAATGACGAATACAGCCGTCTGATTGAAATGGCGCGGGACCGGCTCAATCTGTCGATGCAAGTCCTGCCCTCCGGCGATTTGCCGGCGCCGGGACCCAAACCGTTCTTCTCTCTGCTCGACAGGGCGTTGTCGAACGAGATCCGGCGGCATGTCAAGCGGCCGTTCTGGATCGACACCGTGGGCGACAGCCGCCGCGTCGAAATCCGTGTGAAGCACGACAACGCCGTGCTCCGCTTCGGAGCGACGCGCACGCAGACCTATGCTTCCAACTCCCACATCTTCCTGTTGTGGATGGTCGGCACCTCGATCATTCTGCTGACGGTTGCCATCATGTTCCTGAAGAACCAGATTCGACCCATCCTGCGTCTTTCGGAAGCCGCAGACGCGTTCGGAAAGGGTCGTCCCTTCCCGGAAGATTTCAAGCCGCGCGGGGCGCGTGAGGTCCGGCAAGCGGCCGAAGCGTTCATCGAGATGCGGGACCGCATCAAGACGCACGTCGAACAGCGCACCACCATGCTCGCGGGCGTGAGTCACGACCTGCGCACGGTACTGACGCGCTTCAAGCTCGAACTGGCGCTGCTGCCAGAGAACGCCGAAACGCAGGCGCTGAAGGCCGACGTCAACGAGATGCAGCACATGGTCGAGGACTACCTCGCGTTCGCCCGCGGCGACGGCGGGGAAGAGGCCAGGCCGACCAATCTGCGCGAACTGTTGGAAGAAATCCACGACGAGGCGCAGGTGTTCGGAACGCAGATCGACTTGAAGCTGAGGAAGCGGCGCAAAGACCTTGTGCTGCCGCTGAAGCGCCAGGCCCTGAAGCGAGCAATCACCAACCTCGTTTCGAATGCTGCCCGTTTCGGCGATCAGATCGTGATCCGCGCCGCCACCGAAGGCCGCTGGGTTCGCATCGAGGTGGACGACAATGGCCCCGGCATTCCGCCGTCAGAGCGCGCCAACGTATTCAAGCCGTTCTACCGGCTCGACCATGCGCGCAATCAGGACGAGGGCAATACCGGCCTCGGTCTCGCTATCGCGCGCGACATCGCCAAGAGCCACGGCGGGGACGTTTCGCTGGGTGAAAGCTCGATGGGCGGTCTGCGCGCGATCATCTCGGTGCCGCTGTGAGCGGCGACATCTGATGACAGCGTTGTCGAAACTCAAGTGGCTGTTCGTTCCGCCTCGTTGACCGTCCCAGGCGCCGAAGCGGACGGGCCGTTGTCACTGGTCCGAGGCGATGTCGAGAAGATCGACGCCATCCGCTTCATCGCCGATGTGATTTCCTCGATCGAAGCCATCGTCCGCTCGCCCCGCCGCAAGCGGCGGTCCAAGGCCGCCATGGTGCGTGCAAGGCCCGGATCGTCGTCATCGAGCCAGGTTGTGAAAACGCTCAAGTAGACCGAGGCGACGCCGGCGACCTTGAGACCGCCTTCGATGCCATCTGTCGATACACCCGCGGCGTTGAGCATCCACGACTGCGAGGAGAGAAAGCTGCGGATAAAGGCTGGGTCCGCGGAGCGCGAGTGGTAGATCGACTTCATGGCCTTGCGATGGGGCGTCAGCGCGTCGAAACGGTTCATGATGACTTCAAACAGCGTGTCGCGCGCCGATTGGCCGACGGGCCGCGTGGATGCCTTGGCTAGCACCGCGTCATCGATCGCGCGGGCGAAAGCGGCAACAATCTCGCCCTTTGATGCGAAGTGAGTGCGCATCTCGGCCAATGAAATTCCCGCCGACTGAGCGATATCGAGCAGCGCGACATCGCCCCACGGACGCTCTGCAGCCAAATGCAGAGCTGCGGCGATGACGCGGCCCTGAGGGCTAATGGTATCGATCATGAAGCCGCGTCTCCTGTTCTCTCGCGTTTGCTTGCATGTAGCCTACGCGCGCGGCGATACCAAGATCACAACTCATTATGCCTCGGCTGGCAACTTGCTGCCGATATCGTCGAGGCGCTTCTGCAGCGTCAACTTGTCGAGTTGATCGAACGGCAGGTTCACGAAGATCGATATGCGCTGGTAAAGCATCCGGTGGGTTTCGGTGAATGCCGCGCGCTTCTCGGCCTCGCTGCCGTTTGCGGTCGACGGGTCGGGAAGCCCCCAGTGCGCCGTCATCGGCTGGCCGGGCCAGTGGGGGCAGGTCTCGTTGGCCGCATCGTCACAGACCGTGAACACGAAATCGAGCGCGGGCGCGCCGGGTGCTGCGAACTCGTCCCACGACTTCGATCGCAGCTGCCTGGTGTCGTAGTTGAGCCGCTGCAGCATCTCGAGCGCGTAGTCATTAACGGCGCCACGCGGCTGGCTGCCGGCGCTCATTCCACGGAATTTACCTTTGCCGAGAAAGTTGATGATGCACTCGCCGATAACCGATCTGGCCGAGTTATGGGTGCACAGGAAAAGGACGTTGTACACGCGATCACTCATGACGAAAACTCCGGGTTGCTGAACTGAGCCGATCCGCAGCAAAGCGAACTCACCTCCACGAAAATGCCACCGCAGAGATCGGCTTTGCCGCCGCAGCAGTCCGCGATCAGAAATTCAAGAAGGCGCCGGACCGCATCGACCTCGACGCTCGAACGTATCGACCGGCCTACACGCCAGGACCGAACCAATCCGGCCCGCTCCAATTCCTTGATATGAAACGACAGGTTGGTCGCGCCGATACCAACTCCACGCGCCAGCTCGCCCGCGGCCAAACCCGACGGACCGGCCGCGATCAAGGCGCGAAAAACCGCGAGCCGATGCTCATGGGCGAGCGCCGAAAGCGTGCGAGAGGCGGTGACATGATCCATAGCCAACAGTCCGATATTTCAATAATTGTTGCAATATAAAAAATCTCCCAAGCCGATCGGCCTTACTCACTCAAGGACTCTGCGCTCAAATTCACAATTTCGTGAGGACGAGCGGCAAGACTTGCATATAACGTTACAACATTACACAAACTACTTGTAATAGTATTGCATGCGCACTTGGCCCGTGCATCGGTCGATACCGGGCCTCTTGGTGATGGACAACGGAAAATGACTCACTCACAGCATGAGAGGATGTTGCCACCGCGCCAAAGGGGGGCGCGATGCCTCAACGACGTGAGATCGCTCTTTTGCATCGATAACAACGCAAACACGTGACCCCGGCCCGTCCGACACGCGCAAACGGTCGCCCGCGCCTCCTCGGGCGAACGGTAACGGATTTGCCGGTGTGCGACGCCTTGGAACGCCTGAGCCTTCGGGCTCTCCGAGGTTCGGCGTCACGCGGCCGCGAGTACCAGTGAGACTTCTCCCTCATTGTCCCAACTCGCGGCCGCGGCGCGCGGCGGCTGCAATGGCCCTGCCCATCAGATCGGCCATGCCCTGTCGGTCCATGAGCACATCGAGCGCCGCTGCCGTCGTGCCACCGGGCGACGTCACGTTTTGCCTGAGTTTGGCGGCGTCGAGATCGGATTGCCGAAGCATTTCGCCAGCGCCTGAGACGGTGGCCCGGGCCAAGCGGCGCGCGAGCGACGGATCCAGCCCCTCGGCGATCGCCGCGGCCTCGATCGACTCGGCCAGCAGAAACACATAGGCCGGACCTGAACCCGATACCGCCGTTACCGCATCCATATGCAATTCATCGGCAATCCAGCCGACCTCACCGATCGCACCAAGCAGTGTTTCGCAGAGCGACCGCTGACGGTCTATGACATATGCGTTGCCGCAACACACTGTAATGCCACGACCTAGAGCAGCCGGTGTGTTGGGCATGGCGCGAACAACGGCCGTGCCAGGAGCGAGATATCTCTCGAAACCAGCAATCGACCGGCCTGCCGCAATCGACAATACGAGCGTATTTGGTCCAGCCAAGCGGGCGAGCGGCGGGAACACCTGATCCATCATCTGCGGTTTGACGGCGACGATCATGACTGCGGGCTGAGCCGGCAAAGGCGGCAGGATGCCGACCGGGCGAATTCCGTGTTTCGTGAACAGCGGCGCAAGCTCTTCCGGCGGCGACGGATCCTGGACGAACACGCATCTTGGATCGAGGCCGCGGGCCAACCAGCCCGTGAGCATAGCCCCGCCCATTTTGCCTGAGCCCGCCAGCACCAGCGGACCGTCCACATCGAAAATCATGTTTCGCCACCCGGCCAATACGTAAAGCCGCACGGCGCGCGGCGATTAAGCTTGGCCCTCGGTTTCGAACATGGTCGACACCAGCGCCTCCCGACTTTCCTTACCGGCCCACACCACGAACTGGAAGGCCTGATAATAGCGCTCGCAGGCTTCAAGCGCCGCCTTGAGCATTGCCTCGCATTGGGCGGGAGTTGCCACGGCGCCGTTCAGCAACAGCGCGTGGCGGAACATCACGAGCCCCTCTTGGGTCCATAAATCGAAATGGCCGAGCCACAGTTGCTCATTGATCTGCGACACGAGGCGATACATTTCGGGCAGCCGCTGCTCGGGCACACGGAAATCAAACGCACAGGCCAGATGCAGCGCCTCGAGATCGCCGCGCCAGTTGAGCGAGACATGATAGTCTGTCCAAGACCCGGCGACGACGAGGGTCATCTCGTCCTCACCAGCGCGATCGCAAGCCCAATCGTGGTTCTGAGCCAAGAGCTCAATGAGATCGATCGGGTTGTTGGTCAATCGATTGTAGCCTTGTTCAGCCGTTGCCATTCGCGCTCCTCGGATCTTGTCTCGTTCGGAGGTAAGACCGGTTGACCCGCCCCCACTCCGTGAGTGAGCGGCACGAAAACAGAGGGGGTCACGAGTCGCAAGCGCGCGACCTTCTTGTCCACGATCATCCCCACATCATCGGCCAAAAGGTCGCGAAATTGGGGCGCAAGGAACCCAAGTGTTGATAACCTGTGCTGAAGTTGTGGACCGTGCTTCCCGGCACTCGACGGGCACGTGTCGTGGCGGCACCGGCTGATTCAGCCTGCGGGTCCCGTGGCCGCTTGTGCGCAGTTCAAGCGCTTAAACGTGCTTCCAGGGCCGCGAGGCGCGCGTCGAGCCGTTCGTTCTCGGCGCGAGCCTTCTCCGCCATTGCCTTGACCGCCTCGAATTCCTCGCGCTGGACCACGTCCAGCCCCTGGAGAACTTTCTCACCTTGTGCCTTCATGATCGTCTCGACTTCGCGCTTCATACCCTGGGCGGCACCGGCGGCATCGGTCATGAGTTTGGCGAATTCGTCGAGGAAGCGGTTGTTGGTCTGGGTCATGGGCGAGATCCTTGCGAGGCGGGTCGATGGATCGGCATGCGATCCGCGTTTGACAGAACTATGGGCGGAACAGGGCGGTCCGGCAAGGAGCCGGACGACGGTCGAGGCTTGACATAACCGCGCGGGTGCCGAAATCGTCCGCCGGTCGATCAACGCAGAAGACGCACACCCAAGGGGAACCGGCTCGAGCCGGAGCAAACGACATGAGCTTTCTCGCCATCCCCTTTCCCGGTCTCGACCCGGTAGCCTTCTCGATCGGACCGTTGTCGGTCAAATGGTATGGGCTGGCCTACATGGCGGGACTGCTGCTGGGCTGGCTCTACATCCGCAAGCTGTTGGCCACCTCGGGCATCTGGGCCAAGGCCACGCCGCCGTTCGGCATCGAGCGGGTGGACGACCTGTTGCTCTACATGACGCTCGGTGTCATCGCTGGCGGGCGGCTTGGGTTTGTTCTATTCTACGAACCGGGATTCTACCTCGCCAACCCGCTCGACATTCCTGCCATCTGGAAGGGCGGCATGGCGTTTCACGGCGCGCTGCTCGGATGTGGGGCTGCGATCTGGCTGTTCGCGCACAACAACAAGCTGAACCCCTTTTCGGCCATGGACCTTTGCGCGGCAGCGGTCCCCATCGGGCTCTTGTTCGGGCGGCTGGCCAACTTCATCAACGGCGAGTTGTGGGGGCGCCCGACGAATGTATGGTGGGGCATGGTCTTCCCGGAGGCCAAATTCTACTTCCCGAATAGCGAGCCGCAGCCGAGGCATCCGAGCCAACTCTACGAAGCGGGGCTCGAAGGTTTGGCGCTGTTCCTGATCCTCAGGCTCATGACCCACAAACTGCGCGCGCTGGAGCAACCTGGACAGGTGACGGGCGCATTCCTCGCCGGCTATGGCATATTCCGCTCGTTCTGCGAACTCTACCGCCAACCCGATCCGCTGCATGCACTTACATACTACGGCCTGACGCCGGGCATCGCCTATTCGATCCCGATGGTCATGCTGGGGGCGTGGTTCGTCTGGCGGGCGCGGCGGCAGGCCGTCGTGGCGTGAGGCGCGAATGTTGACCGATCTGCCCTACGATCCGGAAGCACGGCGCGAGACGCCGCTTGCGATGAAGCTCAAGGAACGCATCCGTCGCGAGGGTCCGATCTCGGTTGCCGAGTACATGACGGCCTGCCTCCAGGACCCTGAGCATGGCTACTACCGCACCAAAGCCGCGATCGGGGCCAAAGGTGATTTCATCACCGCGCCAGAAATTAGCCAAGTGTTCGGCGAACTGATCGGGCTGTGGTGCGCGGTTGTTTGGCACCAGATGGGATCGCCGCCCAGGGTCAACTTGGTCGAGTTGGGGCCTGGGTGCGGGACGCTGATGCGGGATGCGCTGCGCGCGGCCAAAGTGGTGCCAGGGTTCAGCAATGCCATCGAACTGCATCTGGTCGAGACCAACGCGGCGCTCCGCAACGCGCAGACCATCACGCTCACGACGGCAGGGTGCGAACCGCGCTGGATCGAAGCGCTGCTGGCCGTCGAAGAAGCCACCACGGGCAGTTTTACGACGCGGGTCGACATCCCGAAGGCGCCGACACTATTGATCGCGAACGAGCTGATGGACACCCGCCCCCTTCGTCAGGTCGTGCGGAACAACGGGCTCTGGCTCGAGCGCACAGTAACTCTGGACGACCGTGGTGAACTGACATTCGGCTGCTCATCGAGGTCAGCACACGGCGTCGGTGGACAAGTCGATCAATCGCGACCGCCAGCCGATGCCGACATCGTCGAACTGACGGACGGCTTTGGCGACGTCACCGTGCCGCTGGCGGAAATTGCAGCGGAATATCCCGTCGCAGCGCTGTTCATAGACTACGGCTACGTTGCTCAGGCGACCGGAGATACACTCCAGGCGGTACGATTTCACAAGGCCGAGCATCCTTTGACCTCGCCAGGAGAAGCTGACCTGTCAGCGCTCGTCGATTTCAAAGCCATCGCCGAGGCGGTCGTTAAAAGCGGCCTCGCCGTCGATGGTCCGGTCACGCAAGCCGAGTTCCTTGGTTCTCTCGGCATCATGGAGCGAGCGTCGAAACTGATGTCGGCGAACCCGGCCAAAGCCGCCGAGATCGAGATGGGCGTGGCGCGGCTGATGGCCGTGCCCGGCATGGGCAGCCGCTTCAACGCGATCGGTGTGCGTTCGAGGTGCCTGCCGCCCTTGCCCGGCTTCTAGTGGGGCGTCGCGCCTTAATTGACCTGTGCGAGCGGCAAGCTGGTCGTCAATCACGGCGCGTTGAACGCCACACTAGGTTTCAAAAGTCGCGGGCAAGTGCCGCACATAGGCGGCATAAGCGGATTTCCCCAGTTTAGCCAGCCACGGCGCCATTGCGTCGTGCGTGGTGAAGCCCATGCGCAGGGCGATCTCTTCGGGACAGGCAATCTTCAGTCCCTGCCGGCGCTCGATCGTGGCGACGTATTCGCCGGCGTCGAGCAGGCTGTCGAAGGTGCCGGTGTCCAGCCAGGCAAAGCCGCGACCCAGTCGTTCGACATGCAGAGCATCGAGGTTCATGTACAATTCATTCAACGTCGTGATTTCAAGTTCGCCGCGCGCCGACGGCTTCACGTCCTGGACCAAATCCACGACCCGGTTGTCATAGAAGTAGAGACCTGTCACCGCCCATCGGGACTTTGGAACTGTGGGCTTTTCCTCAATCGAGGTGGCTCGCCCGGACTTGTCGAAGGCAACCACGCCGTAGCGCTCGGGATCGGCCACCTCGTAGGCAAACACTGTGGCGCCCGCTGATTTCGCAGCGGCACTCTGCAGCATCTTGGTCAGCCCGTGACCGTAAAAAATATTGTCTCCGAGAACGAGTGCGCAGGAATCACCACCAATGAAATTCCGCCCGATGATAAAAGCCTGCGCAAGACCGTCAGGAGAAGGTTGTGCGGCATAAGAAAGCGAGAGGCCGAACTGACTGCCGTCCCCGAGCAGTGTGCGAAAGAGCGGCTGATCGTGCGGCGTGGTAATGACGAGGATCTCCCGGATCCCAGCCAGCATCAGAACCGACAACGGATAATAGATCATCGGTTTATCGTAGACGGGCAACAATTGTTTGGAGATTGCGAAAGTCAGCGGATAAAGGCGTGTGCCGCTGCCGCCCGCCAGGATAATGCCCTTCATTCTTTTCTACCTATTGTTGTTGCGAACCAACTTCAGTGTTGTCTCGCTATTTGCTGCTCCAGCATTCGCCGTGGTCTGGCTTGGGAAGCCGGTTGCCCCCCGATGGATGGCTCTACTCGGACGCGAGGTGCCGGCAGACCGACGTCTCGATGCCGCTTTCGAACGTCTCTTGAGCGCGCCGACCAAGATCAAGTTCAATCTTCGCCGGGTCAATAGCGTCGCGCCGGTCATGGCCGGGGCGGCCGGCAACGAACGTGATGAGCTTCCGGTGCGGAGCGCCACCCAGCCGCAGCATGTCGAAGATATCGCAATTGCGCCCGACCACCAAAGATGTGGCCCTCCCCAACCCGCCCCATATCGACGACGGCCACGAGTACCCGAACGTCGCCGTCGGCAAACGCCCAATTTCGCGGCTGGCGACCGTCGCCATGAATGGACAGCGGCTTGCCCTCGGACGCGTCGAGAATGATCAGCGGGACCAGTTTTTCAGGAAAATGGCAAGGCCTGAAGTGGTTTCAGCAATTGGTGACCGCCGGCGGCATTCCTCTGGTCACTGGCCAACCGGCGACCCGGCTGTCGTGGTCGGATCACGTTGGCGTTCGATAGTCGAACGGTGTTGCAAACCCGGCGAATGCCGGCAGCTTCCGATCCTTGTCCGATAGAAGTGATGCGTCCGATTTCACCGGCCAGGGTATGCCAAGGGCGGGGTCGTTCCAAATGATGCCCGCGTCATGCGCCGGACTGTAGTCGGCTGAAACTTTGTACTGTACCTCTGTACCGGGCTCAAGCGTCGCGAGGCCGTGCGCAAACCCGATCGGGATCAGCAACTGCCAGCCATTGGCGGCGGAGAGCTCGGCGGTAACGTGACGACCGTATGTTGGCGACCCCCGGCGGATATCGACGGCGACATCGAAAATCCGCCCGGCCGAGCACCGGACCAGCTTCGCCTGAGCAAACGGCGGAGCCTGGAAGTGAAGCCCACGCACCGTTCCCGAGGCTTCCGAGCGCGAGTGATTGTCCTGAACGAATTCTACCGTCACCCCCGCCAACGCCAAGGCCCGGCGGCTGTAACTTTCCACGAAGTAGCCTCTCGCGTCCTTGAACAGGCGTGGTCGGATGAGTTTGACCTCCGGGACGCGAGGGTCGAGGATTGTCACCAATTCGTCTGCAACTGACATGATCGACAAAGCTCACCGTGGTCACATCGCGGGGGCTAAACGCTCTCGGGCAACTGATACAATAGCAAATCGGTGAACGATAGCGCTCGTGCGGACCGTCGCCGCCCGCTGGCGGAGGGAGGATGGCGCACTGTTCCCGCTTACGCTAAAGTCGCGAAAAGTTCGTTACAGCGTCGGCGAGAACCAAATGTCCCTCACCATAGACAACCTCGGCAGTCTGGTTCAGAGGGGCTTTGCGCGGGCCGCGATCAACACTTCTGCCCGCCTGCAGGACGACGAGCTCGTGCGTGCTGCAGCGCGCAACATCTACGACGTGATCCCATTTCCCGCCAATCTGGCGATCAAGATGAGCGTCGGTATCGAGGGACTTGAGCGTTTCGCGCTTTCGTTTCGTGATGTCCTGCTTGCGTCGGGCGTCACCGACCTGTCGAGGATCAGCGCTGACGATCTGAGCGTCATTCTTCGCAAAAGCGTGGCCCGGGTCCCCGGTCTCGGAAAATTAGTTGGTGGGATCGAGGCTGGCACCGCGGCCGGACCACAGCAACCGGCGGCGGCTCCGAACCCTCCGAAAGCGAACCCGATCAGCAAATTTACATCGGAAATCGCGGGCGCCAACGCTGCCAAGGCCACCCCGAGCGTGACGCCCAAGTCGTGGTATTTGCTGCGCCAGTCGACCCGCTACGGCCCATGGACGGATGCCGAATTCCTGTCCCTTGCCGAGGAGGGCCGTTTGGACAGAACCGACATGGTCTGGCGCGATGGCTTCCCCGACTGGATTGGCCTCAGCGATATGCCGAAGATGACCGGGCGCTCGTGAGGCCGCCACTTGCCCACTAAAATGCCATTGATCTGAAGTAGGTCGTTTCCCGCCACGAGCAGACGCCTGCGCTGTCGAACGCCGGCATACAGTTCGCGGAGTGAACTCGCGGAGCGGATTGGGCGGGTGGTCCCTACTCGCAGCTCGTCAAGAAGCCAAACGTCGGATGCGAAAAGCTACCCTCGTGTGATGATCGCGACGTTCGTAGCCGAGTGTTCGGATGGATGACACGAACGCCGGGATCCGGACACCCCCGATCGAAAAGTTGTTCGTGTTCCTCATGGTCCCGGATTTTCCCT
This sequence comes from Hyphomicrobium sp., assembly GCA_002928955.1. Taxonomy (GTDB): domain Bacteria; phylum Pseudomonadota; class Alphaproteobacteria; order Rhizobiales; family Hyphomicrobiaceae; genus JAKAML01. The sequence goes on along the minus strand of PERT01000048.1, from coordinate 9,133 downwards.
GAACCCTGCAGCAGAATGCAGGCCAAGGGCGGAACCGGAACACGCGTTGTCGCGACGGATCTCCTTAATGTGATCATGCGCCATGACCATCGCCCGCCAATTTGGCTCATACAACTACCCGCATTAACTCAGGATTAGCCAATCCCCGATAGCGTGTTGGATAGATTCCTTTCCCCCTGTCAGCAGTGACCCATGCTCAACGGCGCATTCGGCAACACGCGAAGCAACTCCCTGATGAGCGAGTACGCGTCGCTTCTGGGCGACGCGGTGCTGAGGCACAGGGCGCGCATTGCCGAACAGTCCGCTCGAATCGAGGCGGAACTGGCCAGCAAGGTGAAGTCCGAGTTCATCGCCAACATGAGCCATGAACTCCGGACGCCCCTCAATACCGTGATCGGGTTTTCGAAGCTGCTCGCAGAGCACGAGCGCCGCAAGCTGGGCGATGGCGAAATCGTCGAGTATGCCCAGTTGATCAACGATGCCGCGGGGCATCTGCTCGCTGTGATCAACGATATCCTCGATATCTCGAAGATCCAAAGCGGCCGCTACACGATCGACGCGCGTGAGGTGAACCTCGACGAGATCCTGCAGGCGGCGATCGCGTCGTTCCGGGTTTCGGCGGCCGAAGCCAATGTCACCATCCAGCTGCGCATCGCCATCGACTTGCCGCCGATCCGCGGTGACGCAGTCAAATTCCGCCAAATCTTTACCAACCTCCTTTCGAATGCTGTCAAGTTCACGCCTGCCAAAGGGACGATCTCTGTTGAAGCCCTGCGCGGCAGTGACGGCGGCGTGACGGTCATCGTTCGCGACACAGGCATCGGCATGAGCGAGGGAGAATTGCTCGTCGCAATGACCCCCTTCGGCCAGGTCGATGGTGGCCGTGCGCGCTGGCGCGAGGGCACGGGACTTGGACTTCCGATCGCGAAAGCGCTGGTCGAACTGCACGGTGGACGGCTCGAAATCCGGAGTGCGAAATCCATCGGAACCGAAGTCGTCGTCATCCTCCCATCCCGGCACCTCGTGACTGTCGCAGAAGGACGCGACGTCGGCGCCCAGCTAGGACATGAAGCGTCGCAACGAGCCTGATCCCGCCCCAATCGCCACACTGTTGATTGCAGAAGCCGCCCGGGCTTCGACCGAACCGCACCTGATCCGACTGGAAAAATCCATGCAATTCACTCCGACAGTGCAAAACAACAATGGCGCTGCGATCGACGGCTCGATCGGCCGAATTGTCTCCGTCACCGGTTCCAAAGCCATCGTGCTACTGGATGGCAACACGGACGGGCGCGTTCGCACGATCAACGAACGGCCTGAAATGGGCACCTTGCTTGGCATCGATACGGCCAACACGGTCGTCCTCGCGATCGTCTCGGCCCTCAGCGTGCCGGTTCCCGCGCAACGCGATGGCGATAGTGAAATCTGGATTGCCGAACTCGGCCTGGTTGGCGAATTGTGGAAATCGGCGCACGGCGGTCCGATCACCTTCAACCGCGGCGTAACCGTTTATCCCGCGCTCGGTGACCGGGTCCGGGTCGCTTCAAAGACCGAACTCGAGCTCGCATTTTGCGGCGACATCGCTCGCTCCGTCCGCGTCGGGTGCATCCGTCAGGATTCGTCGATCCCAGCCATGGTCCGCGTCGATGACCTCCTGGGCAAGCACTTCGCGATCCTCGGTACCACCGGCACCGGCAAGTCCTGCACCACAGCGCTGATCCTGCGCGCGATCCTGGAGAAGAACCCGGCCGCGCACATCGTCTTGCTCGATCCTCACAACGAATACGCGACGGCCTTCAGCGAGTTCGCCGAAGTCATGAACCCGCGCAACATGCAGCTGCCGTTCTGGCTGTTGAACTTCGAGGAGATCGTCGAGGTCCTGGTCGGCGACCCCAACCGCAAGGCCGAAATCGAAACGCTGCAGGAACTGATACCGATCGCAAAGAGCCGCTACAGCTCCGGCCGCGCCAACGAGAGCAGCAAGGCCGTCCGCCGCGGCGTCATCGATACCGGCCGCTTCACGGTCGATACGCCCGTGCCTTACCGCATCTCCGATTTGACCAGCCTGATCGACGAGCGCATGGGCAAGCTCGAGAACAAGCGCGACCTGGCACCATACCGCAACCTCAAGGGCCGCATCGACGCGATCTCGCAGGACGCCCGCTACGCCTTCATGTTCGGCTCGCTTACGGTCTACGACGGCATGACGCAGGTTCTGAGCCGCATCTTCCGCGTACCGGTGAACAACAAGCCGCTGACCATACTCGAACTGACCGGCATTCCGACGGAGATCGTCAACGTCGTGGTCTCGGTGCTTTGCCGCCTGACCTTCGACTTCGCGCTGTGGAGCGAGGGCCAGATCCCCGTCACCATTGTTTGCGAAGAAGCCCACCGCTATGTCCCCGCCAATCCGAACATGGGCTTCGAGCCGTGCAAGCGCGCCATCGCCAAGATTGCCAAGGAAGGCCGCAAGTATGGCGCGTCGCTGTGTATCGTAACGCAGCGCCCGGCCGAGATCGACCCGACGATTCTCTCACAGTGCAACACAGTGTTCGCGCTGCGCATGTCCAACGACAAGGACCAGCAGATCGTGCAATCCGCCGTCGCGGACACCGGATCGGGTTTGCTTGAGTTTCTGCCCTCGCTTGGTCAGCGCGAGGCCATCGCGTTCGGCGACGGCATGACATTGCCGGTGCGCATCAAGTTCGATGAACTGCCGAAACACGCCCTGCCGCGCTCATCGACCGCCCGCTTCACCGAGAAGTGGCAGAAGTCGGTGGAGGACGAGGGCTTCCTCGAACAGGTTGTCGAGCGCTGGCGTGCCTCGGGCGTCGGGTCGGCAGGCGACGCCGCCCAGCAGGCCGCCATGATGGCCGACGCCATCGGATTCTCGAGCCGGAATGACGCCAGTTTTGAAGCCGCTCCGACAAATTACGAGCATGCCTACGAGATGGCTGCCGCGGAGGGTCCGCCGACACTTCGTGCGCGTGAGCCCGATGCGCTCCGCTCGCAGATGGCGTCAGTACCCCAGCCGCAGAACTATGGCCACCAGGTGAACCCGAACCGTGGCGCGCCCACGCTCCGCAAGGATAATGCTCTCTTGAGCCCCGCTGGCCAGCAGCGCACGCCGAGCATGAATGTTCGCCGTGACATCGCAGCACCGCCACCCGCATCAGGTGCCCAGCCCCCATCGGCCCTTGCAACAGATCAACAGATTGGCTCGGGTGTCCGCTCCTTGCGCGACCGGCTGCTCCAGCGGACGCCGACCAACTAGTGGGGCGGATTTGACGTTTGGTCCCCACCGGGGGCTGGACTCGAAAGCAAACGTCTGAAGCAAAAGCAACAGTGGAATCATGCAGTTGCTGGTGTTCCTCATGTCGCCGACACTTGGTGGCCGGGCGCCGCGAGGGGGACCAAGTGTCGGAGACGGAACACGAGTGGCCCGGTTGCATTTTCAGAGTTGGGTGCGCACGACGTGGTGAGCGCCTGTCAGCCACATCGGCGGGCGGGCCAAGCCGCGGTTGAGGTCCCAGGGGTCGACTGATACACCAAACGATTGTAGTTAACGACAGCGTGCGTTGGGTGCCGGACCTGCGGTCGCCCGGCTTCTGCCTCTGGCACATTGGACCGACAAGCACACCCAGCCGACCAGCGCGCGTGACCAAGACGCATACTGGCCCCACGGGAACGACGGTGGAGACGCATCGATGAGTTCAATCTTTCCGGTCATCCTGTCGGGCGGTTCGGGTACACGACTGTGGCCGTTGTCGCGGGCAATGTATCCCAAGCAGTTCATCCGCTTCTTCAATGGGCAGAGCGCGAGCTTCCTGGGCGCCACCCTGACCAGACTGAAGCCGGAACTGGGGTTCGCCCCGCCCATAGTGCTTTGCAACAACGACCACCGCTTTCTCATCAAAGAGGAGCTTGAGCGCTCGGGCGTCGTGCCCAAGGTGATCATTCTTGAGCCGGTGGCCCGCAACACCGCTCCGGCGATCGTCGTTGCCGCACTCGCCGCCCTACGTGAGAATCCGAACGCGATTGTCGTGGTCATGCCGTCCGATCACATCGTGAAGGACGAGGCCAAGTTCGTCGAGGGGGTGAAGCGGGCAGCCAAGGTGGCCGCCACCGGCAAACTCGTGCTGTTCGGCATCAAGCCTGACGAGCCGCACACTGGATACGGCTACATCCGCCAGGGCGCACCGCTCGAGGGGTTCAACGGCGGTGCCTTCAAGGTCGACGCGTTCTTCGAGAAGCCGAACGTCGCCACCGCCGAGGGCTATATCGCCAAGGGCGGCTACTACTGGAACAGCGGCATCTTTGTGCTCGATGCGCGCACCTTTATCGATGAGATGGGGCGGCTTGAACCGGGCATCCTGGAAGCCGCCCGTGCGGCGCTCGACGAGGCCGACATGGATCTGGGTTTTGTGCGCCTGGAGCGCAAGGCCTTTGCACTCTCGCCCAACATCTCGATCGACTATGCGGTGATGGAGAAAACTCATTCCGCCGCCATGCTGCCGATCGACGTCGGCTGGAACGACGTCGGATCGTGGTCGTCGCTGTGGGATATTGCACCCCGTGACCGGAACAACAACTACATCCACGGTGAGAGCGTCATCGAGGACACGACCGGCTGCTATGTGCACAGCGAGCGCTCACTGGTCGCGACGATCGGCGTCAAGGATCTCGTGATCGTCGATACACCCGACGCGCTGCTGGTCGCCGATAAGTCTCGAGCGCAGGACGTTTCCAAGATCGTCGCCTCACTCAAGAAATCCAACCGCAAGGAGCAGGAGCAGCATCTTCGTAACCTGCGGCCGTGGGGTTACTTCGAGACACTCAACGTCGGCACGCGGTTCCAGGTGAAGCTGTTGCACGTCAATCCGGGTGGCAAGCTGTCGATGCAAATGCACCATCACCGCTCCGAGCATTGGATCGTCGTGCAAGGCACGGCCAAGGTGGTCATCGGCGACATCGAGAAACTGGTGCGCGAGAACGAGAGCGTATACATCTTCTCGACCCAGTGGCATCGCCTGGAGAACCCCGGGAAAGTGCCGCTCGAACTCATCGAGGTGCAGATCGGATCCTACCTCGGAGAAGACGATATCGTCCGCTCCGACGATATCTACAATCGCGCGCCAGAAGAAACGAAATAGCCGCCGTCGGACCGCGAGCGGCCGAACTTACATTTTTCGCAGATTGTAAATGGTTCGCTCAGCGACTTTTAAGACGTTTCGCCTAATGTGCGACATTCGACGGTCGATGGGGCAATGCCGCCCTGCTGACGACGCATGATGCCGTGCCGTCTTACCCCCTGCCGCCACTGTGGCCGGGGTTCAGACCCACTTGAGGCATTGTTATGCGTTGCTATAGCCGTCTCTCTCTTCAGGCACCCCGCCGTCGCGAAGGCACATTTGCTTTCCGGCGCAGTGTGATCTCGCAACGACTGGTGCGCGACGAGCGCGGCACCATCGCGGTCATGTTCGGCGCCGCTGCGTCGTTTCTCCTGCTCGCGGCGGGCGGTGCGGTCGATGTCGGTCGCATCTACGGCGCCAATCAACGGCTGCAGTCGGCACTCGATGCCGCCGTGATTGCCGCCGCGCGCGGCATTCTGATTGAGAACCTGACTGCTCCGGACAGCATCCAAGCGAACGTCAGGACGATGCTCGTCGAAAATCTCAAAGTTGCAATGTCAGTGCCCATCACTTTGGATGTTTCGGTCGAAGAGCGCGCAGTTGAAGCTCTCGCGTCGGTTCAGCTGGATACACCCATTCTGGCATTGGCCGGCATCAGGTCGATGAAGACGAACGTCAGGTCGCGGGCATCGATCGCCGAGACCAATCTCGAGGTTAGCCTCGTCGTCGACACCACCGGCTCCATGAAAATCAACGGTCACGTCGGCAACGTTACGTCGGCGCTCTCCGACCTCATCAACGATCTCGAACCGCTTGCACCCAAGATCGCAATGGTCCCGTTCTCGGAGATGGTCAATATTGGTCCTGCCTATCAATCCAGCTGGATCGATCTCGACGGTCGGTCGCCGACGCACGGCGTCATGTTCGACGAGACCTCCGGACCGGTCATTCATCACAATTTGTTCAGCTCGATGGGAATCGAATGGGGCAATTGCGTCGAAATGCGCGCACAGCCCTACGACGTGACCGACGATCCACCCGTCTCGTCAAATCCGTCGACCTTGTTCGTGCCGTTTTTCGGTCCGGCCGTGCTCCCCTTCGCCAACTACCTCAAGGCCGGCTATCAGAACATCCGGGGGGTCGGAGTGGTGCGCGACAGGACGCGCTACATACCCTCCAATCGCGCATCGATTACCGATCCGGGGCATCCTGGGGATTTCTACACTCCGAATGCCAACTGCAATCGCAACCCCATCATTCCACTGACAACCGACTACGGACAGATCCGTAGCCGCATTGCATCGCTCGACTTCGACGGTGGCACCAATATCCCCTCGGGCCTCTCCTGGGGCTGGCACGTGTTGTCGCCGGGCGAGCCATTCGCCCAAGGCGCCGCCTACGGCACCCTTGACACCCGCAAGGTGCTTGTTCTGCTCACTGACGGACAAAACGACATGAAGGTCGAGGCCAATGGTTTCGGCATGTTCTACGACCGGCGGATGGGCCAGAGCGGCACCAGCTGGATCGCGATGACCCCACTCGTCGATGCTCGCATGGACCTGCTTTGCAAGAACATCAAGGCCTCTGGCGTCGGGATCTATATCATCAGCTATGCCCTAGGAGACACAGCTGAAACGGCGAAGCAGAAGGCGCGCATGGACAAATGCGCAAGTTCACCCGAGAGCCATTTCGATGCCGAGAACCCGGCCGAGCTGCGCCGGGCACTTGTCAACATTGTGAGAAGCGTGACGCCAATCACACTCGAGCGGTAGCGGCGTGATTGCCCCGGCTCATAGCAGCTTCTTCAATTCGGCTTTCAACGCCGGGCCCAGGTCGTCGCGTGCCAGCGCATAGGCGACGTTGGCCATCAAGAATCCGATCTTGGAGCCGCAATCGTAGATCTGGCCATCGAAGCGCACGGCAAAGAACGGCTGGTCTTTCTCGGCTTGTAGCTTGATCATGGAATCGGTCAGCTGGATTTCGCCACCGGCACCGCGCTCCTGCTCTCCGAGCAAAGCAAATACCTGCGGCTGCAGGATGTATCGGCCGGTGATGTGCAGGTTGGACGGCGCGGTGCCGCGCGGCGGTTTCTCGATCATGCTGGTGATGCCCGTCACCTTGGCCTTCGCGTTCTCGACGCCGACGATGCCGTAGAGGTGCGTCTGGTCGTTGGGCACCGGCGAAACCGCCACGTGGTTGCCGCCGTGCTCGTCGTAGGCTCTCATCATGTCGGCGAGGCAGGGTGTATGGGCGTGATGCAACATATCTGGCAGGAGCAGGGCGAACGGCTCGTCGCCCACCAACTCGCGCGCGCACCATACGGCGTGCCCGAGACCCAATGGCGCCTGCTGGCGGGTGAAACTCGTCTGGCCAGCCCCCGGCAGGTCGCGGGACAAGAGCTCGAGCTCGCTCTTCTTGCCCCGGGCGTGAAGCGTCTGTTCGAGCTCGAATTGGCTGTCGAAGTGATCCTCGATAACGCCCTTGTTGCGCCCCGTGATAAAGATGAAATGCTCGATGCCGGCGGCCCGTGCTTCGTCCACCACGTGCTGGATGACCGGACGGTCGACAACTGTCAGCATCTCCTTTGGCATAGCCTTTGTTGCCGGCAAAAAGCGCGTTCCCAGACCGGCCACAGGGAATACCGCTTTTCGGATGCGCTTCTTGGATGCTGCCATGGAAAACTGGTCCTCAGGTTTGACGGGTACGTCTCGCCGCGATAGTTGGTACGCGGCTTGAATAACGGAGACGCGGCAGACCGTGAAGTGTGCAGTTAGATCAGTCTGAAGGCCAAGGTAAGACAAAGTTTCGCAACGCATCGCGCAGAGCCGAGGCGATGCCAGCGTGCCGTTAACGCGTCGTGATGTGGGTTATCGTATGACGTGCTCCCACAGGCAGAGACTGCAATTCCGGAGTGCATACCCAACATGAGCGTTCTTGTCACGGGCGGTGCTGGCTACATCGGTAGCCATATGGTGCTTGAGCTTCTGGACGCTGGCGAAACGGTGGTCGTGCTCGACAATCTGGTCACCGGCTTCCGCTGGGCGGTGCCGGAGGCCGCGACACTGGTGGTGGGTGACATTGGCGATATCGAGCTGGTGACGACCGTCATCCGCCAGCACCGTATCGACGCAATCATCCATTTCGCTGGCTCGGTGGTTGTTCCCGACAGCGTATCCGATCCCTTGGGCTACTATCACAACAATACGGCCAACTCACGAACCCTGATACAAGCCGCGGTGGCGACGGGCATCAAGCACTTCATCTTCTCCTCGACGGCTGCCGTCTACGGCAACCCCCAGGAGAACCCGGTCACCGAGGCGGCGGTTCCGGCGCCGATGTCGCCCTACGGCACCTCGAAGCTGATGACGGAACTGATGCTGGCCGACGCCAGCCGTGCCCACGACCTCAGCTATGTCGCGCTGCGCTACTTCAACGTCGCAGGCGCCGACCCCCAAGGCCGGACTGGTCAGTCGACCAAGGGCGCCACGCACCTCATAAAGGTGGCCTGCGAAACCGCCCTGGGAAAACGCGCGCGGATCGAGGTTTTCGGCACCGATTACCCGACGCCCGACGGCACGTGCATCCGCGACTACATCCACGTCAAGGATCTGGTGCGTGCTCATACATCGGCGCTCGTCTACCTGCGCAACGGCGGCAAGCCCGACGTGTTCAACTGCGGCTATACCAAAGGCTATTCGGTGATCGAGGTGATTGCGGCGGTCAAGCGCATGTCCAACCGGGATTTCGAGGTGGTGCTGTCGCCGCGGCGGCCCGGCGATCCGGCGGCGATCGTGGCGGCGTCGACCAAGATCAGGGCCACGCTCGGTTGGGTGCCCGAGCACGACGACCTCGACCAGATCGTCGCCCAGGCGCTGAGTTGGGAAGATCATCTCGCTCGCTTCAATCGGACGACCTAGTGTTCCGGCGCCGACATTTGATTCCCGTTGCAACGCGCTCCAGATCAAATGTCGGCGCCTAAGGAACACTAGCAAACCTATGAT
>PERT01000047.1 GCA_002928955.1 Hyphomicrobium sp. | reverse complement strand
ATGTCGGCGCCTAAGGAACACTAGCAAACCTATGATTCTAGTGTAGCTTTTGCATCTGGCGTTTGGTTTCGAGGCAGCCCCGAGTGGGGACCAAACGTCAGATGCGCTACACTAGCATCTTCGAACGGTGACAAGAAACGGGTTGGTGATCCCCACCTGCCGCCGTCCGGCGCCGGACTATGCCTGTCACCGGACCAGTGGCGCCACTGGCGAGAATCCGGGATTTGCGCGCCAGCGTACTCCGCCCTGTATCTGATGGGCATCATCAAGGGAAGTCCCGACGGGGCGGCAATTTCGATCCGGATACCGCCGCCACGGCCGCAACGTGCGCCCGTTACAGTTACGGACGCTTGCGCTGCGTCAGCTGCTTCAACTGGTAGAGCGCGTCGAGGGCGGCTTTCGGCGTGAGCTCGTCGGGGTTCAGCTTGTCGAGCGCGACCTCGACGGCAGATGGCTCGACTTTGCCCGAAACAGATGCCCCGAGCATGCCGCTCTTCGGCCGCGCGGCAGAGAACAGGGGCAAGTCATCGAGCGCCTTGGCGCTCGTGCCGCCGCGCCGATCGCCCTTCTCCAACAGCGCGAGAACCTCTCCGGCGCGTGCGACAACCACCGCCGGAAGGCCTGCCAGCTTCGCAACCTGGATGCCGTAAGACCGGTCGGCCGCACCGGGCTTTACCTTGTGGAGAAAAATGATTTCATCGGCCCATTCCTTCACGTCGATCGTCACGTTGGCCACGTCCGCCAAACGGCCGGAGAGCACCGTGAGCTCGTGATAGTGGGTCGCGAAAAGCGCCCGGCAGCGAACCACGTTGTGGAGGTGCTCGACCGTCGCCCAGGCGATGGAGAGACCATCGAACGTCGCCGTGCCGCGCCCGATTTCGTCGAGGATGACGAGGGTCCGCTCAGTGGCCTGGTTGAGGATCGCCGCCGTCTCCACCATCTCGACCATGAACGTCGATCGCCCCCGCGCCAGATCGTCGGACGCACCGACGCGCGAGAACAGCCGGTCGAGAACCCCGACCCGCGCCATCCGAGCTGGCACGTAGGAGCCCATTTGCGCCAACACGGCGATAAGCGCGTTCTGGCGGAGAAACGTCGATTTACCCGCCATGTTCGGACCCGTCACCAGCCAGATCCGCGCGTCCGGCATTTCGTCGAAGCCGGGTGGCCGTTGCATGCCAGTGCGGCCGAGAACACAATCGTTTTCGATGAACGGCCCCGCTTTGGCCAACGCGAGGGCCTGTTCAACCACGGGATGCCGGCCACCACGGACTTCGAACGTTTGGCTGTCGTCGACCTCTGGTCTGACGTAGCCCTCGACCGCCGCCAACTCGCCCAACGCCGCCACGGCATCGATGACCGCGAGCGCCCGCGCCACGGTCCCGATCGCCAGTTCCGCGGCGCCGACAGCAGTGGCCAACTCCGCAAAGATCTCTTGCTCGATAGCCAGCGCCCTCTCGGCGGAGGACGCGATCCGGCCTTCGATCTCGATCAGCTCTGAGGTCGTGAATCTGACCGCATTGGCCATCGTCTGCCGGTGCCTGAAAGTGTTCGACAACGGCTCGGTCAACAGCGGCTTGGCGTTCGACTGCGTGACCTCGACGAAATAGCCGAGGATGTTGTTGTGACGGACCTTGAGCCCGCGCACGCCGCTCAAATCCGTGTAGGTTGCCTCCAAGGCGGCCATCACTTGGCGGCTATCCTCACGCAGCCGCAACAATTCGTCGAGATCGGCGCGATAGCCCGGCCTTACGAAGCCGCCGTCGCGTTTCAGATGCGGCGGGTCGTCGACGAGCGCGCGACCAAGGTCGGCCGCGAGCTTTGTTGGCGCGCACTTCAGATCTTGCGCCGTCGCCGACAAATCGGCGGGAAGCCCCAGCGGTCCGGCGGTACGATCCAGGAGTGCCGCCAGAGCGTTGGCCGCGGCGAGACCGTCACGGACGGCAGCGAGATCGCGCGGCGAGCCGCGGCCGAACGCGAGACGGGACATGGCGCGGGCTATATCGGGCACCGGTTTCAACGCCGCGCGGATTTCGCCCCGCAAGGGTTCGCGCTCGATCAGAAACGCGACCACGTCGAGACGGGCGTCGATAGCGCGCGCGTCGCGGAGTGGACTGGACAGCCTTGCCGCCAGCTCCCGCGCGCCAGGGCCCGTCACCGTACGATCGATCGCAGAAAGCAGGCTGCCGTGCCGGTCGCCCGAAGTGGAACGGACGAGCTCTAGGCTCGCACGGCTCGCGGCATCAATGGTGAGGATGCGCCCTGCGCCAGTGCGCCGCGGCGGCATCAGAATGGGCTTCTTGCCGATCTGCGTAAGGTCAACGTAACGCAGCAGCGCGCCGGCCGCCGCAAGCTCGGCACGGGAGAAACCACCAAACCCACCGAGTTCGGCCACCGCGAGTTTGCTTTTGAGCGCTCGCTCGCCGGCCAGGCTGTCGAACGACGAAGCGGGTACGGGTGATGGCGCCGCTCCGGCGAGACCGGTCCAGCGTTTCAAATCCTGGTCGACAAACGTCGTTTCCGACGCGATCACCTCGCTCGGACTGAGGCGCACCAGTTCACCAGGGAGATCGGCGCTCGCAACCTCGCCCAACTCGAACTCTCCGGTCGAGATGTCGATCGAAGCGAGAGCGACCATCGTTGTTTCGGCGAGCGGGGAGTTCACCACTGGGAAAACCGCGGTCAGGTAATTGCGGGATCGCGCATCAAGCAGCGCCTCCTCGGTCAACGTTCCAGGCGTCACCAGCCGCACCACATCGCGCTTGACGATGGCCTTGGCGCCGCGCTTGCGGGCCTCAGCCGGGTCCTCGAGCTGCTCGCAGACCGCCACTCGGTAGCCCATCCGGATCAGTCTTTGCAGATATTCGTCGGCGCGATGGATCGGCACGCCGCACATGGGGATGTCGCCGCCGTGGTGCTTGCCGCGCTTCGTCAGCACGATAGACAGGGCCCGCGAGGCGACCACGGCGTCGTCGAAGAACAGCTCGTAGAAATCGCCCATCCGGTACCACAGCAAGCTGTCTGGATTGGCCGTCTTGATTTCCAGGTACTGCGCCATCGAAGGCGTGGCCTCGGTAAAACCCGCGCGCGGCTGATCGCCGGTTCCGTGGGCTATCTCGACCGGCGAAACCGGTGTCACTTCGGAAGTGCCCGGCTCATCGCCAATGACTTCGGCGCCCTCAAGCGCGGTGGCCTGATCGGTTTCAGGTCGAGAGCCCGATCTTCCGTTGGCCGGCTTGCTGTCGATGGTTTTCTTTGGCCGTGCCATGGGCGGTCGAAGGTCCAATTCTATTGCTCGGATGACGCTTAGCCTGTCGGAGCCGCCTAGGGAATGCCGGTCGCGAACGGGCCGCCCGGGTGCTGTTCCGGAATGTGTTTGCCGCAGTCGTTGAGAATTGCCGCCGATCGACCTATGGTTGGTCTCTGCCCCGTGTTGCGTCAATCTGACAACATGAACCCGCCCCGACGCAACAATCCCTCATAAAAACAAAGAGCTGACATGGATACCAGGTTTGCAGAAGCCCGCTTTACTGCACAAGAGGCGCTTCAGTTCCACTCGCAGGGCAAGCCCGGCAAGCTTGAGATCACCCCGACCAAGCCGTTGAACACCCAGCGCGATCTGTCGCTCGCCTATTCGCCGGGCGTCGCGATCCCGGTCCGCGCCATCGCCGAAAATCCCGCCGCCGTTTACGACCTGACCAACAAAGGCAACCTTGTCGCCGTCGTCTCGAACGGTACGGCCATCCTCGGGCTCGGCAATCTCGGTGCACTCGCCGCCAAGCCGGTCATGGAAGGCAAGGGCGCGTTGTTCAAGCGCTTTGCAGATATCGACGCGATGGATCTGCTGGTCGATACCGAGGACCCGGAAGCGTTCATCAATTGCGTGCGCTACCTTGGCCCCACGTTCGGCGGCATCAACCTCGAGGATATCAAAAGCCCAGAGTGCTTCGTGATCGAGGCGCGGCTCAAGGAACTGCTCGACATTCCCGTATTCCATGACGACCAACACGGCACGGCGATCGTGGTGGCGGCCGGCATTCTCAACGCGCTGCGCGTGGTTGGAAAGGACATCGCCTCCGTCAAGCTCGTCTGTTCGGGTGCGGGTGCCGCGGCCTTGGCCTGCCTGAACCTCCTGGTCAAGATCGGCATCAAGATCGAGAACATCACCGTCGCCGACATCAAGGGCGTGGTTTACGAGGGCCGCGTCGAGTTGATGGATATCTACAAGGCGCCTTACGCCAAGAAGACCAACGCCCGCACGCTGGCGCAGGTGATCGAGGGGGCCGACATCTTCCTCGGGCTTTCCGCCGGCGGGATTGTCAGCCGCGACATGGTCGCCTCGATGGCCAAGAACCCGGTCATCTTCGCCATGGCCAACCCCGATCCGGAAATCTCGCCTGAAGAAGTTGCCGCCGTTCGAGACGACGTGATCATGGCCACGGGCCGGTCCGACTATCCGAACCAGATCAACAACGTCTTGTGCTTCCCGTTTATTTTTCGCGGTGCGCTCGACGTCCAGGCATCGACCATCAACGACGCGATGAAGATCGCCGCCGCCGAGGCACTCGCCGAAATCGCACGCCAGGAGGTCCCTGACCAGGTCGCGGCCGCCTTCCATGGCCGCCGACCGGTGTTCGGCCGCGACTACATCATTCCAGCCCCGTTCGATCCGCGCTTGCTCAGTCATATGCCACCGGCGGTGGCGAAGGCCGCGATGGATTCGGGCGTCGCGCGACGCCCGCTGGTCGACATGGACGAGTATGTCGCGCGATTGAAGGGGCGCCTCGACCCGACCGCGAGCTGGTTGCAGTCGATCTTCCAGAAGGTTCGCTCGAATCCCAAGCGCGTGGTGTTCGCCGAAGGCGAGGACGCCGCGGTCATCCGGGCCGCCAATACCTATTTCAACCAGGGCTTCGGCCAGCCGATGTTGGTCGGCTCATCGGATGTGGTGCGCGAAAACTTCAAGTCCCTCGCCATTCCATTGCGGCCGGAATACGAACTGCTCGACACCCGTTCCTCGCCCTACACCGAGGAATTCGTCGACTTCCTCTACAAGCGGCTGCAGCGACGCGGCTACTTGCGGCGCGATTGCGAGCGGATGCTGAGGAACGAGCGCAATGTGTTCGCGGCCCTCATGGTCCAGCATGGCTACGCGGATGCAATGGTGTCGGGCATCACGCGCAATTGGACCAGTGTCTACAAGGACGTGCACCGGGTCATGGATGCCGCCGAAGGGCGCACGGTGATCGGCGTAACGCTGGCGCTGATCCGCGGCCGCGCTGTACTCATCGCCGACACCAGCGTGCACGACATGCCGACGGCTGAGGATCTGGCCAATATCGCGGTCGAAGCCGCACGCGCGGCGCGCAACTTCGGCATCGAGCCACGCGTCGCGCTCCTGGCTTATTCAACTTTTGGCCAGCCACGCGGAGAGCGCAGCGACCGCATCCTGGATGCCGTAGGGCTGCTCGGCGAACGCCGGGTGGATTTCGAGTACGACGGTGACATGGCGGCCGACGTAGCCCTCAACAAAGACCTGATGGCCCTCTATCCGTTCTGCCGCCTGACCGACACCGCCAACGTTCTCGTGATGCCGGCATTCCACTCGGCGTCGATTTCGACCAAGATGCTGAAGGAACTGGGTGGCGCGACGCTGATGGGCCCGATCCTGGTCGGCATGTCGCATTCAGTGCAGATCGCCACTCTCGGCACCAAGGACAACGACATCGTCAATCTTGCTGCACTCGCCGCTTACGACTCGCGACCATGACCCGGGATCCCGAGACGATAGGGGGGACGAGAAACGAGCGGCCGGGCCGGCAGATGACAGGCGATGAACTGCGGATGATTTGCGGTTCGGATCTCGCTACTCTGCCGCCAGCCGCATGTTGGCAACCGCAGGCGTAAAGCTGTCCGATGAGGCCATGTCCCAGGCCGCCCGCAGTCGGCCACCGACCTGGCCATGAATGAGCGCGCCGGGTTGAAGCACGGGATAGAGCTGCTCGAACGACATCACCCGGTCGGGTGCGGCGCGATGCATAAAGTGATGCGGGCGAAACTCACTGGGATGATCCAGTCCGGCAGCGGCGACCAATTCGGCCAGCGCCTTGACCGTCTCGCCGTGGAAGCTCGAGACACGTTCTGACTTCGCCGGCACCACGACCGCACGCTGGCGCGTCGGGTCCTGGGTTGCGACACCGGTCGGACAATGGTCGGTATGGCATTGCTGGGCCTGGATGCAGCCGACCGCGAACATGAAACCGCGCGCGGCATTGCACCAGTCGGCTCCGAGCGCCATCACGCGCGCCATGTCGAACGCCGACACGATCTTGCCGGCAGCCCCGACTTTGATCCGCTCCCGCAGGCCGGCGCCGATCAGCGACGAGTGCACCAGATGCAAGCCGTCGCGCAGGGGCATCCCGACATGATCCATGAATTCGAGGGGTGCCGCGCCGGTGCCGCCTTCCTTGCCGTCGACCACAATGAAGTCCGGCGTCTCGCCGCTCTCGATCATGGCCTTGACGATGGCGAGAAACTCCCACGGATGCCCGACGCACAGTTTGAAACCCACCGGCTTGCCGCCGGACAAGCGGCGCAACTCGGTCACGAAAGCAATGAGTTCGATTGGCGTCGAGAATGCGGAATGTCGTGGCGGGGAGATGCAGTCGCGACCACGCTCGACCCCTCTGATGCCTGCGATTTCGGCTGTCACCTTGGCGCCTGGCAAAACGCCGCCGTGTCCTGGCTTGGCGCCCTGCGAAAGCTTGATCTCGATCATCTTGATCTGCGGATTGGCGGCGGCTTCAGCGAACCGTTCGGGAGAGAACATGCCATCCTTGGTGCGGCAGCCGAAGTAGCCCGAACCGATTTCCCAGATCAGATCGCCGCCGTTCTCCTTGTGATAGGGGCTAACGCCACCCTCGCCCGTGTCGTGCGCGAAGCCGCCGAGCTTGGCGCCGCGGTTAAGTGCCCGGATGGCGTTCGCTGACAGCGCGCCGTAGCTCATGGCGGAGATGTTGAACACGGACGCCGAATAGGGCGCCGTGCAGGCCGGTCCGCCAATCGTCACCCGGAGCTGTTCCCGCGACGGCACTTTCGGAGCCATCGAATGCTGCATCCACTCGAAACTCGAACCGTAAACGTCGTACTGGGTGCCAAATGGCCGCTTGTCGAGTTCCTTTTTGGCGCGCTGGTAGACGATGGCGCGTTTGTCACGCGGAAACGGCGTTCCGTCCTTGTCGGCCTCGAAGAAATATTGCCGCATCTCGGGTCGGATGTTCTCGAGCAGGAACCGCAGATGCGCGACGATGGGGTAATTGCGCAGGATCGAATGCTTGGTCTGCGTGAAGTCGCGGAGACCGAGGAGCGCGAGCGCTCCGGATAGCGCCATCGGCGCACCGAAAGCCAACGGTTTTCCGGGATCGTTCCAAAACAGCCAGCCGAACAGTGTCGTGCCGAGCAGCGACAGTGTCCACGGGATATAGCGCGGAGCAAACGGAGAGAGCAGGATGCGCATTTTCTGGAGGCTCTGGGTCAAGGAGGGACGACAGCCGTTTTGCGAATTCTAAATATACCGGACACTTTATGCGACGGTCTGCGACAGACGTGTGAAAAGTGTGCCACGCGCACCGGGGTCTGTGGTCAACACGTTTTCGTTTTTTGGGCGCCGGTGCGGCCGACGGGCCGGCATGGTAGAATTGGACTACGTTGATGGGGAGCATGGCGATGCGAATCGAGAGCGTTGGCGTGGTCGGCGGTGGAGCGTGGGGAACGGCGCTGGCGCAGACGTTGCGTCTCGCCGGTCGCGATGTGTCGCTGTGGGCACGCGAACCCGAAACTGTTGCGGAAATCAACGATCGGCACGTCAACAGTGCGTACTTGCCGGGGGTCGCACTCGACCACGGCGTGCGGGCAACCACTTCTTTGGCTGAGATCGCCGCCCAGGACGCCGTACTGATGGTCGCGCCAGCTCAGCACGTGCGCGCCATGGCGACCGAGCTTCAAGGGCTGATGCGACCTGGTCAGCCGCTGGTCAATTGCGCAAAGGGCATCGAGCGGTCGACCGGCAAGCTGCTCAGCGATGTTCTGGGCGCAATGCTGCCCGACACGCGGCGGGCGGTGCTGTCGGGACCGAGTTTCGCGACCGATGTCGCGCGCGGTCTACCGGCCGCACTGACCATAGCCTCACCCGACGAAACCCTCGGCCAACTGCTCGCGGAGCGGCTCGGCTATCGCCACTTCCGTCTCTATTGGACCGATGATGCGACGGGGGTCGAACTCGGCGGATCGGTTAAGAATGTGCTGGCAATCGCGGCTGGCATTGTCGAGGGCAAGGGCCTCGGCTCCAGCGCGCACGCCGCCCTGGTCGCGCGCGGGTTCTCTGAGTTGCGGCGGTTCGGCGTGGCGATGGGTGCGCGGCCCGAGACATTGATGGGGCTGTCCGGCCTCGGAGACCTAGTCCTGACCTGCGGCAGCCCTCAATCGCGGAACATGAGCTTGGGCCGTGCGCTTGGACAGGGTGAAAAGCTCGAGGACGTGCTCGGCAACCGTCGAGCGGTGACTGAAGGCGTCTATACGGCACAGGCCGTCGTTTCACTTGCGCGCGGCAAAGGCATTGAAATGCCGATCGCGGAGGCGGTGGCCGGCATTGTCGAGGGCCGGGTAACCGCGAGTGACGCGATCGCCGGGCTGCTGGCGCGTCCGTTCAAGGCGGAGGGTTGAAGGACCTCATGGCCAACAAACAATCAGCCCTCTCACCCGCCTCGACCGGATTTTGGCTGCTCAAGTCGGAACCAGACGTCTTCAGCTGGGATGATCTGGTTTCACGCGGCGACCAGGGTGAGCCGTGGACCGGCGTGCGCAATTACCAGGCGCGCAACTTCATGCGGGCGATGAGGCTCGGCGACCGCTGCTTTTTCTACCATTCCAACGAGGGGCTTGCGGTGGTCGGCCTCTGTAAGGTGATCGCGCTCGCCCATCCCGATCCCGACGACACCACGGGCAAGTGGGAGTGCGTCGACGTTCGCGCCATCGCGCCGGTGCCGAAGCCGGTGACCCTGGCCGCCGTCAAGGCCAACCCCAAGCTCGCCGCCATGCGCCTCGTCACGTCGTTCCGGCTCTCGGTGCAGCCGGTCACGAAGGCCGAGTGGGCGGAGGTCGGCCGCATGGGCGGGCTCGACGCAAAGACATTGATGGAATGAGCGACCCGGTCGACTTCATCCGCGCGAATACCACGCTGATTGCGCCGCCGCTGGTGCCCGAGATCAGGCTGCATCTCGCGGAGGAGTCGGTGCCCATCTGGCAGAAAACCGAGGAAGAGCTCGGCGAGATGAACGTGCCGCCGCCCTATTGGGCGTTCGCATGGGCCGGCGGGCAGGCACTTGCGCGCTACATTCTTGATCATCGGCAACGGACTGCCGGCAAGCGCGTGCTTGATCTCGGCACGGGCTCAGGTCTCACGGCCATAGCCGCCAAGCTCGCGGGTGCGGCGACTGTGTTGGCCGCCGACATCGACGCTTATGCGCTGGCCGCCGTAAGGCTCAACGCCGAAACCAACGGCGTCTTGGTCGAGACCACTGCGGCCGACCTGTTGTCCACTGCACCTAGCTGTTTCGACGTCGTGCTGGTGGGCGATCTATTCTACGAACGGCAGCTCGCCGACCGGGTGCTCGCGTTCATTAGTGCGGCGACGGACGGCGGCGCGCTGGTTCTTGTCGGCGACCCCCAACGAGCCTACTTCCCGAAGGGTCGATTTCGCCTCGCGGCCGAGTACGTGGTGGCGGTAACGCGCGAACTCGAAGACGCGCTCGTCAAGCGGACGGCGGTGTGGGAGGCGTGACGCGCCCGCATCGGGCTCGAAACCGATCTCCAATCTCGTGCATGGCGCGCGGTGCGCGTTCCGAAACGAAAAGCCCACCTCGTGTTGGGCCGCGAACGCTTGTTCCCCAGTTGCTGCGAGGCAGTGTGCCAAGCGTTGGTGACAGAAGCAACACTAGAATCATAGGGTTGCTCGAGTTCCTCATGTCTCCGACATTTGGTCGATCGGGGGCTGCAAGGAAGACCGGGTGCCGGAGATGGAACACTGGCCGAGCCGCCGGTTTTTGGTAGACTTTCGATTTAGCCTATTCGGAGGGGACGCCAATGATCTTCGCTGGTCTTAACCTTCTGGCCGTCGTACTTGCAGCGGCCGCGAGCTTCCTGTTCGGCGGTGTCTGGTACGGAGCCCTTTCCAAACCGTGGCTCACGTCGCTGGGCAAGTCAGAGGCTGAACTCAAAGCCTCGACGGCACCCATTACTGTTTTGTTATTGCTAACTCTTTTGGCCGAATTTGTAATGGCGTGGGTGCTAGCCAATCTGGTCGGACATCTCGGCCCAGGCCAAGTGACTGTCAGCAATGGCCTGATCGCAGGCGGGTTCTGCTGGCTCGGCTTCGTCGGACCTACGCTGGCGATCAACAATGGCTACCAGGGTTCAAGCCTGACACTGACCCTGATTGACGCAGGTCATTGGCTCGGCGTGCTCCTTATCCAAGGTGCCGTCATAGGTTGGATGGGGTTGCGCTGAGCATGCGTTGTGGACACGTTATTCGACCAACGGGCAGTTGCCGTGCAATTCAGCAGTCAGCATAGTGCCACCAACAAAAAATTGATCAGAGGAAACGCGCATGTCGAACAGCAATTATCCCGTTTCGGCGCAATGGGCGGAACGGGCGTGGGTCAATGAGGCGAAGTACAAAGAAATGTACGAGCGCTCCATCAAGGACCCCAATGGGTTCTGGGGCGAAATTGGCCGCCGCATAGACTGGATGAAGCCCTACACCGTCGTCAAGAACACCTCCTACGACCCGAGCAACGTCTCGATCAAGTGGTACGAGGATGGCTCGCTCAACGTGTGCTACAACTGCGTTGACCGCCATTTGAAAACACGCGGCAGCCAGGTCGCAATCATCTGGGAAGGCGACGACCCGACCCAAGACGAAAAGATCACCTACCGTCAACTGCACGAGCGCGTGTCGAAATTCGCCAACGTACTGAAGGCCAACGGCGTCAAGAAGGGCGACCGCGTCACCATCTATTTGCCGATGATCCCCGAGGCGGCCTACGCGATGCTCGCGTGTGCACGGATCGGCGCCGTTCATTCCATCGTTTTCGGCGGGTTCTCACCGGACAGCTTGCAGAACCGCATCATTGATGCCGACAGCAAGTTGATCATCACGGCGGACGAGGGGATGCGTGGCGGCAAGCCCGTACCCCTGAAGAAGAACTGCGACGATGCTCTCAAGACCTGCAAGGGCGATGAGAAAGTGCTGGTCGTCCGCCGCACGGGCAACCCCGTGGCGTGGACGCCGGGCCGCGATCTCTGGCTGCACGAGGAGTTGGTGAAGGTCTCGCCGGATTGCCCGCCGGCAGAAATGAGCGCGGAAGACCCGCTTTTCATCCTCTATACATCGGGCTCGACCGGCAAGCCCAAGGGCGTGCTGCACACCTCGGGCGGCTATCTCGTTTACGCCGCCATGACTCATCAGTACATTTTCGACTACCACGACGGCGACATCTACTGGTGCACCGCCGATGTGGGCTGGGTCACGGGGCACTCCTACATCGTCTACGGGCCGCTTGCCAACGGGGCGACCACGCTGATGTTCGAGGGCATCCCGAATTATCCGACACCGTCCCGATTCTGGCATGTGATCGACAAGTGGGACGTCAACACGTTCTACACCGCGCCCACGGCAATTCGCGCGCTAATGGGCCTCGGCGACGATTTCGTCAAACGGACCGACCGGTCCTCGCTCCGGCTGCTTGGCTCTGTCGGCGAGCCGATCAACCCCGAGGCCTGGGAGTGGTACCACCGGGTGGTGGGAGATGACCGCTGCCCGATCGTCGATACGTGGTGGCAGACCGAGACCGGTGGCATCCTCATCGCTCCGCTTCCCGGCGCAACCAACCTCAAGCCGGGCTCGGCCACACTGCCGTTCTTCGGGTGCAAGCCGGCGCTGGTCGACGACAAGGGCCAGTTCATAGACGGCGCAGCATCCGGCAATCTCGTGATCCTCGACAGCTGGCCAGGCCAGATGCGCACCGTCTACGGCGACCATGAGCGCTTTGTGCAAACCTACTTCTCGGCCTATCCGGGCATGTACTTTACCGGCGACGGCTGCCGCCGCGACGAGGACGGCTACTACTGGATCACTGGCCGCGTTGACGACGTGATCAACGTATCCGGACATCGGCTCGGCACCGCCGAGGTTGAGAGCGCGCTCGTGGCCCATCCCAAGGTGGCCGAGGCGGCCGTGGTTGGCGCACCGCATGATCTCAAGGGGCAGGGCATCTACTGCTACGTCACCTTGAATGCCGGCGAGCAGGGCAGCGACGACGTCAAGAAGGAACTCGTCGCCACCGTGCGCAAGATCATCGGTCCAACTGCCTCACCGGATTGGATTCAATTTTCGCCCGGTTTGCCCAAGACGCGTTCAGGCAAGATTATGCGCCGCATCTTGCGAAAGATCGCCGAAGACGAGTTCTCGAACCTCGGAGACACCTCGACGCTGGCTGACCCAGCCGTGGTCGACGACCTCATCGCCAACCGGCAGAACAAGAAATCCGGCTGAGACGGCGGCCGATATCGGACTTGCTCGTGTTCCGGCCGAGAGGACACGAGCAAACCATCGGTTCTCGTGTGATTGAGATCGCGCTGTCCGTCTCCGAACGCGCCCGAAGAATGAAACCGACTTTGCGATCGACACACCAGACTGAAAATTCGAAACAGGACGGCAGGAGCAATCCTGACCGTCCTGTTTTCGATTTCAACAGCCTCAAAGACAACTTCGATGTTATTTCGCGATCTTCAAGGACGTGAGCTTTTCAGCGATGGCGCGGAACGAATCCTGGAGCTGGCCGGCGTTGGCCGCGTCATAGTAGTTGGCGTCGCCGCTGCACGATTTCAACAGCGCTTCTGCATTCAACGGCGCCATGTAAGCAATGCTGAATACCTGAACTTTGGCGGCCTTCATGTTGTTGCAAAGCTGTATCGCCTGGTAGGGCGACGAACCCACAAAGTTCACGTCCGTGCTCGAGGAATCCGGATAGCCGGTGCCGCCGTTGCGGTAGGCGGTGTTGAACTCGCCGTCGGTCATCAACACCACCGCTTTGATGACATCCTTGCCATAGGGCTTTGGATCGCTGGTAGCAGGCCAGATGCTGGTCCAAGACGGTGACACCATGTACCAGCCCCACGCGGCGCCGATATGTCCGGCGGTCCAGCCTTCGGCCACCATCGCTTTTGCGTGATTGATCAAGTTGGTCCGCTCGCCCGCGTCGGCCACGTCAGACAGCGGCACGATCTGTGAGGTCAGGCAGCCATAGTAGGCGCGATCGGAGGTGCTGCTGGTGTCGACCTGGGCATTACCCGACGCTGCTGCGTCCGTGTAGGCTTCGGATCCGTCACGCTCGACGACACAATCATCACCAGGGTTTGGCGAATGGGCAACCACGTTCTTGTAACCGCCAACGTTGACGGCACCCGAATAGGGTACAAGAGCAACGCGCACCAGGCCCCTGCTTGTCGTGGTATTCGCAAAGATATTCACGAAATCCTCGACTGCCTTTTTCAGGCCTTCGAACTTCGGCCCGCCCGTGCACGGCGAAGGATTTGGAGCACACATCGAGCCGGTGACGTCGAGGACCAAGGCGAGCTCTATTCGCTTGACGTCGAACGTCGATGTCGACGACGGCGAGAAGGCAAGATTCGGAAGCAGCGTTGAGAGCGATCCGGCGATGGACGACACATTCACGTCGGCGGTCATCGTCACGGACGCGTTGCCGCGGTCGATCGAGACCTGCGGGTTCGAGGCAACCGCGCCCCACACCTTGAATTGTTCCTTTTGCGAATTGAAGTGGCCAAGTGCCGCTTCGCGCACTTCGTCATCGCTGGCCTCGTCCAGGCTCATCCTGCGGGCTGCTGCCAATGACGCCGAATCGAGCGCGTTCTGGACGCGGTTCGAGATATTGTAGGCGCGCGACGCGTCCATCGTGATTCCGACAATAGTCATGAGGGTCAATGCGCTAAGGCCAAAGATGATGGCGATGGCGCCGTCCGCCTCATGCAGAAAGCGCTTGGCGATTGTTTCAAAGGAACGCATGAGAGTACCCCGAGGCTTGCCTGAGGCACTCAATCAACACCGGATAGATAAAAAACGGACTAATCCAGTGGATGTTTTGTTCAGGCTGTTCCGACCCCAGAAATTCAGGAATAATAATGTTTTTGTGGTTGTTCCAATTCAACACAAATTCGAACCGTCATTTGCACGTCCATAGGAATCCACGATCGAAGTGGAAGTGGTCCTTGTGGGACGCATTGAATTCAGGCCCCAGCACAACACGAAAATAACGACAGGCGCGGCCGTGAACGTCGCGAAGAAACCGGCTTTCGGCACCGCTCTTCGGCCAGTTCCTAAGCACGCTGATCTGACGCCCGTCCTCCAGGGTAAAGCCCGCGATATCGATGGCATTGGCGGTTGCGTGTTGGCTTCGGAAATCTTTCCAGAGAACATTGCCGACGATGTTGCGGCATGAATACGTCCCCATCTGCTGCACGCTTTTCACCCGTTTGCCAAATGCTGCGACAGCCAGAGGCTGCACATCGTGCTCAAGCCACAGGGCGAGTGCCGCCGCCATTTCGCAGGTGATGCGATTTGCCGGAAGGCGCGCACCGCCAACGGAGCTCATTTCCACGGCGTTGACAGAGCCGCAGCCGCGTTCGATCGGTACGTCGGGAACGGCAACCGCCTCAATGTGCGGGGTCTTGAGGGTTGCCTGGCACAGCACCGGATCACGCCTCAGAGCGGCGAGTTTCGGGTCGATGAACCATTGGTCCGGCGCATCGAGCGTCAGCGGAGAAAACGGGCTCACGCGTTGGGGAATGACGCCAAACCAAAAGGCGGCGAGTCCGGCGGCCAGCGCCACCAACAACACGAAAAGTCGCGCGAGCGTCCGAAATAAGCGTCTCAAGCGGCCTCCGGCAAGGGAACACGAGCAACTCTATGGTTCGGGTGTTGCTTCTAAACAAATCCGGGGCGTCTGCGAAGACCGGTCGCGCCGCTCGGCTGCCGGCCGGCCTCCGGGGAGGCGTGTCGGAAGTGGCCAAAAGTAAAGAGCGCGCCTCCCGCGAAGCGCGCTCTCCCTCTCCTGTCTGCACGGCCCAAGAAAACGGCGGCGCGACTGGCGAACCCTGGCTATTTCACTGTGTCAGGCGCAAGTTGTTGAGCTGGTTTGCGATGTCGCGGAACGCTTTCCGGAGTTGTTCGCCATCTTCCGCGAGGAAAGCGGTGCGGCTGCTCGATGCGCAACTGTTCAACGTTTCGATAGCGACCGGATTGGTGAGCCGGAAGCCGACGGTATACACGATCACGTCCCGGCCCGGCTCTTTCATGCTCTCGCACATTCGCTTGGCGCGATCGTTGGACTGGCGTCCGCGCGACCCGTTCGGATTGCAGCCGCTATTGTCACACCGGCCGTCGGTGGTGTTGTATTCACCATCCGTCATCAGAATGACAGCCTTGGTCACGTTGGCCGTGCCGTATGCGGCCGGCGCATCGCCGCCCCACACATTCGTCCATTCCGGAGAGATGATGTTCCATGCCCAGTTCGTACCAACCTGACCGGCAGTGGTGCCAGCCGCATTGAAGCCCCGAACGATACCCTTCAGGCGCGTGCGCTCGTTGGCGTTGTCGTCAGCCTTCGACAATGGCGTGACCTGAGCACCAGGGCAGGGCTGCGCCGAAGGGAGATCTGCACGGCCACCGAAGTACTTACCAGGGCCCGGCAGGCTGTCGCTGGCGTCGCCGTTCTGGCGATCGTAGACGCAGCCCGAGCCGGCGTTCCGATTATTGGTGACGGCCGCCGCGCGCGCCGCACCGAGATTGACGCCGGCGGAGTAGGGCGCAAGGCCGATGCGCACCTTGTTGTTACCGTTCTGATCAGGCAGCAGGATATCAAACAGCCCCTGATCCTCTAGTTCCGAGTTGGTGTCAGCAACGCCGTTCAACGCGAGCTTCAGATCGGCCAGCTTCTGCCCCTGCATCGAGCCCGTCACGTCGAGCTGGATGCCAAGCTCGATGTCGCGCTGGTCGAAGATGACCGACGCGCGACCAGGGATATTGAACTGCGTGAAGTTCGGCACGATCGCCAGCAGGGTCGCCGGCACCACCGTGTTGGTGTTGATCGTCACGGCCCCGGTGGTGCGATTGATCTGGACTTCGACCGGACCAAGCTCGCCGATGTTCGCGCCGCCAGACTTAAAGTTCTCATTCAGCAGCAGCCTTGCCTTCTCTTCGATTTCGCTATCCGACAACTGCCCGTCGAGCAGAGCCCGGCCCGCCATGAGTGCGGCAGCATCGATCGCGGCAGACATGCGCTGCGCGGCGTGCGTCGCCCGGGTGTAGTCGAGGCCGAGACCCACGATGAACAACATGACGAACAGCAGAAGGGCGAACAGCGGAATAACCGCACCCCGATCGTCGGTTGCAAGGCGGCGGGCAATGTTAAGAGGTGTGGTCGACATTTGTGTCTCTCCCTGAAACACCGCGGATGCGATGGGGGGAGAGATGCAAGCCGAGTGCCTTGAGGCCGCAAGCCGCGGGTCGACCAGCAACGCCAATAAAAAACTGGTTCAGATCAAATTAAACCACTGGCGCAATTTGGTATAATTTAAAAAAATCTGTACAGTACTTGAAGTTAAATCAAGTCCCGCAAAGTGTTGACATCGTGTCAATAAATGTCAACCACCAAGCAGCTCGCGACCCTTTGGAAGTGTTGTTTTGATCCAATTCGGCACAGCCGCTAAAAGTCCCAGGCGATGCCGCCCTTTTCCCAGTCGCCATACCGCACCGGGTCCGGGCCGCCACGGCCGCCGACCTCGGCCGCAGCCTGATTCTGCGCGGACGTTGCTTTCTGGCGTCGCTCTTCGGCCTCGGCAAGCGCCCGGTGAGCCGCTGGTGTCAAAACGCGCGGCGCGCCATCGTCATCGGCCGCCGGTTGCGGATCCTGTTCAAGAGGCTGCTGGTTGTCTCTCATGTTGGATACCATATAGCTATGCAGGTGTTCGATCTACGTTGATGCGCGCCGCTGAGATCTCGACCGTTCGCGTCACAATCGAATCCGCGTTTTGCCGAGGAGCCGATAATGCCGATGAATTACGCCAAGACGGCGCTTCTTCTTGTCGTTATGACCGCGATCTTCGTAGCGATGGGCGCTGTCATCGGCGGCCAAAGCGGCATGGTTGCGGCGTTTCTCGCGGCACTTGTCATGAACGCCGTGAGCTTGTGGAACGCTGATGGCATCGTTCTCCGCATGTTCAAGGCCCGCGAGGTCGATGCACAGTCGGCCCCCCAGTTGTACGGTATCGTGGCCGAGCTTGCCCAGCGCGCTGAGCTGCCGATGCCGCGGGTTTTCGTCATCGACAATCCGCAACCGAACGCCTTCGCCACGGGCCGCAGCCCGTCTCGCTCGGCGGTTGCGGCATCGACCGGGCTCCTGGACATGCTGTCACCGGAAGAAGTCGCGGGCGTCATGGCGCACGAGCTCGCGCACATCAAGAACCGCGACACCTTGACGATGACGGTCGCGGCCACGATCGGCGGGGCGATCTCAATGATGGCGCAGTATCTCCAGTTCGGCTTGCTCTTCGGCGGCAATCACAGAAATCGGAACGGCAATGGTTTGGGCTGGATCGGCATGCTGGTCGCGATGATCGCGGCGCCTTTTGCCGCCACACTTGTGCAGATGGCGATCAGTCGCTCGCGCGAGTACAGCGCCGATCGCTTGGGCGCCATGATCTGCGGCAATCCGATGTGGCTAGCCTCGGCGCTTGCCAAGATTCATACCTACGCGACGCGGATACGCAACGACCCCGCCGAACGCGTGCCGGCCATGGCGCATCTATTCATCATCAATCCGTTGACAGGCCGCGGCGTCGACAGCTGGTTCACGACGCATCCCTCGACCGAGAACCGCATTGCAGAACTTGAGAAGCTGGCGCAGGAGTTTGCGCAGGGCCAGGACAACCGGAACACAACTGTCGCCGATGGCGACGGCAACACAACTGTCGCCGATGGCGACGGCAACACAACTGTCGCCGACGGCGACGGCGGGCTGTCGCGTCCACGAGGACCTTGGTCGGCCGGCCTGACGCCACGTGGCGATACCCGCGGCCAGGGGCCCTGGGGCTGAACGAGAGGTCGCGATAGGCATGGGACAGGTGGCGCCGCGTGGCGAATGACATCAGTACAA
Organism: Hyphomicrobium sp.; assembly: GCA_002928955.1. Taxonomy (GTDB): domain Bacteria; phylum Pseudomonadota; class Alphaproteobacteria; order Rhizobiales; family Hyphomicrobiaceae; genus JAKAML01. The sequence continues at coordinate 7,423 of PERT01000047.1, read as the reverse complement.
AAAAAAGAGATGCCACGGGTGCGTCACTGGCAGGCGCAACACCAGGACTGGCCGCCCGGCAGGTCGCGGTGTCGGCGGCCGCGGGGGTCCTTCTGCGCAGACACGCGCTCGACGAAAGCCTCGCCGATGCGCTCGGCAAGCCGGGTGTATCGCCCTTGGCGCCGCGCGACCGGGCCTTCGCGCAACTGCTGGCCTCGACCGTGATCCGCCGCTCGGGCGTGCTACAGGCCGTCATCGCGTCGTGCCTTGAAAAGCCGTTGAGCGAAAAGCACGCAGAGGTAGGCATTCTCCTTCTGACGGGCGCCGCGCAGCTCCTCTTCCTGTCGACACCGCCGCACGCCGCGATCAGCCTCGCAGTCGACCACTGTCGCCTCGTTCCCGGCGGGGCGCGCCTCGACAAACTCGTAAACGCGGTTCTGAGGCGTGTGGCCCGAGACGGCCCCGCCCATCTCGCCAGTCTCGACGCGGTCAAAGTCAACATCCCTCACTGGATGTGGAAGCGCTGGCATGACGCCTATGGCGAACATGCGGCACGCCAGATCGCCGCGGCGTCACTCGATGAAGCCGCCCTCGACATCTCGGTGAAGAGCGAACCCGCGTCGTGGGCCGAACGGCTGGGCGGCACGCTGCTGCCCACGGGCTCGATTCGCCTCGACGCCGGAGGCCGGATCGAGGACCTGCCCGGCTTCCAGGAAGGCGCTTGGTGGGTGCAGGACTTGGGCGCCGCAATACCCGCCCGGCTGCTCGGCGACGTCGCGGGACTGCGAGTGGCGGATCTCTGCGCGGCACCCGGCGGCAAGACGGCGGGACTCGCCGCGGCCGGTGCCCTCGTTACCGCCGTCGACATTTCCGAAAGCCGCCTGCTGCGCGTGGCTGAAAACCTGAAGCGCCTGGGGCTCGAAGCGCAACTCATCGCGGCCGACATCTGCGCCGCCGCGCCGCCCGAACCGTTTGACGCGGTGCTGCTGGACGCGCCATGCACGGCCACGGGCACCATCCGCCGCCATCCGGATATTCTCCGCCTCAAGCGGGAAAGCGACGTTGCCGCGCTGGCAGCTCTGCAAGCCAAAATGCTCGATCGGGCGTCCGCGATGTTGAAGCCCGGCGGGTTGCTCGTCTACTGCACCTGCTCGCTCGAACCGGAAGAGGGCGTCGAACAGATCGAGCAGCTTCTCGTTCGCGATACCAGCCTGTCACGCGTGCCGGTCAGCGCGACCGAGTTTGACGGGGATCCCGCCTGGATCACGGCGGCCGGCGACCTCAGAACACTTCCGTTCCACGCGGTCGGCGCGAATACGACCATCACCGGACTCGACGGCTTCTACGCCGCACGACTGCGCAAGGCTGCATGATTTCGTTGGAATCGTGTGATCCGGGGCACTTCCCACAACTCACGCGCACCCTGCTCTTGTGTTGCCGCAAATTGGGCGATAACGGGGGTGGTGTCCTCCGGCCGGCAAAGCTCGACGCCGATCAAAGCAAGGATCGAAGATGTCGCGACTGTCGATAACGGAGCGCGTCAGGCTGGCGGCCCTGTCGGCCGACCGGAGCCGACGTGCAGCAGTCGCCCAGGCGCTTGGTTCGCCGTTATTGCGCTGGAGATACGGCTCGGCCGTCGCCGAGCAACTGCTGATCGTACCGCAAGAACTAAGAACCTCCGATCCGAGCCTCTGGCACGAGTTCGAGCTTGGCCAGTTCGGCCTCGCCGGTTCGATCGCCCATATCGACGACTTGTCGCCTTTCGAAATCGCCCCCCCGAACGACGCCTGGGCCCGAGCGCTGCATGGTTTCAGTTGGCTGCGGCATCTGGATGCGGCCAATAGCGACGCGGCGCGCGACATGGCTCGTCATCTTGCCGTCGAATGGAGCATCCGGCACGCGGACGGCTCGGGCCTGCCGTGGGAGCCGGCGGTGGCCAGCCGGCGTCTCATTTCGTGGATGTCGCACGCCGACATGCTTCTCGACGGAACGGATGAGAAGTCGTACGACGCCTTGACTGAAAGCCTCGGCCGACAACTGGTACGCCTCTCGGCGCGGTGGCGCGATGCGCCTCACGGCTATCCGCGGCTCCTGGCATTGACAGCGCTGGTGCTCGCTGATCTCTGCATCGCCGGGCATGACCGGCAGCTGTCTGCCGCCGAACGGGCTTTCTCGGAGGAAATCTCCAAGCAGATTTTGGCCGACGGCGGCCACGTCAGCCGCAACCCGGCGATTCTGGTCGAGATCATGCTCGACCTGTTGCCACTGAAGCAGTGTTTCGCAACCCGTGGCCGACCTGTCCCGCCCGTCCTTGTGGCAGCCATGTCCCAAATGCTCAAAATGCTGCGATATATTCGCATGGGCGACGGCCGCCTCGCGCGCTTCAACGGCATGGGCGTGGCGTCGCCGGCAGCACTCGCGACCGTGCTTGCCTATGACGATGTCGAAGCACACGCGACCGCCGAATCCGGACCGTCGCGCTATGCCCGCTGCGAGCGCGGTCAAACTGTTCTGGTCGCCGACGTAGGCCCTCCGCCGGCACTCGAGCTGTCGGGTGAGGCGCATGCCGGCGCGCTGTCATTCGAAGTCAGCGTAGGCACGCAACTGTTGTTCGTGAACGGCGGCGCGCCAGGTCTCCCAGACCTCGATTGGCGTGCGGCCTCACGATCGACAGCAAGTCATTCGACGCTGGTGCTCGACGAAAAATCCTCGTCGCTGTTGTTGCGGCATGCGGCGCTCGAGGAGTTCGCAGGCGCCCCGCCAATCCGCGGACCAGATGCCGTGAGCGCGGCGCTGGCGAAGGATCAAGGTACTTTGACCATTGACGCCGTTCACGATGGATACCTCAAGCGTTATGGACTCCTGCACGCGCGGAAACTCACCGTCTCGGCTGATGGGCTGCGTATCGATGGCCTCGACCGGCTGCACCCTCCGAAGGGCGCGCTGCGCTTGAAACGGGACTTGCCGTTCGCGATCCATTTCCACTTGCATCCGGATGTGCGCTGTACGTCTGCTGAACCGCATTCGGCAACCATCGTTCTCGCCAATGACGCAGTGTGGACGTTCACCGTCTCAGGATCCCCGCTTTCGGTTGAGGAGAGTATCTTCTTTGCCGACTCTGTGGGGCCCCGGCAAAGCCTCCAGCTCGTGCTTCGCGGCACAACCCCGGGCGAGACCGAGGTGCAATGGCGAGTCCAGGCGGCCTCCTGATAGACTCCTCGATCAAGACAAGCCACCAGAAACAAGACGAGCGGGAGCGGCCAATGATGACCACAGTTGAGGCGCGAGACGAACCCAAGATCCGTCGTGCACTGCTCTCGGTTTCGGACAAAACCGGGCTGATCGAGCTGGCGAGCGCGCTGGCCAAAGCGGGCATCGAACTGGTCTCGACCGGTGGCACAGCCGTCGCGCTGAAATCGGCGGGGCTTGCGGTGCGTGACGTGGCCGACCTCACGGGTTTTCCCGAGATGATGGGCGGCAGGCTGAAGACGCTGCACCCGAACGTTCATGGAGGTTTGCTGTCGGTTCGCGGCGACGCCGAGCACCAGGATGCGGCCGACCGTCACGGCATTGCCCCCATCGATCTGCTGGTGGTCAATCTCTATCCCTTCGAGGCTACGGTGGCGAAGGGCGCAGGCTACGCCGACTGCATCGAGAATATCGACATCGGTGGTCCGGCCATGATCAGAGCCGCGGCCAAGAATCACGCCAGCGTCGTGGTCGTCGTCGATGCGGCCGACTATTCCGCACTCGTCGACGAGATCGAAGGCCACGGCGGCGCGACGTCGTTCGCGTTCCGGCAGCGATGTGCCGGCAAAGCCTACGCGCGCACAGCGGCCTATGATGCCGCCATTTCGAACTGGTTCGGCGCGCTGCCCGCATCCACGACCGAAGGCACCGGCAAGGCTCATGGCTTCCCGCGCACGTTCACGGTGCAGTTCGAGAAGTCCATCGATCTCAGATATGGCGAGAACCCTCATCAGAGGGCCGCATTCTATGTCTCTCGAAACGCCGCATCCGGATCTGTCGCCAGCGCGCGTCAGCTGTCGGGCAAGGAACTTTCCTACAACAACATCGCCGATACGGACGCCGCCCTCGAGTGCGTGAAGGAGTTCAGCGCGCGGCCAGCCTGCGTCATCGTCAAGCATGCCAATCCATGCGGCGTTGCCGAAGCAGGGAGCCTGATGGGCGCCTACGATCGCGCCTTCCAAACCGACCCCGAGTCGGCCTTCGGCGGAATCATTGCGGTCAATCGTCCACTCGATGCGGCGACAGCGAGCGCGATCGTCGCGCGGCAGTTCGTCGAGGTCATCATCGCGCCCGATGCATCAGTCGAGGCCATCGCGATCATCGGCGCGAAGAAGAACGTGCGACTTCTGGTGTGTGGACCGTGGCCCGACAAGGCCGAGCCACGCCACGACTACAAGAAGGTGACGCAGGGCCTGCTTGTTCAGGATGCCGACCTCGCGCTGACCGAACATCTGAATGTGGTGTCAAGGCGCGCGCCGACGACAGGAGAAATGGACGACCTGCTGTTTGCCTGGAAAGTCGCCAAGTTCGTCAAGTCAAACGCCATCGTCTATGCTCGCGCGGGCGCGACGCTCGGCATCGGCGCGGGGCAGATGAGCCGGGTCAACTCCGTACGCATCGCCGCAACCAAGGCGGCACATGCGGGACTGTCACTCGACGGTTGTGCCGTTGCGTCCGATGCCTTCTTTCCGTTTGCCGACGGCTTGCTTGCCGCGGCCGACGCAGGTGCCGTGTCGTTCATCCAGCCGGGAGGCTCGATGCGTGACGACGAGGTGATCAAGGCGGCCGACGAGCGCGGACTGGCGATGGTTTTCACCGGCATGCGCCACTTCAGGCATTGAACCTGGCATGTGGACGCCGAGTTCAACCGGACACAAAAGCGAGCGTGACGATGAGCGGGGCCGGCGCCAATACGTCCGAAGACGTCGTTCTGAGACCGGTGCTCGCTTCCGACTGGGACACCATCCGCACATGGTTGCGATTGCCCGAGGTACAGGCTTGGTGGGGCACGGCGGCAAGCACGGAAGCCGAGGTGCGGATGGTCCTCGAAACACCGTCGGCGATGCCGCGCATGGTGATCGCGGGTTCCGAGCCCATCGGATATGTCCATGCCATCGACGCGCTCTACTGGGGTAGCGGGCTTCCCGACGGCATGCTGGCCGGCACCTGGGACATCGATGCTTTCATCGCGGCGCCCGGTTGGCGCGGACGGGACGCCGGCCGCCGAGCGGTAGAGCTGATGGCCGGTGAAGTATTTGAAACCACGCTCGCCCCCGCCGCGTCGATCTTCACCTCGATCGCCAACGAGAGCACAATTCGCGCCTACGAGCGGGCAGGTTTCCATTGGGTGCGCGTCCACAACGATCCCATCCAGGGGCCGTGCTGGATGATGATCAAGGAACGGCCGGCGCGTTGACAGGCAGCCATTCAATCCCGGCGTCGAGACCGCAGCAAAAGTCCGATCCCGATGAAGATAAGGGGGACGCTGGCGGCAAGTCCATTCGACAACACGTGGATCGTCACGGCCCTGTTGTGGGCCGCGCGGACGGCCGGATCGCTACGGGGTAAATCGAGCGGAATGCGCGGCCAGTTGTTTATCGCGGCCACACCCACCACGGCCATCCATCCGACCGCAAACGCCATCGCGACAATCGTGATCCAACTTGCTTTCATTGGTGCCCCTCATTCCGTTTCAGCGGCGATCGCGCACCGGCAGCATCAAAACGATACCCGCGACCAGGAAGACGAGTATTGCCGCCATGCCCCAACGCTGGCTGCCCGTCGCAGCCGTGACGGTTGCGACCAAGAACGGCGCCAGGAAAGCCGTAACCTTGCCGGAAAAGGCGAACAGCCCGAAGTACTGCGTGATCTTGTCGGGCGGAGCAAGGCGGGCAAGTAGCGCGCGGCTCGCGGCCTGCACCGGGGCCGATACAACGCCGACGATCACTGCAAACGCCAGGAACACCAACTCGCCTGTCGATGAAAACGGCCTGGAACCCGCGACCTTGGGTACTGCGTCGATGGTGAAAAGGATGTGCGTCTTGTCGACCGACAGAATGCCGAGCGCGCCGATGATGAGAAGGGCAAGCGCCACCACGATCACGGTTTTCGAGCCGACCCGATCGTCGAGCACGCCGCCAATCACCGCGCCGACTGCGCCCGTCAGCGTCAGGACGATGCCGAACAAGCCGAGCTCGAGCGGCCCCCAACCGAACGTCGCGGCCCCATAGATACCGCCGAATGCGAAGATCGCCGACAGGCCGTCCGTATACAGCATCCGCGCCAGCAGGAAATAGAGCATGTCGCGATGCGACGTCAGCGATCGGATCGTATCCCAGATTTCCGCGAAGGGTGATCCCTTGACCACGCCGGCGACAGGAACGGCCGTCTTGTCGGGGACAAAGAGAAAGAACGGGATCATGAACAACAAGTACCAAGCGGCGGCTAGCGGGCCTATCAATCGGTCCATTTCGCGGGTCGCTGCGTCGAGCTTCAGGACCGGATCAAGACCGAACACGGTCTTACTGGTACCCGGCAGCACGAACAGCAGACCAGCAACCAGCAACAGGCTCACCAAACCGCCCGAGTAGCCGACGGCCCAACCGGTTCCCGACAGCCGGCCAAGCTGGCTCGGCGGAACCAGCGAGGGCATGATCGCGTTCGTGAATACCTGTGTGAATTCGGCGGCGACGGTAGCGATGATGAATGCAAGCAGGACGAGGAAAATCGTCGTTGTCGACGCGCCGGGCGTGGCAAGCCACAATGCCGAGATGCTCGCCGCGAGGATGATCGAGAACATTGCGATCCACGGTTTACGCCGCCCGCGGCCATCGGCCATGGCGCCCAACAGCGGACTTCCGATGGCAATGATCACACCTGCCGCCGCAGCGGCGTACCCCCATAGTTGCTGCCCGCGCGCCTCGTCACCAACAACGGTCGTGGCAAAGTACGGCGCAAACAAAAAGGTCAGGATGAGCGTGTAGAACGGCTGGGCCGCCCAATCGAACAGCACCCACGACGCCAGCGCACGGAAGGGTGCCTGTTTGACGATTGCCGCGCCGGATGCGGCGCCATCGGCGGAAACTGTCGTGGGCCGGGGGTCTTGCACGAGTGTCGTCCTATGTTGCGGAGCATTTGCTCTGGCGAGGTACTACTGTAGCGCATCTGACGTTTGGTCCCCAATCGGGGCTGGACGCGAAACCAAACGTCAGATGCGAAAGCTACATTAGAATCATAGGTTTGCTACTGTTCCTTAGGCGCCGACATTTGATCTAGAGCGCGTTACAATGGGACTCAATTGTCAGCTCCGGATCACTAGCATGGCTAGTGGCCTGTCGCGCCTAAATCGCTGTGCCAGCCCACGCGTCGACGATTTAGGCCCGACATGAAGGCCACTAGCTATATCATTGGGTTA
>PERT01000046.1 GCA_002928955.1 Hyphomicrobium sp. | reverse complement strand
CCGACATTTGATCTGGAGCGCGTTGCAACGGGAATCAAATGTCGGCGCCGGAACACTAGTGGCCTTCATGTCGGGCCTAAATCGTCGACGCGTGCGGCTGGCACAGCGATTTAGGCCCGACAGGCCACTAGTTCGATCGACCGATCAAGCATTGCGGGTTGACCGCAGGCACGTTCCAATCGAAGCTTGCCCCGATCGGAATTCTACCAGGATCGTTGTGTGCATCGGCTTCGAAAGTGTCGGGTGAACTCATTTGGGTTGCTTGGCGCGGCGCTTCTTTTGGCGCTGTGTTGCATCCAGGGGTCCGTCTGGGCTGGCCAGCCTTCGGTCCAACGACACGCGGCCCCCGAGGGGCTGCCAAATGTTGCGCCGGGCGCGACACCCCTCACGCTTCAAGCCGCCGCCAAAGCGGCAAGCGAGAGTGTCGAGGCAGACGTATCGATGCGTAACGTCGCCATCACATCGAGCTTCACCGGCACGGAAATCGTCGTCTTCGGCTCGGTCGAGAACAGTCGTCAGCCGAGCGCTGAAAGCGGCCTCTACGACGTGGTCGTCGTTGTCGAAGGGTCCCCGACTCCGGTCCTGGTGCGCAAGAAGGGCAACGTCGCCGGCATGTGGGTCAATACCAAGTCGGTGCGGTTTGTGCCCATGCCAAGCTACTACGCGATCATCTCGACGCGGCCGATCGAGGACATCGCCGAGGCGGACCTGTTGGCCAAGAGCGGAATCGGGTTCGAGCACGTTGCCGTTTTGCCGGCGCGCGGGTTCGTGCCCGGCTTGTCGGACGACGACATGAAAGGCTACCAGAAAGCCGTGATCCGGTTGAAGCAGAAGGACGGTCTCTACGTCCGCCAGGACTACGGGGTTGGTTTCATAGGCCGCAGTCTATTCCGGTGCGCCGTCGAACTTCCAGCCAACGTGCCGGTTGGGCCACTCAAAGCCCGTGTCTACCTCTTTCGCGATGGCGGGCTATTGGGCATCTACACAGCGCGGGTCAAAATCGAGCGTGCCGGTATCGAGCTGCTGCTCCATGACTTCTCGAAGAAAATGCCCTTGCTTTATGGACTATTTGCGGTCGCTATCGCGGTGGGCGCCGGACTTCTTGCATCCGTCGTGTTCCGCCGAAGCGGCTCCCACTGATCGCGGGCGGCAGCCAGGTTGGCCATCAGTCCTCTTTCAGGATACGCGCCGCCACAGGATAAAGCCCTTCCTGTCCCAACAGCCATACCGACATCCCATCGTTGCCGAACAACGGTACGAATGCGTCGTCGAGAACATTGAGCCCGCCAGTATAGCTGCCGAACGCCGGCAGCACCAGCCGCCGTCCGTTGCCGACGAAGCATGGCCGCCGGATCGAATACCCGTTCAGATAGATCCGCGCCGCCGGATGCAGGTGTCCGCCGATCTCGTGGGTCACCCGGCCCGATCTTGGTTCGTGACGGAGGCTGATGCCATCGACGTCGATCTCGGCCCTCACGAGCCCGCCGAGCCGGCTCGATATCAACGGGTCGTGGTTTCCGGTAATCCAGATCCAATCGCGGTCGGCCTGTATGATGCGCAGCTTCGCGAGTGCTTCGTCGCCAATGCGGTCCGCTGCGGCGACGTCGTGCAGGCTGTCGCCAAGAGCGATCACCGTCTCAGCATCGTAGCGATCGATCGCGGCGGCAAGTTTCTCCAGTGTTTCGTGGGTATCGTAGGGCGGCAGCATCTGCCCATTGCGGGCGTAGGATGATCCCTTTTCGAGGTGGAGATCAGCCACGATGAGCGCGCGCTCCGACGGCCAGTAGAGCGCTCCCGACATATCGGCAATGAAGGCTTTGCCCGCGATCGAGATCGGCTGATCCTTGAAATCGTCAGCACCCAGCCGTTCCGGCTTCAGTTTCAGCATCGGCATGGCCCTCTCGTCTCCACGATCGTCGAACGACGTCGCCTATTGCTCGCTCGTTCAATCACGAGCTCTGATCGATAAAGCGATTTGGTCAATCATGTCCCGCGCGTTGCGTCTCGCATCATTGCTTCGGCCGCCTCGCGCAGCGCGTCCTCCCGACCCAGTCCCGCGACCGGCTCCTTTCCCATTTCGAGCAGGATAGGTACCGACAGCGGCGACACGCACGAAAGCGCTTGATGCCTGATTTGACCTTTGATGCGACGCAGAAAATCTCCGAGCCGTGTGATATCGAGCAGCCCTGTTGCGGCATCTGCCCACGCCGCCTCGAGCAGGACGTGCCCAGGATCATGCTTTTTGAGCACGTCATAGACAAGGTCTGTCGACATGGTCACTTGCCGGCCCGACTTTTCCCGCCCTGGGTGCCGTCGCTCGATCAGCCCGGCAATCACCGCCGCCAGCCGGAACGTTCGCTTCATCAAGCTCGATTGAGCGAGCCACGCGTCGAGATCGTCGCCGAGCATGTCCTCCTCGAAGAGCTCGCCGAGCTCCAGCGCGCCGCGCGATATCATCACGTCGAGATCGCGGCCACACCACACCGAAAGCCCATAATCGGTGGCAACGAAGCCCTGCGGGCGGGCACCCAGCCGATCGAGCCTTCGCGTCAGCAGCATTCCCAGCGTCTGATGTGCTAGCCGGCCCTCGAAGGGATAGCAGACGACGTAGTGCCGATCGCCGCGCGGGAAGGTTTCGACCAGCACCTCGTCGGCCAAGGGTATGCGCGAGTGCCGGGATTGGAGATCGAGCCACTCCCGAACCGGACCGGGCAGTACGTCCCAAGCGCACCGGCTCGCCAATATATTCCTGACCCGCTCAGCAAGATGCGTCGACAACGGAAAGCGTCCGCCGGTGTAGCTTGGGATGATGGGATCGGAGGCCGCCGCACGCGAGACGAACGCATCGGTCTCCCGCAGCCCTTCGAAGCGCAGCACTTCGCCCGCGAAAACGAAAGCGTCTCCGGGACGAAGTTGCTCGATGAAGTATTCGTCAACCTCACCGAGAACGCGCCCGCCGGCCATGACTTTTCGCGCCGAGCCGTCCGGCCTGGTCCGCCGCCCGCCTAGCCGCACCTTGATCATCGGCGCATCAACGATGGTGCCGACGTTGAGCCGGTACTGCTGGGCGAACTTCGGATGTGCCAGCCGCACATGGTCGTCGTCGGTTGCGACCAGCTTGGCGAACCGTTCGTAGGTCTTGAGCGCATAGCCGCCATTCGTAACGAAGTCGACGACCCGGTCGAACGTCGCCCGCGTCAACTCCATGTAGGGAGCGGCCGAGCGTACCTCCGCGAAAAGGCTATCAGGCTTGAACGGCCGCTGGCATGCCATGCCCAGAACGTGCTGCGCCAGGACGTCGAGTGTTCCGCCACGGGCGTGCGACAGGTCTTGGACCCCGGCGCGGGCCGCGTCCAACGCGGCGCGGCACTCGAGCACCTCGAACCTGTTGGCTGGCACCAGCAGCGCCACCGATGGCTCGTCGAGGCGGTGATTGGCGCGGCCGATCCGCTGCAGCAGCCTGCTCGATCCCTTTGGCGCGCCAATGTTGATCACGAGGTCGATGTCGCCCCAGTCGATGCCGAGATCGAGCGTCGACGTGGCGACAACGGCCTTGATGCCGCCGGCCGCCATGGCAGCCTCGACCTTGCGCCGTTGCCTTGCATCCAGCGACCCATGATGCAGTGCGATGGGATATTGGAGCTCGTTGATACGCCAAAGTTCCTGGAAGATCATCTCCGCCTGCATCCGCGTGTTGACGAACACCAGCGTCAGTTTGTGCCGCCCTATCGCCTCGTAGACGCGGCCGATGGCATAGCGTGCCGAATGTCCCGACCACGGCACCCCGTCCTCGATTTCGAGGATCTCGATGTTCGGCTCCGCGCCACCGTCGGCGACGACCAGATGCGCCAATTCAATCGCGGATTCCGGTGACGACTGCGGCATCAGGTAGGCCCTGAGCTCGGACGGTTTCGCAACTGTCGCCGAAAGCCCGATGGCGATCGCCTCCGGCGCCAGCGATCTGAGCCGCGCGACGTCGAGGGCCAGAAGATCGCCGCGCTTGGTTCCGGCGAGGGCGTGCAACTCGTCAATGATGATAGTGTCGAGGTCAGCGAACAGATGGCAAGCGTCAGGGTGGCTCAGGAGCAGCGCGATCTGCTCGGGCGTCGTCAACAGGATTTGCGGTGGATCCACGCGCTGTCGCTGGCGGCGGGCAGCAGAGGTATCGCCGGTACGGGTCTCGGTCCTGATCTTGAGGCCCATCTCTTCGATCGGCGTCATCAGATTGCGGGCAACGTCTACGGCCAACGCTTTCAGCGGTGAAACATAGAGAGTGTGCAGGCCTGCTCCTTTCCGTTCGCGCCTCTGATCGGCAAGCCCGATCAGGCTGGGCAGGAACCCAGCCAGCGTTTTACCCGCGCCCGTCGGCGCGATCAGCAAGGTAGGCTGGCGGTTCCGGCTCGCCTCGATCAGGGCAAGCTGATGCGGACGTGGATTCCAACCGCGATTTTGGAACCAGTCTGCAAACGGCTTCGGCAATGCAGCTTCGGTCGGCGTTTCGAGGTGATGTAACGGGTCGTTCAACTTTGCGCGTTGGCGCGCAGTCGTTCGCTTCCGTGGGGCCGCTGCGGCCGATCTGCGGCTGGACGTCTCACGACCGGGTGGCGGCACGAGCATGGACATGAACTGTGAGGGCTTTCGGCGTTCGTCGGATGCGTTGTCGTTCGAGACTGTGGTCCTTTCGGTATGCTATGGGGCGACGGCAATACTCGGCGCGAACGGCGGTCGCTCGCTCATATGACCCGTTCTCGGTGTTCAAGAACAAGGAAGTTTCATCATGGACCGCAACGACATTCTCGGCGGCAACCCGCTTGGCGTTCTCGTCCGCCTCGTCGTGCTGTCGATTGTGGTCGGCATAGTCCTGTCTGCGTTCGGCATCACGCCCGCAAACTTCTTCTATAACATCAACATCATCGCCCGCCGCATTTACGACATGGGGTTCGGCGCGGTGGAGTGGGGGCTGCAGTACCTGGCACTTGGTGCGATGGTTGTGGTGCCGATCTGGCTCATCGCGCGGCTGGTTGGTCTCGGCCGCCGATCTCGGGACGACCGTTGATCAGCCACGGCTACCAAGTGTTCAGCGCCTGATGACGTTCGTGAATTCGCGGCCGAAGCTGTTCCATTTGCCGGTTGAAACGCAGTTTTTCTTCTCCCCGTCGCAGTGAACCTTGCAGAAGCCCGGCCCGACTTTCTTGCCGCACTCTTGAAAGCACTGCTTCTGAATGAACGTGCACGTCAGCCTAGGTGCGGCGGTGACAGCAACGGGCGCAAAGGCTGTCACGGCCGTTGTCATGGCGAGAGCGATTGAGAACAGGTCGGCGCGGCGCATCGGTATCTCCTTGAACTATTCGGCAGACAGAAGGTGTCGAACTGAGGCTATCCGGCAAATCGTCAGTTCGAACGTGCCTGCAAAATTACCCAACCTCAAGACGACAAACACCTTCTTGACCAACTCACTGCTGCGCGACCCCTCAGTTCCTGGATCGACGCCACCCGGCGCGTGATGGCCGCGCGGTCCAAGTAGGCGTTGATCCGGTCGATCAGTCCCGGTCCCTCATAGATCAACCCCGTATAGAGCTGCAACAGCGATGCGCCGGCCTCGATCTTGGCCAGTGCCGTCTCGCCGCTGTCAATGCCGCCGATGCCGATCAGCGGGATCTTGCCGTCAGTCAACTCGAACACCCGGGCAAGCATGATCGTCGATCGCTCGAACAGCGGCCTGCCGGAGAGCCCGCCGGCCTCGCGACTTTCCAGTGCCATGAGGCTTGGCCGGGCCAACGTGGTATTCGAAACGGCAATTCCGTCGACAGCATGTGCCACCAATCGCGCCACGATTGCCGGCAGGTCGTGCTCGGCGATGTCGGGCGCCAGCTTGACCACGATCGGCCGTCGCGGCTTGCCCGCGTCGACAAGTGCCGAGCGGGCCGCCATTATACGGCCCAAGAGCTGATCGAGCGCTGCGGGCGTTTGCAAGTCGCGCAACCCTGGTGTGTTGGGTGATGAGATGTTGACCGTGAAATAGCTGGCGACCGTGTTGAACGTCTCGAGCCCCAGCACATAGTCTTCCACCCGGTTCTGACTATCCTTGTTGGCGCCGATATTGACGCCGACGATCCCATGCGGCACTCGCATCATCAGTCGTGACAACAAGGCTGCGTGTCCGCCATTGTTGAAACCGAGGCGATTGACCACGGCCCGGTCCTTGATAAGGCGGAACACGCGGGGCTTCGGATTGCCCGCTTGCGGCCATGGTGTCACCGTGCCGATCTCGGCGAACCCGCAACCCATTCCCAGCACCGCGTCAGGCACTCGGCCGTCCTTGTCGAAGCCCGCCCCGATGCCCACTGGATTGGGAAACGTCAGCCCGAATACCTCGGTCGCCAGCGCCGCCCGTTCGCCTGCTGCCTGCCGTGGGAACATGCCTCGTTCCAGCAACCGGATCGTCGCTTCGTGGGCATCTTCCGGCGCCATCAGGAACAACAGCGGGCGGGCAAGGTCGAACAGGCCATGCAGCATTACCCAAGCCCCTCTGGAATGAGCAGATGGCCGTGTTCGTCCAATGGCAATGGCCTGACCGAGAGGGCGGTTTTCGTTTCTAGATCTTTGTAAAGATGGGGGAAAAGATCTCCGCCTCGCGATGGTTCCCACCTGAGGCTGGTGCCGAGCCGCGCGGCCTCGACGGCAATCAATACGAGGTCGGCCTGACCCTTGAAGTACTTCTCTGCCGTCGCCGCCAACTGATGACGTGCTGAGAAATGAATGAAGCCGTCGCGTCGGTCGTCCGCCGACCCCGTGTAGCGGCCCAATCGGCACGCATCGTCCCAGGAGCTACGCGAGCAGATCTTGTAGATCGTCGCGCTGTCAAACTCAACTTCTGGGCGCATGGTGTAAGCCTTGCTCGATCCGGATCTGGGTCGCGATCCCTTACATCGGATCCATCGATGCCGAAAGCCGTCAAGCGACTTCGAGCCCGCTGATCTTGGTCGCCATATGCCCGGAGTTGCCGATTGAGGCATCTCGTTTTCGGTGCGCTGTCATGGTAACGTCAAAAACAACTTGAATGCGGGATCTTTTCTGTTCTGCTGCATTGAACGACGCTGACCGTTCAGCGCACGACCGTGATTTTTTTCTGGATAGTAGTTCCATGTTTCAACGACTGCCTACAGCATCATTGACAGTCGCGGATTTGCTGTCGAGTAAGTTCCGCTTCGTGGTTCCCGCCTATCAGCGTTCCTACTCTTGGACACGCGATGAAGCCGGTCAACTGCTTGCGGATCTGGTATCCGGAGCCGGTCTCGACGAGCAGGACGCGGCAGAGCCCGACCATTTCTTCGGAACCCTGTTGCTGATGGATCCATCACCAGCCGGCTGGCCGGAACTTCGCGGACCCTCGACGCCTCGTGTGCTGGAAATCGTCGACGGTCAGCAGCGGTTGGTAACCTTGTCCATTCTCGCCGCCGTGCTGCGTGATCTCGATCGCGCGCCAGAAAGTGAGCAGTGGTCGCGGCTCGATTCCGTTCTTGCAGCGCCTGGCACCGGCCAGCCGGGTCAGTTGCCTCGCCGCCAGCGGTTGGAGATGCGGGGGAAGGACCGGGCGTTCTTCGAACGGTTCGTCGCGGTTCCTGGGGCCACCGTGGACGTTCCATTGTCCGCCTCCTCGTCGGCGGTGGGATCGCACCCAATCGTCGAAGTCCGCGAACTGTTTCTGCATGAGCTCGGCTCGGTCGCGCCCGATCAACGGCGCAGGCTCGCGGCCTATCTTTGTGACCGGGCGCATTTCGTTGTCATTTTCAGCACCGACATGGATCGTGCGCACAAATTCTTCGAGGTTCTGAACGATCGTGGACGACCTCTGTTGCGCAGCGATATTCTGAAAGCTGAAGTGCTCTCGGGGCTTCCCCCCGGCACAAGTGGTGCCGTCGTCGACGCGTGGGACGCCGCCAGTGCCGGACTGGGTCAGAACTTCGACCGCTTCTTCAGTCACTTGAAGGCGGTCCATGGGCAGGCCCGCCCGCAGGTGATTTCAGCGGTGAGGACGCTCGTCGCGGATGCCGGCGGGCCGGAGCCGTTTGTGCTCGGCACTCTGGCGCCTATGGCCGCCGCTTATCTTAAGATCGTCGATAGCGCGGGTCGAGGCAGCGATCTCCCGATCGCCATGCAACGGCATCTTGTCAATCTCGGCCGTCTCAGCGGGGAGGATTGGGTTCCTGCTGCCATCGTGACACTTCGCGCGATCAGTGACCATAACCCCGATGGCGAGGCCTACCTCGCCGAGATCGATCGCATGGCTTATCTGATGCGCTTGCTCTTGATTGGCGCGGACAAGCGCATGCGCCGATTTGCGCCCTTGGTGTCGGCTATTCGTGCCGGCAAGAGCTTCGCGGCCAGTGCTCCCTTGTTCGAATTCACCCGGGAAGAGCAACGCAACATATCGTTTAACTTGAAAGCTCTGTGGCGGCGCAGCCCGCTGTTTTCCAAGCTGATACTTTTACGGCTCTCCGACGAGATCGACGGCGGCTTTGCGCGCCGCGATCCGGCCCACTGGAGCGTCGAACATGTATTGCCGCAGCGTCCTGCGATCAACAGTGAGTGGCGCCGGCTATTTCCTGATGCCGAGAGCCGAGAGGCGATGACGCAGTGCCTTGGCAACCTGGTATTGGTGTCGCAAAGGCAGAACGAGGCCGCGCGTAACCAGGATTTCGAAGGCAAGCGCGAGATCTACGAGCGGGGCGATCCGAATGTGCCTACGTTGAACCTCATCGACGATGTCGTCGCGGCGCGGCAGTGGGGTCCAGCCGAGGTCCTGGCGCGCGAAAATCGCTTGTTGTTGCTTTTGAGCCGCTCGCTCCGGCTCCAGCTTGCCGCGCCCGCGCTGGTGTGCTGATCTGCCTCACGGCACGGCTGTTCCCGTTTTCGAGAAGCCTCACAGGATGGTAGGTTCGCGCGCGGGTGCCGCCGCCGGTGACGGTTAGGGCGATGTGGCCGATCGGCGGTTCGGCAGACGCGCGCTCCGATCACGGTCCTTGTTGAGGGTGGGACACTTCGCTTGCAGACTATCATTTCCCAGATGTCGGCCGGCTGCGCCGCAATTCGAAGCGTGTGCGGGAGCGTTCCAGTCGATGCCCAAGTTGATTTCAGTCCGCGTCTGCACTATCGGCGAACTGTTTTCCCAATCGGCCCACTTCCGGTTGCCCTGGTTCCAGCGTGCCTACGCGTGGCAGACCCGCCACGTCGCCCGCCTTCTGGGCGATCTGCTGGAGGCCATGTCCAAACCCGGCGCCGGGTCTGAGTTTCTGCTCGGGACATTGTATTTCGCTACCGCTCAGGGACAGCCGGGTTTCGCCATCATCAATGGCCACCAGCGCATTCTCACGTTGACCATCCTTTTTGCCGTGCTGCGTGATCTCGATGTCGATGGCCCGCTGAGCATGCAGGTCGCCGGTTTCATATCAGTCGAAGGCGCCACACCCTTTCAGTACAAGCTTTCTCCGCAACTCCGCTTAGCGGAATTCCTGCGGGTGCACGTCCAAGATGCCGGTGCGACGATGGTCGAGCCCATGGACCACGCAGAGGACGATCTGTCCGACTGCGAGCGCAACATACTCGAGGTTCGCGACTTCATCAGGAGCCGACTGGGCAACGGCAGGTCCGGAGCGGAACTGCGAGCCAATCTGTTTGAGTTCCTGTCCCACCAATGCCGCGTGGTGGTGCACGAGTTCGACGATGAAGCCGAGGCTTGGCGGGTTCTCAATATCGAGAGCGACACCAGAGTTGAGTTCGATATGGCGGCCGACGCCAAGGCGACGATCCTCGCCGTTATGGCGCCGGAAGAGCGATTGGCCGCGAGCCGAAAATGGGAAGCCTGCGAACATAAACTTGGGCCGGCGCGGCTCGGCGATCTTCTGCTTCACATCCGCACATTGAAATCACGCAAGCGATTGGACAGCCCCGTCCAGAACGATATCTGCGTGTTGTTCGCCCTCGACCGTGACGCCTCCGCATTCATGGACGGCTGGCTGGTGCCCTATGCCAACCACTACGCCGTACTGGAGGCGGCAATCGGCGGGCGGGGTCCGCTGCCGGAGGATGCGCGCGACAGCGTCGTCCATCTGTCGTGGATCGACGGCAGCCTGTGGCGGACGCCGGCGCTGCGCTGGATCGATACGCGCGGTTCGTTCCACAGCGAAGGGCCGCTGTTCTTCCGGCGGCTGGAACGGCTGGTGTGGATGATGCGCTTGGCCGGCATCGATCCGCCGCTGCAGCGATCACGCATGATCGCAGTCGCCAACGACATTGACGATGTGTCTGGTCCCGATGACATGCGGTCACTTGAGATCGAGGCGGCGCTGCGCCGCGACGCGACTGTGAAACTCCGTGCCCAAAACTTTTGCAAGAAGGCCCATGCTCCGGCCGTGCTGCGGCGCTTGAGCAAGCTGCTCGGCAGCGATCCCGGGCCGGTCCACAAGGACACCTTGACGATCGAGCATGTGCTGCCACGCAATCCGCCCAGGAACCGGAATTGGTGGGAGCATTTCAAGACCAAGAGTTCGATTGCCGAGCACATGCACCGGCTCGGAAATCTTACGTTTCTGAGCCAAGCCGACAATCAACTCGCTGAGACGCATGACTGGCCCGAGAAGCGGCTCATTCTGGAGCGTTCGGCCTTCACGCTCTCGCAACACGCCGCAGAAACCCCGGAGTGGAACCGGCAGGCCATTCTTTCGCGCACCGAGGTGCTGATCAAGATCCTCTTCAAGGCGTGGGATCTCACGGATTGATCAGGCTGAGCCGGAAGAAGCATCGAACTGCGATCAGCCGCCGGGAACGATGCGCGTCGCGGCCGTTGTGCCGGAATGGATCATAACGCATTCTTTTTATTGCCGTTTTTGTTTGGTGGAAGGGGCTGTGCCGGGCCCATGCGTGAGTCCCGCACCGCCATCCCTCGGTGCCATGTGTTGCACCCGTGTTCTGTTCATCCCGCGTCTCATGTTGCCGTGCGTGAGTGAGGAGGCCACAGTCTCCTCGACACCCTCAGCCCTTGGAACACGAGGAGCCCGCTATGGAACCCAAAGTCATTGTGCTCATCACCATGCTCTCGCTGCCGAATGGCGACAGCGGCGTCAACGTCAAGCCGTTTCCGACGGTCGCGCTGTGCGCCGAGGCAGCCGATATCGAGGTGACGGACCCGTTCGTCGCCAACGCCGAATGCGCCGAACTCGATAACGGCGTGCTGACCCTCAACTTCAACCGTGAAACCTCCACCGCCTCGGAGCCGAAACCGAAGGTCTGATTGCACGTTTATTCCAAGCATGTTTGACTGATCGCGCGCGATCCGAGCGTGACACGCGACATCGATCGTGACGTGCTGCGAGCAACTAGCGCGCGGCGGCGGCAGGCGGGCGGAGAGGCTCGAACGTTGCGTTCGCTTCAGCCTGCGTGAGGGCCCGCGGTGATGCGTCGGGCGCGCCCTCGTGGCGCACGTACTGAAGGAACATCAGCACGGTGAGGATGATCAGTACCTTCCCGATCTCGGTCAGCAATGCATAGGACAAAGTATTGCGCATGTGACACCGTCCTTTCGAACGACATCCCGGGCCAGGACCTGCCTTGAACTACTTCTTGCGGAACTGGTCGAGACTGACAATCTGCGCGCCGGCAGCGGCCGGTGCTATGGTCTTGCTTTCTGCGGGCTTGCCGTCCGGCGAGCGGTTTTCCACGGTCTTGCCGTCTTGCGGTTTCACCGCGACGGGCGGTGCGGATGAGGGCACGCTTGCCGTTGTTGCGGCAGACGGTGACGGAGTTGCGCTCGACGGCGTGCGCGTCGCAGCCGAAGGTATGGGGGTCGCTGGCGCCAGTCGTGCTGGAGGCGGTGTACCTCCGGCCGGCGCAGGCTCGCGTTCGGCCCGTGGTTTTCTCGCAGCGCGTGGCTTGCGTGGCCCCTGCGACCGGGTCGTCGTTACCCGGCCACCGTCAGAAGCCGGATCATCGGGGCCGGTCTCCTCGTTTGCCATCGCATCGCCCGCCGTTTCGAGCGTCTGGTCTGCGTCCTCGAATTGCAAGCCGTAACGGACGCTTGGATCGAAGAAGACCTTGATGGCCTTGAACGGCACCACCAACCGCTCGGGAATCCCATCGAACGTGAGCTTCACTTCGAACTTTTCGTCGCTGACCGCCAGTCCCCAGAAGCGGTGCTGCAGCACGATGGTCATTTCGTTCTGGTACTTCGGGCTATCCCTCAAGCGCTTCGACACGATGACGCCGGGCGCCTGGGTGTCGAACGAAATGAAAAAATGATGATTTCCCGGCAGGCCTGACTCGGCGGCACGAGTGAGTACGGCGCGCACGACGCTCCGCATCGCGTCCTGCGTCAGCGCCTCGTAGTCGATGGTGGTGTCGGACGTCATGCGCTTCCCAGCTACTCCGCGTCGCCTCGCTGCCCCGAATGGGCCCGCGAGTTGAGTGGAGGGCTTCTGTTGCCCGGTGCCCTCCGAACCGCGCCTTACCCGGCTAGGAGCAAGGACTTGAGTTCAGGTCGATCGCGCCGCATTACGCAGCGAGAGCAACCTCAGCATAGTTGTCATTGGCAACTATTCTGGATGGCCCGATAACGGCGGAACCATGCCGAGCAAAAGCAAGCCCTTTATACCCCTCGTCGAACCTATTTCGCCCCCGCCACAAACCGCTGCCAGGACCAAGATCTGGCCAGAGCTGCGGTTTGTGGTGGAGGCGCCGGGTACCGCCCCCGGGTCCGAAAGGCTTATTCCGACCGCGTTTATCACCATAGCCGGACGAATCCGGCATACCCAATATAGCCATGAGCGGGCAAAAAAAAAGATTTCGCTGCATCTCTCGCGAAGTCGAGGATCGCGGCGTGACGGATGAAGCGTCGGGAAGCCGGTGCAGAACGCCGGCAGGCATGCGTGGATTCGATACTTTCCTGAGCTTTGGCAACACCCTGGGAGCCCAAGCATGACCTCTTGGCCGGATTCCAGGTGGACAGCTGCCCAAGCCACGATCATATCGGTCCTGATCCTTGGCGCGGGGCTTCAGGTCAGCGCTGAACTCGCCCGCGCATTCGCGGTCGGTTCGGGGTTTGGCGAGACTGGCGACCTCCACAGACCCACCACCACCGAAGCTGCGTCCACGTTAGCCGCGCTGGCTGGTTTTCAGGCGACTGTCGTTGCGCTCACTCTGCTCGTTTCGTGCGTATCCGGCAGCCGACCCGCAGCGGCGCTGATGCTCCGCCGCCCCGCGGATGGCGCTCGCATCGTCGCGACCGCGCTGCTGGGCCTTGGGGCTTTCGCCTTGATCTATTCCGCTATCGCTTTTTCTATCGACCGATCAGCCGTGGCGGGCGATCTGGCACCAGCCATAGCCCTCATCCGCTCCGAGCATGGATTAGCCGCGCTGATCGTGCTCGGCGTCGGCGCGCCGCTGGCCGAGGAGTTGCTGTTTCGCGGCTTTCTGTACCCGGCGTTGTCAAAATCCCGTCTCGGGCCCGCGGTCGCCGCGATGGTCTCGACACTCGGCTGGACGGCGCTGCACGCCGGTTATTCGATCTTCGGCCTCGTCGAGGTGTTTCTGATCGGGCTCTATTTCTGTTGGCTGCTGGTTTGCACCGGCAGCCTGTGGGTTCCCATTCTCTGTCACGGCGTCTACAACACGACGCTGGCGCTTGGCCTCAAATGGCTGCCGATTTCGCTGTGAGTCATGATCTTTCCCGATACCGGAATCACGCTAGAAAATACTCATGCAGCAATATCTCGACCTCATGCGCCGGGTCCGCGACACCGGCACAAGAAAGACCGACCGCACCGGCACCGGCACGCTCAGCGTGTTCGGGCATCAGATGCGGTTCGATCTGGCCGGCGGGTTCCCCCTCGTCACCACCAAGAAGCTGCATCTCAAATCGATCATCCACGAGCTGATCTGGTTCCTTTCCGGCGACACCAACACGGCCTATCTCAAGGCCAACGGCGTCAGGATCTGGGATGAATGGGCGCGGGATGGTGGTAGCCTGGGTCCGGTTTACGGTCATCAGTGGCGCTCGTGGAGCACGCCCGGTGGCGGCGCGATCGACCAGATCTCGGACAGTATCGCGACGTTGAAATCGAACCCGGATTCGCGCCGTATCATCGTCTCTGCTTGGAACCCAGCCGACATCCCCGACATGGCGCTGGCGCCGTGCCATTGCCTGTTCCAGTTCTACGTCTCCGACGGGAAGCTCTCTTGCCAGCTCTACCAGCGCTCGGCCGACGTGTTCCTCGGCGTGCCGTTCAATATCGCCAGCTACGCGCTGCTTACGATGATGATGGCGCAGGTGACCGGCCTTAAGCCGGGTGAATTCGTCCACACTTTTGGCGACGCGCACCTCTATCTCAATCATCTCGATCAAGTGGAGGCCCAGCTCGCACGCACGCCGAAACCGCTGCCGACGATGTGGATCGACCCGTCTGTCGACGACATTTTTCGCTTCAAATACGAACACTTCCGTCTCGACGGCTATGACGCCTGGCCGCACATCTCGGCGCCGGTGGCGGTTTAGTCGTGTCGAACCGGCGCTGTCACTGCCGGCTACTCACCGCGTGCTCGACGTCTCGGTCGGCGTGCCGGTGCGGACAGATGATTGGGATGGAACCCCACCAGCGGGACCGATGGCGCGGGCGATTTCGTCCTCTCCGGTGAGAGGCTTCACAATGGCCACGGCGTCGCCGCCATCGTAATGAACCTCGGCGCTCAGTTCCGTGCCGTTGAGATAGCCTTCGGTCGGCGTGCCGACGATTTCCCAGAGACCAAGGGTCGCGACCGTCGCCGCGCCGTGGGCAACGGCACGAGCCGCCTTTACGCCGCCGTGGTAGCCGTGCTTGAACTTGAAGATGTCGCGGCGCGTTCCGTCCTTGGTTTCCGTGTGGATTGGTGCGCCATACTCGGCGATCAGTTTGGCGCGCGGTGTACCTTTGTTGAGTAGCGACAAATCCTTTGGGCCCGGTTGGTTGGCCGCCATGTAGGCGGAGCAGCCGAGGCAAGACAAGCTGAGCACGATCGCCGCCAACTGAACAGCAGCACCACTGCCCAACGCCCTCCCATTGTGTAACGTAATGGCAATCATTGATCGTCGCCCCGCAAGAACGATTGTAAGGCACGTTGATCGCCGCCAGCCCCGCAGCTCATCCGCTGCACTCGAACGGCGATGGCGAATCTGGCTGCATATCCCTAGACAGAGGGCTGACTTAGCACACAGACAAATCTCTGCCCAGAGCACAGCATGGTCCTTCCAATGCATTCCGATCCCGTGATTTCTCTGATCGTGGCCGTAGCTGAAAACGGGGTTATCGGCCGGGCAGGCCAGTTGCCCTGGCGGATGCCGTCGGACCTCAGGACCTTCAGACGGCTCACGATGGGCAAGCCGATGATCATGGGCCGCAAGACGTTCCAGTCGATCGGCAAGGCGCTCGACGGTCGCGACAATATCGTCGTCACGCGGGACGCGGCGTTCGCAGCCGAAGGCGTCTCGGCCGTCGCCAGCCTCGACGAGGCGCTGATCCTAGCACGGGGTCTCGCAAGCACCCGCGGGGTTGACGACATCATGGTCATCGGAGGGGGTGAGATCTTCTCGGCGAGCCTTCCCGTCGCGCGCCGCGTGTATTGGACCGAGATCCACGCCTCGCCAGAGGGTGATGTGACGTTCGCCCGTCCGTCCGCCGACGTCTGGCGCGAAGCATCCCGCGAGACGATCGCTCGCGGGCCAAAGGACGAATTCGACGCAACCCTCGTGACGTTGGAGCGCCGCTGATCCCGGGCAAATGAGGCAAAGTGCGGCATCTCAGCCGTAGCGCACGATGCCCGTGGCATCTTGAACTCAGGTTCGCAACTTACCATCCTCCCTCGAGACGCTTGGAGATGTTTGCGTGTCCGGAACCCGTGCCCTATAAGCTCGGTCGTCGAATTCCCCTGGCAACAACGGCTCATGGCCGGCCGAAGCGCCAAGAAGCAGCGCTCGGCGAATGAACTTTCATCCGCAACTTAAGAGGCGCGTCGAATGCCCTGGAGCAATCAAGGTGGTGGTAGTGGCGGTGGCGGTGGCGGCGGCTGGAAAAGCGGTGGCGGTGGCGGCGGTGGCGGGGGCGGTCCGTGGGGGCAAGGCCCCTGGGGCCAGGGCAGTGGCGGCGGTGGCCAACAGCCTGATCTTGAAGAGATCCTGAAGCGGTCACAGGATAAGATGAAACAGGTGATGCATGGTGGCGGCGTCCCTGGCCCGCTTCTGTTCCTTGCCGCGATCGCCGGCTGCGCCATCGTCGGATGGTACGCATTCTTTTTCCGCGTTAATCCGGATGAACTTGGCGTTGTCATGCGCTTCGGCCAGTATGTGCGCCAGGAGCCGCCGGGCCTGCATACACGCCTTCCATATCCGATCGAAGAGATCCGTCTGCCCAAGGTCGAACGTCAGAACATCACCGAGATCGGCATGCGCACGTCGGGACTAGGCCGCAGCGTGGGCGTCGGTGCCCGCGACGTCCGCGAAGAGAGCCTGATGCTCACGGGAGACGAGAACATTGTCGACATCGATTTCGTCGTGTTCTGGCGCATCAAGGACGCACAGCAGTATCTGTTCAACATCGCCAACCCGGAGAACACGGTCAAGGAAGTGGCGGAAAGCGCCATGCGTGAAATCGTGGGCCAGTCGAATATTGCTCCGCTGCTGACGGAGGCCCGCCAGAAAGCCGAGCAGGATGTGTTCAAGCTGATGCAAACTATTCTTGACGGCTACAAGTCCGGTATCCGCGTCGATCAGGTGCAATTGCAGAAGGTCGATCCGCCGTCCGAGGTCATCGACGCCTTCCGTGACGTACAGGCCGCCCGTGCCGACAAGGAGCGACTGCAGAACGAGGCCTACTCTTATGCGAACCGGGTCATTCCGGAAGCCCGCGGCGAGGCCGAGCGCATTCTGCAACAGGCCGAGGGCTACAAGCAGCAGGCCGTCGCCGAAGCGACTGGTCAATCCTCCCGCTTCGTCAAGGTCTACGACGAATACAAGAAGGCCCCAGAAGTCACGCGCAAACGGCTGTTCCTCGAAACCATGGAACGCGTGATGGGTGGCACTGACAAGATCATCATCGACAGCAAGAGTGGTTCGGGCGTCGTGCCTTACCTGCCGCTCAACGAGCTACAGAACCCGAAAAAGCCCACCCAGGGAGGCAATTGATCATGCGAACATTCTTGGGTGCACTCGTCGTCCTGCTCGGTTTAGCCGCATTCGCGGTCTATTCGTCGGCCTTTATTGTCCACCAGAACGAGCAGGCACTGGTCCTCCGCTTCGGTGCGCCGGTCGCCTTCGTCGACAAGCCCGGACTGCGCTGGAAGATGCCGTTTGTCGATACGGTCGACTATTTCGACAAGCGCATTCTCGATCTCGATACCGCGTCCCAGGAAGTCACAGCGTCCGATCAAAAGCGGCTCGTCGTCGATGCATTCGCACGCTATCGGATCGTCGATCCGTTGAAGTTTTACCAGACGCTCCGCTACGAGGCGAACGTGCGTTCGAGGCTCGGGCCAATCGTCGAGGCGTCCCTGCGCCGTGTGCTTGGTGCCGCCGCGTTCCAGGATCTCGTTCGCGACAAACGCGAAGACCTCATGAAGAAGATTGCCGCCCAGGTGAATGAGGAGGGCAAGGATTACGGCCTCGAGGTCGTCGACGTCAGAATTAAGCGCGCCGATCTGCCCGAGCAGAACTCCAAGAGCGTGTTCGACCGCATGCGCGCCGAGCGCCAACGTGAAGCGGCCGAATTCCGCGCCCAGGGTGGCGCCGAAGCCAATCGCATCAAAGCGACCGCAGACCGCGAAGTCACAGGCATCAAGGCCGAAGCACAGAAAAAGGCCGACACGACGCGCGGTGAAGGCGACGGTGAGCGCAACCGCATCTTTGCCGAAGCCTTCGGGCGCGACCCCGATTTCTTCTCATTCTACAGGTCGATGCAGGCGTATGAGCAGGGTTTCAAGTCTGGCGACACCCGCTTGGTGATCTCGCCTGATAGCGAGTTCTTCAAATATTTCGGCAGCGCCCAGGGTCGGCCAACGGCCCCGGCTGCGGGCGGAACGGCGGCTCCCGCCCGCCCATGATCGATCTGGCGGTTGCGCTGGGACTGGTGCTGGTGCTCGAAGGACTGCTTTGGGCGCTGGCACCGGATCTGGCGCGGCGGATGCTCGAAAGCATGGCCGCAATGCAGGATCGGCAGTTGGCCACGGCCGGGTGGATCGCGGTTTCCGCCGGTGCATTGATCGTGTGGCTCACACGCGGATGATTTTACTTGGACGCCGGTACGGCGAGAGGCACTGACCGGGACTTTCCCGAAACGGACCGGTTTTTGACAATTGCGCAACACATTTCCGGCACGCTCGACTTGATCATGAGGGGTATCGAAGCCGAGGCTGGCCAAGTTGGCGGGTGTCGGCTAGTTTCCCGTGTCGCTGTTGCTCGGTTCTTGGAGACCGTAGCAACCGCTAGCGTGGCGTCGCGCCTTAACTAACCTGTGCGAGCGGCAAGCTGGTCGTCATCAAAGGCGCGTTGAACGCCACGCTAAACCATTGTTTTTTATAGTGGTCTTTATGTCTCGCCTAAATCGTCAGCGGTTGCCGCCAGTAGAGCGATTTAGGCGAGACAGACCACTAGCGTGTCCTGCGCCGCCCGTCCGAGGAGACACACTGCGATGCGTTTCTGGCTTCCGATTGCGTCGTGCGTATTGGCCGCGGTCCTCGCCGCCTTACCGGCGTTGGCAACCGAGGACGCTGCCAAAGACCGTGTCGCGAATGTTCAAGCCGGAGGCGGCGCGCCGGCTGTTGTAGATCCGGTTGTGGTCGCGCCTGCCGATTCTCAGCTGCCAGCCTCTGAGGCCCCGGTGTCGACCACAACGGGGACGGCACCTGCTGCAACTCCGAGTGTTGGATACGGGACGTCCGACCTTGCAAAGCCCGAGCCATTAACGTCGCCCGAAACGACCGATCCAAACCGATCACCGAGTGCGCCACCGGCGGCAGAGCCAATCAAGGCGGCGGAAGCTCCAGCGGCCGCAGCCGATCCGGTGCTCATCGCACTGCGCGGCATTCTTGCGGATGCGCGTGCATCGAAGCTCGCAGACGGCGACAAAGAGGACCGGGCCGCATTGTCGGCCTTTTACGGTTCTGCCGATGCCGCGCGGCTGTTCGTGGACAAATCTGGATTGAGCGGCCACGGCCGAAAAGCGATCGCCGAGATCAAACTGGCCGACGACTGGGGACTGAAATCCTCGGATTTTTCCGTGCCTCAACTCGAAGCGAGCACGCCCTCCAACGAACAACTGGCAGACGCCGAGTACAGGCTGTCGCTCGCGGTGCTGAAGTATGCCCGCCACGCGCGCGGCGGTCGCATTCCCGACCCGACCAATCAGCTTTCGTCGTACCTCGATCGTAAGGCTCAGATCAAGGATCCGAAGCTGGTGCTCGAGGAGTTGGCAAAAGCTCCAGACGCCGGAGCCTATCTGCGCGGGCTGCATTCCCGGCATCCCCAGTTCGTGAAACTCAAGGAGCAACTGGTCGCGCTTCGTGCCCGCCCCGCGGGCGACAAGGTGCTCGTGACGGTCCCTCAGGGGCCCAAGATCCTGCCCGGCAAGTCGCATCCCGATATTGCGATCGTCCGCAAGCGGCTCAATGTGCCCGTGGCCGCCATCGATGGGCAACCCGGCGACGAGAACTTCTACGACGAGGTTCTGGTCAAGGCTGTCACCGCGTTCCAGGCTGAGAAGGGCGTTGCACCGTCCAAGGGCGCTATCACGTCGGCCACGCGAACAGCCATGAACGCAGACGTGCAGCCGACGGCCAACGCGCGGAAGATCATCGCCAGTATGGAATCGTGGCGCTGGATGCCCGACGATCTCGGCAACGTGCACGTCTTGGTGAACATTCCCGAGTTCTCGGTTCGCGTCGTCAAGAACGGTGAGATCATCCATTCAGAACGGATCATCACGGGCAAGGTCGATACCCAAACGCCGATCTTCTCGGACGTGATGGAGACGGTCGTTATTCATCCCTACTGGCACGTGCCGGAAAGCATCAAAGTCAAGGAGCTCTATCCGGGCCTCGCTCGCGGCGGGGATACATTGACCAAGAACGGCCTCAAGATGCAGCACAACGGCCGCGATGTGAGCCCACAGAGCGTCGATTGGAGCACCTCGAACATCAAGGCATTCCAGGTCTACCAGCCGCCGGGGCCCTCCAATGTGCTCGGCGTCGTCAAGTTCCTGTTCCCGAACAAGCATCAGGTTTATTTGCACGATACGCCGACCAAGCATTTGTTCGCGACATCGATGCGCACATACAGTCACGGATGCGTGCGCGTGCGCAACCCGGTGCGTCTCGCCGAGGTGCTGCTCGCTGAAGACAAGGGCTGGGATTCGGCAAAAGTTGCGGCATTGATCAAGAGCGGTCCGCACAACAACGAGATCGCGCTCAAGACCAAGATCCCGGTTCACGTAACCTATATGACCGCCTGGGTGGATGAGACCGGAAAGCTCGGCGCATCACGCGATTTCTACGGCCACGAAGAGCGCATCTCACTCGCGCTTGATGGCAAGTGGACGCAGATTGCCCGAAACAAAGATCACTTGGCCCCGGTGAAGGCCGAGCCGATCGCGCGCCTCGCCGAGTCGAAATCGAATGCCTATCCGTCCACAACTCTCGGCGACTTCTTCAGTAACCTCTTCGCAGGGAACTGAGTAAGCCGGTTCCAATTGCGGTTCCTGTCATAGCGCCCTGCCACCCAGGCTGAACGCCGCGATAGCGCGGACTGCCTCGGCCAGATTGGCCGCGTGCGTGGTCCCGGACCGGGCCCGGGGCGCGAGATCGTGGTCGCCGTCGTGCACCCAATGGAATCTGATCGACGGAGGCAGCCCGAGCGCCTTGGCCGTTGAACGCGCGCCGAATGGGTCGCGCTCGCCTTGGACAAACAGAGCCGGACAGTCAAGTCGCATAAGGTGGGCGGTTCTCGTCACCGATGGTACTTCAGTCCCCGTCCTCGCTCCGGGTGGATGGAATGGGTAACCAAGGCACACCAGCGCAGCGATACGGCGCTCGTGATGGAGGCCGTCTGCGACCATACTTGCTACCCGTCCGCCCATCGATTTACCGCCGATCAACAGCCTCCGTCCAGGTCCGAGCCGACTCAGCACCTCGCCCACCGCCGCGAGGTACTCGTCGTTCAGTCGTTCGGCACGGGGTGGTGGGCGTTTTTCACCCTCCCGTCGTCCCGCCATATAGTCGAACTCGAAGCGCCAGACGGCCAGCCCTTCGGCAGCCAGCAGTGTGGCGATCCGCTCCATGAACGGGCTCGTCATGGGCGCGCCCGCGCCATGCGCCAAGAGAATATGGTTCGGAGCATCACCATCACCCGTGAGCAGCGGTATGATCACGGCTTTTCATCATTCGGAAAGAAAGTCATGGGACCTGTTGTATAATGGGACGGCATTCGGTGATTCGGAGAAGAGCCTATGGCTTGGCTGCTGCTGGCAATGACGATCGTGTTCGAGGTGCTCGGGACCACGATGATGAAGCTCTCGAACGGTTTCACGCACCTTTGGCCGTCGATTGGCGTGTTCCTATGCTACGCGGTCTCACTCGCAGGCATCACCCTGGTATTGAAGCACATGGAATTGTCGATCGCCTACGCCATCTGGTCTGGCGCCGGTACGGCTTTGACCGCCATGATCGGGATCTACATGTTCCGCGAGCCAGCCACCGGATTGAAGCTCGCCAGTCTGTTTCTCGTCATTGCCGGCGTCGTGGGTCTGCAACTCGCAGCCACCATGAGCAAAACCGACGCAGCTGCCGGTGCTGAGCCGATCAGTCCCGCCGCGGCGGCTGTCAGCGCCCTCGACGAAGCTGTCAAGCCGGTACCCGTATACACGCGCATGTGAGTCCCGCCGGGCTGCATTCGCCGTAAACTTGATTGTATCCAAGTCGGTGCAGCGACCGGAATGCTTAAAAGTAGGATCACATGTCACATTCCGACATCCTTGGACTGCCCGAGCCCGTGCTGCGGTTTGGCGCGTTCGCTGCTGTCTTCGTGGCGATGGCGTTGATCGAACTCGCCTGGCCAAAGCGGGATCTCTCGGCGCCAAAGGGCCGACGTTGGCTAACCAATTTGGCCATCGTCGGCATAGACAGCCTGGTGGTCCGTTTGATGGCGCAACTGACCGTGCCGCTGGTCGCGATCGGTGCCGCCATCTACGCGGAAGTCCATGGTATTGGCCTGTTCAACCGGCTGGCCCAGCCAATGTGGACCGAAATCCTCATCGCTGTCGTCATCCTGGATCTCGCGATCTGGTTCCAGCATTGGGCCGCGCACCGCTTCCCCGTTCTGTGGCGACTGCATCAGATGCACCACGCGGACGTCGATATCGACGTGACCACGGCTATCCGCTTCCATCCGATCGAGATTGCGCTATCGATGTTGTGGAAAATCGCCTGCGTGCTGGCGCTCGGTATTTCGCCGATCGCCGTTTTACTCTTCGAGATTATTTTGAATGCGTGCGCGATGTTCAATCACGCCAACATTGCTCTGCCGCGAGGGCTTGACCGCATTATTCGGCTGGTCATCGTCACGCCGGACATGCATCGCATCCACCACTCGGTCTTGGGCCGCGAGCACAACTCCAACTACGGCTTCAATCTTTCGATTTGGGACCGTCTGTTCGGCACCTACACAGACCAGCCTGCCGCAGGGCACACCGGCATGACGATCGGCCTCCCAGCCTACCAGACGGAAGGCCCGACCCGGCTGGGATGGAGCCTGACGCTGCCGTTCCGTCATCAGCCACCCGCCGAATGACGCGCACGCACGACTTCAAAACGTGTCAAAGTTCTGCCCGAACCTCTGTTAAACTCCTGTCCATGAGGATGCCGGTTCACAATTCGATTCATGGGTTCGCCCGTGCGGCCAGAGCCGCGCGCCATTCGTCGTGCATGACCGTTGTCGTAGCCGTTCTTGGTGCGGTATCGGCCCATGCTGCCGATTCTTCGACCCTGCCCACATTGGTTGCGCCTGCCGCCCGTGATCAGGTTGAAGCGCTATTGTCGGCAACGAGCGAGGTGCCGCCGATCCCGGCTGCTACAGAGGCATTGCCCCAAATTCCGGCCAAAGCGCCACCTCAAGCTCCGGGTGCGGCACCGGCGTCGGTTGCGACGGTTCCACCGGCCGACGAAGTCTCACCGCCCGCAGCTTCGGTTGCGCCAGTGCTGCCAGCGCTGCCGCGGCCGTCGCCCCCCCCAGCCAAGCAGCTGTTTGGTGCCATGACCGCGCCGGCTCAACTTGAGGCCCGTGCCGTCGGCAGCTACTCCCGCGGCTGCCTCGCCGGTGCCCGCGCGTTGCCGGTCGATGGCCCCGCCTGGCAGGCCATGCGCCTATCCCGGAATCGCAATTGGGGGCACCCTGATCTTGTAGCGTTGGTAGAAAAGTTCGCATCCGAAGCCCGCGCTTACGACGGCTGGCCGGGGCTGCTCGTGGGCGACATATCGCAGCCCCGCGGCGGACCCATGCTAACCGGTCATGCCAGCCACCAGATCGGTCTCGACGCCGACATATGGTTCACGCCAATGCCTGACCGGCGGCTGAGCGCCAAGGAGCGCGAGGAACTCTCTGCCATCTCGATGCTCAGCCCCGACGGGCTGTCTGTCGATCCCAAATTGTGGTCCGCCGAGCGCGTGCAGATCATCAAGCGCGCGGCGTCCTACCCGCAGGTCGAGCGTGTGCTCGTCCATCCGGCCATCAAACAGGCACTGTGCACGGCGGCGGGAGCTGATCGCCAATGGCTGTCCAAGGTGCGGCCAATCTATGGCCATTACTACCACTTCCACATCCGCATCGCCTGCCCGCCCGGTTCAGCAGGCTGCGTGCCGCAGAAGGCGCCGGACAACGACGACGGTTGCGGCAAGGAACTGGCCGACTGGTTCGTGCTGTTGAAAAAGCCGCCTGCCCCCCCGCCCGCTGTGCCGGCCAAGCCGCCGCCCCAGATCACACTCGATGAGTTGCCGCCCGAGTGCCGGACCGTGCTTGAAGTCGGCATCCCCCGGCCGGTAGAGCCACAGGCTGGGCGAGGTCTCAATCCTTCGAGTGCAGCCCTTGTCGGGGCCGCGGCACCCAAAAAACTCAAGACCAAGCCCAGTGGCCAGGCGACCGCCACCAAGTAGTCCCCCCGCATGCCATGAGGAGCTCTCGCTGCCAGTGGGTGCATACGGCTTTGCTCAGGCTTCGACGCCCGTCCCCGCGGGACACGTAACGCCCGTTCCGCCAAGCCCGCAATAGCCGTGCGGGACCTTTGCGAGGTACTGTTGATGGTACTCTTCGGCAAAATAGAACGGCGGCGCCTGCATGATCTCGGTGGTGATGGCGCCATAGCCCCGCGCCTTCAGCAGCGGCTCATAGGCGGCCCGCGTCGCCTCCGCAGTCTTCAGTTGCGCGTCCGTCGTGACGTAAATGCCCGAGCGGTACTGCGTGCCGATGTCGTTACCCTGGCGCATCCCTTGGGTCGGGTCGTGGCTCTCCCAAAAGGTCTTGAGGAGTAACAGGAAGGAAATCCTCGCGGGATCATAGGCCACCAGCACGCCCTCGTTGTGGCCTGTGCGGCCCGAGCACAATTCCTGGTAGGTGGGGTTCGGCGTGTAGCCGCCGAGATAACCCACTGCCGTGACCCAGATGCCGGATCCGAGCTGCCAGAATTTGCGCTCGGCCCCCCAGAAGCAACCGAGGCCGAAAAACACCGTCTCGGTGCCTTCGGGATAGGGACCATGCAGCGGTCGGCTGAACAGGTAATGCTCGCCGCCCACCAGGATAGGCTTCGTGCGGCCCGGAAGAGCGCTCTCGGGTTTCGGCATTTCGGATTTCTTTTTGGCGAAAAACATCGGTATCACCTGAGTTTTGAATACTTGGTGTCTTGATATAATATCGCCCCATGGTTGCGCTACAGCGTGATCGTTCAAACTCTCGGCATAACCGGTCGATGGACGTGATCGGAACAGTCATTTGCCGTGAGGACAGCCTGCGACCGAAGGTAGGAGTATCGTTATGGCGGAACTGAGCAGCACACCGCCGCTCGTGGAGGGGCACTCGGGTGACGTTATCCGGTCCGGGCCACCGCTTCCTGGACCAAACATGACCCCGCTGCCGCTGACTGCTGCACAACCCGGCTCTGCGGCCGCTCCAGTTCCCGCTTCTATCACCGCTTCGACGCCGAAGGGCGATGACCGCTCCGTGTACAGTTCCGGCAGAGGCAGGGCGACGATCTTCTCATTTGTATTTCTGCTGCTGCTGCCGTTCTTCGTCAGCCTGCCAGTGATGATCTCCATGCGGATCGCGTCAGGGCACTATGATTCGACCCCCGGCCTCGCCATGCTGGCCTTGGGGTTTGCTGCCATCATGCTGCTCGTTCTCGCTGAGCTGCTGTTCTCGATCCGTGCCCGCATCGCGCTGGGCGAGACCGCCGTTAAGCTTACACTCCCCAGTGGTCGCGGACTGGTACCAATGCTCCGCTATCACAGCCACGAGATTCCCTATTCTGAGATCGTCGCCGTAGAGACTCGGCGCGAGATCTATGGCGGTGCGCTGGCGCCCGTCATGTTGCGCGGCGCCCGGATCGTGACCAAGAAGGATGGCAACGTTCAACTCGGCTACTTGAACGAAGCCAACGTCGACCCGGCCTTTCCTTACGCTGAGATTGCGAGCAAGATCGCCAAGCGGGCCGGCATCGAGGTCAACGACCGTGGTGCCGTCCACCGCAAAGTTACAAACAAGTTCATGGGCTTGCAAGGCCTGGTCGATGGTGCCAACGGGATCGACGAGGCAACCATCGCCGATCTCAATCGTCGCCACGCGCATGTCGTTTACGCCTTGATTGCGTGCCTCGTGCTTCTTGTTGGCGCGGGTATCGTTGCCGACCTTTTGGCGGACCAGGACCCCGTGGCCTATCAGTCGGCACCCGCATCCTCGCCCAAGAAGAAGTAGGCTTGGGCGGTTGCTGCTCCCCAGCCGCAGTCCGAGGTGGCAGCGGCGATCCCACACTTTCCATGTGCGCTTTGCATTTGCATACGATTGCGCTAGTGGTCTGTCTCGCCTAAATCGCTGTACTGGCGGCAACCGCTGACGATTTAGGCGAGACATAAAGACCACTAGCAAAAACAATGGTTTAGTGTGGCGTTCAA
>PERT01000045.1 GCA_002928955.1 Hyphomicrobium sp. | reverse complement strand
ACTAGAATCATAGGTTTGCTAGTGTTCCTTAGGCGCCGACATTTGATCTGGAGCGCGTTGCAACGGGAATCAAATGTCGGCGCCGGAACACTAGTGCCGCCGCCCCCTCACCTCTCCCGGAACGCCTTCGAGAACTGATCGGCCACCGGCTTCCAAAGATAGCTCAATACGGTTCGGTCCTCGGTCTTGATCTGCACCTCGGCCGGCATTCCCGGCACCAGCTTGAAGCCTTCGAGGCGGGCTACCTGGTCGTCCGCCAGCTCGACCCGCGCCGTGAAATACGACTGTCCGGTCTGCTGTACTGTCGTCACTTCTGGCGATATTCGCGCGACGGTGCCCTGCACTTCCGGCGTGGTGCGCTGGTTGAAGGCCGGAAAGCGCACCGAGGCCGTTCGGCTGGCGCGGGCCTGATCGATATCCTGGGGCGCCAATCGTGCTTCGATCACCAGCTTCTCCCCCTGCGGCACCAAAATCATGATTGGCTCGCCGGGGTTTACAACACCGCCAACCGTGTGCACCGCCAGCTGATGCACGAGGCCGGCCTGTGGCGCGCGTATCTCGACGCGCTTCAACTGATCCTCCGCCGCGACCCGCCGCTCGACCAACTCGGCTTCCTTGGCCTGGATCTCGCGCAACTCTTTCGCGATCTCACTTTTGAGTTCCTGGTCGATCTGCAGGATCTGCAGTTCGATCTCAGCAATGCGCCCCTTGCTCTGCGCCGCCTGCGCCTGCAACTGTGCACCCTCGCCGTCGAGCCGCGCCACCTCGCGCCGCATGGCCATCATCTTTTGCGACGTCACCAGTCGCTGCGCCTCGAGATCCTTCAATGATGCCAGCTCGATATCGATGAGGTTGACCTCGCGGGACTTTGCCGCAAACTGCTTGACGATGCCCTCGCCTTCGTCACGCAGCTGCGAAATTCGTTCGCGCAGCTGAGCCTTCTGGCCGTCGCGGGTCTGGCGGCGGCTCTCGAGCAGGCTCTGCTCTCCGTCGATGATCTCTCCGATCTGTGGGTCGTCGAGACGATTCCAGAAGGTCTCCGGCACCACGAGGCGTTCGTGGCCATCACGCTCGGCTTTGAGCCGCGCCGACCGTCCGGCCATTTCGTCGAGTTGCTTGGTGATGACCTGATGGCTGGCGCGGACCACCGTATCGTCGAGCCGCAGCAGCAGATCACCGGCCGTAACCTGGTCGCCGTTCGTGACGTGAATGCTGCCGACGATGCCGCCCGAAAGGTGTTGCACCTTCTTGACGTTGCCGTCGACGACCACCGTGCCACTGGCCAGGACGGCGCCAGCAATATCGGTGCTCGCAGCCCAGCCGCCGATACCTCCGACAAGCAGAAAGGCGACGAGCGTGCCGCCCAGGATATAGCTGCTCACGTCCGACGGCGGCTGGTTTTCAGGTGCCATGCGGCGCGCCGCCAAAGCCGGGCCCGACGTTGGAACGGAACCCGAAGCCGTCTTGCCTTCGGATTGCCGCTGCGGGGCTCCATGTGCTGTTGGCGATTTCATGCCGCGTCTCCTCCCTGGCGATCGGGCTCTGGCCAGCCGGCGGGCCGGTCCGCCACCATCTTGATGTGAGGTCCATGTGCTGATTGTGCCGCGGCTCCGCCCGTCGCCAGCGCTTGCCCCGTGGCCACTCCGCTCGATGGGCCAGGTTTCGGTACGACAGCGGGCTGCAGCACCTTCCTCAGCACCTCGTCGCGCGGACCGAAAGCCTGCACGGTGCCATTGGCCATGGCCAGAACCTGATCCGTCGCGATTAATGCCGAAGGCCGATGGGCGATGATGATGACGATGCCACCACGATTGCGCACCGATACGATGGCCTGTGTGAGAGCGTTGTCGCCCGCCGCGTCGAGGTTCGAATTCGGCTCGTCCAGCACCACGAGGAACGGCTCGCCAAAAAGTGCGCGGGCGAGTGCCACCCGCTGCCGCTGTCCGGCTGAAAGTGCGGCACCTGCCTCGCCGATCTGGGTTTGATAGCCGTCGACCAGATGGACGATCATGTCGTGCACGCCCGCCGACCGCGCAGCCGCCACCACAGCATCACCCGTCGCCTCGGGATCGAAGCGCGCGATATTTTCGGCGACCGTGCCGTCGAACAGTTCAACGTCCTGCGGCATATAGCCGATGTGCTGGCCGAGTGCCGCCGGCGACCACTGGTCGAGAGCGGCGCCGTCGAACCGGACGTTGCCAGCCAGAGGTTGCCAGACGCCGACCAATGCACGCGCCAGCGTCGACTTGCCAGACGCCGATGGCCCGATGATGCCGAGACCCGCGCCCGCTTCGAGATCGAATGCGATGTTGTGGATGGTCGGCTTCGGGCTGCCGGGAGGTGCGACGGTTAGGGCTGTGACCGTGATGGACTTCTGCGGCTTCGGCAGATCGAGAACCTCGCCATCGAGAGCGAGCGAACGAAACAGATCCGACAGCCGATGATAGCTTTGCCGCGCAGAGATGAAGCCGCGCCAATGGGCGATGGCTGTCTCGATGGGCGCCAGCGAGCGCGACATGGTGATCGAGGCGGCGAGGATCGTTCCGGCAGACACCTGATCATGCACGACGAGATAGGCACCGAGGCCCAGGATTCCCGACTGCAAAACCATGCGCAGGATCTTTGTGATGGTGCCGATGCCGCCGGCCGCATCGGCCGCGGTCAGCTGGTCAGATAAGTGGCGGCCTGAAAGCTCGCGCCATCGGCCAAACATGCGCGGTCCAAGGCCCATCGCGCGGATGACCTCGGCATTGCGCCGCGTCTGCTCTCCGAACGCCAGCCGCTTCGAACCTGATTGGACAGAGGCGCGAATGGGTCCCGAGCTCTTGACTTCCGTCAGCCACGTCAACGCAACCAGCAACAGCGCGCCTGCCGTCGCGAACAGTCCGAGCCACGGGTGCAGCAAAAAGACGACCGTCAGGTAGAGCGGCATCCACGGCAGATCAAACAGTGCCGTCGGACCCATGCTGGAGAGGAACGTGCGTATCTGGTCGAGATCACGGACCGGCTGCATCCCGTCGCCGCCCTGGCGCGAGCGGAGCGGCAGTGTCTGCACAGCTGCGAAGACTTTTTCGCTCAACTCCTCGTCGATCCTGACGCCGACACGGGCCATGATCCTGGTACGAAACAAATCAAGCAGGCCGTTGGCCACATAGAGGAACCCCATCAGCATGGTGAGGCCGATGAGCGTTGGCACGCTGCGCGATGGCAGCACCCTGTCGTAGACCTGCAACATGTAGAACGAGCCGGTCAGCGCCAACAGGTTGATCAAACCCGAGAACAGGCCGACGGCCAGAAAGGTCGACTTGCACCGCCGCAGCACGCGGGCCACAATATTAATCTGCGGCTTACCGCCCATTTGCCTGCGAACGGTCATCTGCCCTCGGCCACCCGGTACTTTACCAACGCAAGAAAACTCAACCGTTACCAGTGGTTACCATTGATTTATTCAAGCGCCGTTAACGCTGGCCCGGCTGGACATCCGGACTTGTTCCGGGGCCCGAGACGACGCATAAGATCCTTATAAGGTTCATGTGGCAAGTCGGCTCTACATTCCGGCCACGCTCGGAGCGCAATTTTTCGGCGCCGGAACACCCTGATGACCCAAGTCAAGCCCTCCTGTCGCGGGTTGTCGACGCCGTTCGGGCCCGAACGAACGGGTCCCGGGGGGGGGCGAGAACGCTCCAGAACATGAAGGTTTCAGGCTCGTATCGCGTCGCGCCGAAATCGAACCGGGTCGCGGCCATGATGCGATTTGGGCGCGCTGGCCCAACGAGGCCCGGCTCAGCTTACTGGCGGGCATACATGGCGTTACTCCGCCAATTCACGCACCTTTGGCAGCGGATCCATCCTGTGGGTCGACGCGCTCGATCCGGCCGACGTGTGGCTTTCCATCCGCTCCCGTCGTCCGCATTTTCGGGGGCTGATCCTTGAAAACCGTCTCGATCAGCTGCCGCAACAACGTTCCGATGGCCCTTCGCTCGCCGATGGCGTCGACAATCCAAGGTACGTCGCCCGATCGCCACTCCTTTGGGGCAAGCGTGGCCGGCTCGCCCTCGACATCGGACAGTCTCCGATCGATCTCCGGCGAGACCATGGCCCACGTCACCGCCGCGACCGGCATCACCGCGCCCGTTTCCTTGTTCTGCGCCTCCGCGATCGCCACCTGACCGAGGGCGACCGGCGCCGCAGCAAGGGCTTCCAGAGATTCGAGCGGCATCTTGCGGAAGCGCGGCGTGCGCATCATCAGCGTCACCAGCTCGCCGAAAGACGCAGCGACCAACTTGGCCATCATTTGCTTCTGCTTGGCCTCGAGCTCCGAGACGGGTGGCTTGCGACTACTCGTGTCGGCGGGCTTGCTCTTTTCGGTGGCCATTTGATCCTCCAAAGTCGCAGGACTGCCGACCGGCACCCGAAAAATCCGGTTGTCAAGACGCTGGTCAAGACGCCCAATGTGACGAACGCCCTGCCATGCGCGGCAAACTACGTGCTCGGTTTGATGTTCATACCCGTATACACGCTCTCTCCGCATTCTGCCAAAACAGAAATTTGGCAGGCAGGGCGCAATCGGGTCATTTGATCCGCCAAGCGATCCAAATGGCGCCGCGGTGGCTCGCTCCACAATTTCCGTTTCGCGGCGATCATCGGTGGGTTTACGTTTGGTTCGTCGATTCTTGGCCGTACTGCTTCCAGATCACACGACCTCGGAGGCGCCGACTGCCGTATGATGATGACAGGATCAACGATGAGTGCCGGACCCGATCTCGATCACCACTTGAAGACCTGGGCCGGGCAGGACCCCATCAGGCACGATGTCGCCGTCACTTTGTCAGCGCTGGCACGAGCGGCGCGAGCCATATCCGAGCTCGTCGGGCAAGGTGCGCTTGCCGGACCACTGGGGACCGCCACCGGCAAACGCGGGCCGACCGACGAGCAGAAGAACCTCGACCTCATCGCCCACGGCACCATCAACGAGGTATTGCGTGGTGCGCCGGTTGCATTGTTGCTATCGGAAGAGGCCGACGCGCCAATCGTCGTCAACCCCACGACCAGGCTGCTGGTCGCCGTCGACCCGATTGACGGCTCGTCCAACATCGATACCGGAACAACGATCGGCACGATCTTCTCGATACTCCTCGCGGGCGATCCGGGCATCGATACGGATCCGGCCGCCTTCCTCCACCAATCCGGATCGCAGCAGCTGGCCGCCGGGTTCTTCATCTATGGCTCGTTCACGGCCCTTGCGCTGACCGTCGGTCAAGGCACCCACCTGTTCACGCTCGACCGCGCCTCGGGCCGCTTTCTAATCACCGCAGCCGACGTCCAGATTCCCGCCGAGACGTCCGAGTATGCGATCAACGCATCCAACCAACGGCACTGGGACAGGGCGGTGCGCGTCTACGTCGACGACTGCCTGCGTGGCCGCGACGGGCCCAGGGGCAAGGATTTCAACATGCGCTGGACCGCATCCCCCGTGGCCGACGTCTATCGGATCCTCACGCGTGGAGGCGTATTCCTCTATCCCGGTGATCTGCGAGAAGGCTATCACAATGGCCGCTTGCGGCTGATCTACGAGGCCAACCCGCTGGCGTTCGTCATTGAACAGGCAGGCGGCGCGGCCGCGTCGGGCGAGAGTCGCATTTTGAACATCGTGCCGCTTGGCCTGCACGAGCACACGCCGATCATCGCCGGCTCACGCGAAGAGGTGGCCTACGTGGTGCGGTTGCATCTTGAGCCGCAAGCCTCGGGCGAAGGCTCACCGCTGTTCGGCCGACGCGGCTTATTCCGGGTCTAGAATTCCGGTTGAGACATTTGCTTCCGCGCGTGGACGCTCCCGCTCAAATATCTGATCCACGAGGAACACGCGCAACATTATGTTTCCCGTGTAGCTTTCGCGTCTTACGTTTGCTAGCGAGACCAGTCGTGAGGTGGGCAAACGTCAGATGCGCTCCACGAGAGACGGTCACTGCGCGTAAAGCGAATTCCGGGAGACGTCCACGCCCATGTCGGTCAAGCACCCCATCATTTCGGTTACCGGCTCCTCGGGAGCGGGCACCACGTCGGTCAAGCGGACCTTCGAGCAGATCTTCCGTCGCGAAAAGGTCAACGCTGCCTACATTGAGGGCGACGCCTTCCACCGCTACGACCGCGATGGCATGGCCCGCGCCATGAAGGACGCGGAGGCAAAGGGCAATCGCAACTTCAGTCATTTCGGCGAGGAAGCAAACCTTTTCCGCGACATCGAGACCACCTTTCGCACCTATGCGGAATCGGGCACCGGCCGCACCCGCCACTATGCGCACACGCCCGAGGAAGCCGCGGGGTTCAAGGTGGCCCCAGGTTGTTTCACCGAGTGGGAGGATATTCCGGCAGGCACCGATCTGCTGTTCTACGAGGGGCTGCACGGCGCTTTGGTGACCGAGCACGTCAACGTCGCCCGCTTCGCCGATGTGAAGGTCGGCGTCGTGCCGGTGATCAATCTCGAGTGGATCCAGAAGATCCATCGCGACAAGGCCACCCGCGGCTACTCGACCGAGGCTGTCACCGATGCCATTCTCCGCCGCATGCCCGACTATGTGAAGTACATCTGTCCGCAGTTCACCGAGACCGATATCAACTTCCAGCGCGTGCCCACGGTGGATACTTCGAACCCATTCATCGCCCGATGGATTCCGACACCCGATGAATCGATGGTCGTGATTCGCTTCAAGAATCCCCGCGGCATTGATTTCTCCTACCTCCGCTCGATGATCGACGCGAGCTTCATGTCGCGCGCCAACTCCATCGTCATTCCCGGCGGCAAGCTCGATCTCTCCATGCAGCTCATCCTGACGCCGATCATCATGCAGCTGGTCGAACGCAAGCGCCGTGTGGGCTGAACTCCCTCAAGCCGCCTCAACCGCTATCTCAGGAGCCATCCATGTCCCGCCCCCTCGTTATTGCTCCTTCGATCCTCTCGGCGGACTTCGCCCGCCTCGGCGACGAGGTCCGCGCCATCGATGAGGCCGGCGCCGATTGGATCCATCTCGACGTCATGGACGGTCACTTCGTCCCCAACATCACCTTCGGTCCGGCCGTCGTGAAGGCGATCCGCGGCGCATCGACGAAGGTCTTCGATTGCCACCTGATGATCGCACCCGCCGATCCCTACATCGCAGCCTTCGCCGACGCCGGTTGTGATATCATCACCGTGCACGCCGAAGCCGGCCCCCACCTCGACCGCTCGCTGCAATCGATCAAGGCGCTGGGCAAGAAGGCGGGCGTGTCGCTCAATCCGTCGACACCCGAGAGCGTGATCGAGTACGTGCTCGACCGGCTCGATCTGGTGCTGTTGATGACGGTCAATCCAGGTTTCGGCGGCCAGGCCTTCATTCCGGCGGTCGTCGAGAAGATCCGGCGCGTGAAGGCCCTCATCGGCAACCGCCCGATCGATATCGAGGTCGACGGCGGCGTCACGCCCGAGACCGCGGCGCTCGTCGCTGCCGCCGGCGCGAATGCGCTCGTCGCCGGCTCCGCTGTCTTCAAGGGCGGCACCCGCGACGCTTATGCCAAGAACATCGCTGGCATCCGCAAGTCGGCCGCCGCGGGCGCGTGATCGCACTCATCGGTCTGAACCGTTGCGCTTACACGCCGTTGTAGCCGCGGTACCAGTCGACGAACCGGCGGATCCCGACCTTCAGCGGCGTTGACGGCGTGAAGCCCACGGCCGATCGCAGCGCCTCGACATCGGCGAAGGTCGCCATCACGTCGCCCGCCTGCATCCCGACGAGCACTTTCTTGGCTTCCCGGCCGGTCGCGGCCTCGATCTCGCCGATGAAGGTCATCAGGTCGACAGGATCGCTGTTGCCAATATTGAAGAGCCGGTAGGGCGCCAGCGACGTGGCCGGGTCGGGCGTGTCACCGCTCCATTTGGGATTTGATGCGGCGACGTGATCGAGCGTCCCCACCACGCCCGCCACGATGTCGTCGACATAAGTAAAATCCCGCGCCAATTGACCGTGGTTGAAGACTTCGATCGGCTCGCCGGCCAGGATCTTCTTGGTGAACGAGAAGTAGGCCATGTCCGGCCGTCCCCAGGGCCCATAGACGGTAAAGAACCTCAGCCCCGTCATCGGCAGCTTGTAGAGGTGTGCATAGGTGTGGGCCATCAGTTCGTTGGCCTTTTTCGTCGCAGCGTAGAGGCTCATCGGATGATCGACGGTATCCGACACTCGGAACGGCATCCGCGTGTTGGCGCCGTAGACCGAGCTCGATGACGCAAATACGCAATGCTCGGTCTCCATCTGCCGGCAGCCTTCGAGGATGTTCAGGAACCCCGTAAGGTTCGAATCCGCGTAGGCGTGCGGGTTGGTGATCGAGTAGCGCACACCGGCCTGGGCCGCCAAATGCACCACGCGCTTTGGCGCCTCTCGGCGGAACTGGTCCATGATCGCCTGACGGTCGGCGAGATCGGCTTTCACGAAGCGAAATCCCGGCCGGCCCTGCAGCTGCATCAGCCGCGCCTCTTTGAGGCCGACGTCATAGTAATCATTGAGATTGTCGAGGCCCAGCACCTCGTCACCGCGCTCAATCAATGTCTTGGCGGTGTGAAAGCCGATGAACCCGGCGACACCTGTGACCAGGATCTTCATGTCCCGTTCCGTTTCCCGCAACTTGGTTGATATGCGCTCGGCGTTCGAACAGCGGCATATCAGACCCTGCGTTGATCTGCCAGAGCACCTGACGCGGAAAGAGTACCACTGAGCACCTCCCGTGGCCCGCGGTTTCGGAACTGATCGAACATCTTGCATTCACTCAGGCTGCGCGGCTATTCCCATGGCTCGATGACATTTCCGTACGCCGACGCGCTCCCCATAGATGACGTTTTGCCGAAGTTGAGCGCAGTGCTCACGGCATCGCGTTCCGCTGTGCTCGTCGCGCCACCCGGCGCCGGCAAGACCACGCGCGTTCCGCTCGCCCTACTGGATGCGCCGTGGCTTGGCGGCCGCAGGATCCTGGTTCTCGAGCCGCGCCGTCTCGCCGCCCGTGGTGCCGCCGAGCGCATGGCCAGGACGTTGGGCGAGCGCGTGGGTCAAACGATCGGCCTGCGCGCGCGATTGGTGTCCAAGGTCGGACCCAACACCCGCATCGAAGTCATCACCGAGGGCGTGTTCACGCGCATGGTTATCGATGACCCGTCGCTCGACGGTGTTGGTGCCGTCCTGTTCGACGAGTTCCACGAGCGGTCGCTGGATGCCGATCTCGGCCTCGCCCTCGCGCTCGACATGCAGTCGGGTCTCAGCGAAGATCTCCGCATCCTGGTTATGTCGGCCACGCTGGATGGCGCGCGGGTGGCTGCGCTGCTCGGCAACGCCCCTGTCATCGAGAGCGCGGGCCGCGCGTTTCCGGTTGAAACCCGCTATGTCGGGCGCGATCCCCACGGCCGCCTCGACGTCCAGATGTGCGACGCCATCCTGCGCGCGCTACGCACCGAGCCTGGCTCCATCCTCGCCTTCCTGCCCGGCCAGGGCGAGATCCGCCGCGTGGAGGAACGACTTCACGAGCGCATTTCCGGCCTTGCCGCAATTGTGGCACCACTCCACGGCGCCATGGACACGGCCGCGCAGGACCGCGCCGTGCAGCCCGCCGCCCCGGGCACGCGCAAGATCGTACTCGCCACTTCGATTGCAGAAACCTCGTTGACCATCGAGGGTGTGCGCGTGGTCGTCGATTGCGGCCTCGCCCGCGTACCACGCTTCGAGCCCGACGTCGGCGTCACGCGACTTGAAACAGTGCGCGTCTCCCGCGCCTCTGCCGACCAGCGCCGTGGCCGCGCAGGCCGCACCCAACCGGGCGTCTGCTATCGCCTTTGGGACGAGCCCCAGAACCAGAGCTTGATGCCATTTGCCGACCCCGAGATCCGCTCAGCCGATCTCGCGGGCCTCGTTCTCGATTGCGCGGAGTGGGGCGTCACCGAGCCGGTCACCCTTTCCTGGCTCGATCCACCGCCGGCCGCCGCTCTCGCCGCCGCTCGCTCGGAGCTCACCGCTCTCGCCGCGCTCGATGCCACCGGCAGCGTCACCGCGATGGGCAGGCGCTTGCGCGCATTACCGTTGCCGCCGCGCCTCGCCGCCATGGTGATCCGCGCGGCAGACATCGGCGCCGAGCGCGCAGCCGCCGACATCGCAGCCCTGCTCGTCGAGCGCGGTCTCGGCGGCACGGACACGGATCTTGCGTATCGTCTCGATAATTTCCACCGGGAGCGCTCCGGCCGCTCGGTCGACATGCGCCGCCTCGCCCGCGGCTGGGCCCAATCCG
This sequence comes from Hyphomicrobium sp., assembly GCA_002928955.1. GTDB lineage: Bacteria > Pseudomonadota > Alphaproteobacteria > Rhizobiales > Hyphomicrobiaceae > JAKAML01. The sequence continues at coordinate 16,074 of PERT01000045.1, read as the reverse complement.
CTGCCTCCTGTTCCCCCTTGGGGGCTCGTGGTAAGGCAGGTGGTGGCGCCAGCGGCCCGGCGCCAGAGCAGGGCTCCACCTCACCCGCTGCTCTCCTCGCCCTCGCGTTCCCGGACCGCATTGCCAAGGCTCGCGGCGCGCCTGGCCATTTCGTGCTCGCCAACGGCCGTGGCGCGCGGCTGGAACCAACCGATCCCTTGTCACGCGCGCCCTACCTCGTAGTCGCCGAGATGCAGGGAACGGCGGCCGCAACCCGCATCCTGCTCGCCGCAGCCACCGACGAGGCCGGGGTATCCGCTGTCGCCGGCCATCGCATTGCCGAGCGCGACGAGTTGACCTTCGACACCGCGGCCGCAGCCGTCCGCGCCCGCCGGATCCGCACGCTCGATGCCATCACGCTTTCGAGCGAGCCGCGCGCCGTCGCCCCGTCCGACGCCGTTTCTGAGAAGCTGGCGGAAGGCCTCGCCGGCCTTGGCACCGCGCGACTGCCATGGTCGAAATCGCAAATCCAACTCCGCGACCGCGTGGGCTTCCTCCGCACGGCCGGTGACAGCACATGGCCAGATCTTTCCGACGCCGCACTCGCAGTCACCAATGCAGATTGGCTCGCTCCCTATCTTGCCGGTAAGACCCGGCTCGCGGATATCGGCGTGGACGATCTTGCTGAGGCGCTTGACGCTCTTCTCCCGTGGTCGCTGAAGTCGCGTCTCGAAACGGATGCGCCCACCCACTTTGAAGCACCGACCGGCAATCGCCACGCCATCGACTACGACGGTGACGGCGCGCCTGCCCTCCACATCCGCGTGCAGGAGCTATTCGGCCTCACGACGCACCCGGCCATCGCCGGTGGCCGTCTGGCGCTGACGCTGCACCTGCTCTCGCCCGCGCACCGGCCGATCCAGATCACGCGCGATCTGCCGGGCTTCTGGGCGGGCTCGTGGAGCGCTGTCAAATCGGAAATGAAGGGTCGCTACCCGCGTCACCCGTGGCCCGACGATCCTGCCAGCGCCGCACCCACCGCACGCGCCAAGCCGCGCGGAACGTGAGTTATAGCCAAACCACTCTGCCCAAGCGAGGCCCGGAGGATTTGGTGCGCTTGAGTGTGGGCAGCGCGGCGCTTGCAGGACGGCCTGGCGCCCGGTGCGGAAGCGACAACGGCGGAACTCGCATTGCCCGACCCGTTGGGCAGACGTCGATCATGTCACGGCGCGCGACAGAGGCAACAGGTCAAGATCCCAACGCCACCAGCGCAGGTGCTGCGCAGCCGCGCGCGGCCGTTTCAGCGCACGCTCGCATTTGCCGCCAACCCATTTTGATCGACGTCAATGCTCAGACGAGGCCGCCCAGCCAGCAATTCAGCGGCGGTTCGAGTGAGGCAATGGCGTGGCTGAAAGTCGAAAGATTCAAGATCCCGAGGTCCGCTCGATCGCCTTCAGCGATATCGTCGAGGCACTCGCTCAAGGGCTGCGAGACTTTCGGGCCGCGCCGCGTTTTGGCCTCGCCGTCGCCGCAGTCTACACCTTCGGCGGCATCGGTCTGGTGTTGAGCCTCTGGGTCTTGAAATTGACGTACCTCGCTTACCCGATGGCCGCCGGGTTCGCTATCCTCGGACCGTTCGCGGCGGTCGGTCTCTATCAGGTCAGCCGCGACCTGGAAGCCGGTACGCCACTCTCATTCGGTCGCCTCTGGTCGATCGTCTCCGACAGACGCGAGGTCAGCTGGATGGCCTTCGTCGTCTGTTTCTTTTTCGTGATCTGGATGTATCAAGTGCGCCTGCTACTCGCCCTTTTTCTCGGTCATGCAGGCTCGTTCGCAACACTTCCGGAATTCATCCATGTCGTCTTTACGACCACCGAGGGTTTGATTTTTCTGATCGTCGGCAATGCAATCGGCGCCGCATTGTCGCTCATCTTTTTCTCGATCACGGTGGTTTCCTTTCCGCTGGTGCTCGATCGCGACGTCGATTTCGTCACTGCGATGATCACAAGCGTGCGCGCGGTCGCGAAAAACACGGTGCCCATGGTGATCTGGGCAGCCATTGTTGTCGCCCTGCTTGTGATATCGACCCTGCCATTTTTTCTTGGGCTGCTGGTGACCTTGCCCATTCTGGGGCACACAACATGGCATCTGTACCGCAAGCTCGTCGTGCCGCTTTCGCCGGAGCGCGAGGACAACCGGATCGAGCAAATCGCATGATCACAATCAATTTTCAAAGGGTGCGTGCCGACGACGTTTCGCTCGGTATGGCGGTGTTTTCGTTGATGTCCTCGGTGTTCGACGAGCCGCTTTGCGACCAGAGCCCTGCCTATGTCGAGAAACTTCTCAGACGAGAGGACTTCTGGGCCATTGCCGCAATCGAAGATCGCGCGCCTGTCGGAGGCCTGACCGCGTTCACCTTGCCGATGACGCGGACCCAACGCGACGAGCTTTTGATCTACGACCTCGCCGTTCTACCGACATATCAGCGTCGAGGCATTGGACGTCGCCTGATCCAAACGGTGCAGGGGCTCGCCGCGGATGCGGGTACCAAGACCTCATGGGTTCCTGCGGCCAATGATGATGGACATGCCCTCGAATTCTACAGGTCGATCGGGGGCACGCCAAACCCTGTGACGATCTTCACATTCGACCGAGAATGAAGCGGCCGTCGATCGGTTTCTCGGCCGAGGCTGTATCCGTTCCTGTGGCCGAGAACGAACCCCAGCCACTGTCACTGTCACTGCCGCCGAGACCCTACTCGGCCGCGGCGCTCTTGGCGGAAGGGGCGGCCGGTGCCGGTGCAGCCGCGGATGCCTTCGCAGCGGGTGCCGCAGGAGGGGCTGCGGGTGCCTTCTTCGCCACGGGCTTCTTGGGCTTCGGTTTCGCCGCTGTCGCGGGCGTCTCGTCGCCCCAGCTGAACAGCGAAGACAACGGCGCGCTCTCGCTCACGTTGCCGTTATAGGCCTGCAGCACCTTCACTTTCGTGCCGACCTTCGCGATTGAAGCAAGATGCACCACGTGCTCGTTCGTCAGCCGGAAGCAGCCCGACGAATTCGCGCGGCCTACAGTACGGTCGTTGTTGGTGCCGTGGATGCGGTAGATCGTACTGCCGAGATAGAGTGCGCGGGCGCCTTGCGGGTTCTTGAGCCCTCCTGTGACCGTGATCGGCAAACCGGGGATGCGCTTGCGCATCTCGGGCGGCGGCGTCCATGTCGGCCAAGCGGCAATGCGGCTGATTTTTTCCGTACCCGACCAGGTGAACCCGTCGCGGCCGACCGAGATTGGATACTGGTAGGCCTTCTTGCCGGGCAGCACGAAGAAGAGCTTGCGGTTCGCCGTATCGATGATGATCGAGCCCACCTCCTCCGGCTGATCGAAGTAAACGGTCTGCGGCTCGGCGGGCGGAATGTCGGGCCGATCGCCGCCTTCCATGAATTTCGGATAGACAACCGGGGCATAAGCCTTGCGGCGCTCCGCGCGCGCCGCGTCATCCTGAACTGCCTGCTCGCTGGCTGTGGCCCCGCCGGGCACGCCGATTTGAGCGTGGACGGAATAGGACCCGAGAAACAATCCCGCGGCAATCGCCGGCAGCATCACGATCGCGCGTCTCATGCGTTCCCTCTTGGTGCCTGTGCTTGTGATCGAACAGTTCATTCTTATGGTCTCGGAGCAGCCTCAAAAGCAATCGCTTCGTCGGCAGACGAGCTAAGCGGGCAGACTGGGCCAGCACAAGCCCGCCAGACGAGGTCGGGTATCGTTCCGATGCGACTGTGGCCGGGTTGCGCCATTTAGCCCATCACGCCCCGAGAGGCGTGAAGCGCTACGCATCCGAGCCTGTCAGCGCGAGGTCGAGGGCGATCCGAAATCTACGCGGACGCCGCGGAGCAGCTGAGCTGAGAGCATGCCGAGTTCAAAGCGCCAGGGGGAAGTAGAGCGGGGGGCGGCGCCAGGACAGGGACGGCCAGGACAGGGACGGCCAGGACATCAAGGTTCCCGGCCGAAGGTTAAGAGGCGCGCTCCTCCGGAACCATGACGGCCCCCGGCTTCATTATGCAGACGCCACCCAGCGACCGGCCTTGGCCATGTAGCCGAACGCCACGGCGTCGGGGTTCCGCTGAGCGGCAAGCAGAAGTTTGTCGGGTGCTTCGATATGAACGACCTTGCCAGTCGACCTCTCGACGCGGGAACCATTCAATAGAATGACCTTTTTGCCCCGCACCTCGGTTCTCGAAATGTCCACTCGAGCCTCCTACAAAAGCACGACCCCGCATCCAATTCGACGCCAAAAACTCCTACGCACTGCAACACTGCCCTAGACCCCGTTTAGCGATCGCTTATTACTAAAGTATGACGCACATATGCCGCACCCGACCATAGGGCAGTCTCGCACTTGCGAAGGATTGGCAATCGACGAGGGGACACAATGCGATGCGGCAAGAGGTGCAATTCTCACGTTACATTCGGGATCTGCGCCGGAGGCTGCACGGCAGGGGCCGAACCGGGTCGGCGCGTCACAATCGGCTCCGTGCCGACTGCGACCCTGTGCGAAGGTCGGGCTAGTGTTCCGGTGCCGACATTTGCTTCCCGGCGCGCGAACGAAGCAGCCGGACGTGCTACACGCAGCCGACGCATTGCGATCACGACGAGTAAGGACAGCTACGGCGAGGACGACCGAATGATGGCCTCATTTTTCTTGGCCTTGGCCGCCGCGGGGCTTGCCGCGCCCGCACCCGACGCGGGATTTTGGGGACTGTTCAGCGACCCTCGCAAGCTTGGGGAAGCGACGCTCATCGCCTGTGGCGCCATCTTCGTCGGCTTCATGGTGCGGCGCATGTGGCCGTCGAGCATGAACCCGCTGATGTTCGGCTGGCTGGCGGCGACGATGGTCGTTGCGGGCCTGGCTTACGCGGGCGTCGCCAGCGCCGGCCTCGTGTTGTGGCTATTCATCGGCGCTGCGGTTCTGCTAGGGGTTCTGGCGGTTGTCCTCGGCTGAGTATATCTGCCGACCGCACACGCACGAAACTCCCCGCCGTGGACTTTCCTTGAGGAGTAGCGCAGATGAATTCGATGTACGCTGGCTGGCTCGCGATCGGCATTCCGATGCTGCTGTTCGGCCTTATATTACTGTGGCGGCAGGGGGGCGTGTTCTGGATGTATCTCGCCGCCTGCGTGCTCGGCGTGGGCTACCTCACCACCACGGGTGCAGTGTCGGACATCGGAACGAAGGCGCTGCAGATGGTGGGCGCGGTGAGCGAAAAGGCCAGCGCGCCCCCAGCCAAGCCGGCTCCCGCGAAGTAAGACAAAAAAGTCAGGAAGCCATGACCGAAATTCTTCTCGAACTGCTGTCCGAAGAAATACCGGCGCGGATGCAGGCGCGCGCGGCCGATGACTTGAAGCGGCTCATGGTCGAGGGATTGAAGGCCCAGGGGCTGACGGTTGGCGAGGCGCAGGCCTATGCCACGCCGCGGCGGCTGGCGCTGGTCGTGAAGGATGTGCCGGCGAAGTCTCCCGGCGTCTCGGAGGAGCGGAAGGGTCCGCGCGTCGGCGCACCGGATCAGGCTGTGGCGGGTTTTCTGAAATCGGCCGGCCTCGCGACGCTGGCCGAAGCCGAGATCGTCAAGGACGACAAGAAGGGCGACTACTACGTCGCCCGCATCGAAAGGACAGGGCGTCCCGCCGCCGACATCGTCGCCGAGGTGGTGCCTTCGGTGCTCGCGAAATTCCCGTGGCCCAAATCGATGCGATGGGGCTCGGCGCTGCCGGAAGGTACGGCCACGTTTCAGTGGGTGCGGCCGCTGCAGTCGATCGTCTGTCTGCTCGGCGGCAAGGTGGTGCCGTTCGAAGTGGCCGGAATCAAAAGCGGGAACCAGACGCGCGGGCATCGTTTCCATGGAAATCAGCCGTTCACGGTCAAGAGCCCGCTCGACTATGCGGAGAAGCTGGTCGCGAACAAGGTGATCCTGGAAGCGGAGAAGCGCGCGGCCCTCATCATTGAGCAGGCGCGCGCGCTGGCCAAGAGGGTCAAGCTCGAATTGGTCGAGGACGAGGCCCTGGCGGCCGAGAACGCAGGTCTGACCGAATGGCCGACCGTGCTCATGGGTACGTTCGAGCCGGAGTTTCTCGCTGTGCCCGCCGAGTGCCTCACGACGTCGATGAGGTCGCACCAGAAGTGCTTTTCATTGAAAGAAGCGAAAAGCGGCAAGCTCGACAACCACTTCCTGCTGGTGACTAATCTCATTGCATCGGATGGCGGCGAGGAGATCGTGGCTGGTAACGAAAGGGTCATTCGGGCGCGGTTGGCGGATGCCAAGTTCTTTTGGGATCAGGACCTGAAGCGCCCGCTCGACGAAATGGCGATCGAGCTTTCGGGTATTACGTTCCACGACAAGCTCGGCAGCCAGAAGGATCGCGTCGAGCGCATCGAGGCATTGGCGTTCCAGCTCGCGGGCGCGTGTGACGCGGTGCCCGAGGACGCGCGGCGGGCGGCGCAGCTGGCCAAATCCGATCTTGTATCCGGCATGGTCGGAGAGTTCCCCGAGCTGCAGGGCCTGATGGGCCGCTACTACGCGGAAAAGGGCGGGATCAAGCCCGAGATCGCGCGCGCCATCGAGCTGCACTACAAACCGAAGGGGCCGACGGACTTCGTGCCGCTGGAAGAGAAGGGCGACGCGGTGGCGTGCGCCGTGGCGCTGGCCGACAAGCTCGACACGCTCGTGGGCTTCTGGGCCATCGGTGAAAAGCCGACCGGCTCGGGCGATCCCTACCAGCTCCGCCGCGCCGCCCTGGGCGTGATCCGCATCGTGCTGGAGAATGATTTCAGGGTGGGGCTGTCGAAGGTATTTGGCGAAGCATTCGATCTGATCGAGAAGCAAGGCGTGCCTGTTGGTAGTTACATCCTGGCGGCAGGTTTCCTGAAAGAGATTTCTGGCGAGCAAGTAAGCTCGCGTGAATTTTTCGCAGATCAACGCCATCCAAGCTCACTGATGAACTTCTTCGCCGACCGGCTGAAGGTGCACCTCAAGGAAAAGGGCGCGCGGCACGACCTCATCGACGCGGTGTTCGCGCTGCCGGGTCAGGATGACCTGGCCCTCGTCGTCAAGCGCGTGGAAGCGCTTGATGCATTTCTCGAAACCGACGACGGCGCGACGCTCTTGGCTGGCGTCAAGCGCGCGGCGAACATCCTTTCGATCGAAGAAAAGAAGGACAAGTCCAAGCACGAGGGCGCGTATGACCTCAGGCTGCTCCGCGAGAAGGAAGAGCTGGCGCTGGCCGCGACCATCGAGAGCGTCAAGCAGGATACGGTGGCGGCGATCAACGTCGAGAACTTCAAGGGCGCGATGAATGCGCTCGCCGAGCTGCGCGCGCCGGTCGACGCGTTCTTCGAAAAAGTGACGGTGAACGACGCCGATCCGATGCTGCGCGGGAATCGGTTGAAGCTATTATCAGAGATCCGCGCGGCGACCCTCAACGTGGCGGATTTTTCGAAGATCGCGGGCTAATTGTCATTCTCGGGACAAGCCCGAGGATCCCTCGCTCTGTCCGGGCCTACACAGCCACTGATCCCAGGACGGCCTCGTCACCATGCCCCACGAAGGGTCCTCGGCACAAGGCCGAGGATGACATCGAGGGTTTGGTTGGCGCTACTTCGCCAGCACCTTCGGCCAATTGGCGTCACCCTTGGGGATCAGCGACTGGGTCTGCTTTTCCCAGTCGCGCTGGACGTCCTTGTTATAGTTGAGATAAAGCTTGCCATCTATGATCGACCAGGCATTGGGATCGCCCTTGGCGGTGTACCCCTGGCTCACGGCATAGGCACAATGGCCACCAAATTGCGGTGCGTACTTTGCCGGGTCAGCCTTGAAGGCATCGCGATTGGCCACGGTCGAAAAGCGCCACGTAGCGCCCTGGTGCTCGAGAGTGATGTCGACCTTGCCGGCGACCGGTTTCTTGTCGGTAAAATAGGCGACAGGGTCATAGCCGCCGACAGCGACGCCTTCCACGAGGCCGGTGTAGACCGCAGCCTCCTTGGCCCACGCGGACGTTACAGGCAGAGTAAAAGCCGCCAACGCCAGCCCCGCAGCAACAGCAATAAACAGCGACGGCAGCGTCTTGGACGATCGCTTGAGATAAGTCGACATCGAGCACTCCTGGTCAGATGTTTTTGGGTCAGATGATACGCAAACCGGCGATTGCAGGCCACGCAACTTCGTGTGAGGCGACCCCGGCTCGCCGGTGGTCACCCGTCGCGACTGCGTTAGAACGCCTTGGATTTCTGGCGGGGCTCGCGCTCGTGATGGATGAACTTCATCGACCACATTCCGGGCGAGATCGCCGACGTGAGGCCGGACCTCGTGGTCTGGCAGATCGACACTAACTAACGATGTCATGGCGCGGGTGAACTTCGGCGGCTTTGCGCAAGAGTTGCGCGAAACGCAGCGCTGATTGGCTCGCGGCAAGTGCGACGTGGTGCTTATCGATCCGCAGTAACGGCGCCAATCTCGTGCGCGACCAGTTCCACCTCATCGATCTCGGCTACCGATGCATGGCGGAGTGTGCTGCGAGGGCCTTCGTCACCGGTATCATCGAGGCTGACGGAAAGACCGCGCACTGGAATTGACTTTGGTCACGGCCATCGGCCGCCGGATCGCTCCAGTCTGATGCAGGCAATTGCCCGTCGCGGCTGGCGATACGATCCGGTATTGGTCAATCATTCGGCCTGCCACCAAAATCGTGAGATCCGCCGGAACAGCCGGATTGCCCCAATGTAGCCAGCGGTCGTCGACAACAGCTGGGCATCGCTCGTGTAGCGCATCTGACGTCTGGCCCCACTGGGGGCTGGACTCGAAACCAAACGCCAGACGAAAAAATACTTTAGAATCATATTGTTGCTGTTGTTTCTTATGGTGCCGGCATTTGATCATGAGCGCGTTGCAAAAAGAATCAAATGTCGGCGCCGGAACACGAGCCTAGTTCGACGCGTTCACTCGTCATGCACGAAAGGCATCGAGCCGCGGGCACAAACACGCGCTTGTGTCTGGTATGAAGTGCGGCATTTCAGCAATCTGACATCGAGTTATAGATGGAAATGACCACTCAATGATCGGAACTCCACAACAGAGACCGCCATCTTATGACAAGGCCGTCGCGCTCGTGCTGCAGGGCGGGGGCGCCTTGGGCAGCTACCAGGCCGGCGTCTACGAAGCGCTGTCGCATTCGGCCTATCTTCCGGATTGGGTCGCGGGTATTTCTATCGGCGCGATTAACGCGGCGATCATTGTCGGCAACCCACCGGAGCAAAGGGTCGATCAGCTGCGCGGCTTCTGGGAGTCCGTGACCGAGCCGACCGCTGCATGGCCCGACGGCCTGGATGGCGTGCTGGCGACCTGGCAGCAGCAGGCCAGTGCGCAGTCCGCCCTGCTCTTCGGCCAGCCCGGCTTCTTCAAGCCGCGCGCGGCGCATGAGTGGTTTTTGAATCCCGCGCCGCTCAGCTACTACAATACCGATGCGCTGAAGGGCACGCTTGAGCGATTCGTTGATTTTGAGCGGATCAATCATTCATCTGAAACGCGCTTCAGTGTCGGCGCTGTGAATGTACGCACCGGCCGTTTCGCATACTTCGACAATCGGCAAGTGGTCATCAGGCCCGAGCACGTCATGGCAAGCGGTGCATTGCCACCGGGTTTTCCACCTGTCGAGATCGATGGTGAATTCTATTGGGATGGCGGCCTGGTATCCAATACGCCGATGGAATACGTCCTTGATCACTACCCCCGCGAAAGCCGGCTGACGTTCCAGATCGATGTGTTTCAGGGCTTTGGCCAAATCCCCGTCACTCTTGAGCAGGTCAATGAGCGGGAAAAGGACATCCGGTATTCGAGCCGGACACGCGCCAGCACCACTGCTTTCGCGCATAAGCACGAAGTACGATTTGCAATCGAGGAGTTGCTGAAACTTCTGCCCGAAGACATCGCCCAGTCAGAGCAAGCGAAACGGCTTGAATCATTCAGTTGCGTGACCGAAATGGACATCGTGCAACTGATCTACCGGCCGTTTTCACCGCAGGGAGCGTCGAAGGATTTCGAGTTCAGCCGAAGCACGATGAACGCCCGCTGGGCTCAAGGATTGTCTGATACCAACTTGACGTTGCAGGCTTCTCCCTGGCTCAAGCCAGCGCCGACTCACCTTGGCGTTCGCCTCTTCGACGTGATCCACGACCAGCTTATCGCCCAGAACAAGTCGAAACGTAAAGACGCGGCGGATTGGCCAGACAGCTCCGCGGCGGCGGTCGCAGAAGGCACGGCCTGCTCGTTTCATGGACAGACCCGGCTGTAAGAACCGGTGGTTGGCTGCCGCCGGACTACTGGTGGCGACCGGATCATCGCCAGGACTAATCCCGGCGTCGGGCAGTGGCAATCATAAGCCTGGGTCTGGTCTCGACACCGCTGAGGGTTCCTTCTGCGGAATACCTGCAAAGCCCCCAAGCCGAAGCGAGCCAAACCGAAGGACCGACGCATGAAACAATTTGAAGGCAAAGTCGCGCTCGTCACCGGCGCTGCCAGCGGCATCGGCAAGCAGATCGCCGAGGCTTTCGCCCGCGAAGGCGCCAAGGTCGTGATCGCCCAAAAAAAGAGCAGGCCGATGTGACCGCCCGGGAAATCATCGCGTCAGGGGGGATTGCAACGGGCGTGGTCATGGACGTGACCGACGAGGCGGCTGTTGAAGCGGCCGTGTTGTTTTTCGCGGGCGCCAAGACCAATGCGATGACCGGGCAGTCGGCAATCGTCAGCCACGGCTGGTTCATGGAGTGAATGGCCCCGACAGGTCAAACCGACCACACCTGCCGAAGGTGCCTCTGTGTAGAACCTGGCCCCTCGGCCACCTCACATGCCAGCGTAATTGGGGCCGCCACCGCCCTGTTCCTTGAAGTTTGAGGGCGGCGCGCATCGGAATTGGCTCCTCGGCCACCTCACATGCCAGCGTAATTGGGGCCGCCACCGCCCTCGGGGCAAACCCAGGTGATGTTCTGGCTCGGGTCCTTGATGTCGCAGGTTTTGCAGTGGACGCAGTTCTGCGCGTTGATCTGAAACCGCTTCGCCCCGTCGTTCTCCTCGACAATTTCATAGACGCCGGCCGGACAGTAGCGCTGCGCGGGTTCGGCATACTCGGGCAGATTGACGGACACCGGAATCGTCGGATCCGCCAGCCTGAGATGCACGGGTTGATCCTCCTCGTGGTTCGTCGCCGAGAACGAGACGCTAGTCAGCTTGTCGAAGGTCAGCACGCCATCGGGCCGCGCGTAGTCAATGGACTTCGACGCCCGCGCTGGCTTAAGGCTCGCGGCATCCGGCTTGCCGTGTTTCAGCGTGTAGCCGAGGCCGACGCCGGGGATGAGCGTGTTGAGCCACATGTCGATGCCACCGAGCACAACGCCGCCGACGGTGCCGAGCTTCGACCACCATGGCTTTGCGTTGCGGACGCGCTTGAGGTCTCGACCAATCTCGCCGTCTCTTACGGTGCTGTCGTATTCTGTGAGTTCATCATGCGCGCGCCCCTCGCCGAGCGCGGCGAACGCGGCATCGGCGGCGGCAATGCCTGACAGCATGGCGTTGTGGCTGCCCTTGATACGCGGCACATTGACCATGCCCGCAGCACAGCCGAGCAGCGCACCACCGTTGAATGTGAGCTTTGGCAGAGACTGCCAGCCGCCCTCGGTGATCGCTCGCGCGCCATAGCCGATCCGCTTGCCACCCTTGAACACGTCGCGGATTGCTGGATGCGTCTTGAAGCGCTGGAACTCATCGTAAGGAGAGAGGTAAGGGTTCTCGTAGTTGAGATGCACGACGAAGCCGACGGAGACAAGGTTCTCGCCATAGTGATAGAGGAACGAGCCGCCGCCGGTACTGCCGTCGAGAGGCCAGCCGAAGGAATGCTGCACGAGACCGGGCATGTGCTGGTCTGACCGAACCTCCCAAAGCTCCTTCATGCCGATGCCGTATTTCTGCGGGCAGCGACCCCTGTCCAACCCAAACTTCGCAACAAGCTGCTTGCTGAGCGAGCCGCGCGCGCCCTCCCCCAGCAAGGTGTACTTGCCGCGCAGTTCCATGCCCCGGACGAAGCTGTCCTTCGCCTCGCCGTCGCGACCGAGCCCCATGTCGCCTGTTGCAACGCCGAGCACTGCGCCGGCATCGTCGTAGAGCACTTCGGCGGCGGCAAATCCCGGATAGATTTCGACGCCGAGCTCCGTCGCCTGCTCGCCGAGCCAACGGCAAAGAGCGCCAAGCGAAACAATGTAGTTGCCGTGGTTGCTCATGAGCGGCGGCATAAGAACGTTCGGGAGGCGCATTTCCCCGGCCGGCCCGAGCACCAGGAAGCGGTCTTCGGTCACCTCGGTCGACACGGGGGCGCCCTTGGCCTTCCAATCCGGCATCAGACGATCAAGGCCGATCGGATCGATGACCGCGCCCGACAAGATGTGCGCGCCGACTTCGGACCCTTTTTCAAGCACGACCACCGATACGTCGCGACCCGTTGCGGCAGCCAGCTGTTTCAGCCGGATCGCAGCCGAAAGGCCCGCCGGCCCGGCACCGACGATGACACAGTCGAATTCCATGGCTTCCCGCGGACCCAGCCCTTCCTTTGGCGATCGTGCGGTCGCGTGTTGTGACATATCCTGCCCTCGTCATTGACCTGCTTGATGGATTAGGTCGGAGTTTCGTCGCCCGTCAAGCCGCGCTTCGCCAAGTCCGCTTGTCTGCACTTCGACACGTGGCCAAACGTGCCCTTTGCCGCGCCGGCGCCGCTACGGTACAACGCAACTATGGAAGATCCGCGCCGCGACATCGCCTTGACGCTGCTCGCCTGGTACCGCGAGATGGGCGTCGATGGGGTATTGGATGGCGAGCCGACGAACTGGCTCGAACGCGGAGGGCATGTGCCTGGCGAGGCGCTTCGCTCGAGATTGCAAGGGCTCGGATCGCAGGCCCAAGCCGCGACCGCGCATCCGGCGTCGACACCCGAGGCCGGAGCTCAGCACCGCACGCAACCTCCAGCCGACACGCGCACCACCCCGTTGTCTGTCGCGCGATCCGCGACACATGGTCGGCAGTCGGGGCGCCCGGCCCCGGCTCCGGCCCCGGCTCCGGCCCCGGCTCCGACCCCGGCCCCGGCCCCGGCCCCGACGCGTGTTTTCACCTCCAAGCCTCCCGACGCAGCTGAAACCGCCGCACGTGCGTCTGCCAAGGCCGCGGGCTCAATGTCCGAGCTGGCAGGGGCGATCGCCGCCTTCGACGGCTGCGGGCTCAAAGCGACGGCGAGCAAGACCTGCGTATACCGTGGCGCCGGGCAGGCGCGACTGATGATCATCGGCGAGGCGCCGGGGCGTGACGAAGATTTGGAAGGGAAACCATTTGTGGGCCGCGCAGGCCGGTTGCTCGACAGGATGTTGGCGGCGATCGGGCTCGGCGAGGGCGACGTCCACGTGACCAACATCGTTTACTGGCGTCCCCCTGGAAACCGTACGCCGACACCGCACGAAGCACAGATCTGCCGACCCTTCCTGGAGCGACAGGTCGAACTCGTTCGGCCAGAATTCGTGCTGCTGCTCGGCGGTCCGGCGACCAATCATATCCTCGATGTCACCGAAGGAATCATGCGGGTGCGCGGCAGGTGGAAAGATGTGGCCATCGGCACGCACAACGTGCGCGCCATCCCAACCTTGCACCCGGCTTATCTGTTGCGGACGCCAGCGGCGAAAAGGTTGGCGTGGCAGGACTTGCTGGCGATCAAGATTGCGCTTGAAACGCCCTGATCCTTGAACCGGCCGTCGCAAGATATGAAATTGTCGGCTTCTTTCAATTTTAGCGATCGGCTTAAGCAGGATCGAAGGCGGAAAGGGTAATGTTCCCGGAAAGGATGTGCCGCGCACGGCAGCGGCGCACCGCCGTTCAAGGAACATCGGACTATGGCAAGCATCGGGATGGTATATCTTAGGCCGGTCCAGGTCGTCTATTTCAGGATGACGGGGCCGTACGCAACGTCGTCCGAGAAGGCCTGGGGCGAAATGTTTGACTGGCTCGACCAGCACGGATTGCGCCAGCAAACGGGTCGCGGCTACGGTCTGCAGCGCGATAATCCTCGCCAGGTGGGCCACGACGCCTGCCGTTACGATGCCTGTGTCGAAGTGCCCGATGGCATTGACGTCAGTGCCCGCGAAAAGGTTTTGACGCAGAAGTTGCCGGGTGGCGCATATGTGCGTCAACGGCACGTCGGCAGCTATGATGAGGTGGGCCACGTCATCGTGGGCTTGCGAGACGGCTGGATGCCGTCGAACAACTTGGTGGTCGATGCGCGCCGCCCGCTCGTGACGATTTATCTCTCCAATCCCGACATCACCGATAAATTGCAACTCAAGGCCGACGTCTGCCTACCCGTGACCGCGATGGAACGAACCGCCCGCATGGCGGTATGATCTCGTCCGCGGCAAGCGGGCGCGGCTTTACCTCTGGGCGATAACGCGCAACATTCCAGGCAAATAGCCGCGCCGGGAGCCACCAGATGCCACGCATAGACGAGACGCGCCCATTCATCCCGGTTCGCATCGCTATCCTGACGATGTCGGACACGCGCACGATGGCCGGGGATAAATCCGGCAACACGCTTGCCGAGATGATCAGGGAGGCAGGCCACGAGGTGGCAGGCCGGGCCCTGGTCAAGGACGACGTGGCGATGATCCGCGGCGAGGTCGAGCGCTGGATCGGCGACCCCTCAGTGGATGTCGTGATCACCACCGGCGGTACCGGTTTTACTGGGCGCGACGTGACGCCCGAGGCAATTCGGCCGTTGTTCGAAAAGGAGATCGACGGCTTTTCCGTCGTCTTCCATATGCTCTCGTTCCAGAAAATCGAAACGTCGACAATCCAGTCGCGAGCCTGTGGCGGGGTTGCGCGCGGAACGTACATTTTTTGCCTGCCAGGGTCGCCAGGCGCCTGCAAGGATGCGTGGAACGGCATTCTAAAGTGGCAACTCGACAACCGCCACCGGCCTTGCAACTTCGTCGAGATCATGCCGCGTCTCGAGGAGCATCGCCGCTCAAGCTAAGCGTTCTGGCCGGAGCGGCCGCCGGTGCTACAATTCGGCCTTGGCTCGCTCTATGGCGAGCAGATTGCGCGTGGCATTCGCGTTATCGAACACGGCCAATGCAAGCTGGCTCAGGAAGACGAGCGCCAACCCGGCCGCCGACGCTTGCAACCCATGGACCACCCCCGACGGCAGGCCAAAAAGACCCGGAGCGGCCAGTGCCGGCGGCACGCCAACAAGACCTGCAATGGCAAGCGCGGTTCCGACACCGACGCCGATCCAGCCAAGCCAGTTTCCGCCCTGCGCCATGACCGTTCCAGGGCGATACCGGTCCTTGAAGACAAACTCGGGTTCGGTTTCGACGGGCAGTTTGGCCGACGGCGTGACCACTTGCGGCAGGCTTGTCCGGCCCTGCTCTCGACTGGCTGATGGACGGCCGTCGAGCGGTGGGGGACGCTGGCCGCCCGTGCCGTTCGCATGCGCTACCGTCGACACCTCGCCAGAGTGGCTATTATAGCCTGACGCTGTCGCGGCACCAGGAACAGCAGCATCATACCGGTCGCGCGCATGGCCGAGCCGGAGGGGCTGAGACAGCCGATGAAAGCTGTTGCGGGCCTCAACGGCTTCGGGCTCTGCCTTATAGTGCTCGAAGATGTGGCGGTAGAACTGCAACGCGTAGTCCGTCCGGCCTTCGGCTTCAGCCCGCTGGGCCGCTTGGAAAATCTGCACCGCCGTAAATTGAGGTGTTGGGGCCATAACTCCTCACATTGAACCACGGTCTTCGCCAACGGCATCGCAGCACGGAAACTCAAGCCCTTGAACCAAGGCTTTCGTCAGAAGCTAGGGTTGCGCATCTGACGTTTGGTCCCCACTCGAGGTTGAACTTAAAACCAAACGTCAGATGCGAAAGCTACACTAGTGTAGCGCATCTGACGTTTGGTCCCCACTCGGGGCTAGACTCGAAACCAAACGCCAGATGCAAAAGCTACACTAGAATCATAGGTTTGCTAGTGTTCCTTA
>PERT01000044.1 GCA_002928955.1 Hyphomicrobium sp. | reverse complement strand
GAAGGCCACTAGCAAAAACAATGGTTTAGTGTGGCGTTCAACGCGCCTTGATTGACGACCAGCTTGCCGCTCGCACAGGTCAATTAAGGCGCGACGCCACACTAGTGGCCTGTCGGGCCTAAATCGCTGTGCCAGCCGCACGCGTCGACGATTTAGGCCCGACATGAAGGCCACTAGCTATATCATTGGGTTAGTGGGGCGTTCGTCGCGCCTTAATTGACGCGCACGATGCCCCACCCACCAGTCAATTAAGGCGCGACGCCCCACTAGGCGGCAACTGGTCCGGACGCCCACCCCAGACGCAGAACGCTCCCAATCCGGCACACTCCTTGCGAAGCCTGCCAGCAAACGGAGCCGGAGGCGTCCCATGACCACCAAAGCCCAATCATTCGCGATGCGGCAGATGGCCATAGGGAGTTTCGGGGCATCGCCGGACCGCCACTGTTTCATTCATGTGCCGCTCGTGCGGCGCAGCACAGTGCACAACCTGGCGCTCGCTCTCGTCTGGGTCACGCTCGCAACGAGTGGACTGGTCGCGGCCGAGCCGGCGCCGGTCGATCTGCTCTTGATAGGCCTAGTAGTCCTGTTGCCGCTGATCGGTCTTGCCGCCATCCCCACCGGGATCGCCGGATACCTCGGTCTGTGGCTTGCGATTGCGGGGGCCGGGTTCTTCGCGTCGATCTTCGCAGCCGACGCTGGACGCGCCGCGATCCACACCGGGGTTTCACTCTACCTATCGCTGGCGTCCGCAGTACTCGCCGGTTTCGTCATCCGCAGCCCCGAGACACACACGCGGTTGATTCTCGACGGTTATCTGACCGCAGCACTCGTTGCCACCGCGGCCGCAATTTCAGGCTACTTCGACATCGTCGCCGGGACGGCGGAGTTGTTCACCAAGTTCGGCCGTGCAGCCGGCACATTCAAGGATCCCAACGTATTCGGCGCGTTTCTTGTGGCCCCGATCATCTACTGTCTGCATCTGATCATAACACGACCGCTGCACCGCGCGGCCCTGCCGATCCTGGCCGCAGCGATACTGACGCTCGGGGTGCTGGTGAGTTTTTCGCGGGGCGCGTGGATCAATCTGGCGCTCGCTGTCTGTGTGTACGGCTGCCTCGCGATCCTCACAGCCGGCACCAGAGCGGCGCGCCGCCGGATTGCCTCCCTTGCTGGATCGGTGATCCTCATCGGCGCCACCGTCGCATTCATGGCCATGCAGATCGACAAGGTGGCCGATCTCGTTGAAGCGCGCGCGACGCTATCGCAGAGCTACGACGTGGGCCCCGAGGGCCGCTTCGGCGGTCAGCAAAAGGCGCTGCGGCTGGTCGCTGAAAACCCGCTCGGCATCGGAGCGCAGGACTTCGCCCAGTCCTACCACCACGAAGAAGTGCACAACGTCTATCTCAGCATGGCGCTCAACGCCGGCTGGCTCGGGGGCGGGCTATTCCTGATCCTCAACGCGCTGACGCTGGTCGTGGGGTTTGCGGCGATCACATCGAATTTGCACGCCAACAGGCGGCCGCTGCTGATCGTCGCCTATGCCGCCTTCGCAGCCACGGCGTTCGAAGGCATCATCATCGACAGCGACCACTGGCGCCACCTTTACGTCGAAATGGCACTGGTTTGGGGATTGGCCCACGCAGGCGGGGGCGGTGAAACCTCAAGCGGTGCGTATCGCGACGATGCGATCGGCCGGGAGATCCTTCACCCGTGACCCTCAATTCGGCAATTCTTCCGTTCCACCCGCCGCTCTCTGGTATCCCCGGCCGACGCAGAAATGCAGGCAAGAGCCTCGCCCACAAGCTGGCGCTCGCCTTCGTGTTCCTGACCGTCGCGTCGAGTGGCTTCGTCTTTTCCGAGCCCGCGCCCGTCGATGCAATGACGGTGGCCCTGATTTTCGGACTGCCCCTGATTGGACTTGTCGCCCAAAAGCGACTGTTGGCCGGCTATCTCGCCGCGTGGCTGGTGATCGCCGCATCCGGATTTCTGGCCGCGACGTTTGCTCACGATACGACTCGTGCGACGGCGCATTTCGCCATTTCGCTTTACCTTTATCTCGCGGCCTACACGTTCGCAGGATTCGTGGCCTTGAAGCCCGAAGACCATACCCGACTGATCCTGAACGGCTACCTCGCAGCAGCGCTGATGGCCGCCGCCGCCGGCGTGACCGGATACTTCGATATGCTGCCAGGAAGCGCTGAGATCTTCACCCGCTTCGAGCGCGCCAGCGGCCCGTTCAAGGATCCTAACGTATTCGGCGCATTCCTGGTGCCGATGCTCGTCTATACGGTCCACCTGTGGTTTGCACAGCCGGTCGGAAGGCTGTTGCCGCTCGGGGCCGCGGGCGGGCTTCTCGTGTTCGGCATTCTGTTGAGTTTTTCCCGCGGCGCATGGATTGCAGCTGCATTGGCGATACTGATCTACTGGTATCTGTCATTCGTTGTCGCGGGCAGCAGCCGGCGGCGTTTGCGGCTGATGGGTCTGCCGCTCATTGCCGGCGTCGCGGGCTTCGGCCTCCTTGCCGTCGCACTCCAGGACCCGGCCATCTCGAAGCTGCTCGCGGAACGCGCGACGCTCACCCAGTCCTACGACGAGGGTCCGGAAGGCCGCTTTGGCGGTCAGCTCCGCGCCCTCGGAGTGATCGCTGAAAATCCGCTCGGTATCGGCGCACTGGAATTCACGCCCGGCTTCCATGTCAACGGCACCTTGATGCCCAACCGTTCCGAAGGGCGCGGTTTCGGCGACGACGTCCACAACAGCTACCTGTCGATGTTTCTCAACGCCGGCTGGATCGCTGGCTGCTTGAACGTGGTTATCGTGTTGTTGACCCTGACGCTCGGAATGAGACACGCCTTCCGACGGACCGCAACGCAACCTTTGTTCCTCGTCGCCTATGCTGGGCTCGCGGCCAACTTGCTCGAAGGGGTGATCATCGATTTCGATCACTGGCGACATGTGCACCTGCTGTTGGGACTGGTGTGGGGGCTGATGGCCGGCGATAAACGCGTTAAGCGCTCGTCGCGGATCGTCGCCGACCACCGGCCCGTGCTGATGCAGACGATGCTGATCATACCGCCGTCACGGCGACAGAACCGGATCGTCTGCGATTTGAAGTCAATGCGGCCGGTCAGCAGGCTACCGGGACGGGGTCTCAGGCCGGTTGCTTCCCGGATCCGACCGAAATTGCCGCCACCGAAACCCATCGCCACCTCACCAGCCGATCTCGAATGCGCCATTGCGCGCCTGCGACAGTCAAACGAGGCTGCGGAGGGCCGAGTTCAGGCCGCCATCAAGGGCGGCGCGCTCGTAAAGCTTGGCCAGAAAATCGTGTTCGAAGTGACGAGCCGCGTTCCCGGACGGTTGGTCCTGATCGACATCAATGCCGCCGGTGACGTCAGGCAGATCTTCCCCAATCCCGTCCTGGGGGTGGGAAGCGGAGGGCTGGTTCAACCAGATGTCCCCGTCTCGATCCCAGGCAAGGGTTACGACTTCCCCGCGTTCCAGGCGGCGGGGCCCTTCGGGCGCGGGCGGCTGATCGCGCTCGTCGTTCCTGCACAACCACCAGGCGCTCGGGGCAGCCTCGTCGAGAACGGACTTGCCAAGGGGCTTGAGCCGATCAAAAACCCTGGCGCCTACCTTTCACGACTGCTCGAACATTTTTTGGCGATCTCGGAGGATGCGCCTGCGGGCCACCAAGTTCGGAACCTCGCGTTCGCGATCACGGACTATGAGATTGTGAAGTGACCAGCCGGCCGACCCGGCCCCTGGAGCGGGCGCTCTGGCTACACCGCCCGTCCTCATCTCCATCTCCATCTCCATCTCCATCTCCGTTGTGCTTGAAACTTTGCCAGGGTTCCATTGCCCCCTGTCAAAGTCTCAACCCAACCCGCGCGCTTGCCACCCCGACGCGAAGGGGCTACTGGCAGGGCTTGATCCCTCGACCCCAATCGTCCGGCCCTGCCTGATCCTCAGGGCGTGACAGTTTCCTGGACCCTCGCACCATGGCCGCAACCGCCCTGATGAATGTGATGATGGGCGCTGCCCGCAAGGCCGGGCGTTCGCTAACCCGCGATTTCGGCGAGGTCGAGCAGTTGCAGGTATCGGTCAAGGGGCCGGCCAACTTCGTCTCTGCCGCCGATCACCGCGCCGAGGAAACCCTCTATAAGGAGCTGTCGAAGGCACGGGCTGGGTACGGCTTCCTGATGGAAGAGCGCGGTATCGTCGATGGTGAGGACAAAACCCACCGTTGGATCGTCGACCCGCTCGACGGCACCACGAACTTCCTGCACGGCATCCCGCTGTTCTGCATCTCGATGGCGCTGGAGCGCGAGGGCCAACTGGTTGCGGGGCTGATTTATAATCCCATTTCCGACGAGATGTTTACTGCCGAAAAGGGCAAAGGCGCGTTCCTGAACGACCGCCGCCGGCTGCGGGTCGCGGCGCGCCGCTCCATTGGCGACGCCGTGGTCGCGACCGGCATTCCCCACCGCGGACGGCCTGAGCATCCGCAATTCCTGCGCGAGTTGAAGATCACGATGAGCGAGGTGGCAGGCATCCGCCGCACCGGCTCGGCCGCGCTGGATCTTGCATGGACCGCGGCGGGGCGCTTCGACGCCTATTGGGAGCGCAACCTGAAGCCGTGGGACATCGCGGCCGGAGCGGTGCTGATCCGCGAAGCAGGCGGGACCGTGACCGACCTCGACGGAACGGACCGCTTCATCGACAGTTGCAGCATCATCGCGGGCAACAGCACCATTCACAAGGCATTACTGCCGCTGGTATCGGCCGTTACCGCCAAAGGCTGAGACCCGCGTCGGCCCGATGTGACCCGACCGCCACCACGTGTATCCCTTATTGGCGACATCGCCCCCTTTTTGCCGCTTTGAGCACGATGTTGCCGGTTTGCGGGTCCATAGGGTTCGGGTAAGTTCGCCGCGCCGTAGGGTTCGACACTGCCGGAGGGATAGGCATGGCCAGAAAACGCGCCAACGAGACCGGAGCGTCCGCGTGGCATCGCACGCTGACCCCGCCGGGCGTGTTCCTCATCCGGATGTTGATCTTTCTGACACTCGTCGGTTTCCTGGCCGCCATCCTGCATCAACAGCTCATCCTTGCGCTGTCGACCAACCCCGGCCTCAACGGCCTGATACTCGGGGTGCTGGCGCTCGGCATCATCTACTGCTTCCGCCAGGTGATCCGCCTATATCCCGAGATCCGCTGGGTCAACGCATTCCGCATCGCAGACCCTGGCCTGTCGATCGCCCACCAGCCCGTGCTGCTGTCACCAATGGCGACCATGTTGCGCGATAGAACCGGCATTCTGTCGCTGTCGACCGCCTCGATGCGCTCGATCATGGATTCGATCGGCTCCCGGCTGGACGAAGCGCGTGATACGGGCCGCTACATGGTCGGCCTGCTGGTATTCCTCGGACTGCTTGGCACTTTCTGGGGGCTCCTTGACACCATCCAGTCTGTTGCCAAGGCGATCAACTCACTCGACACCAAGGGCACGGAATCGGCCGCCGTGTTCGACGAATTGAAAAACGGCCTCGCGGCACCCTTGAAGGGCATGGGCACGGCGTTCTCGTCCTCTCTGCTTGGCCTCGCCGGATCGCTGATACTGGGGTTCCTTGAACTGCAGGCCAGCCACGCGCACAACCGATTTTACAACGAACTCGAGGAATGGCTGTCCGGGATCACCGAGCTGACCCCCGGCGGCGGCGCGAGTGACGCCACCAACACCCGTCTTGTCATGGCCATTGAGGACATGCAGCGGGCGGTCAACGATCTAACCTTACAACTCGGCACCAAGGGGGCGGGCACTAGCAGCAGCGCAGACGAAAGTGTCCGCGACCTTGCGCGCGGCGTCAATCAGCTGGTCACGCAGATGCGCTCCGAGCAGAAGGTCGTGCGCGAGTGGGTCGATGAGCAAACCAGCCAGCAGACCGACGTCACCAACATGCTCCGCGACCTTGCGCAGTCCGTAAACCAGTCCGTCAACAAGCGGGGGGCGTGAGCCCATGGCGCGTGGACGCTCACGGCGCGGCGGCGGCGAGTACGGCGAGTTCTGGCCGGGCTACGTCGACGTGCTGTCGACGCTATTGCTGGTCGTAACATTCTTGATGTCGATCTTCATGATCGCGCAGTTCTTCGTCGCCCAGGAATCGAGCGGAAAGGACAGCGCGCTGAAGCGGCTCACGCGACAGATCTCGGAACTCACAAGCCTGCTGTCGCTTGAGAAGGGCAAGGGGAAATCGACCGCCGACGAGTTGAGCGCGCTGCAAGCTTCGCTTGCCGCGTTGCGCGATGAGAATGCGCGGATTTCCGGTCTGTCGCTCACCGGCAACGAGAAGGCGCAGGCGGCCGAGAGCCGCATCGCAGCCGTCTCTGCCGAACTCGACAAGGAGAAGCAGCTCTCGAACGAGGCTCTGGCCCGTGTCGATCTCTTGAACCAGCAGTTGCAGGCTCTGCGCCGCCAGCTTGCAGCCTTGAACGAGGCGCTCGAAGCCAGCGAGAGCAAAGATCGCGAAGCGCAAGACCGCATCAAGGATCTCGGCACGCGGTTGAACGCCGTGCTCGCACGCCAAGTGCAGGAGTTGCAGCGCTACCGGTCCGACTTTTTCGGCCGCCTGCGCGAACTGCTGCGCGACCGCAAGGATATCCGCGTCGTCGGGGACCGCTTCGTGTTCCAGTCGGAGGTGCTGTTCCCGTCTGGTCAGGCCACCATGACCGTCGAAGGCCTTGCGGCAATCGATCAACTGGCGGCGGCGATCGTCGAACTCGACCGGCAGATTCCGAAGGAGATCGACTGGGCCTTGCAGGTTGACGGCCACACCGATGCCCGCCCCATCGCCAGCCCGCAATTCCCGTCGAACTGGGAGCTGTCGACGGCGCGAGCCTCTTCCGTCGTCAAATACCTGATCGCGCGCGGCGTGCCCCCCACGCGCCTCGTCGCCGCCGGCTATGGCGAGTTCGCACCCTTGGAACAGGGCGCCACGGAGGAAACCCTCCGCCGCAACCGCCGCATCGAGCTGAAATTGACCAACAGGTAATTGGAGTGAGCGCTGAGCCCAATATGCCGCACGAAACTTTTCGACCTGTCGGCCCGTAGCTTCATGGCCTTGCTGATCAGAGAAGATTGGCTGCAACCGGCGTTCGTCGCCATGACGAGAAACCATGATCTCATTAAAGTCGTTCCGGCATCCGAGATCATCGTGGGTTGCGCCCTTCCTGTTCGCACTTGGGATCACAGCCTTGAGTGCAGTTTCGACCCCGGCCGCGCGAGCCGGTCAGGGAGACGACGGCGTGCAAGGGATCGGCAGTCTGTTCAGCTGGGCCGTGTCCGAGCCGGGCATCGACATCGATCGCGGCATCGTGTTCGGCCCACACCCCCGCCACCGGCTCGACGTTTACCGGGCAAAACTGCACGGGTCCCCGTCGCGCGCATCCAACACCGAGCGGTCAGCACCGCCCTCCAGCCCGCCAACCGTCGCCATGTTCATCTACGGCGGCAGCTGGCGTGACGGCGAACGGGCCACCTACCGCTTCGTCGGCAGCGCACTCGCCGCACGCGGCATAACGACCGTCATTCCGGACTACCGTCTGTTCCCCGACGTCACATTTCCTGGTTTCGTCGATGATGCGGCTCTCGCGTACAAATGGGTAGCGGACCACTTCAAGGCGCTGAGCCCATCCAATCAGTCGAAACCGAAGGCCTGCGCTCAAAGCGCACGGATCGTGCTGATCGGCCATTCCGCTGGTGCACATATCGCGGCCATGCTGGCCCTCGATCAGCGGTTCCTTGCCCAATTCGCACCCGGCGCCGAGCAACCTGCCGGCCTCGTCGGACTGGCGGGACCCTATTCTTTCGACCCCACAACCTGGCCGTCGACGCGCGATGTATTCATCGGCGCCACGAACGCCGACGCCGCGCGCCCAGTCGCCTTCGCTCGACCAGGTGCTCCGCCGGCACTACTCATGCACGGCTCAGACGACACTACCGTCAAGCTGTTCAACCAGCGCGACTTCGCGGCGGCGCTTCGTGGCCATCGCAACCACGTCGAGGCCATCGAGATCCCCGGCCTAGCGCACGTCGGCCTCGTGCTCGCGATTTCCCAGCCATTCCGTTGGCGCGCCCCCCAGGTACTCGACCGCACGATTGCGTTCATCCGCGAGATCGACGCGCAGAATCTCGGGACCACCCTCTGCAGGTAGCACGCTCAGGATCGTTCACCGCTCCAGGCGGATGTCGACCTCACGCTCGACGTAGGTCCACTCTCGCGTCGCTCTGAGCCGCCCGACCATGTGTTCGAAGGCCGCCGCATCATCGGCCGCAAACTCGAACCACGTCAGAAAATCGAACGGCTCGCCGATGTCCCGGCTATGAAACAGCTTTCGCGCCACCGCCGGCAGATACTCCATGCCGATGGCGGTATGGTGCGACGTCTCCTCGAAGATCGCCCGCCGCTCGTCCTGCGCGAGATCCCACCACGCCGCCGACTTCTTGATCGGGATCAGCGCCGCCCGTCGCGCATTCGGGCGCCCGAGCCCCTCCTGCTTCG
Organism: Hyphomicrobium sp.; assembly: GCA_002928955.1. Lineage (GTDB taxonomy): Bacteria > Pseudomonadota > Alphaproteobacteria > Rhizobiales > Hyphomicrobiaceae > JAKAML01. The sequence continues at coordinate 19,961 of PERT01000044.1, read as the reverse complement.
CCCGCATCTCGGTCAGCTCCGGTCGCGTGGCGTAGCGGACATTGCTGACCGTGCCGAGCAGAACCCAAGCTGGTGCGGAACCCTGCTCCCTCACCAGCGGCGTCGCTGACAGGTCGGTGATGTCCAGTCCCGCTGCCGGCTCCAGCCCGGCGCCCCGGACGGCGTCAATCGAGCTGATGCGCCAAGTGCCGGTCCGCCCGGCAGTGAAAGCGAATTGATTGTGCATCGGATCCTCCGCCGGCCCTCGCGGGGCCCAAGAACACAAAGAAGCACTGGTGCGGCAATCTTCACGGCATGACCAATGCCCATTGAGCGCAAATGGCATGCATTCCCCGGGCGCCCGTCGAGCCTGCCGAGCTGCGAGGGGGACAACGACACCCGCTACTCCGCTGCTGCCCGTTCAAGGTCGCGGCCAAACTGCAACTGCGCCAACCGGCCGTAGAGCCCTCCCTTCGCCACGAGCTCGCTGTGAGTGCCTTCGGCGACGATGCGGCCCTGGTCCATGACCAGGATCCGGTCGGCCTTCAGTACGGTCGCCAGCCGGTGCGCGATCACGATCGTCGTCCGTCCCTTCATCACGCCCTCAAGCGCGCGTTGCACCAGGATCTCGTTCTCGGCATCGAGTGCGCTGGTGGCCTCGTCGAGCAACAGGATGGGGGCGTTCTTCAGGATCGCACGCGCCACCGCGATGCGCTGCCTTTGGCCGCCCGATAGCGTAACCCCCCGCTCGCCGAGCCGCGTTTCGTAACCGCCCGGCAGCGCGGTGATAAATTCGTCGGCTTGGGCCGCCTGCGCCGCGCGCTTCACGTCCGCATCCGATGCCGACGGCGAACCATATCGAATGTTTTCGGAAACCGAATCGGCGAACAGCGCCACGTCCTGAGGCACCAGCGATAAGCGGCCGCGCAGCGCATCGAGCGAGGCGTCCGACACCGCGACCCCGTCGATCCGCACGACCCCCGAGGCCGGGTCGTAGAACCTCAGCAGAAGGTTGAAAATCGTCGTCTTGCCGGCGCCCGACGGGCCGACTACGGCCACGGTCTCTCCCGGCTTCACGCGGAACGACACCGCATCGAGCGCGCTCGCTTCCGGCCGGGACGGATAGCGGAACGTCACCGCCTCGAAGCTGATTTCGCCGCGCGGCGGCTCCGGCATCGTCAGCGGCCGTTCGGGCGACTGGATCTCAGGCACCAGGGATTTGAGTTCAACCAGCCGTTCCGCGGCACCAGCGCCTTGCGCGATCTCACCCCAGACTTCCGCCAGCTCCGCGAGCGCACCACCGGCAAAGAGCGCGTAGAGCACGAACTGCGACAGCGTACCTCCAGTCATCTCGCCCTTGACCACGGACGACGCACCGATCCACAGCACGCCGACAACGCTCGCGAACACCAGAATCATGGCCACCGCTGTCAACAACGCGCGGGCCTTGAGCCGGTCTTTGGCTGCATCGAACGAACGCTCGACAGCATCCGCGAAACGGCGCACCACCGCGCCCTCGTGGCGGAATGCCTGCATGGTGCGTACTGCCTGGAGGTTCTCGCCGGCGTAGGCCGATGCCTCGGCGAGGGTATCCTGCGCCCGCCGCGACAGCTTCTGTACCGAACGGCCGTAGGCCATCAACGGCAGCACGATCGCCGGGATCGCAATCAAGACCAGCGCCGAAAGCCACGCGCTCGTCACGAACATCATGCCGAGCGCGCCGATCAGCATGATCGTGTTGCGCAGCGCCTGGCTCAACGTCGAGCCGGCAACGGATTTCAGCTGCGTGGTGTCGGCCGTCAGGCGGCTCATCACCTCGCCCGAGTGCGTCTTTTCGAAAAACGCAGGGCCGAGCAGCGACAGATGCTGGAACACGTCGCGGCGGAGATCTGAAACCACCCGCTCGCCGAGCCAATTGACGAAATAGAATCGGAACGCCGCGGCCACCGCCAGCACCGTGCCGATAGCAATCAGCACGGCGAAGTAGCGGTCGATGAACTGCCCGCTGCTGGCGCCGAAGCCGTTGTCGATCATGCGGCGTACGGCAATCGGCATCACCAGCATGGCGCCTGCGGAAACCACCAGCGCGATCGCCGCACCGGCGAGAACGCCAGGGTAAACCATCAGGTACGGCTTCAAGGCGAGCAGCGGCTTCAAGGATCGGCGCTTGCCGGCCTCGGTTGCGGACGACACTGCCTTGGTATCCCTCGCGGAGCTGGCCTCCGCCTGGGTGCCGGTGGCAGATGCCAGTTGGCTCACTGAGTCCATGCTTGGGGTGTCACGGCTCGGGCTGGTTCGGCTCAACGGGGGCTCACTTCGTGGTGTTGGTCGTGGATCGGGTGCGGCGGTTCTAGTGTAGCGCATCTGACGTTTGGTCCCCACTCGGGGCTGGACTCAAAACCAAACGTCAGATGCGCTACACTAAAATCATAGGTTTGCTAGTGTTCCTTAGGCGCCGACATTTGATCTGGAGCGCGTTGCAACGGGAATCAAATGTCGGCGCCGGAACACTAGTTTAGCCCAATTGACGTTTACTCCCCTCGCGTCAGGCATCGAAGACTACGGTCAGATGCAAAGGCCACAGAAAACTCATAGCCTTGCTCGTGTGCAACATGGTTCCGGCATTTGCTCCGAATGGCGCGGCGACGGCAAACAAACATCGGAACCGGAACACGAGTGTGACGATCGCGAAGTGCGCTTCATTCTTCCGAGCGCTCGACAGCGAACTTCCCGTTCATCACAGCAAGTGTCTCGCGGGCGGTATCACGCCCAGCACCTTGATTACGACAGGCTGAGCCCGTGTGGCCACTGCAATCGTATGCGCGCTCAACGAAGGTAGCCGCACGAGAGGACCCGGGCGAGGATCCGCCACTCACTTTCCCGTCACCTTAACCCACCCTGAGACTCGCCGAGCCAGAACTTGCGGTTCAAGTGAACGTGACCGCCGTCGTGCAGGCCAAGCACGGAAATGCAATTCCTGTCCTCAACAGCGACTTGTGCACCACCCGCAACTCGACTATAGACGCGTTTTCGCGAAATTAAGCGGCCCCGAGAGGCAGCGGCCCGAGATGGCCCAGCCTGACCCCGGCCGCTTTTGCCCGAGGCCTAGAGCTATGAAGAAGACAGCTGATCTCCATCCCGATTACCACCAAATCAAAGTGGTCATGACCGATGGCACCGAGTTCATCACCTACTCGACTTACGGCAAGGAGGGCGACACGTTGTCGCTCGACATCGATCCGACCTCGCACCCGGCATGGACCGGCGGCGACCAGAAGATGATGGACCGTGGCGGCCGCGTTTCCCGCTTCAAGAAGAAGTTCGAGGGCATGTTCTGAAATCCGGCCCTCGGCAACGGACAGCGTCCCTCGCCCATTGACCGGGTTTGAACCGCAACGGCCGGGGATCAACCCGGCCGGGTCTTGGGCGTGCTCCTGCTTTTTATGGATCAGCCGAGTCGCCTGGCCAGAACGACCTCGTGGGTCATCACGACGCCGACTCGTGATGCCCCACGACGCACGCGCCTGCCGTGGGACGGGCACGCCCATATCCCCTGCATCAGGCAGAAGACATTTTTGCCGCCCATAGTCCCCACCCGCGTCAACGGCTGCAGCCGGGTAAAGCAGAACGCCGAACCCACCGGCCCGGCGTTCGCAGTCCATGTCCAGGCTGACGTGGAACCCAACGGTCTATTCGTCTTTCTTGCGCGGCACGCTCGGCACCGCACCGCCGCCCTTGGGCGCGCGATCCTTCTTTTCCTTGGGGCCCGGCAGAACCTTGCGCGGCTCCGGTTCGGCGAGAATTGCGACCGCTTCGACGTCCTCCTCCTCGTCCTCCTTGGACTTGGGCTTCTTGGACGGATCGGTCGAGATGTAGCTGAACGTCAACTTTCGATCGAGGCCTTCACCCTCGACTGAAATCTTGACTGTGCCGCCGTGCTCGAGACGGCCGAACAAAAGCTCATCGGCGAGCGGTTTCTTGATGTGCTCCTGGATCACGCGAGCGAGCGGACGTGCGCCGAACTTTTCATCGTAGCCGATCTCGCCGATCCACTTGGATGCAGCCTCACTCAATTCGATCGTGACTCCGCGATCCGCCAATTGGGCTTCGAGTTGGAAGATGAACTTGTCGACGACCTTCGAAATGACGTCCGGGCCCAAACCCGCAAACGCAACCACGGCGTCGAGCCGGTTGCGGAATTCCGGTGTGAACATGCGGTTGATCGCATCGTTGTCCTCACCTTCGCGCTTCTGGCGATTGAAGCCCATCGGCGGCTTGGCGAGATCCGATGCACCTGCATTCGTCGTCATGATCAGGATGACGTTGCGGAAGTCGATCTGCTTGCCGTTGTGGTCGGTCAGTTTGCCGTGGTCCATCACCTGCAAAAGAATATTGTAGAGATCGGGATGTGCCTTCTCGATTTCATCGAGCAGCAGCACCGAGTGCGGATGCTGATCGATGCCATCGGTCAACAACCCGCCCTGGTCGAAGCCGACGTAGCCGGGAGGCGCGCCAATCAGACGAGAAACGGTGTGCTTCTCCATGTACTCTGACATGTCGAAGCGGAGCAGTTCCACACCCATGAGGTTGGCAAGCTGCTTGGCCACCTCGGTCTTGCCGACGCCCGTTGGGCCTGAGAACAAGTAGCAGCCGATCGGCTTTTCCGGCTCACGCAGCCCCGCGCGCGCCAGCTTGATGGCGGCAGCGAGCGAGGTGATGGCCGCGTCCTGGCCGAAGACCAGCCGCTTCATGTCCTTCTCAAGGTTGGACAACACCTCGGCGTCACTCTTTGTCACTGTCTTGGGCGGGATGCGGGCCATGGTCGCAACCGTCGCCTCGATTTCCTTGGTGGTGATCCGCTTCTTGCGCTTGCCCTCTGGCACCAGCATCTGCGACGCACCCGTCTCGTCGATCACATCGATCGCCTTGTCCGGCAGTTTGCGATCGTGGATGTATTTCGCGCTCAACTCGACGGCTGCCTTCACCGCTTCGTTGGTGTACTTGAGCTTGTGAAACTCTTCGAAGTACGGTTTCAGGCCCTTGAGGATCTCGATGGCATCCGCGACCGATGGCTCCTTGACGTCGATTTTCTGGAACCGGCGCACCAGGGCACGGTCCTTCTCGAAGTGCTGGCGGTACTCTTTGAACGTAGTCGAGCCGATGCAACGCACGGTGCCAGACTGCAACGCAGGCTTCAGCAGGTTCGAAGCATCCATGGCGCCGCCCGAGGTCGCACCGGCACCGATCACGGTGTGGATCTCGTCGATGAACAGGATCGCGCCGGGATAGTTCTCGACCTCCTTCATCACGGCCTTGAGCCGCTCCTCGAAGTCACCGCGATATCGCGTTCCCGCAAGCAATGCACCCATGTCGAGCGAGAAGATAGTTGAGGTCTTCAGAACCTCCGGCACCTCACCCTTGATGATTTTCCGCGCGAGACCTTCCGCGATGGCTGTCTTGCCGACGCCAGGATCACCCACGAACAGGGGATTGTTCTTTTGCCGGCGGCACAACACCTGGATCGTGCGCAGCACTTCCTGCTCGCGACCGATCAGCGGATCGATCTTGCCGTCGCGCGCCTTTTTGTTGAGGTTGACGCAGTAGGTGTTGAGCGCATCCTGCCCGAGCTTCTTCTCTTCCGAGCCGCTGGTGTTTTCCTCGCCCTCGTCGATGCCGCGCACTGGACGCGGCTCGCTCATGCCCGCCCGCTTGGCGATGCCATGACTGATGTACTGGACCGCGTCGAAGCGGGTCATTTCCTGTTCCTGAAGGAAGAAAGCGGCGTGGCTCTCGCGTTCAGCAAAAATGGCGACCAGAACGTTCGCGCCAGTTACTTCCTCGCGACCCGAGGACTGCACGTGCACCACCGCTCGGTGGATCACCCGCTGGAAGCCGGTTGTCGGCTGCGCGTCGCCCGTACCCTTGCTCGTCGGCGAGCCGAACTCGCCATCAAGGTACTCGGTGATGCGCGTCTTCAGAACGTCGAGGTCGACATTGCAGGCACGCATCACGGCCGACGCATCGCGATCGTCGAGAAGCGCGAGCAGGAGATGCTCGAGCGTCGCGAACTCATGCCGCCGCTCGTTGGCGTTTTCGAGTGCACGATGCAAGCAGGCTTCGAGGCTCTTCGAGAATGATGGCACCCGAGTTACTCCTTTTCCATTGTGCACTGCAGCGGATGGCCGTGCTGCCGTGCAAAGTCGGTGACTTGCGTCACCTTCGTCTCGGCCACTTCGTAGGTGAATACACCGCAAATTCCGGCGCCCTTGTGGTGGACGTGCAGCATGATACGGGTCGCGTCCTCGCGGCTCTTGCTGAAGTACTTCTCAAGCACGTGCACCACGAATTCCATGGGCGTGTAGTCATCATTCAGCAGCAGAACCCGATAGAGGCTCGGCTTTTTCGTCTTGGGGCGTGTCTTGGTGACAAGGCCCGTGCGGCCCTCCTCGTCGCGATCGCCGCCGGGGCCGTTGGGGCCGCCCTTGCCGTCCTTGTTGCCATTTCCCGCCATTCCGCTACCCGTTGATCCTATCTCAGCCAGTCCCGCTGCCTCGGGCGTCCTGTACTCACCGTAAACAAGAGCGTAAGCGGGGCGCCAGTGTCCCAGCACTTGCCCGGATGCCAATGACACTACGCCAACCCGGCGCCCGAGCGAAGTGACTGGCTGGCTTTGATACCGTCGTTTCGACACTGGTTTAACGTCCCTGACCCTTGACCATATTGGGTAGCATCTCGACGCAAAAAAGGCCCGGATGCCGATCGCTTGAGAATTGATTCCGGATCGTGATCCACATCCACGCTTGTGATCCGGTGCCGGCATTTGATTCCCTTTACAGCGCGCTCCAGATCAAATGCCGGCGTCATACGGAGTGCGAGCAACCCTATGATTCTAGTTTAGCTTTTGCAGCTGATGTTTGGTTTCGAGTCCAACCCCAGTGGGAACCAATCGTCAGATGCGCTACTCTAGACTAACATACGGTTCGGAGTGTTCATTCGACCGTGATGTTTGCAAGGTTCGCCTCGCAGAACGAAGCGACCTTCGCGGTCGGCACACGAGCGAACCTCCCACAGTGGCCGTTCCATGGGTTAAACGGTGTCCCTGGCCAGACTGGCGAAAATGCCGCTGACACTGGCCAACAGCTCATTGTAGTCGCCATAGGCGCGCCTCGCATAATCCATCTCGATCTCGACCACATGCCCGACCGACCTGGCCGAGATCAAGCGCTCGAAGGTAGCGACACGCTTCTAGAACGAACGGTTCGGGTAGTCGTTGATCTCGTCGGCGACAGCCAGCCATACCCGGTTCCAATCGCGCTGCCTCTTCGATTTCATGTCGATGCAGGCCCGGTGAGCTGTCAGGCCGGGTAACAGCAAACAGAACGTCGAAGCCGAAGATTTCGACCAAGCTCCCCCAACCCGCGTCATGGCCGGACGTGATCCGGCCATCCAGCATTTGGGAAGGTCCCGGCAGCGGGACTTGTTGGCCGTGTCGAGCACGGCCATGGAGTGTAAGAATTGCAGGTCGCTGAAAAACTCAGAAGTTGCGGTTGCAGAGACTGCCCCAACGAGGTCTGTGATCGAGCGGAAGGAAGTGGAACGCGTCGGACCACGGACCACGGTCTGATCGATCACACATGCCGTCATCCGGGAGGCGAGAAACCTTTTTCAGCGTCCTGCTGGTGCAACTTTTGCCCCTGACGTTTGGTTTCGAGTCCAGCCCCCGGTGGGGACCAAACGTCGGATGCGCCACACCAGTTCGCCGGCAGGCCGTCACTATTATTCGGCCCCGAACTTTAGGAGTTTGTTTACCAAACACGTTAACTGGAAATGAGCCGGCGACCTGTAACTTGGGCCTGCGCGATGCCTGCGCGAGACTGCCCTTGGTCCCTAGTCTCGGTACATTTTCGGGCAGCTCATTCTGGTTCGTCTTTGTTGCACGCCCAAAAGACGCCAAAAAACAATGATGTTCCTGTGACTGGTCGGGGGCGAGCCAAAAGGTTTGGGCCGGAGCGCGTCAAGCGCAGGCGGCGTGAGGAAACGAAGTCACCGATGCGCCTGGCCCGCTTGGTCTTATCCGCTTGCGTTGCTGTCACGGCTGTGGGGCGTCCGCTGGCGGTCAACGCCGAAGCGCGACATGCAGCCATGGTCATCGACGCCAACAGCGGTCAAGTGCTGCATAATCAGGCTGGCGACGAGTTGCGTTATCCGGCGTCGCTCACCAAAATGATGACACTCTACATGGCGTTCGAGCTGATAGAGAACGGCCGCCTCGCGTATCAGTCGAGGCTCAAGGTCAGCCATGAAGCAGCGTCGGCGGCCCCATCCAAGCTTGATCTCGAGCCGGGCGAGGACATCCAGCTTATCGACGCCATCAAGGCACTGATCACCAAGTCGGCGAACGACGTCGCAATCGTGATTGCGGAGCATATCGGGGGCACGGAAGCCAATTTCGCACGCTTGATGACCGCAAAAGCCCGCCAGATCGGGATGAAGGACACAACCTTCCGCAACGCCTCGGGACTTCCCGATCCCGGCCAGCTCACAACAGCGCGCGACATGCTGACCCTCGCACTACGCCTCCAGGACGACTTCCCGCGCCACTACGGGCTCTTTACGACACGATCCTTCGCCTACAACGGAGCCACGCACCGAAATCACAACACGCTTCTCGGCACGTACTCAGGGATCGACGGCATCAAAACCGGCTACACTCGCGCATCCGGTTTCAACCTCGTATCCTCCGTGCGTCGCGAGGGACGCCACGTGGTCGCAGCGGTTTTTGGCGGGTCGAGTGCCGCCAGCCGCAACGCACACATGCGCTCGCTGCTGACCCGCGCACTTGCGAAAGCCGACACCGAAAAGACCCGCAAGCCGGTACTGTTGGCCAGGCCGCGCCTTGCACCGCGACCAGAGGCGAAGATCGCCGACGCCTCTGCGCCACGGCCCGTGCCCGTAGCAGCTGGAACGATCGGCAAGGCTCCAGTCGCCCAGAATGGGCCGGTCAAGCCCCCCGCCCGCATACCTGCGGCAATCAATAAACCAGCCCCCCAACCCGCGGTCGAGACTCCCAAGATCGATTCGCAGGTTGCAGCACCTGCAGTCGATACACCTCAGTCCGATAGACCTCAGTCCGATACACAGGCGTCCGACGCGGCGGCGGATGATACGCTGGCTGAATTCGCCGCCAACGCCGGGTCCGCCGTCGCTGAGCCTGCGGCGCCCCTCATCGAGATCGCAAAGGTGCGCCGCGTCATGGTCGCGCCCCGCCCCGGGCCGCCGAGACAATTTTCCTCTAGCGAGACCACGGACCAACCCGCGGAAGCAGGCATCGAAGCCCTTGCGACGGCTCCAGCTCCGGAGGCCTGGGCCCCCGCCGGCACAACCGAAACGGTCCTGACGAAGAGCCCGCGATCCGCATCTGCGGGTTTCGTTCCTGCTTCCCCCGCGGAGCAAATAATCCCGCCGAACAAGAGGTCCCCATTTCAACCGGCAGCACGCCTGGCTACGGTCCCGGCTGCCGCGAACGGACCACAAGTGGTCGCAGGCAACCCTGCGCCAGCGGCGGCCGGACTTGCAAACACGCCAGATCCCGCCGACCGCTTCACCGCCGCGCCTGCTTTGCCTGCCTTCAATCCGCCGCTGGTCCCGGCACGGCTACCCTCGACGCTTGAGCAGCAGGCGCAGTCTATCGGCACTCTTGCGGCGCAACCGCTTCCGGTTCGGTTCGCTCAAGCCACAAAGCCCGAGACCACGGGGCGAGATGCGGCTTGGAGGCTCAACGGGTCTTCGAGCGCGGGTGCGGCAACCTCCACCACGGCCGCGCCATCCGGCGGGTTCCAGATCCAGATCGGGGCTTTCGGATCAGCGGCCGAGGCCGAACGTCAGCTGGTCACCATCAAGACACGCGCCGCTACGGTTCTCAGCGCGAAATCGGCGCTCGCCCTTCCCGTTCGAAAGGGTGACCGGCAGCTCTTCCGAGCCCGATTTACAGGATTCGACGCCAACGCCGCGGCAAGCGCCTGCACCGAGTTGCGGCGCCTCGCCATCGACTGCTTCGTCATGAAAGCCGAATAGGCCGCCTCGACCCAATTCCCTAGCTGACAGACCCCGCACGCCTGTGGGAACCTCTGCGCAACGCGTCAGGGAGATCCACGATCGTGCACGCAAGGACGCCGGAATCGAGCCTAGACTGCCCCGCCCCGGGACCCGCCGCACCACGCGATCTCTGCACCGACTGTGGGATCTCGCGATCGAGCGAGCCCAAGCGCTGCGGCCAAGCCTGTCAGTTCATCAAACCCGATTACGACGGCCTGGAAAGCCGTGTTCACGGTCGTACGCGCGATGCCGCGCGCCCCGATGAGCTTCATTTCGGCCCGTTTCGCCGTATGCTGCGGGCGCGCCTTTCAAAGCCGAGCCCAGGAGCGCAATGGACCGGCGTCACAACACGCATTGCAGAGCGCCTGCTGGAGACCGGCGCCGTCGACGCCGTGCTCACCATGGCGCCGGATCCGGAGGACAGCTGGCGTCCGATGCCGGTGCTGGTGACCAAGGCCGAAGGTATGGCCGCATGCCGGGGGATGCGGATGGGCTATGCCCCTCTGCTCGCATTGCTCGAACCTGCCAAAGCGCGCGGCTATCGAAGGCTCGCTGTCATTGGCATACCCTGCCAGGTCTATGCCTTGCGTGCACTCGAGGCCGAGTTGGGGTTCGAGCGCATCACCGTCATCGGCACACCATGCTCGGACAACACCACGACCGAACGCTTCCATAAATTCCTGGCGCTCTTGTCCGACGATCCGACCACGATCAGCTATCTCGAGTTCCGGGCCGATTATCACGTCGAGCTGCGCTTCACCGACGGCCGGACCAAAGCGATCCCTTTTCTGATGCTACCCTTGTCCAAGCTGCCGCCCGACTTCTTCCCGCTCACCTGCCGAACCTGCGTAGACTATACCAACACACTCTCGGATATCACGGTCGGCTACATGGGGGGACAGGGAGAACAATGGCTGATCGTGCGCAACCAGCGTGGCGAAGAACTGCTATCGCTGCTCGGCGACGAAATGGTGGTGTCGGAGCCCGGCTCGAACGGCAAGCGGCACGGCGCTGTCAAAGGTTTCATCGGCAATGTCGAACGAGCTGCCGGCGGCCTGCCGCTCAACACCATGCCAAACTGGCTCCGGCCCATCGTGGCGTGGGCGATGCCGCGGTTCGGACCCCGCGGCCTCGAATTCGCACGCGCGCGGCTCGAGATGAAAGCCGCCGAATCCGTGCTCCATCTACGACGGGAACACCCCCGGCGGATGAAAAACATGATCCCAGCGCACGTATGGAAATTGGTCTCGCCCTACGGTCTCAAACCACACGCAGACGAGTCGAGGACGGATCTTCAGTCACAGACGGCAGTCTCCCGGCCCCATCAATGACGATTGCCGACGAAACGCCCGGCTTCCATGTGTAGCGCGCGATCCGAAAACTTTTCGGCCAGATGCGGCTGATGCAGCGTCGTCAACACAGCCATGCCGCGACTACGCGTCAAACCGTGCAGAAGTGCAAGAATCTGTTCGGCCGTTTCCGGATCGAGGCTCGCCACCGGCTCGTCCGCCAATATGATCCGGCTGTTCTGAGCAATTGCCCGGGCGATGGCCACCCGTTGTTGCTGCCCGCCCGAGAGCGTGTCCGCGCGCTGATCAATGTGATCGGCCAAGCCAACCGCCACGAGCGCTTCGACGGCAATTCGTTCGTCGTCATGGTCGAACTGACGCGACATAACCCGCCACAACGGCACGCCAGCCAGGCGACCCGCCAGCACGTTGTCGATGGCCGAAAGGCGCCGGACGAGATTGAACTGCTGAAAGACGACGCCGATCTGCCGCCGGGCGTCCGCCAGCGGACGACCCTGGAGTCCCGTGAAGGATTGTCCGCATAGCGTGACCGATCCCGCATCCGGCTCGGCCAGCCGGGTGAGGCAGCGAAACAATGTGGTCTTGCCGGAGCCACTGGCACCCAGCACCGCGACGAACTCGCCGGAATTGACCTCGATCGAGGCGTCGACCAGAGCGTGGCGCGTGCCGTAGCTCTTGGCCAGGCCTTCTGCGGCGAGGACGGGCATCAAATCAGCCTCCGCCTGAGCCACGCACTCACGCTGTCGATCACGGTCACCATCACCAGGACGATCAGCAGAATGGTCAGCACGCGATCGAACAGCAACAGATCGACACTGTTCTTGAGTTCCTGCCCAATCCCGCCGGCGCCGACCACTCCCAGCACAGTCGAGGCACGGATGCTCCACTCCCACATATAGAGCGAGGATGAGGCAAGGCTTGGCAACACATCAGGAATCAAGGCGTATCGGACCACCTTCAAGCGGCTCGCGCCCGACATGATCACGGCCTCGATCGGCCCGCGTTCGGCCGTTTCTATGGTTTCCGCCCAGAGTTTGGCGATGGAGCCCGCCGAGTGCAGCGCCACGCCGAGTACGCCCGCAAACGGCCCGAGCCCGACAGCAGCGACGAAGATCAACGCGAATATGAAGCTGTCGATGCCGCGCAGCACGTTGAGCAGGAAGCGCGCCGGAATGGACAGCCAAGCCACGGGCGCGGTGTTTCGAGCCGCGAGCAAACAGACCGGCACCGCGATCAAGACGCCGAACGACGTGCCGATGGTACCCATGGCGACCGTCTCGGCCGCGCGATAGCTGAGGATGCCGATCTCTGAAAAGTCTGGCGGCCAGGCGCGCGCGGCCCAGTTCCCCAGACGAGGCAAGCCGGCCCAAAGCTTGCTGAAGCTGACCTCCGCCACGCTCAGGCAAACTACGTAAAAGGCGACAAAAGCCACAAGCAACCCAGCGAACGCGAAGCGTTCTCTGGGCTTGCGAGTTCTCAATCTCAGGTGTTCTCGGGTACCGTGCAACGGGGCCTACTTGCTCGCTTGCTGAGGCTTCAATCGACCAACGGCTATGCCGGCATCCTCGATCAGCTTATAACCCGCATGGGTGTTGGCGACCCACCCCGTGTAATTCTTGGGCATGAGCGTCTTGGCTTCTTCCTCGGTGATCGCAAGCACCGCATCCTGAATTTTCTTGGTCGTCGCGGTATCGAACCCCTTGCGAACAACCAGCGGATCGTTCGGCAGGGGATCGGATTGCCAGACGATCTTGATCTGTTCGGCTTTCACCGTCCCGCGTTCGATCAATCCGTTCAAATTGCGGTCGAAATCGGAGGCAAGATCGGTCTGGTCGTTGACGACCGACAGCACCTGCGCCGCGTGCGAGGCCCCGTCACGGTACTGGAAATAGCTCTTGGGGTCGATACCCTGCGTCTTGAACCAGTGCGTCGGCACAAGCCAACCGGAGGTTGAGCCGGCATCTGCCAACGAGAGCCGCAATCCCTTAGCGTCGTCCGGCCACTTCGTGATCTTGGCATCGGGGCGCGCCACGATGATCGAATGGTACGTCGGTTTGCCGTTGTACTTGACCGTGGCGATGGCCTGCGCCCCGCCCTCGCTGTTGGCGAGCACGTAGCCCCATGGACCCATCCAAGCCACGTCGGCCTGGCCGTTGGCAAGAGCGACCGCGATGCCGGCCCAATCGGTGGTGACGACCAGCTCGTATTCGCGGCCAAGCTTGTCGGCAAGATGCTTGAAGAACGGCTCGTAGGCCTTCTTGGTATCCGAAGCCGAAGGTTGGAATGGGCCAACGGCAAAGCGAAGTTTTTCAGCTGCCCTTGCGGGACTGGCGACCAGCAAAGCGCTGAAAACCGCCACTACAAGTTGCTTTAGCACCACAGAAGTCTCCCGATCTCGTCTTTGGCAACGCACCACACCGCGTGCAGACTGCGGCCCAGTCTGAACCCGGTAACAGACACGCCATTGTGGCGCGAGAGAGTTCACTATCACCAGACTTCAGTTTGTCGTGAGCAGCACGTCCTTGGCCTCGTTGATCTTGGCCGCCAAATAGTTCGAACCACCCCGGTCGGGATGCAGTTTCAACATCAGGTCGCGATGCGCGCGGCGGATCTCGTCTTCGGTTGAATCCGCTCTCACGCCGAGAATATCCGCCGCTTCCGCCCGTGTCATGCGCCCGTCGGGTCCGCGCGACATCTCGGCTTCGCCGCGCGCCATATCCTCGCGCCAGGTTGCGTGCCTGCCGTCGAGATAGACCTCGATGATCTGCGCCGACTGCGGTTCGTTGAACCGGCAGTCCTGCCACAGCAGCGCGAGTTCCGCCGGCTTCAAGTTTTCTATGCGGCGCCCGTTGAACACGCCTTTCACCACGCGGCCGGTCACGGCACCGGTCGCATGATCGAGTTCCACCTCAAGGTACTCGGTTGAGACGCGCGATGATTGCCCTTGAGAAGGCCGACCCCATCCGGGAATGTTTGGCCACCGGCGGCTGTTCGCCGAGAACAGCCAAAGGGCCAACATGACCAGCGGCACGGCATAGCCCGTCGCACCCCTCAGCGTGAACGCGAGTGCACCACACGCGGCGGCCACGCCGGCAGCGATCCGCAGCTTGCGGGCGAGAGCAGTCGGGTTCGCAACTGTGAACTGACGTGCGGCCAGCAACGTCGCGGCGAGCGCGAGTATCCCAAAAAGAAAATACTGCATTCGCGTTTCACCGGCCTCCAGGCTTCAACTGATCAAGCAACAGACGCGCTCCTTTGCCGCCCGTCGCATGGCTCAGCTGTTCGAGCGCCGCCCGTCCACCCGCGGCGTATGCTGCGACGGCTGTGAGCAGCGCACGCAGCTGTTCAGCCGATCCCGCGTCGAAACGGCACCACGCACCGTGGGTCAAACGCGCAATCTCCCGGAACGCGACTTCGGCCCGGACATCGTGCCCTTCTTGAAACAAGAACACCGGAACGCCCAGCAGCGCGAGTTCTCCCGCGCGGTGGCACAGCGCATCGGCGTCCTCCTCCATGCAGTCGCCGACATAGACGAGCGCGCTAACCTTGTTGTTCTCGCATTCCGTGCGGGTGTGAGTGAGTACTTTGCCGATCTGGGTCTGTCCGCCCTGGCAGCTTACCGTGGTCATCAGACGGGCCAGCGAGGATGGGTCCGATACCCATTTTGACGACCGGCACTCGCCCGCCCCGCGAAAAAACACGAGTTGCACGTCGAGACCGCCGATCGCCTTGACAGCCGCAAACATATCGGCTTGCAGCGCAAGCGCCATGTCCCACGTCGGCTGCCGGCTCATCGTGGCATCCATCGCGAACACCAGTCGCCCACGACTTTGCCCGGTCGCCCGAGCCAATGATTTCATTTTTGCCAGAAACGCGGCGACATCAGGCGACGGGGCATGGGCCGCCGCCGGGTGCGGTCCATCGGAGCGCCTGGGAACGTAATCTGGAGCCATGACTTGTGGCAAAGGCTGTCCGCTGGACACGTCGGCGGCGTCCTTTGTGTGCGTCGGCTTCTTGGAGTTGCCCATGGCATAAGTGAAGCATGTCCCGGCGCGCCAGCCAAGCGAGGATGGACGCAATCGACTGACAACCGGGCCACCTCATGCGCCTCAGCCGCCGAGCCCCAGCAACTCCACGTTGCCGCCGGTGGCCGTAATGTCGGTCGAGCGCACACGCTCGGTCATGAAGCGCGGGAGATAGTTGGGTCCGCCAACCTTCGGTCCACTGCCGGAAAGCCCTTCGCCACCGAACGGCTGCACGCCGACCACCGCGCCGATCTGATTGCGGTTGACATAGAGATTGCCGACGCGGGCGTGCTCGCCGACATAGTCCGCCACCCTACCGATGCGGCTGTGGAGCGCGAGCGTAAGCCCGTATCCCGAGGCATTGATTGCGGCAACCACCTGATCCAAGCGCCCAGCCTCCCAGCGCACGACATGGAGGACCGGCCCGAACACCTCGCGGTCGAGCTGCTCCAACCGGTCGATCTCGAAGGCGGCCGGCGCCACAAATGTCCCGACCCGGCAGGCCTTGGGCAATTCAACGTCGATCAGCTGCCGGCCGACACGCTGCATCTTGAGCTTGTGGCCTTCGAGCATGTCCTGCGCGGCCTCATCGATGACAGGCCCGATGTCGGTCGCGTAGTCGAACGGATCACCGATATCGAGGGCCGCGATGGCGCCCGTCAGCATGTCGATTGTTCGGCCGGCAATTTCGGACTGAAGGAACAGAACGCGCGCGGCCGAGCACCGCTGGCCGGCACTGTCGAACGCCGAGCGTACGACATCGCGCACCACCTGCTCCGGCAGCGCGCTCGAATCTGCGATCATCGCGTTGAGCCCGCCCGTCTCGGCAAGCAACGGAACGATCGCGCCCCGCCGCTCGACGAGGGCGCGCTGGATAGCCCAGGCGGCACCGTTGGATCCGGTGAAGGCGACGGCCTTGACACGCGGATCCTTGACCAGCGCCGCGCCAACCACGCCGGTGCCAGGCAACAGGTGAAGAGCGTCCGGCGGTACACCGGCCTCATGCAGAATGCGTGTCGCCAGGTACGCCGCAATGGGCGTCTGCTCAGCCGGTTTGGCCAAAACGGGATTGCCGGCCGCAAGCGCCGAAGCGATCTGGGCCACGAAAATCGCAAGCGGAAAATTCCACGGGCTGATGCAGGCAACCGGTCCGCGCCCGCGATACTCGAGCGTGTTGGTCTCGCCGGTGGGGCTCTTGAGCGCAACAGGTGCCGAGAGCAACCGCCGCGCCTCGCTCGCCGCGAAACGCAGGTGATCGACCGCCTCGCGCACCTCGCCTTGCGCATTCTCCAAAGTCTTGCCCGCTTCACGCACGACGACAGCCATCAACTGCGAGCGGTCACGTTCGAAAAAGTCAGCAGCGAGATCAAGGATCCCGGCCCGGCGCTCAACCGATGTCCGCTCCCATCCGTGCGCGGCTTCAGCCGCACTCCGGAGCGCCACCTCGATGTCTTCCGGCCCCGCGGCAACCACGCTGCCCAGCCGCTGACGCTGATCGTGCGGGCACAGCGCAATGTTGAATGGCCGGCCCTCGTCCCTGACCTCACCTGCGATGATTGGTGCGGCAAGGAATGGGGCTCTGAGCACCGCAGCCATCTCGCTCACCACACCTGCGCGGATGGCGGTATCAGACAGCGCGATTCCCGCGCTCGCCTTGCGGATGGGCACGAAGATATCGCGCGGACGCGGAATGTCCCGAGCCAACTCCCTGGTCGTTGTCTTGGCCGTATCCCCAGCCGCATCTTTTGCCAATACCCTCGTTTGCCGAAGCTTGCCCTCCTCGATGCCGGCGCCCGTGCGCTGGCGCTCGGCCGCCTCGACCGGATCGCGGATGATGAAAGCGACCGGGGCCTTGTCATCGGCGAGCCGGTTGACAAAAGACGTGTTGGCTCCGTTCTCAAGGAGCCTGCGCACGAGATACGCCAAAAGGTCCTCGTGTCCGCCGACGGGTGCGTAGATTCGGCACCGGTGATCGAGCTTGCCTTGGCCAACGACCTCTTCGTAGAGCGCTTCGCCCATGCCGTGCAGCCGCTGGAACTCGAAGGCGGAGTTCCCGCCGGCAACCAATCCCGCGGCCAGAGAATGGGCGTTGTGGGTCGCGAACTGCGGGTAGAACGCGTCCGTGCCGGAGAGCAGAAAACGCATCGCCGCCATGTAGGACACATCCGTGTGGAGTTTGCGTGTGAACACCGGATAATCCGACAGTCCCCGCTCCTGCGCGCTCTTGATCTCGCTGTCCCAATAGGCACCCTTGACGAGGCGGACTGGAATGCGCCTTCCACTCCGTTCTGCCAGACGCCGAAGCCACCTGAGGACGGGAATGGCACGCTTGCCGTAGGCCTGAACCGCGATCCCGAGCCCGGCCCAGCCGTCGAGGGCCGGATCGGTAAAGGCGCCGTAGAACATGGCAAGCGTCGGTTCCAGCCGATCCTGCTCCTCGGCATCGATAGTGACCGCGAGGCCGCGTGCACGTGCTGCCCGCAGCAGGTTCGAAAGGCGCGGGAGCAACTCGGCCACGAGCCGCGCATCCTTGCCGGGCTCAAAGCGGGGATGCAACGCCGACAGCTTCACCGACAGGCTTGGCCGCGCAAGCAGTGCATCCGGGTGCTGCGAGGTCAGCACACCCGACGCCGCACCGACCAGTTCAATGGCCTGCATATAGCGGTCGTAGTAGCGCGCGGCGTCTTTCTCGCTGCGGGCCGCTTCGCCCAGCATATCGTAAGAGAAGCGATAGCCCTTGGCTTCGAAACCGCGCGCCCGCGTGATCGCCTCGCCGATGTCGCGGCCCAGAACGAACTGATCGCCCATGACCTTCACGGCCTGCCGCACGGCCTGCCGGATAACCGGCTCGCCCGAGCGTGCGACGAGCCGCTTCATGACGTTGACGGGACCCGAGCCCTTGGCTTCCTTCAGCTTGACGATCCGCCCGGTCAGCATCAGCCCCCAGGTCGAGGCATTGACGAAGGTACTGTCGGAATGCCCCTGGTGACGATCCCAATGGCCGGCCCCGAGCTTCTCTGCAATCAAGCGATCCGCCGTCTCCGAGTCTGGAATGCGGAGCAACGATTCGGCGATGCACATCAGAATAACGCCCTCTTCGTTGGAGAGGCCGTATTCGCGCAGGAAGGCATCGATGCCGCCAATCTTGTGAGCATTCGCGCGCGCCGTCAGCACCAGCTTGCGGGCGATGTCGGCGATGCGCCGCCGCTCGTCCTCAGCGAATACGGCGCGCTCGATGAGGCCGCCGACAAGCCGGTCCTCGTCGAAAAGATGGTACGCCGCGATCTCATCCCGCGCCGCATCCGCGCCAAGATCACCACCAGCCGAATGGGCCAGCCCGCCGGCGCCCCGGACCGCAGACCCATCTCGCGGTTCCACTCCTGACGCACCTTTGGCGTTCGATTTTCGTACCGCGACCATGCTGCCTCCCGTCGGCTTAGAGCACGCCTACGATTCGGAAACCTGATCTTAGCAGATGCCCCCCGCCCCCCGAAGCGATCCTTCGGCCTTGACTGGAGCACCGTGATCAGCAGACCTACCCGTCTCGATTTAATTAGGGGGACCTCGATTGAAGAGCATCAGCGTCAGGGCCGTGCGCACCTTGAAAGTACTCAGGCGCGAGATCGCGCTCATACGCTCGCGGGGAGAGAGCCTTGCGCTGGTACCTACCATGGGCGCTCTGCACGAGGGACACCTCGCCCTGGTCAAGCTCGCCAAGAAGAAGGCTGACCGCGCTGTGGTTTCAATTTTCGTGAACCCAACGCAATTCGCGCCAGATGAGGATTTCAGCCGCTATCCCCGTCGCGAGGCCGACGACATCGCAAAGCTGGCGGCCGTTGCCGCCGACCTCGTCTGGCTGCCGCACCCTGCCGAAATGTACCCAGCCAACTTTGCCACCCGCATTGCGCCGGAAGGCGCCGCGCAGGACCTCGAAACCGAGTTCCGACCGCACTTTTTCGGTGGCGTGACGACGGTTGTCGCCAAGCTGTTCAACCAGGTGACCCCGGATCTCGCGATTTTCGGCGAAAAGGACTTCCAGCAACTCACTGTCATCAAACAGTTGGTGCGCGATCTCGACATGCCGTTGAAAATTGTCGGAGCACCGACCACACGCGCTCGCGATGGCCTCGCACTGTCGTCGCGCAACGCCTACCTCAGCGATGCCGAGCGGCAGATCGCACCCGCCCTGATCCAGATCCTCCGCGACGCGGCGGATCGGGCACGCCGCGGCGGCAACGTCCATCAGATCAGGGCGGACGCCACGCTCGGCCTGTTGCAGGCTGGATTCACCAAAGTCGACTACGTCGATGTGCGAGACGCAGACACGCTTGGCCCCTATCAATCGAAGAGCCGGCGCAAGGGCCGCGCCCTGGCCGCCGCCTGGCTTGGCAAGACGCGGCTCATTGACAACGTCGGCGTATAGAAATCTTGTTCTAATTCTAGTGGCCTGTCGCGCCTAAATCGCTGTGCCAGCCGCACGCGTCGACGATTTAGGCCCGACATGAAGGCCACTAGCTATATCATTGGGTTAGTGGGGCGTTCATCGCGCCTT
>PERT01000043.1 GCA_002928955.1 Hyphomicrobium sp. | reverse complement strand
TTCATCAATGTGGGTGAGCGGACCAACGTCACCGGTTCGGCCAAGTTCCGCAAGCTGATCGAGGCCAACGACTATCAGTCGGCCCTCGCGGTCGCCCGCCAGCAGGTGGAAAGCGGCGCGCAGATCATCGACGTCAACATGGACGAGGGGCTTCTCGACAGCGAGAAGGCCATGACCACGTTCCTCAACATGATCGCGTCCGAGCCCGACATCTCGCGCGTGCCGATCATGATCGACAGCTCCAAGTGGAGCGTGATCGAGGCCGGCCTCAAATGCGTGCAAGGCAAGCCCATCGTCAACTCGATCTCCATGAAGGAGGGCGAGGCGCAGTTTCTCGAACAGGCCAGGAAAGTGCTGCGCTACGGTGCCGCGGTCGTGGTCATGGCCTTCGACGAGCAGGGCCAGGCCGATACCATCGAGCGCAAGGTGGCGATCTGCGAGCGTGCCTACAAGCTGCTCACCGAAAAGGTCGGCTTCCCGCCCGAGGACATCATCTTCGATCCCAATATCTTTGCGGTCGCCACCGGCATCGAGGAGCACAACGGCTACGGGCTAGCCTTCATCGAAGCGACCCGCCAGATCAAACAGAAGATGCCGCTGGTCCATATCTCGGGCGGCGTATCGAACCTGAGCTTCTCGTTCCGCGGCAACGAGCCGGTGCGCGAGGCCATGCACTCGGTGTTCCTCTACCACGCCATCCAGGCCGGCATGGACATGGGCATCGTCAACGCCGGCCAGCTTGCGCTCTATGACGACATTCCGGCCGAGTTGCGAGACTTGTGCGAGGACGTCGTTCTCAATCGGCGTGACGACGCCACCGACCGGCTGTTGGATGCCGCCCCCCGCTTCAAGGGCGACGGCGCCAAGAAGGTCGAGAAGGATCTCAAGTGGCGCGACGCCGATGTTCAAGCACGGCTCACGCATTCGCTGGTCCACGGCATCACGGATTTCATCGAGGCCGATACCGAGGAGGCGCGCCAGCTGGCCGAAAAGCCGTTGCACGTCATCGAAGGCCCGCTGATGACCGGCATGAACGTGGTCGGCGACCTGTTCGGTGCGGGCAAGATGTTCCTGCCGCAGGTCGTCAAGTCCGCCCGCGTGATGAAGCAGGCCGTGGCCTACCTGCAACCGTTCCTCGAAGCTGAAAAGAAGGCATCGGGCCTCGAGCAGCAGCCGGCCGCCGGCAAGATCCTGATGGCGACCGTGAAGGGCGACGTCCACGACATCGGCAAGAACATCGTCGGCGTCGTGCTCCAGTGCAACAACTACGAGGTGATCGACCTCGGCGTCATGGTGCCGGCATCCAAGATCCTGGAGACAGCCAAACGCGAGAAGGTCGACATCATCGGATTGTCCGGCCTCATCACGCCGTCTCTCGATGAAATGAGCTTCGTCGCCGCCGAGATGGAGCGCGAAGGGTTTACCTGCCCTCTGCTGATCGGCGGCGCCACCACCAGCCGCGTCCACACCGCCGTGAAGATCGCACCCAACTACCATCGCGGTCAGGCGCTCTACGTGCTCGACGCGAGCCGCGCCGTCGGCGTGGTGTCGCAATTGCTGTCTGAAACCGATAGCGCGGGCTACATCGCCAGCACCAAGGCCGAGTACGTCAAGGTGCGCGAGGCCCACCTCGCCAATGAGCTGAAAAAGCAGCGCATCACTCTGAGGACCGCGCGCGACAACAGCTTCAAGATCGATTGGGCTGGCTACACGCCGCCGAAGCCGTCGTTCATGGGGCCGCGCGCCTACACGAACTACAGCCTCGCGGCCCTGCTGCCGTACATCGACTGGACGCCCTTCTTCCAGACCTGGGAGCTGGCCGGGCGCTATCCGGCCATCCTCGACGACAACAAGGTCGGCACCGAAGCCCGCAAACTGTTCGCCGATGCCAAGGAGATGCTCGATCGCATCGTGCGCGAGAAGTGGTTCACGGCCAACGGCGTCGTCGGTTTCTGGCCCGCCAACAGCGTTGGTGACGACATCGAGGTCTACTCCGGCAATCCGCGGCATACGAAAATCGCGACGTTCCACACGCTCCGCCAGCAAATCGCGCGCGATCCCCGCCGTGATCGTGCGCACACCGCTCTCGCCGATTTCATCGCACCCAAGGGCAGCGGCGTTGATGATTACATCGGCGGCTTCGCGGTGACCACCGGTCTCGGCGAAGCCGAAGCCATCGAAGCGCACATTCCAAAGACCGACGACTATAACCGCATCATGGCCAAGGCGCTGGCCGACCGGCTGGCCGAAGCCTTCGCCGAAGCCATGCACGCCAAGGTGCGCCGCGAGCTGTGGGGCTATGCCAGGTCCGAGACGGCGTCCTATGACGATCTCATTCTCGAGAAGTACCGGGGCATTCGCCCCGCGCCCGGCTATCCGGCGCAGCCCGATCACACCGAGAAGGCGACGCTCTGGAAGCTGATGGATGTCGACAACGCGGCCGGCATCACACTCACCGAAAGCTACGCCATGTGGCCGGGTGCGGCCGTCTCGGGTCTCTATTTCTCCCACCCCGAGAGCCACTACTTCGGCGTCGGCAAGGTCGAGCGCGACCAGGTCGAGGACTACGCCGCGCGCAAGGGCTGGACCATTGCAGAATGCGAGCGCTGGCTGGCGCCCGTGCTCAATTACGATCCAGTCCAAGCCCGCGCCAAGGTCGCTTGATCGTTCCTCGGAGGCTCGAAGGCATGTCCCGGTGACCGGCGTGACTGGCGTGACCGGCGGTCTGCGTGCTAGGCATCTCACATGATCCGCCGCCGCACGCCTCCCGCCTCGCCGTCTCGGTATGCGTCCCGCGCCATCGCTCGCGGGGTGGCGGTCCTCGCGTCTTCCGCCCTGATCGCCGCCGCGACGGGGGCCGTGGCTCAGAAGATCGACACGCCGTCCGCGGATCGCCGCGCAGACACTCCCGGACTTACCGGCATCACGTCGGGTTCGTTCAACGGCCACGGCGGTCCTGTCCGTGCGGTGGCTTCGCACGACGGTGGCCGTGCCGTCGTCACCGGCGGTTTCGACAGCGCCATCATCGTCTGGAACCTCACGCCAGCCTTCGCGCGCCAGGTGCTCCGCCATCACGACAGCACGGTCAACGCCATTGCCGCCTTGCCGGGCAACTGCTTCGCGTCGGGTGGCGAGGATGCCCGCATCGCCGTGTGGTGCGGTTCAGACGATCAACCCAGCCGGGTGCTCAACGGGCATACTGCGCCCATCGCGGCGCTTGCCGTTTCACCAGACAAGACCATCCTGGCGAGCGCGTCGTGGGATCACACGATCCGGCTGTGGCCACTCGATGTGACCGGTAGCGTGACGGCCGGCGCCCCGCGGATCATCGAGGGCCACAAGGGTCCGGTGAACGGACTGGCGTTCACCGCGGACGGTTCAGCTCTCGTGTCAGCGGGCTACGATGGCCAGGTAAGGCTGACCGGCCTTTCCGCCAGGGCAGTGGTTCTCAATACCAAGGTCGATGCGCCGGTCAACGCGGTCGCCGTCTCACTCAGCGGCGAAGTTGTCACGGCGGGTGCCGACGGTTTTGTGCGCTTTCTGACAGCCGCTCTTGAGCCCGCCGGTGCGGTTGACCTCGGCAAGGGGCCGCTGACGACAATTGCGCTCTCACCCGACGGCACGCGCTTGGCCACCGCCGGCATGCGTACCGCCGTCACGTTGATCGACGCAAAAGCGCGTAGCGTCTCGGCCGAGATCCTCGGGCCGGGGCTGCCGGTTTGGTCGGTTGCCTTTTCGGCGGACGGACGCGAGCTGTACACGGGCGGCGCCGATCGCGCGGTGCGGCGGTGGGATCCGGCGACGGGCAGGCCCGCAGGCGTGGACATCGCAACCGCTGTCGAGGACGTGACCGCAAACGATCCCCATCCCGGCGCGCGTGTGTTTCGCGCCTGCAAGGCCTGTCACGGGCTCGATGCGGCCGACACCAACCGAGCGGGGCCAACGCTTCATGGCATTATGGGGCGTCGCATCGCGACGCAGCCCGGCTACGCCTACTCCGACGCTCTGAAGAGAATGGACATCGACTGGACCGCGGACACCGTCGCCAGGCTGTTCGAGGTCGGTCCGAACGCCTTTCTGCCGGGCACCAAGATGCCCGAGCAGACGATCACCAATCCTGAAGACCGCAAGGCGCTGGTCGAGTGGCTTGCCAGCAAGACCGTGCCGTGATGCGAGGCCCCATCCGGGGCCTGCCGTTCACACCTCGCCGCGTTTGATCTTCTCCAGCATGTCCTTCTCGCGCAGAGCCGCTTGTTCCCGCTCCTTCAGATAGTCGTCCGTCGTCCGCAGGAGCGGCCGCGGCGGTGCGCCATAGGGATCGATCGCCTCGTTGACGGCGACATCGACGCGGCAGTCCTCGCACATTTTGATCAGCTCGAGACGGCTCGCCTGCGCGCCCGAGTACATCCAACTGGTGCCCTGCAACTTCGCGGTGACGCGCTCGATCGTGCTTTTGACTCCGAACGGCTTGGCGCATTTGATGCAGCAGAACGGCTCCTCTTCCTTGAGGACCACCGGACCGGCTTCGAATGCGTTGAAATCGATGCGCGGATCGAGCGTGATGACCTTCTCGGGACAGGTGCCCTGGCACAGTCCGCACTGCACGCACAGGCTCTCGTCGAACTTCAAGGCCGGACGGTCGGTGAGGGCACTCAGCGCGCCGGTCGGGCAGCTCGCCACGCAGGCGAGGCAGAGCGTACAGCCCGTCGCATCTACGCCGACGCGTCCGAACACGGCGCCCCTCGGCAGCGGCACGGCGTCGATGGGCGCAGGCGCCGCGCGATGCAATTCGCGCAGCGCGAGTTTCAGCACGTCGCGTTTCCCCCCGAGCGGCATGAACGCCGAGGGCTTCCTGGTGGCTTGTCCCGGCTTCAGGTTGCGCAGCTCGACCGCCAGAACATCGGGATCGTCGGTCGCGATCTGGCTCACTGCGTCAGTGCCATAGCCAAGCGCCGCCAGCAGTGCGTCCGCCGTGGCCAGCGTCTGCACCGACCCGGTGGGATCGTGGCGAGGTTGTGCCCGCGTCAGCAACCGCACCTCAGTGGCGCCATAGGCGAAGGCAGCGGCGATGGCTTCCAAGCCTACCTGTCCGATCTCGTGGACTTCGAGCGGGATCACGCGCGCTGGCAGCCCCCCGGAGAACCGCGCCGATGCCTCGATCAACGCGCGGCCGTGGTCGGCGTCGTGGACGAGGATCGCCGCCCGCTGTCCGCCCGCCGCCCGGTAGGCCGCCAGCATCTCGCGCAGCCTCCGCACGACGACTGCAGCGGTTGGAACGGCATAGCTGGCTGCTCCCGTCGGGCACGCGGCGGCGCATTGCCCGCAGCCGCCGCAGATGTAGGGATCGATCGCAACGTGGTCGCCGTTGGGCGTGATGGCGCCTGCCGGGCACAGGTCCAGGCAGCGGCGGCAGCCCACGATGCGCGACCGCGAATGGGCACAGAGGTCTTCGCGGAATGTCACGTAGCGCGGCTTGTCGAACGTGCCGACGAGATCGGCGGCCTTGAACAGCAGCCGCTGGACGGCTGTGGGATCGTTGGGATCGGCGCGGAGGTAGCCGTCGCGCAGGTCGTGCGCGGTGAACAGTGGCGGCTGTCCGGACAGATCGATCAGAATATCGGCCTTCGAGACCGCGCCATCACGCGGCGCACCGAATGCCAGGCTCGTGCGCGACGATGGCGCGGGCGCGGCCAGTCCGTCGATCGTGATCTCGAACGCGCCGAGATGGCCCTTGGCCTGGCGAATTCTCCCCTTGCGGATCGGGAACACGGTGCGGGCGGGCGGGGTTATGTCGGCGGCATCCGTCAGCAGCAGCGTGACGTCGAGCCGGTCTTCGAGTTGCTTTGCCGCATCGAGGGCCGCCTGTCCGCGGCCATAGACCAAGGCCACGCCGTCGCTCTCGAACGTGACGCCGGCCGGGTCCTCGGCCGCAATGGTGGCGGCTGCCAAGAGTGCGGCCATCTTGGCGCCCGCGTCCTTGCCTTCGCTGGACCAGCCCGCTGTCTCGCGCACATTGACGAACGTAAGCGTCGCGGCCAGATTTTCGTCCTCGGCGAATTCAGTGAACCGGGATGCTTCCTGCGTGCAGCACACCATCAGGTCGCCGTCCAGGGCCAGCGCCTTGAAGCGGCTGATCTCGGGCCCGCACAGGTGCCGGGCCGTGGTCAGCGTCCGGTCGCCGCAGCCGGCCTTCACCTTGGCGGCATCGAGGGTCATCGTGTCTTCGCACGAACACAAAACCACCTTCTTCGGCGTGTCAACCATGTCTATCCCCGACCCAATCCTCGTCTCGATGCCCAGTTCGATGCAAAGCCCGATCGCTGGCTCGATCGCCAGTTGGCCCCTCGTTGGCGCCAAGTTGAGCAGCGCTCATCCCACGCATCGCGAAGCCATACACCATCCCCCATCACCCCGCCCACCGGAAACGCGGGCCGAGGTGGGTGTGCGGATACGATATTCCCACGACAGTCGGTCATAGCGAGCGCCCCTCATGATTTTCGCGACCCACGGCCGGTTGTGCCTCAGCGCAGGTTTTCGTCCATGGGCGGGACCTGCCAACCCATCGCGGCGCCCCCCTGTCGCCCTGGCTCTCCGCGAGGGGGATAGGCGTCACGCCGTGAGGCGTGCTTCCGGCACGACATGAGAGGCGGCCGCTGCCGGCAAGTCGTGACAGGTTCTCCTCTTCTGGTCCTTACGGGGAGAGGAAGGTGTTTGTCCTTTGCGCCTTGCATCCCGCTTTCGCAACTTGCACCCCACTTGCGTCTCGCGACCCGAGCCGCTACCGCTGATGGCCGCTTTGGCGGGTTCCAGGCTGGCGGCACGCGCCCCCGGACATTGGTCGTCATTGATCAGGTATCTCAGGTATCCATGAGTGACGGCCCACCAACACGCGCTGCTGCCGCCGGGCTCGATCTGCCGCCGGGCTACCGGGCAATAGCGCTCCGGGAATACAAGGATGCCATGGCGCACGCGGTGGCCGTCGCCGCCATGGAAGGCGCGGGCACGCTGGTGTTCGTGCGGCGGTTCGATACCGTCGAGTTCGCCGTCGTCCTCGAACCCGAGGAGCCGTTGAGCGAGGCCCGCCGCGCCATTTATGCCATCATGAATGCGGTGGCCGACGCGCTGGCCGCCCACGTTGCCCCGGAAAAGCCGGTGACGTTCGACTGGCCCGATACCATCCGCATCGATGGCGGCGTCATCGGGGGCGCGACGCTCGCCTGGCCCGACGACGCGTCGGAGACGGAGCCGCCTGACTGGCTGGTGGCCGGCGCCATCCTGCGCAGTGTCGTGCCGCTGTCGGGCGGCGCCAAGAACCCCTATGACATGGTCGCCATGGCCGGCACCTCGCTCGACATCGAGGGCATCGGCATGATCGATCCAACGGCCCTGATCGAAGGCTTCAGCCGCCATTTGATGGTCTACGTCGACCGCTGGCAGGAGTTCGGCTTTCCGCCGGTCGGCCGCACCTATCTCGATCGCCTGAAGGCCGATCCCGCGCGCCGTTTGACGATCGCCGGCAACGGCGATCTGATCGAGCGCGGGCTCGAACGGCCGGAAACAATCGCGCGGCACGATCTCGTTGCGGCGCTGGCGCAACCCGGATGGCGCGATCCCGCCACCGGCGAGCCATGGCTCTAATTGAGAGACCGCCGATGACCCCGACCCGAAAACTGCTCCGCACCATCCGGCTCGACGCGTCCGACACGTTCGTGTTCCCGCGGGCGGCCGATCCCGGCGAGTGGGCGATCCCCGGCACCTTTCTGTTCTGGGACAAGGATCTCGCGGCGATCGCAGGCCGTGAGAAGCAAGCCTTCCGTGCCGGGTTCCTGGGGCTGGCCTCATTCGGCTGGTCGACGCTCGCGGTCGTGAGCCACGTGACCGAAGACGAGCACGCTTCGGCCATCGAGTGCCTCGCCCGCTATCTCGTCGCCGAAGCCGGCGCGCCGACCCTCGACATGGCCCGGGCCGCCGCAACCGGCGAAATCGCCTACGCCGAGGAACTTGCCCAGCACCCCGTGCAGACACTAGTTGCCCTTCATCGCAAGGTCGCCGACGATGGCGATATCTCAGAGCAGTTCCGGACGTTCCGTGCGGCCGATGCCCACAAGGCCACGGCGATGCCGTGCAGCGCGGGCGCCTTCGCGGTGGTCGACGATGAAAGTGCTCCCGGCGAGTCTGGCGACACCATCGATCTGGCCGGGCTCGTCGCGGGTCGCCATCCTACCCCATCGCGCGAGTAGACAAAGCCATGAGCGATTTCTGGACATCCAGCGGGCACCATTTTCTTGACCACGATGCCGAGGGCCGGCTCGTCGTGACCGACGAATTCCTCAAGGCCTATCTCGCCCGCCCCGAGATCATGCCGCCCGATGACGCCTGCCTCGTCGAGCGCGCGATCCACGACCGGCTGTTGCGCGCCCCCCGCGGTGCTGTGCCACCTGACGAAATCAAGCTGGTTGCCGACCGCGACGCCCGCGAGAACTGGCGCCACTTCATCGGCTTCCGCGATCATGTCCTGGCATCTCACTCGATCGAACGGGCCTACGTCACACTGTTCCGCGGGGGCAAGGTCACCACGCCAGCGTTGTTTCTCAATCAGCTCTCCCACCTCATCCTGCGCAATGCGCTCGACGGGGAGAAGGATGCGTTCAAATTGCGCGCGGCGGAATTGCTGTTTCGCCCGCAGCGGCTTTCTGTGCGCGATGGCGTGCCGCTGCTGGCTGACGAGGATCTGATCGGCGACAGCACCACGGCTGATCACAATTCCCCGCTGATCGCGGTCTTCGCCGACGCCAAATCCCGCGATCTCGACGTGCTGACGCTCGAGAATGCCCCGCGATACTTCGAGCGCAGCGACGGCTTCGATTTCGTGCTCGATTTCCGTTTCGGCGGTCCAGGGCGGTTGGCGCTCGCCCGTGTCCTTGAGACGTGGACGCACCACATGACCGGCGCCCGCGTCACCATCGAGCCCTTGGACAAGCTCGACGGCGTGGAGTGGCGCTGGTTCGTCGGCCTCGATCAGGACGGCACGGCCATTGGAAATGCGCTCTGGAAGGGCGAGGAGCCGCGCGACGGCGGCCGTGACCGCATCGTCGCCATCTACCGCCTGACCTTTGCCGATCCGGCCGATATGCTGGACGACGTCCGTGACGCGCCGGTGTATCTCATTCTCGGCATGTCGACCAATCGCGTTGTTCGGCTGAAACCACAGAACCTCGTCACGGGACTGCCGCTCAAGGCCCATGCCCCGGCGGGTTGAGGAGATCGTCCGATGATCGAAGAGCGCATCATGATTGGACTGGTTGTCGAGCGGCGTCGCCTTGAAAGTGCATGGGCCGAAGCGCACGGCACCACCTATGCCTGGCGGCCTGCCGCCGTGTTCGCGGTGCCGCCCGATGTTGCCGCATGGACGCCGCTCGGCTCATCGCCGCTGGGCACGCGCTATTATGCGGGCGCCTACGACATCCACCTCTATTCGACCGAAACGTCGAACTATCGGGACAACCTCGAAGCCGAGCGCCCACGGCTGTGGGTGGTGTTGAGACCCGAAGGCGCCGAGCCACCGGTCGAGGTCGCGGCGGTCACGGCCGACCCCGCCGAGGGCGAGGGCCAAACGGAAGCGGGCACAAACACGGTCGAAACCATCGACATGCCCGTCGAAGTCGCCGCCGAGATCGCTCGCTTCATCGAGGCTCATCACGTCGAGCGGCCGATCCTCAAGCGTAAGCGCGACCGTGCCGGGTATGACGAGCGCTGGCGTCCGGGCGAGGGGCCGCAGCCGGACGGCAAAGGCCGCCGGAACCGCTCGGGAGGCGACGCATGACCGATACGCCCGATCAGAATTTTCTTGAGCGCTGGGCGCGGCGGAAGCAGCAGCAGTCAGGGTCCGGGGCCAAAACGCCCGGTTCCGACCATCGCGCGAAGGTCCCAGCAGACGCGGTCGCAAGCCCGGCCGCTCATTCGGCCACCGCCGACGTCGTCCGTGACAGCGGTTCCACGCCGGAGCCGCCGCTGCCGTCCATCGACGATCTGACAGCTGAAACCGACATCACCGGTTTCCTCCGCAAGGGCGTGCCGGAGGAACTCAAACGGCTCGCGCTCCGGAAAATGTGGTCGCTCGATCCGGCGATTCGCGATTTCGTTGAGATCGCCGAGAACCAGTACGACTGGAACGCGGTCGATGGCGTGCCTGGCTTTGGCGCGCTGCCGCCGGGTACGGACATCGAAGCGCTGCTTGCTCAGGCGACCGGGGCGTTGCCGCCGCCGCCCGAGGACGTTGCTGCCATCGACGCATCGGATACCTTGTCGCCGGTCGTCGCCGCTCCC
Organism: Hyphomicrobium sp.; assembly: GCA_002928955.1. GTDB lineage: Bacteria > Pseudomonadota > Alphaproteobacteria > Rhizobiales > Hyphomicrobiaceae > JAKAML01. Next base: position 18,574 of record PERT01000043.1, on the reverse strand, counting down.
GGTGAGGTCCCCGCCGAGGCCGGCCCGGACCCGGCACCCGTGCTCGCGAGCGACCCGGTCCGTCACTCGGCGCCGCATTCAGCGGCGTCGCTGGAATCGGATGCGGCCGCCGCCGCGCTGGCCAATGACGCCGCGGGTCCAAGTGGCGCTCCGAGGAGTGCGGTGCAACATGAATTCATCCGCGGGGGAACGAATAGGCGGCGTCACGGCGGAGCAATGCCCGTGTAGCTCGACGCGAATTGAAATGCTGCGTTGCCGAAATCCAATTTCGCTTTGGAGCTCGATGTAAAACCTCGGTTTAAACTTTCGTCGAATACGTTTGCATAGGCTCTTCCTATCCGGTCGATCGGTGCTAACGTCCGCGCGGAACGTATGAGAACAATTCTGGGCAATGGATCACAATGACCCAGGCACGTCGGGACGAAACGCGGGACAGGGGTGTGACGCTGGCCATCGAAGCGGCCGGCGGCGTTGGGCCGTTGGCGCGCAAACTCGGGATCTCGCATCCGTCGGTTTCCGGCTGGAGCAGGATCCCCGCCGAACGGGTTGCGGCCGTCGAGCAAGCAACCGGCATCGGGCGGTCGCACCTCCGGCCTGATCTGTTCGCGGCTCAGGTCAATGGATTAGGGGCCACCGTGAAAGCAGCGGACGACATCGCCGCCGCGCGCCAGCGCGAATACATGATGCTCGCCCTGCTGCTGTCAAAGCCTCCGCGCCAGAAACTCCTGGATGAGCTTGGCGCGATCACCGGCGACCCGTCACCGCTCGGCATCGCGCACATTGGCCTCGCCGAGGCCGCCCTGCGCGCCACGGAGGCGACGGCGGGCATCGAGTTCTTCAAGCTCTTCGTCGGCGTCGGCCGCGGCGAGCTGCTGCCTTACGCTTCGTTCTACCTGACAGGCTTTCTCAACGAGCGCCCTCTGGCGCGGGTTCGCGAGGACATGCGGCTGCTGGGCATCGCGAGGCAGCAGGGCGTATACGAACCTGAAGATCATCTGGCGTCCTTGTTCGAAGTGATGGCCGGTATCGTGGGCGGTGAGTTCCCCGGCGGTGACAACGAGGCCAGCCGCTTTTTCATCAGGCACATAAAGCCTTGGGCGTCGCGCGTTTTCGCGGATCTGGCGATCGCCGAGAGCGCGGGGTTCTACAAGGCTGTGGCCGAAGTCGGCCGGGTTTGGATCGAGATCGAGACGACAGCGCTGGAGCTATCGTAAGAGTTGAATGGGGCTGAATGGTTTTGAAATGGGGTTTGACTGAAAAGTGCTCCGGCAGACCGGCCAGCCGACGGGTTGAATGGCGGCACGCAAGATGACGACGAGTTCAAACGCGTTCGAAAATGACATCGTTTCGACGATGGCATACATCCGACGATGACTGGGAGGACTAGGCGATGAGCAAAGAGAAAAACAACACCGATCTCGATCGGCGCGGGTTCCTGAAGGCCCTCGGCGCCGGCAGCGCGGGTGCCGCAACGGTCGCCGTCGCTGGCGTCGTCGGCATGGCTCCGGCCGCCGAGGCGGTCGAGAGCGCAGCCGACAAGAAAAAGAAGCGCTACCAAGAAACCGACCACGTCAAAGCCTTCTACCGCACCAATCGGTACTGATCGCATTCCGGGAGAGACATCGTGCTGATCAAACGCAAAAATGCGCAATCGCGCCAATCCGGGCTTCAGGCCTCGCGGCTCGGCGGTTCTGACGCCGGGCATGGGTCGTCCATGGACCGCCGTGCCTTTCTGGCCCGCTCGGGTCTGGCAGCTGGAACCCTCGCGGGCGTCACGTCGCTCGGCTTCGGCACTGTGGCCAAAGCCAAGGAGGCGCCGGCCAACAGCGTCGCTGCCGGCGGTGCCGTCACCTTGAAGAAGAACATGTGCACGCATTGCTCGGTCGGCTGCACGATCATAGGCGAAGTCCAGAACGGGGTCTGGATCGGGCAGGAGCCAGCCTGGGACAGTCCGATCAACCGCGGCACGCACTGCGCCAAGGGCGCAGCCATCCGTGAGATCGTCCACGGCGACCGGCGCCTCAAGTATCCGATGAAGCTGGTCGATGGCCAGTATCAGAAGATCAGCTGGACGCAGGCGCTCGACGAAATCTCGAAAAAGATGCTTGAGATCCGCGAGAAGTCGGGCCCGGAATCCGTTTGGTGGCTCGGCTCCGCCAAGTTCACCAACGAGAGTTCCTATTTGTTCCGCAAGTTCGCGGCCTTCTGGGGTACCAACTCGGTCGACCACCAGGCGCGCATCTGCCACTCGACGACGGTGGCCGGCGTCGCCAACACCTGGGGCTATGGCGCTCAGACCAACTCCTACAACGACATCCGCAACTCCAAGACCATGATCATCATGGGCGGCAACCCTGCCGAGGCGCATCCCGTCTCGCTGCAGCACGTGCTCACCGGCAAGGAAGTCAACCGCGCCAACATGATCGTCATCGATCCGCGCCTGACGCGGACGGCCGCCCACGCCACCGAGTACGTGCGCATTCGTTCGGGTACGGATATCGCCGTCCTCTGGGGCGTGCTCTGGCACATCTTCGAGAACGGCTGGGAGGACAAGGAATTCATCAAGGCCCGCGTCAACGGCATGGATGAGATCCGGGCCGAAGTGAAAAAATACGATCCGAAGACGGTCGAAGACATCACCGGCGTTCCGGGCGAGCAGTTGAAGCGCGTCGCCGAGATGTTCGCCAAGCAGAAGCCGTCGACGCTGATCTGGTGCATGGGCCAGACCCAACATACGGTCGGAACCGCCAACGTTCGCGCCTCGTGCATCCTGCTGCTGGCCACGGGCAATGTCGGTGCTCCGGGCACCGGCGCCAACATCTTCCGCGGTCACACCAACGTGCAGGGCGCGACCGACCTCGGCCTCGACGTCATCACGCTGCCGCTCTACTACGGTCTCGACGACGGTGCCTGGAAGCACTGGGCTAGAGTGTGGGACGTGGACTTTGAGTGGCTCGACGGCCGCTTCGACAAAAAAGACGCCCCCGACGGCAAGAAGATCAACTACCGCACTGTCCCGGGTATTCCGTCGACCCGCTGGTTCGATGCCGTTTCGCTGCCCAAAGAGCAGGTCGATCAGCGCGATACGCTGAAGGCCGCTATTATCTTCGGCCACGGCGGCAACACGGTTCCGCGCATGCCGGAAATGATCAAGGGCCTCGCCGCCCTCGATCTTTTGGTCATCGCCGATCCGCATCCGACCAACTTCGTTTCGCTTGGCGGCCGCAAAAACGGCACCTACCTGCTGCCGATCGCCACCAGCCTCGAGCAGGATGGGTCGCGCACGGCGTCCAACCGCTCGATCCAGTGGGGCGAGAAGATCGTCGAGCCGATCTTCGAGTGCGCCACCGACAACTGGGCGATGTACGAACTCGCCAAGCGGCTTGGCTTCGCCGACAAGATGTTCAAGAATATCAAGATGATCAAAGGCCGGTTCGGGGACGAGCCCGAGGCCGAGTCGATCCTCCGGGAGATCAACCGCGGCGGCTTCTCAACCGGGTATTGCGGGCAGTCGCCGGAGCGTCTCAAGGCGCACATGGCCAACCAGGGCAAGTTCGACATCGTCACGCTCAAGGCGCTGCCGGATGCGCCCGAGGAGATCAAGGGTGATCATTACGGCCTGCCCTGGCCGTGCTGGGGCAAGCCCGAGCACAAGCACCCGGGCACCCCCATTCTCTACAACACCAACTTACAGGTGAAGGATGGCGGTGGCACGTTCCGCGCACGGTTCGGCGTTGAACGGGTCATCAAGTCCAAGACCAAGGATGCCGAGGGCAAGGACGTCGAGACCGAGGTCAAGCAGAACATGCTGGCTGAGGGGTCGTACTCCAAGGAAAGTGAGATCAAGGACGGCTACCCGGAGTTCACCTACGCCGTGCTGCAAAAGCTCGGCTGGGACAAGGATCTGACCAGCGAAGAGCTGGCGACGATTGTCAAGATCGGCGGCGCCGAGCCTGGCAAGGTGTCCTGGGCCATCGATCTGTCGGGTGGTATCCAGCGCATTGCCATTGCCCACGGTTGCTCGCCATTCGGCAACTCCAAGGCCCGCGCCGTCGCGTGGAACCTGCCCGACCCTGTGCCGACCCACCGCGAGCCGATTTATACGCCCCGCGTCGATCTCGTCGCCAAGTATCCGACGCGACCCGACTTCAAGAGCTTCCGCGTGCCCAATATCGGCTTCTCTGTGCAGAAGGCCGCGGTTGAAAAGGGGGTCGCCAAGGAATTCCCCATCATCCTGACCTCGGGTCGTCTGGTTGAATACGAAGGTGGCGGCGAGGAAACCCGCTCCAACAAGTGGCTCGCCGAGCTGCAGCAGGACATGTTCGTCGAAATCAATCCGGCGGATGCGACGGCGCGCGGCATTTCGGAAGGCCAGTGGGTCTGGGTCACTGGGCCGGAGTCGCAGTCCAAGACCCGTGTCAAGGCGCTCATCACCGAGCGCGTCGGCAAGGGTGTGGCGTTCATGCCGTTCCACTTCGGCGGCTGGTACCAGGGCGAGGATCAGCGCAAGAACTACCCCGCTGGAACAGACCCGGTGGTCCTCGGCGAGTCGGTCAATATCGTCACCACCTACGGTTTCGACCCCGTCACTGCCATGCACGAAGGCAAGGTTACTCTCTGCCAGATCAAAGCCGCTTAACAGAGGCGCCGGATGCCAAGTGGGCATCTGAAGGCGCAAGGAGAAACGAATATGGCCCGAATGAAATTCCTTTGCGACGCGGACCGCTGCATCGAGTGCAACGCCTGCGTCACAGCCTGCAAGAACGAACACGAAGTGCCGTGGGGCATCAACCGTCGGCGCGTCGTCACGATCAATGACGGCAAGCCAGGCGAGCGCTCGGTGTCGATGGCCTGCATGCATTGCACCGACGCTCCGTGTGCCGCCGTTTGCCCGGTGGACTGCTTTTACACGACCGCGGATGCCGTGGTGCTCCACTCCAAAGAGTTGTGCATCGGCTGCGGGTACTGCTTCTACGCTTGCCCGTTTGGCGCGCCGCAGTATCCAAAGACCGGCAATTTCGGCAGCCGCGGCAAGATGGACAAGTGCACCTATTGCGCAGGCGGCCCGGAAGCGGACAACTCCCCGCTGGAACGCGCGTCCTATGGCTCGAACCGTCTCGCAGAGGGCAAGTTGCCGCTTTGCGCCGAGATGTGCTCGACCAAGGCGCTGCTCGCTGGTGACGGGGACATCATCGCCCAGATCTACAAGGAGCGCGTGTCCAAGCGCGGCTACGGCTCGGGCGCTTGGGGCTGGAAGACGGCTTACAAGGAGACGATCGCAACCTGAGAAGGTCGCCGTTCAACTCACGAACTCACCTGTCCGGGGGATGTCTTCCCGGGCCGGGGCAACCAACACAAAAGCCGAGCCGTCCGGTTTGGGGAGCACGTTGAAATGCAAACTGTTTCGATCCTTAGGCGGGCCGCACGCGCCCTGTTCAGTATCGCCGGTGCCGTCGTCGGAGCGTTCGCGCTGACGCTTCTGGTTACAGCCGGCGCCTTCGCCCAGCAACCCGCGTCGGTCAATCCGACCGCCAGCTCCGTCAATGAGCAGAAGCTGCTCGAGGCGCTCGGTCCGCAGGGCAACGTCGGGGGGCGGGTCACTATCCCGGACGCGCGATCCCGCACACTCATTCAGCCCGAAGGCCGAACGTATCGAGCTGAACGCGACCAGTCGGCCAAGATCGGTGGACTGTCGATCCTTGGCATTCTCGGTCTGTTGGTCGTGTTCTATCTGATCCGCGGCAAGGTTCGGATCACGGGTGGACGCTCGGGCGAGACCATGACGCGTTTTGGGTTCATGGATCGATTTGCGCACTGGCTCACGGCCACCTCGTTCCTGCTCCTCGGGTTCACGGGTCTCAACATCACATTCGGTCGATCCTTGGTGCTCCCGGTGATCGGGCCTGATGCCTTCACCGCGTTGAGCCAGTCGGGCAAGTTCGTTCATAACTACGTCAGTTTTGCATTTTTGCTCGGCATCTTGCTCATGTTCCTCATGTGGGCCAAGGATAACTTCCCCGCGCTGCGCGACATCCGCTGGTTCCTTCAAGGCGGTGGCTTGATTGGTCTGGGCCACCCGCCAGCAGGCCGCTTCAACGGCGGCCAGAAGTTGATTTTCTGGTCTGTTGTCCTTGGCGGTGCCGCCATCTCGTTTACCGGCTACATCCTGATGTTCCCGTTCCAGTGGACGGACGTCGCCGGCATGCAGTGGGCCAGCGTCTGGCACGGCATCCTGGGTCTTGTGCTGTTTGCAATAATCATTGCACACATCTACATCGGGTCGGTCGGGATGGAAGGCGCGTTTGAGGCCATGGGCTCGGGCGAGGTCGATGTCAAATGGGCGCGCGAGCATCACTCGGTGTGGGTTGAAAAGGTTGCGGCGAAGTCGGGCAAGACGGCGCCAGCGGAATAATCAGGGAGACGAAACGTCATGAAAGCTTTTCTCCTCGCCGCTCTGTGCGTGGCCGGTATCGGGTTTGGAGCCTCCGTCGTTCTTGAGAATTATCAGCGGACGGCCGAGAATGCCTATCTGGGCTCCGGCGCGCGCCCTTGAGGGACGTCATAACCGTTCGAGTCGTGCCGGGCCGCCAGTCACATGGCGGCCCGTGCCGTTTTGTGATCCGCGGCGGCGCCATTTCCAGCAGCGTGCAGGACCTCGCCGATGTCGCCCACCCGTGACGATGTTCTGGCAGCACTCGCCGGGGTCGCGGCCCCGGCCAGCCCAGGGGCGCCGGAAACCGTATCTGGATACGTGGGTCCGTCCGACATCGTGATCCGCGACGGCCGCGTTCTTGTTTCGATCGGCATCGCTGATGCAGTGCCAAGGCTCTGGGAGCCGACACGGGCGGATGTCGAAGCTCGTCTCAAGCGACTGCCCGGTGTCACTGCTGTGCTGGTCTCACTGACTGCGGAACGTGCGCCGGCCACCGGGCGCGATAACACAGCCCGCTCGGCCGCGGCGGGCACCGCCTCAGCCGCACCCGTCCGCGGTTTCCCGGCGCTCGCCAGCATCAAGCGCATCATCGCCGTCGCATCGGGCAAGGGCGGCGTTGGAAAATCCACGACGGCCTGCAACATCGCGCTCGGGTTCGCGGCCCTCGGCCTCCAGGTGGGCGTGCTCGACGCCGACATATACGGCCCGTCGATGCCGAAGCTATTCGCGTTGAAGGGCCAGCCGCGGATCGCATCCGGCCGTACATTGCTTCCACTCGAAGCCTACGGCTGCAAGGTCATGTCCATCGGCTTCGTCGTCGATGCCGACAATGCCATGATCTGGCGCGGGCCAATGGTCGCGTCCGCTATTACGCAAATGCTGCGCGATGTTGCGTGGGGGACGCTCGACGTGTTGGTGGTCGACATGCCGCCCGGTACCGGCGACGCGCAGTTGACGCTGGCCCAGTCGGTGCCGCTTTCGGGCGCCGTCATCGTCTCGACGCCGCAGGACATGTCGCTGATTGACGCGCGGCGGGGCATCACCATGTTCCGCAACGTCGATGTCCCCGTCCTCGGCATCGTCGAGAACATGAGCTATTTCGTCTGCGACGACTGCGGCAAGCGCCACCACATTTTTGCCCATGGCGGTGCGCGCGAGGAAGCCAAGAAACTCGGCGTGCCGTTCCTTGGCGAGGTGCCTCTCGAACTCATGATTCGCGAGCGCTCGGACGCCGGCATGCCGATCGTCGTCTCAGCCCCCGACTCGCCGGGAGCGAAAGCCTATCTTGCGATCGCCGCGTCGGTCTGGGCCGCGCTGAAAACCTAAGAGCTGTTCGACCTGCCGGTTGACGTGGTAGCGGCACCGGGCGCGTCACCTGAACTCGCATCGGCGGCTGCCGCCATCCGCGCGTGTTCCCGCTCAGCGTATGCGCGCGCAAGAATTGACCGCACGGCATCCAAATCGCGCAGATGCACGTCCGATTGCGGCCGGGCGATCTCAAGCCCGGCCTTTTGCAGTTCCGTTACGATGAGCATGCGCACCTCTGACTCCGCCTTGGCGATCGTCATCATGTCGTGAACCGTGCCACGAATCGAGAAGACCAACGCGTTCGGGCCAATTTCATCAAAGTTGATCGTGGCTGGTGGCGTTTCTGCGAGCAGCCGACACGCCGCTGCGGCATCGGCAAGCGCCGCGCGCACGCGATCGGGATTGGAGCCATGCGCGACGCCGACGCGGACCACGGCCGCACCCTCGGTGGACCTCGGCGTGAGATTGGTCAGTGCGTTGGCGATCAGGTCCGCATTCGGGATGAAAATGGATGCGCGGTCGACGGTCTCGATTTCGGTGGCTCTGACAGATATCCGGCTGACGCGGCCCCGCTGACCCTTGATCTCGATCCAGTCGCCGACCTTCACCGGCCGTTCCGCCAGCAGGATCAGACCGGAAACGAAGTTGTTCACGATCGACTGCAGCCCGAAGCCGATACCGACCGACAGAGCGCCGGCCACGATCGCGAGATTGGTGATGTCGAGGCCCGCGACCGACATCGCCGTCAGCGCTGCCGCCGTCATGCCGGCGTAACCGAGGCCTTGGTCGATCGAGTGGGCGGCGCTCGGATCCATGCGCGCCCGATCGAGCAGCGTGGCCCGAAGCCAGCGCCTCAGCACGCGGAAAATCAGCAGCAGGGTGGCGAACAGCGCCACGGCCGCGATCAGCCGGGCAGGGGAAAAACGCCAGCTACCGACTTCGATCGAAGCGAACAGTGGGGCCAGCCAGCCTGCCGACATACCCAAGCCCATCACGCCGCTCGTTTCAGCGGCGAACGCAGTCTGCGACGCCGCCATCAGCACCAGCGCCAACCACGAGGAGCCCGCGCAGGCTGCCGAGACTGCACGACGAAACGCAGCTTCTGACGGTTTGGTCGTCAAGCCCTTCATTCGACGTTGGTGCGCCAGCATCGCACACCCGTCAATCGCCATTGGCTTGTCCAAGCGATCGTGGTGGCCGGCTGTAGACAGCCGTCGGTCCGTCGACGAACTCGGCGCTGCGCGTGCGTTTCGGGCCGATGCCGGTTTCGATCACGACATCGACCGGTCCACCCGTCATGATCAGATGCTCGACGTCGTCACGCCGGATGAGCACCAGGCGGCGCCGGCCGTCGAGCGTGGATTGTTCGACGATGTCGAGGCGCCGTTCCGGCTTAGGGCCGAATATCCCTGCTGTCGGCGACGTGCCGTTCAGATACCCGCGCGCGACGAAAGCGCCTCCGACGACAGTACCCGCCAAAAGGATCGCGAGAAACAGATAATAAAGAAGATCCCACATCTCGCTTCCACGGCCGTGGCCGCGCTCCCTTATTTTATGACGTGCATCCCCGCCTGGGGTGGTGTTCATCGTGCATCGGGTGCTTGGTCGCAGCCATACCAGAGTAAGGTCCACGGAGCACTCGAGGCCCTTTTATAGCCAGCAGTTTAGGCCATTTTAACGATAATCATCGAAGTGTTGACGCGGGTGTTACCTTGAAGCTGGCCGACGCGAGGGTCCTCGCCAGGCACGTGCAACTTAAACGCCGCCCACGTCAAGAACTCAGCTGTCCGGTGAGTTCGCGCTGTACCAGTTTGTACCCGAGTCCCGTGTCGATGCAGGCCGCTGAAGCCGATATTCCCCAGAATCAGATAGCGTCCCTGCCCATGGGTAGATCCGACGCGCAAGTCCCGGCCAACACGCCTGAAAGCTCCGACCCGTCGCTCGGCGGCGGCGCGCTGGCTGTAGGCGCCTTCGCCTTGGCGTTGGGCGCGGGGTTCCTCGGTATATTCTCGTCTGGTTCCGCGACCCCGCTGTTGCTCACGGTGCTCGGCCTGCTTGCCGCACTCGGTCTGTTCTTCCTGCTTGGATTGGCGGCCGGTCACATCCGTCTGTCGCAACGGATCTCCACCACCGAGATTCTCGATCGGGCGGCCGACCGGCTCGATACGGGCATTCTCGTCACGTCTGCCGATGGAACACCGGTCTACGCCAACCGTCGACTGTACGAGATCGGTAATCTGCGGGATCGGCCAACGTCGGGCGTGCTCGAGCGGCTGGTCGGCAGCGGCGCCGCTGGGCAGGCTCTATTGTTCCGGCTCAATCGCGCGGCTGCGCGGTTGGATAGCCTGAGCGAGGACATCGAAATCGCCGGGACGCTGAATACGGGCCTCGCTCGGACGCTGCGCGTCTCCGTTCGTCCATTCGACATGCCTGGCACCGAGCGTGACATCCAATACGGCCGCCAGGCGCTGTGGACCGTCACCGACGTGACCCTCGACCGCCGCCGCGAACGGCAGGCGCGGGATACGCTCGTTGCGACCCTTGGCTATTACGACCAGGCTCCGGCAGGGCTTTTGATTGTCGGCGAGGACGGTTTGGTCCGCTGCGTCAATGCCACATTGGCGACATGGCTTGGTTACGATACTAAAGTGTCGGGCCTGAAGCTCGGCGACCTGGTGGCTCCCGATGGCGTCGAGCTGCTGATGGGGCTCTTCGCCCGCTCGGAAGCGGCGCCTTTCACCGTTGAAATCGACTTCAACCGCGAGGACCGGCGGATCCTCCCGGCCCGGCTCGTGTGCCGTGTGAACCCCGATTCGCAAGGCCGGGTGTTGTCCCTGGTCGTCACCGTCACTGAGAGTGGCGCGGGGTCTCAAAGCCCGCGCGACGCCCAGTCCATCGAAGAGAGGTTCACGCGCTTTTTCCAGTCCGCCCCGTTCGGCATTGCGACGGTCGGCATCGATGGAACCATCGGCAGTCCCAATGGCGCGTTCGCCCGCATGATCCTCGACGGTACCGGCGGCCTTGGCAAGGTGGCGCTCGACGTCCTCGGCCGCGATTCCGACGCCGAGACAAAAGCCGCCATCGAGGCTGGTTTGAAGCATGTCATTTCGGGGCGCGGCAATCTCGCCCCCGTCGAAGTAACCGTGGGCGCTGACAAGAAGCATGTGCGCCGTGTCTACATGAACCCGTTGATCGCATCGGGGACCAGCGGCGAGGCGGCGATTCTCTATATGATCGACGCGACCGAGCACAAGGCGCTCGAAGCCAAGTTCGCCCAGAGTTCCAAGATGGAGGCCGTAGGCAAGCTCGCAGGCGGCGTCGCCCACGACTTCAACAACATGCTGACAGCAATCATCGGCTTTTCCGACATGTTGCTCGCCATGCATCGGCCGACCGATCTCGCCTACAAGGATCTGCGTAACATCAAGTCGAGCGCCGAGCGCGCGGCCGGGCTGGTCGGCAAGCTGCTCGCCTTCTCGCGCCAGCAGACGCTGCTCAGGGAGACGCTGCAGCTCGGCGAGGTCTTGACCGATCTCGCGCCCCTTCTGAAGCAGTCTCTGGGCGAGACGATCGACCTTCGCATGACCACGGGTCGCGACCTTTGGGCGGTCAAGGCCGACAAGATCCAGCTCGAGCGCGCAATCATCAATCTGGCGGTCAATGGGCGGGACGCCATGCCGGGTGGCGGCACGCTGTCCATCCGTACCCGCAACGTCAACGAGCGGGAAGTGCAGAAGCTCGATCACCTCGGCATGACCGTTGGCGAATACGTTCTGGTCGAAGTCGAGGACACCGGCACCGGGATGAGTGCTGAGGTGCTGGCCCAGATTTTCGAACCGTTCTTCACGACCAAGGGTGTCGGCAAGGGCACTGGTCTTGGTCTTGCCACTGTCTACGGCATCATCAAGCAGACTGGCGGCTTCATCTTCCCCGACAGCACGGTCGGCAAGGGCACGGCGTTCCGGGTTTATCTGCCCCGCCACCACGCCGATGCCGAGGATCAGGCCCAGACCGAGAAGGCGGCCGCCGCCTCGGTACAGAAGAGCCTGAGGCCCGCCGACCTTACCGGCACCGGCCGGGTATTGCTGGTCGAGGACGAGGACGTGGTCCGGAGTTTCGCCGTCCGCGCATTGAAAAGCCGGGGTTACGAGGTGCTGGAGGCCGCCAGCGGCGTCGAGGCGCTCGAGGTCTTGGCCGGCTGCGACTGGGCCGTCGACATTGTGGTATCCGACGTCGTCATGCCGGAGATGGACGGCCCGACCCTGCTCAAGGAGCTCCGCGCGCGAAATCCGCGGATCAAGATCATCTTCGTTTCCGGCTACCCCAACGAAGCATTCAAGCAGCAGCTCGACGAGAACGAGGAGTTCGCGTTTCTGCCGAAGCCGTTCTCGCTCCCGCAGTTGGCCGCCAAGGTCAAGGAAGAGCTTGGCCGCTGACTTGCTCGGCGCAAGGGGATGCCGGCCCGGCCTCAACGGCGCCTTCATCGCGACTCGGAGTGTTTGAAACATTTAATGAACAAAAGTGACAAAAACACATAGAATCAAATGGTTGATGTGGGGTAGACAGAAAAGAACAAAACTGGTACAAACACCCTTAATTGCTGATCTGCAACTCATGCCCTAGGGTGCTCACATGTCGAAAGCCGAACTCGTTCTCGTCGAAGGGGGAAAGATGGACAAGAAGCAGGCGCTCGAAGCGGCCCTGGCGCAAATCGATAAGAACTTCGGCAAGGGCTCGATCATGCGCCTCGGGGCGCTCGACAAGACCATCGACGTCGAGGCGGTCTCGACCGGTTCGCTCGGGCTCGACATCGCGCTTGGCATCGGCGGGCTGCCCAAGGGCCGCATCATCGAAATCTATGGTCCAGAAAGTTCCGGCAAGACCACGCTCGCTCTCCACGTGGTAGCCGAGGCCCAAAAAAAGGGTGGCGTCTGCGGTTTCATCGATGCCGAGCATGCACTGGATCCGGTCTATGCCCGCAAGCTCGGCGTCCGGACTGAGGATCTGCTCATTTCGCAGCCTGATACAGGCGAGCAGGCCCTCGAAATCGTCGACACGCTGGTTCGTTCCGGTGCGGTCGACGTTCTGGTTATCGACAGTGTCGCCGCCTTGACGCCCAAGGCCGAACTCGAGGGCGAAATGGGCGACAGTCTGCCCGGCCTGCAGGCTCGCCTCATGAGCCAGGCGTTGCGCAAGCTTACGGGCTCCATCTCAAAGTCCAAGACCATGGTCATCTTCATCAACCAGATCCGCATGAAAATCGGCGTGATGTTTGGAAATCCCGAGACGACCACGGGCGGCAACGCGCTGAAGTTTTATGCGTCGGTGCGGCTCGACATTCGCCGCATTGGCCAGATCAAGGCGCAAGAGGAGGCGGTCGGCAACCAGACCCGCGTCAAGGTCGTGAAGAACAAGGTTGCCCCGCCGTTCAAGCAGGTCGAATTCGATATCATGTACGGCGAAGGCATCTCCAAGACCGGCGAGCTCGTCGATCTCGGTGCCAAGGCTTCGATTGTTGAAAAGTCGGGTGCCTGGTTCTCCTACAACGGGGAACGCCTCGGCCAGGGCCGCGAAAACACCAAGCAATTCATCAAGAACAACCCCAAGATGGCCGCCGAAATCGAAAAGGCGATCCGCGCCAATGCCGGCCTCATCGTCGAAAAGATGCTCGTTGATCCCTCGGGCGACGAGGCCCACGACGAGGACGGCGTGCTGCCGGACGAGATCGACGAGGACGTACCCAAGAAAGGCAAGTCTCGCCGCTGAACGCGCCGTCGGCGGGCATCGGTTGCAAGACGGTCGTGGGTGCGGCAATCCTGTGGGTGTGCAGAACAATGTCGTAATGGCCACCGGCGCATGGCCGCTGTCGTTCGGAGATGGGGGCTGACAGGCCGGGCCATGGCCGTTAGAACGGGGCCTTGAGCGTTATAATTCCGTCGAAAAGAGCCCTCGAAATGGTCCCCCAGATGACTGGCGTCAGTGAGATCAGAAGCACGTTCCTGGATTACTTCCGGAAGCAGGGCCACGACGTCGTGGCTTCGAGTCCGCTGGTGCCGCGCAACGATCCGACGTTGATGTTCACCAATGCCGGAATGGTCCAGTTCAAGAACGTATTCACTGGGCAGGAGACGCGTTCCTACAGCCGGGCGGTGACGTCGCAGAAATGCGTGCGGGCCGGCGGCAAGCACAATGATCTCGATAACGTCGGCTACACTGCACGTCATCACACCTTCTTCGAGATGCTCGGCAATTTCTCGTTCGGCGACTATTTCAAAGACGTCGCGATCGAGCATGCTTGGAGTTTGATCACCAAGACCTATGGCCTCGACAAGAAGCGGCTCCTGGTCACCGTCTATCATGATGACGACCAGGCATTCGGCATCTGGAAGAAGATTACGGGCTTTTCTGACGAGCGCATCATCCGCATCGCCACGGCCGACAATTTCTGGTCCATGGGCGAAACGGGGCCCTGCGGGCCGTGTTCCGAGATCTTCTTCGATCACGGCCCCAAGATTGCCGGCGGGCCGCCCGGCTCCAAGGACGCCGACGGCGATCGCTTCATCGAGATCTGGAACCTCGTGTTCATGCAATACGAGCAACGCGGCGCTGATGCCGGAGGCGGGGCTTCGACAACGCCGGTCCGCGTCGCCCTGCCCAAGCCGTCGATCGATACCGGCATGGGCCTGGAGCGCATTTCGGCCGTGCTGCAAGGCACCCACGACAACTACGAGACGGATCTGTTCCGTGCGTTGATCTCGGCCTCGGTCGACGCGACCGGCGTCGAGGCCAAGGGCGAGTTCAAGGCCAGCCACCGCGTTATCGCCGATCACCTGCGCGCGTCGAGCTTCCTCATCGCAGACGGCGTACTTCCGTCGAACGAGGGTCGAGGCTATGTTCTTCGCCGCATCATGCGCCGGGCCATGCGCCACGCGCACCTTCTGGGCGCGAAAGAGCCTTTGATGCACCGCCTCGTGCCGGCGCTCGTCCGCCAGATGGGCGACACCTACCAGGAGTTGACCCACGGTCAGGCCCTGATCAGTGAAACCTTGAAACTCGAAGAGACGCGATTCAAGCACACGCTCGACAAGGGGCTCGGGTTGTTGGGGGAGGCGTCGGCGACCCTTGGCAGAGGGGCCGTGTTCCCCGGCGACGTCGCATTCAAGCTTTACGATACGTTCGGCTTCCCTCTCGATCTGACCGAGGACGCGCTGCGCCCGCGCGGCATCTCGGTCGACACGGCATCCTTCGCCGCAGCCATGGACAAGCAGAAGGAGGATGCGCGTCGAGCCTGGAAGGGCTCGGGCGAGGCCGCCACCGAGACCATCTGGTTCGAGGCCAAGGAAGAGGTCGGCGCCACCGAGTTTCTCGGCTACGACACCGAGATTGCCGAAGGCGTGGTCACGGTGCTGATCGGCGGCGGAAAACGCAAAAAAGAGTTGAAGACCGGCGAGGAGGGGGTGATCGTCGTCAACCAGACGCCATTTTATGGAGAGTCTGGTGGCCAGGCTGGCGACCATGGCGTGATCAAGGGGGCGAAGGGGGCGCTGTTCCGCGTCTCTGAAACCCAGAAAAAGCTCGGCGATCTCGTCGCCCACATGGGCCGCGTCGAAGCCGGCAGCTTCAAGGCCGGCGACCCGGCTGAACTGGTTGTTGACCATGCGCGCCGCACCGCCACCCGCGCCAACCATTCGGCGACCCATCTTCTGCACGAGGCACTGCGGCAGGTGCTCGGAACGCACGTGGCCCAGAAGGGATCGCTCGTCTCGCCTGACCGGCTCCGGTTCGATTTTCTCCATCAGAAGCCGATGACGGCCGACGAAATTCGCTCCGTAGAGGCGATGGCGAATGCTTTCGTGCTGCAGAACTCCGCCGTCGAAACTCGGTTGATGGCGGTAGAGGACGCCAAGGCGTCTGGCGCAATGGCCTTGTTCGGCGAGAAGTACGGCGACGAAGTTCGCGTGGTCTCGATGGGTATCGGTCCGGCTGGCGGGCGCGCCGGCAAGGCTTGGTCGGTCGAGCTTTGCGGCGGCACCCACGTTCGGCGCACGGGCGACATCGGCCTCGTGAAAGTGGTTGCCGAAAGCGCCAGTTCCGCCGGGGTCCGACGCATCGAGGCGCTCACCGCCGATGGCGCCTTGAGCTATCTTGCAAGTCAGGACGAGCGGGTACGAGAGGCCGCCGCCGTTCTCAAAACACGGCCGGAGGATATGCTCGAGCGGTTGAAGGCCGTCGTCGACGAGCGGCGGGCGCTCGAACGTCAACTGGCCGACGCAAAGCGCCAGCTCGCCCTCGGCGGCGGAGCATCGCAGTCGGATGGGGTTCCCGGCGGCGACACTGTGAAATCGATCGGCACGATCAAGCTGCTCGCACGCACGGTGCAGGGTTTGAACCCCAAGGACCTGCGCGGCCTTGTCGACGACGGTAAAAAGCAGCTCGGCTCCGGCATCGTCGCAATCGTCGGCGTGACCGAGGACGGCAAGGCCGGGCTCGCGGTCGGCGTGACCGATGATCTCGTCAAATCCTGGAACGCCGTCGAACTCGTCAAGGCCGGCGCCGAAGCACTCGGCGGCAAGGGCGGTGGAGGGCGGCCGGATATGGCTCAGGCTGGCGGTCCGGACGGTGCCAAGGCGTCCGCCGCTCTGCAGGCCATCGAAGCCTGTCTCGGTGCTTGATGCGCCGGGAGGTCTAAACCTAGCCTGCGCCGTTTCATCCTCAATTTCATGTCGCAGAGATCCGTGCAATGACCGTCATGTGTCCGACCTCACGCTTGTGCTTTGCCGTCGCCTCGGCTGCTGCCGCCTTGGTTGGGATGGGTCCGGCTGCCATTGCTCAGTCGCCGCAGCCGGCGACGCACGCCGCCGCGCCGCAGCCGGGCACCATTTGCGGCCGCGCCGCCGACGTCTCTCAATTGCTGCTGTCCATGCAGAAGGCGTCGGTCGAAAACGTGTTTCGTGACAAGATGATGTTTGTGCTCCGCGACCAGGACGACGGCAGCGTGTGGGCGTTTTCCATCAAGCACACCACCGTGCATCCTGCGGCCCGCTGCCGGCGTGAAGTAAAGTCGGGCGACACGTCGAGACTTGAAATTGAGCAGGTCTGCGGCGCCAGCGAAAAGGCGTGTGCGTCGTTTGCGTCCCAGGCCGACGAGAAGTTCAAGACCTTTGCAGTGAAGGCGCAACCGGCGGTGCCCGTCACCACTCCGGCCAAGACGTCCAACTGACCTGACGGATCGCGGCCGGGTCCCTTGTTCCCTTGCCGGTCAGATGGCACGCGGCCGGATCCACGATGCCGCTTTGATGAGCCCCGCGGCGATCACCCGCCTTAGCCTCAAGGTGCATGCCCGCTCGATCCGGTCGGAGATCCAGCGCCAGCCGATCACGGTCGCCAGCGAAGCCATGAACTCCGCCCAGCTCAGATGCGGAAACCAGACGATGAGATCGATGAAGCTCGGGTCGAAGATGTAACCCTCGGCCAAGTCGCGGAGTGCGGAGATCATGAGCCGTCCCTTCCGGTTTCCGATCGACGCGTGCTCGCTTTCGGGCGGCGCCGGCCGTGTTTCGGGGCGACGCTGGATCCGTTCACTCGATGCGCCATCGTGAACTTGAATTGATCGAGCGCATGGAATGCGTTGTGGCGTGCGGCTCACAAATGAATGCAGGCCGGCCGGCCCTTGGGGCAGCGATCGGCATCAGCAGCAATGTCAAGAATTCAGAAACCATCGAACAGGCAATGAAATCAGTCTCTTCCTCGCACCCGATCATATCGTATGGAATGCAATGTAAAGCATGAAATAGAATGCCAATTGCTGTCGGCGAAGGCATGTGAAAGTATCGAATGGATCGCATGGGGGTCCATCGAATGCGGTGCGACGGTAATTTCATGGCGTACGTCGAGGGTTCTCGGATGGCTGGAGGCGACGTGGCAGACGACGATTTCGTCAGGCGCGCTGCGGCGGTTTTTGCGGCAGAGGTTTTCAAACCCATGTTCCAGCGCGCAACCACGGCACCCGACGACGTCATCGCGCTGATGGCCGAGATCCGCGAGAAGCTCGACGCGCTCGACACGGTGATCGCGGCGTGTGCTGGCGGGGGTGCCAGCGGGTCGGGTGGTCCGGGCCGGTTGGTCGGTGACCGCCGCGCCGGATCCGGCTTGCCGGGTGGGGGCGGTGTGGTCCCTGCGGCAGACCCGCGTGACGGCCTCGACGACGTCGGTCGCAATCAGCGGAGCCGCTTGCGGGAACTTGCGATCCTCGAGGCACTCGCGCGAGAGGCGCGACCTTTCGCGCTTCAGCAGCTGACCTCCCTGCTCGATGCGCGCGGTTTCGCCGACACCAGCGGGGCCATCGTGTCCCAGCTCCATCGTCTGAAAAAGCTCGGCATCATCAACCAGCCGGTCAACGGCATGTACGAGATCACCGACGAGGGGCTTGGTCACATGCGGCGCGTACGGTCGAGCTTCGGCGCGCTGGTTTCCGGTAGCTGAAGCCGCCGGCCCGGCGCGGCGATCTTGCTGTTTCGGCTTCTCGCCCGCCCCATGAACAGAGACCCCTCACCCAGCTCAGCGCCAGCGTCCCTGTTCGAGGGCCTGGTCAAGCTTTTTGGCACCTCCCGGGGGACGGTGAGGCGAGGTGAGGGGTTCACCCGCTTGCGCGGGTTTGGAATAGCCAAATTCGTTGCGGCATGGCCGCAGCCAGTTCTGGGCGCTGGTCACGCCCCCGTTGATCGTTCGTCTCGGCGCCGCCCTAGTGTTCCGGCGCCGACATTTGATTCCCATTGCAACGCGCTCCAGATCAAATGTCGGCGCCGTAAAGAACACTAGCAACCCTATGATTCT
>PERT01000042.1 GCA_002928955.1 Hyphomicrobium sp. | reverse complement strand
AGATGCAAAAGCTACACTAGAATCATAGGTTTGCTAGTGTTCCTTAGGCGCCGACATTTGATCTGGAGCGCGTTGCAACGGGAATCAAATGTCGGCGCCGGAACACTAGGTTTGGTCCTGACTGCGACGCTCGTGTGTGTCGCACTGGAGTGTCCACGAAAGGACCGGAGAGAGCAACATGAGTGCCGAACGCGAAAAGCCCATGGCGGAGCCGGAAGTCAATGCCTGGCTTGCGACCAGCCTGCCAAATTGGCGGCTTGAAGACGGTTGGATCAGGCGCACCTACAAGACGAACGGCTGGAAGGGCACGCTGATGGTGATCAATACCGTCGGCCATCTCGCGGAAGCCGCTTGGCACCATCCCGATATCACCGCGTCCTATGCCTGGGTCGAGGTCCGTCTGATGACCCATTCCGCCAAGGGGATCACGGACAAGGATCTCGCGCTCGCGCGGAAGATCGAGGATGTCGTGATGTGGCAGCCCGCCAAGGAGGGCACCAGCTCGCTCGAAGGCACACCGGCCGGCGATCTGCGCTTCGCTTACGTCAAGTATGACTGAGGAAGGCCCTGCCGGGTCTTCCGCCGGGACCAGGCCCACAGCCATGCTCGGATTAGGCTCGAACATCGGTGACAAGGCGGCCAATATCGATCGCGCGATCGCGTTGCTGACGGCGGATGGCCTTGTGCGGCTCGCCGCGCGGTCGCGGGACTGGCGCACGCCGCCGTGGGGCGTCACCGATCAGGATTGGTTCGTGAACGCTTGCATCTCTGTCGCGACATCGCTCGCGCCGCGCGGACTTCTCGTCCGGTGCCAGGGCGTCGAGACGGCGATGGGGCGTGTGCGAACCCGGCACTGGGGGCCCCGCATCATCGACATTGACATCCTGACCTATCGGAACATGGCCATCTCGGAGCCAGATTTCGTGGTCCCGCATCCCCGCATCGCCGAGCGTGCGTTCGTTCTTGGCCCATTGACTGATATCGCGCCGGACCTGCTGATCGGTGGGCAGCGCGTGGCCGATCGTTTCCGGGCGATTGACCAGACCGGCGTCATGCCAATGGATCGAGCAAGTACCGTCCAATCAGGTCCATAGAGCGCAAGTTGCGCCGTAGCCAAACGAAACGCCGCGGACTCGAGGTCCGCGGCGCTTACGAAACGGCTAGTGGTCTGTCTCGCCTAAATCGCTGTACTGGCGGCAACCGCTGACGATTTAGGCGAGAAATAAAGACCACTAGCAAAAACAATGGTTTAGTGTGGCGTTCAACGCGCCTTGATTGACGACCAGCTTGCCGCTCGCACAGGCCAATTAAGGCGCGACAGGCCACTAGCAATGTTCGCGATTATTTGTTGGTCTTCAGGAACGCGATCAGGTTTTTACGATCGGTTTCGTCCTTTATACCGGGGAATATCATTTTATTATTCGGGATATATTCCTTCGGGTTGGTGATGTAGGCGTCGAGCGTGGCTTCGTCCCACGTCTTCCCCGCGGCCTTCATGGCATCCGAGTAGTTGAAGCCTTCGACCGAAGCGGACTTGCGTCCGACCACACCGTTCAGGTGCGGACCAACCATGTTCTTGGCGCCTTCCCCGACGGCGTGGCAAGCGCGGCACTTGCCGAACACGCCCTTGCCGGCATCCGCGTCCTGGGCCGAGGCGACCGCGGGGATCGCCACCAGAGCGGCAGCGGCCAAAATCCACTTGAACATCGAGTATTTCCTCCGTCATTGCTCTTGTAACTGGGTCGGTTTTGTGGACCCAGATCAAGGCGTACATTCGCAAGTTTTCGCTGAACCCGCCCTGAACACATTGCCGCACCAGCCGGATTTCACCTCCGCACAAATGGAAATGTGTCCGCGGCACCGGGTGTAGATAGCACTACTGCCCGGCGTCCGTCTATGCCGTTTCACGCTTCGGCTTGTCGCCACCTATCCGACGATAGACGAACTCGGGCGCGGGCTTCGCGCTTTCGATATCTGCGACCTTGACCCATTCGGCATGCAGCGACGAAAGCGAGCAGGCCGGGTCTGTGTTGGTGGCGTCGCCCGTCAGCGCGAAGGCCTGGCAGCGGCAGCCGCCGAAATCGATCTCGCGGCGGTCGCAGGAGCGGCACGGCTCCTTCATCCAGTCGGTTCCGCGGAACTTCTGGAAGGCGGGTCCGTTCAGCCAGATGTCGGCCAGTCGGCGGGTTTTCACGTTGTCGAACTCCAGGCCCGGCAGTGACTCGGCTGCATGGCACGGAAGCACCTTGCCAGAGGGTGTGATGTTCATGATCCCGCTGCCCCAGCCGCCCATGCAGGGTTTGGGATACTTCGCGTAATAATCCGGCACCACGAAGTCGAACACCAGGATGCCCTTGAGCCGTTCGCGCGCTTCCTCAACGATCTCGACCGTCCTCATGAATTGCGCGCGCGTCGGCATCAGTGCCGCGCGGTTCTTCAGAGCCCAGGCATAGTACTGGATGTGGGCGACCTCCAGCCGGCCGGCGCCGAGTTCGAGCGCGAGATCTATGATTTTGGGCAGGTTTTCGATGTTCTGCCGATGCAACGGCGCGTTGACGGTCAGCGGCAGGCCCAACTCCTTCACCCAGGCGCCCACCTCGCGCTTTTTTAACAGTCCACCCTTGTAGGCGGCGATGCGGTCGGCATTTTCGGCGTCGGCGTCCTGGATCGACAGCTGCACGTGGTCAAGGCCGTTCTCGGCGAGTTTTTGCAGCCTCTCGCGGGTCAGCAGCACACCGGCGGTGATGAGGTTCGAATAAAGCCCGGCTTCTGCCGCCGTCTTCACGATCTCCTCGAGATCGCGCCGGGCCGTGGGTTCGCCGCCGGACAGATGAATCTGCAAAATTCCCAGTTCGGCCGCCTGGCGCAGCACATCCTGCCATTCGGCGGTGCTGAGCTCGATGTTCGGCTTGTCCATCTCGAGCGGGTTCGAGCAATAGGGGCATTGCAGCGGGCAGCGGTGGGTCAGCTCCATCAACAGCCCCATTGGCGCTCGCGCGCATGAGGGTGTGGCGGGAGCTGGTGTCGCGACGGTGACGTGTTCGTTCATCGGCTTGTTCTCCCCGCCGCGCAGAGGCGGCAATGATCTGTCGCGGCTGCTAAGCTGCGGTGACGACGCCCTTGTCGGCGAGATCCTGAAGCATAGAGATAATGTCGGCGGTAACGACATCCACCGGCGCCTGATACTCCGTCGAGAGTGTCGCTGCGATATCATTGACCGTGCGCTGGGCATCGCAAAGTTTCAACACGGCGACGGCGACGTCGTCGGGATCGTAGACCCGCTCCGGCGCCAGGATGATCCAGCGCCCCCGTCCCGCATCGTGACGCATCTTGATGTGCCGCGGCATCTGCGGTTTGGTTGCGCCGGTCACGATGGTCCGGGTTCTTGGTATCATCTCAGCCATGGGGCACCTCATTGGCGACCTTGGGACGGAACGCGCCGGGCGGGATGTGACCGGGCTCAAGGTAGGCATGGTGCAGCGCGTCGAGCATCGACCACAGCACGTTGCACTTGAAGCGTACCGCGTCGACGCAGGCTTCCTGTTCGGCGTGCGACTTGGCGTTTTTGAGGACGTATGCGAGCGCGAAGTCGGAATCGCGCGGCGCCTGGGTCAGCCGACGCTTGAAATAGGCCATCACCGTGTCGTCGATGAAGTCGTAGCCTTCGAGCATCCCCGAGATCCGCTCCTTGTGGATCTTCGGCGCAAACAGTTCGGTCAGAGATGAGGCGACGGCAACGGTCAGCGGCTGTTCGCGCACGAAGGTCACGTAGGATTCGACCGCAAAGATGGTCGCCGCCATCGCACCCCGTCGCGAGATCACGTAGTCGCGGTCGAGTCCCAGCCCGTCGGTCAGGATCAGCCAGCGCTCGATGCCGCCGGGCTCGTCGCCATAGCCGTCATGATCGAGCATCCGGTGCGCCCATTCGCGGCGCAACTCGCGATCGTGCACGCGGCTGATGAGGGCCGCGTCCTTGCGCGGAACGGCGGCCTGGTAGCAGTAGCGATTGAGAGCCCAGGCCTGGACCTGCGCTTTGGTGAGCTTGCCGTTGTGCAGAAGCTTATGGAACGGGTGCTTGTCGTGATAGCGCTCCGCGCCCACCGCACGGATCGCCGCTTCGAACTCGGCGGTGCCCATCATCTCGCGCGTTCTCTGCTCGGTGTCATACCGTTCCAGGCTGACGGTTTGAATCATAGGCGCACCTCCATGCCATCATACCCGATTTCCCAACCCGCCGCTTCGGCCGTCTTACGCGCGTCCGATTTTTCGTCGAGCACAGGGTTCGAGTTATTGATGTGAACAAAAATCTTTCGCGCGACCCCGAGTTTCGCAAATGCGGCGATCGAGCCGTCGGGGCCGGAAATGTTCATATGTCCCATGCGGCTGCCGGTCTTGGCCATCAGGCCCTGACGCAGCATTTCGTCGTCGGTGAAGAGCGTGCCGTCGAAGAACACGACGCTCGCCCCGCGCAGACGGTTCGAGAGCGGCCCGTCGATCGCCGCGCATCCGGGAATGTAAAAGAATGCCTTGCCGGTGGCTTGCTCGGTGACCTTGAGTCCGATGGTGTCCCCCGCCTTGCTGCCGAAGCCCGGGGCCGCGGCGTCCTCCAGATAAAGCGCCACTTTGCCGGGTACTGCGAAGGCATCGATCGTGATGCCAAGGCTCGAACCCGCTCCGGAAATTGCACGCGGCTCGCCAAGGGGCAGCTCGTAGCGCGGCACTTTGTCCTTGGCCAGCACATTGAACACCGAATTGGCGTCCAGCGTCGCCAGTACGCGGTCCGAACCATAGACGCTGAACGGCTGAGCCTCGCGGAGATTGATGAGCCCGATGATGTGGTCGACGTCGCCGTTGGTCAGCACAACAGCCTTGATCGGGCTGTTGCGCGGCCCGGCGTCCGAATGGGGCCAAAGCTCCGGTGTGTCGTTAATTTGCTGGCGCAGGTCTGGCGAAGAATTGAGCAGCATCCAGTCGCGGCCGTTCGCACTCACCGCCAGCGACGATTGGGTCCTGGGCCGGAACCCGGGGACGCGCGCGCGGACAGCCGCGGATTGCGTACCGTTGCAGTTCCACTGTGGGAAGCCACCACCGGCGGCGGAGCCCAAGACTTTGATCAGCATGGAGTTTAACTTTCGCCGCGAAGCCACTCGCAGACGTTAGACGACTTTGCGCGCCGGTGCCAAATTAGAAGTAGCCGTTGGCAAGCACGACTGCAGCTGATGGGATCGCCGCCGATCGGCTTCGTGACGCCCGCGTTGTTTGATCCCACAAACGACGACGGCGGCCGATTGCATCGACCGCCGCGCCAGAAGCGCTCACTTCAGTGAGCGCGTTCGGCTTTTTTAGATAACGTCGATCTCGGCCGGCAGGTAGCTCGTGACTTCGAGGCCAACGCCCTGCTCTTTGACCGACGGTTTGTTCCAGATCTTCATGATGGGTTCCTCCAAATATGTTCAACGGTTTCTGCTCGATGGATGCCCAATTGGGTCACACATGAGATGGCATCTTGTTCGCGATGCCCTAGCAATTTGCAACAAGGGCGCACTTAGTCAAGTGGTGCGGCAAAAGCATAATGGCCACGTGGAGAAATGGGGGCAAGGCAGCGTCTGGTCAAAACGTCGACCGAAGCCGTCGGCCGGGGATGTGTGAGCGCAGCTTGCCGTGACGGCGAGGGGGGCGTGGCCATAGATCGGAACGAATCTGTTCACCACAAGCGCATTGGCGGATCAAAATCCACGCCAGACGGTCACGTAATGAAACAGTATTCTATTTATATCGAGTATCGCCGCGTTCTGAGACTTATTTCGTGGCAAGCGGGGGTCTAAGATAGAAAAAATGTTCTCAATCGCGTATGTGTCTCCGGGTGCGGCGGCAGGCTTTGCAGGTCAACCAGCGTTGCGAGCCGCGACAACAGACTTCAGGAGGGTTTGGCTTTGAAAAGCGTTCATGCCCGCGCCGCTTCGGTTTCAGATCCCGTCAAGATCGCGCGTTCCGCGGAAGACCATTGCGTCGACCCGGTTGTCGAGGCCTCGGCACTTCTGGTACAGCCAGTCGTGTCGGCGCTGAAATTGGTGCGCTCGCCCAGCACGTGCGCGGAGCCGAATAAGGCCGAGCTGCGGGACTGGACGGCCGTAGAAATCGCATCCGCGACATACTGGGTGGCCGGTTGAAGGTTGCGGTTGACGGTATAAGCTGCCGGCGCCGGCGCGCCAAATCGAGCGGCCCGGTCATTGCAACCGGTCATATCCCCCGCTCATTGCGAGACGAATTCAAGCGAACGTTGGACGTCGAGGAGTGACCGTGACCGTGAGACATCTGCTCCCCAAGAGCGCGCCCTTTACCACCGACGACATCGAGATGTTGAACGGCCTGGTGGGTCGGTCTTCACCGACGCAGAGGACTTGGTTGGCCGGATTTTTCGCGGGTCTCGAGGCGGGACAGGTGCAGGCTCAGGGCGCGCCGGCGCAGCCCGCCGCTGTCCAGCGGCCGAAGGTTCCATTGCTCATTCTCTATGCGAGTGAATCCGGTAACGCGGAGGGCTTGGCCCTCAAGGCGCGCAAGGCCGCCGATAAGCAGGGCTTTCAGTCCCGGGTGGTCGATATGGCCGAGGCTGATTTGGCCGCGTTGCCGAAGGCTAAGAACATTCTGGTTATCGCTTCGACCTGGGGTGAAGGCGACCCGCCACAACGGGCTGCCGATTTCTACGGCGCCCTGATGGGTGATGCGGCGCCGCGGATTGACGGTGTCCGCTTCGCCGTACTGGCGCTGGGCGATACCGCCTACGTCAATTTCTGCCTGACCGGCCGCAAGCTCGACGAGCGCCTGGAGGCACTCGGTGGCATGCGCGCGTCGGCGCGCGCCGATCTCGACCTCGATTTCGCCAAGCAGGCCGCGGAGTGGACCGATCGCACCTTGAAGGTGCTGGCCCCCGTCGAGGATGACGTTACGGCCAACATCGTGCACGTCGACTTCAAGTCGTATCCGGAGATCGACAACGAGCCCCGCTACACGTCCGAGAACCCGATCGAGGCCGAGATCACGACCCTTGTGGATCTCAATGGCTCGGGCTCGACGCGCGAGACCTGGCATGTGGAGTTCGCGCCGGATGCAACCGATTTCGAGTACACGGTTGGCGACGCCATCGGTGTGCTCGCCGAGAACGATCCGGTGCTGGTCGAGGATCTGCTCGTCGCCGTCGGCCTCGGTGGCGACAGTGCGCTCGCGGCCAAGCTTGTCACCAGCTATGACGTCACCACGCTGTCGCGTCCGCTGGTCGACGCCTACGCAAAGCTCACCGGACGATACGACGTGTCGATGCTGGCGGTCGCGGAAAGCTTCGCCGCATTCTCCGCCGATCGGCAACTCATCGATCTGTTCTTGGCCTTCCCGGAAAAGCTCAAGGCCGAGCAGCTGCTCGCGCTTTTGCGGCCGCTGCCGCCGCGGCTTTACTCCGTCGCATCGAGCCACGCGTCAAACAATGGCGAAGTGCATCTGCTTGTTGGCGCTGTGCGCTGGGCGTCCCATGGCCGCGCCCGCAACGGGGTTGCCTCGACGTTCCTCGCCGATCGCCGCAAGCGGGGCGACAAGGTGCGGATATACGTCAAGCCGAACCGCCACTTCCGGTTGCCTGTCGACGGCGACCGGCCGATGATCATGATCGGTTCAGGCACTGGCGTGGCGCCCTATCGCGGTTTTATCGCCGAGCGGGCGGCACTGGGCGCGAGGGGTAAGAGTTGGCTGTTCTTCGGCGAGCGGAACTACACCAATGATTTTCTCTATCAGCTCGAGTGGCAAGACCACGTGGCGAGCGGTGCGCTGTCGCGGATCGATGTTGCCTTCTCGCGCGACCAGCCCGAGAAGATCTACGTCCAGAACCGCTTGTGGGAGCGTCGCGCGGAGCTTCAGGATTGGATCGGCGAGGGGGCCCACCTCTACGTCTGCGGTGACGAAAAGGGTATGGCGCGCGACGTTAACGAGACGCTCGTTCGAATTCTCGCCGAGCCCCATCTTGGTGATCTCGATGCCGGCCGGTCCCGCCTCAAGGAATTGACCAAGGACGGCCGCTACCAGCGCGATGTATACTGAACCGGCGTTTGGGTCGATGTGGTCGACACAGCCGATCAACGCTCACGGGTTGTGGACCGCGGTCCCTCAACTCACCCGACGCTTCGAGGCAAAAGCGACATGACCGACAAACGCGCCAAGAACGAGATCATCAAGGAGAACAGCCGGGCTCTGCGTGGGACCATCTCCGCTGGGCTTGGCGACGTTATCACCGGTGCCATCGCCGAGGATGACCAGCAACTGGTGAAGTTCCACGGCACCTATATGCAGGACGACCGCGACGTGCGCGGAGAGCGCGCCAAAAAGAAGCTCGAGAAGGCGTTCTCTTTCATGATCCGGTTGCGCATTCCGGGTGGAGTGGTGACGCCGTCGCAATGGCTCCTGATGGACAAGATCGCCACCGAATATGCCAATGGCACCTTGCGCCTCACCACGCGCGCGACGTTCCAGCTGCATGGTGTGATCAAGTCGAACATGCGCCGTACCATGCAGGCGATCAATGCCGCCTGCCTCGATACGCTGGCCGCCTGCGGCGACGTCAACCGCAACGTCATGTCGGCCGCCAATCCCTTTCTGTCGAAAGCCCATGGCGAAGCCTACGAACTGGCCCGCAAGCTGTCCGAGCATCTGCTGCCGCGGACCGGCGCTTATCACGAGATCTGGCTCGATGGCGAGAAGGTCGAGGACAAGAGCGGTCCTGCCAGGGCGGACGTGGAGCCGATCTACGGGACGCATTATCTGCCGCGGAAGTTCAAGGCCGTGGTCGCGGTGCCCCCCGCCAACGACACCGACATCTTTGCCCACGACTTGGGTTTCATCGCGATCGTGGAGAAGGGCAAAGTCGTCGGCTGGAACGTCACGGTCGGCGGGGGCATGGGCATGACCCACGGTGACACCGAAACCTTTCCCCGCACGGCCGACGTGCTCGGCTTCGTGACGCCGGAGCAGGCCATCGCCGCGGCCGAGCACGTTGTCACCGTGCAGCGCGACTGGGGCAATCGCGAGGTGCGCAAGCGTGCGCGTCTCAAATACACCGTCGAGGATCGCGGGCTCGAGGCCTACCGGGCCGAGGTCGAGCGCCGCCTCGGCCAAAAGTTCGGCGCGCCCCGTCCGTTTGCGTTTGATTCGACCGGCGATCCCATCGGCTGGCTTCAGGGTCCGGACAAAAAGTGGCATCTCACGCTTTACATCGAGAACGGCCGCATCAAGGACGTGCCCGGCCGGACCATGCGCACGGCGTTCCGCGAGATCGCCGGGATTCACGCCGGTGAGTTCGTGCTCACCTCGAACCAGAACGTCATCATCACCAACGTGGCCGCCAAGGCGAAAGCGAAAATCGAGGGCATCCTCGCCGCCCATGGTGTCAGCCTCACCACGTCTTCCGGCCTCCGGCGCAACGCCATGTCGTGCGTGGCGCTGCCGACCTGCGGGCTGGCGCTGGCCGAGAGCGAGCGATACCTGCCCGATCTCATCACGAGCATCGAAGACATACTCGACACGGCCGGCCTACGCGACGATGACATCGTGATGCGCATGACCGGGTGCCCCAACGGCTGCGCGCGACCCTATCTTGCGGAAATCGGCTTGGTGGGGCGCGGCCCCGGGCTCTACAACCTGTATCTCGGCGCGGCGTTCGACGGCACACGGCTGTCGAAGCTCTACGCCCAGGACGTGGACCACGCCAAGATCCTGGCACTCTTGAGGCCCGTCCTGCTGCGCTACGCCAAAGAGCGGCACGACGGCGAGCGCTTCGGCGACTTTACGATCCGGGCAGGCTACGTGAAAGCGACAGCCGCGGGCAATCAGTTCCACGCCGACGTGGCGCTGGCGGGGTGAGAGACCATCGCCAGCGCGGGGGGCAGAAGGCCCGATCAATCGGAGTGCGGGCAGCCGGCCTTTTCGTTCGGGTCGTCCGCAGCCGAATCGGCTTCGGCTGGCTCCGCTGCGATCCGATGGAACACGTCGAGCACGCTGGCTCGCGAACACCTGTCGAGAGAGCCTGCCGCAATCTCGGCCCGTGACCACATCCAGGAGCGCGCCGGATCGTGCCGCATGGCCCAGCCGGGGAACAGCCGCTCCGTGACGTCGCCGGAAATCAGCACCTTGAGGTCTGTGTGCCGGTCGTCCACCGCGATCCGTTTGAGCGCGGCTTCGACCCGATCATGGCGTCCTTCGAGCAATTGAAGATAGAGATCCTCGCGACAGACGAGCGCCCCGGTGATGCCATCGCGCTCGTTGTTACGCCGCGCCAGGGCCAGGATGCCGCGCAGAGCGAGATCGTCGAAGCCGAAGGGCCGCGACGCGTAGACGAGCTGTTTCAGGGGCATTGTCTCGGTCCTCTTGCCGGTATCCGGCCTGTTCGTGGCCGAATGGCGGGCGTTGATTCCGCCAGCCGGCCTCGCGCATCATAGACCGTTCGGATGCTACCGCCAAAAAGCAAATATGGGTCGATTTCGGATTCGGTGACGTCAGCCTGGAAACAGCAGTTGACTGAGGGCGAGAAAATCGGCCTTGGCCGACGGCAGCGCCATCACGATCCCTCGCAGGCTGAGCAGCACGACCACCGATCCGACGATAATCATCAGCGCCTTGTCGGGCAGGTGCCTCGTGGCGTAGGCGGCGAACGGCGCGGCGAAGACACCGCCCAGGATCAGTCCGGCGATGATATGCCAGTGGGTCAGACCGATGGTCAGCAGAAACGTGAGTGAAATCGTTAACGTCACGAAAAATTCGGACAAGCTGACCGAACCGATCGCGTAGCGTGGCGTCGCTCCTTGTCCGAGCAGTGTCGACGTCACGATCGGCCCCCAGCCGCCGCCGCCAATCGAATCAAACAGCCCGCCGAGGAAGCCGAGCGGCGCCACGTTCTGCGGCGGCAGCACGGATGGAGCGGACCGGCGTATCGCCTTCGACAGAATGAACAATCCGAGTAGCAGCAGATACGCGCTGACAAACGGCTTAAGTTTGTCTCCAGGCAATTCCGTCAGGACATAGGCACCGAGCGCTCCGCCGATCATGCCGGGTAGGGCGAGCCGCCAGACGAGCTTGCGGTCGATGTTGCCGAACTTCCAGTGCGACGCGCCCGACGCGCCGGTGGTGAAGACCTCGGCGGTGTGAACGCACGCACTCGCTGTTGCCGGCGGCACGCCCATGCTGAGAAGGACCGTTGTCGAGGTGATGCCGTAGGCCATGCCGATGGCGCCATCAACCATCTGGGCGGCAAACCCGACGGCGACGAACAACAGGAAATCCTCGCCCATGGGTTCGGCGGCCTTTCTCTCGATCGACTGAATGGGGGCGGCGACATGGGCCGCTCCTCCAGAGTGTGAGCGGCGGTCAGCTTTGGAGGTCGAGCTCGACGGCAATGCCCGCAGCGCTCAACAGCAGTGCCACCTCATTGGCCCGCCTGCGAAACTCGACCTGGTCGGCGGCGCCCCCTCCGAGATCCGCGCACAGCCCGCACTCGAGGTTGTCCCGCGACAGCACGAACACGCCAGCCTTGCGCGCGCCCTTAGGTTCGGCCTCGGCGAGTTCGGTGACGACGCCTCCGGC
This sequence comes from Hyphomicrobium sp., assembly GCA_002928955.1. Taxonomy (GTDB): domain Bacteria; phylum Pseudomonadota; class Alphaproteobacteria; order Rhizobiales; family Hyphomicrobiaceae; genus JAKAML01. The sequence continues at coordinate 18,684 of PERT01000042.1, read as the reverse complement.
GACCGTTGCGCCACTGATGGGATCGACCAGCATGAAGCTTCCGGTCTCGCCCGCTTTAAGGAAGAGATCGAGCGCCGTCGGGCGGCCCAGCGAGATCCGGGCCAGCACGATGTCGTTGGCTGCGCACGTCGACGCCGGATGCTCGGCCAACGTCTCTAGGTCAAGGCGCGACGTGATTTCCATAGCCGAGACCGGCACGAGATCGGTTGCCGTTCTGAGTAGGTACCCATTGTCGGTGTCGAACGGGGTGTCCGACAGCCAGACCAGATGTGTGTCGAGATCACGCGCGGCATGCGGCCGCCCTTCGGCAGCAGCCAGGATCGCGCCGCGCGACATGTCGATGTCGGCATCAAGCTGCAGCACGATGGCCTGGCCGACGGCGGCCCGTTGAAGGTCCCCGTCGAAGGTTGCGATGCGCTTGACGTTGGCCGCACGTCCGCTGACCGGGTCCACCACCGGATCGCCGACGTGGATTGCCCCCGAGCTGACCGTGCCCGCGAGCCCGCGAAAGTCGACGCCCTGTCGCAGCACCGTCTGCACCGGCATGCGGAAAGGGCCCGCCGCCTCAGCGCCACGGCTCGGCAGGCTTTCAAGATGCGACAGTAGTGTCGGCCCGCGGTACCAGTCCATCATATCCGACGGACGAGCCACGTTGTCGCCCAAGGCGGCCGATACCGGTATTGCCACAGCGTCGTCGAAGTGGAAGCGGGCGGCGATGGCCTTGAAGTCGCGCTCGATCTCGCGGAAGCGCTGCTCGGACCATCCGGCGAGGTCCATCTTGTTGACGGCCAGCACCACCCGTTTCAAGCCGACGAGGTCGAGGATCGCCGCGTGCCGCTTGGTCTGCTTCTTGATCCCGGCGCGCGCGTCGACCAGCATGATGGCGACGTCGGCGTGGCTTGCGCCGGACGCCATGTTACGCGTGTACTGCTCGTGTCCAGGGCTGTCGATCACCACGAACCGCCTTGTGGCGGTATCGAAATAGCGCCAGGCGATGTCGATCGTGATGCCTTGCTCACGCTCGGCGACAAGGCCATCGACCAGCAGTGAATAATCTGGGTGTCCGCCGTCGATCCGGCGGCCGCGCTCGAGCGTCGCCCGCTGGTCGTCGAAAAGGTCTGAAGCATCCCACAGCAGTCGGCCGATCAGCGTCGATTTGCCGTCGTCCACCGAGCCGCACGTCAGCACGCGCAGGATGCCGTTGAGCGATCCGGTAGCCAGCGGTGTGCTGCGGGCCTCGTTGATCCTGGTCAGGGCGGTCATCAGAAGTATCCTTCCTGCTTCTTCTTTTCCATGGCGCCGGACTGGTCGTGGTCGATCAGGCGGCCGACGCGTTCCGAGGTGCGTGCCGCGAGCGTCTCGGCTACAACGCCCTCGATGTCGGAGGCTTCGGACCCGACGGCGGCGGTCAGCGGATAGCAGCCAAGCGTACGGAACCTCACGCGGCGTGCCTCGACGTGCTCGCCGGGCTTGAGCTTGAACCGTTCGTCGTCGACCACCAGCAATTGGCCGTTGCGCTCGACCGTTGGCCGCATGGCGGCAAAGTAGAGCGGCACCACGTCGAGCTTTTCGCGCGCGAGGTAGCGCCACACGTCCTTCTCGGTCCAATTCGACAGCGGAAACACGCGCGCCGTCTCGCCACTGCCGAGCCGGCCGTTCAGCAGCCGCCACATTTCCGGCCGCTGCTTGCGCGGATCCCAGCGATGGCCGGCCGCGCGGAACGAGAACACCCGCTCCTTGGCACGGCTTGCCTCCTCGTCGCGACGGGCGCCGCCAAAGGCAGCATCGAACCCGTGCATGTCGAGTGCCTGCTTCAGGGCGGCGGTCTTCATCACGTCGGTGTAGACCGACGGCGCATGGTCGATCGGGTTGATGCCGCGCGCGAGCCCGTCCTGGTTTGTGTGCACGATAAGCTCGAGCCCGAGATCGCGAGCCGTCTTGTCGCGGAACGCGATCATCTCGCGGAACTTCCACGTCGTATCGACGTGCAGCAGCGAAAACGGCGGCTTCTCCGGGAAGAACGCCTTCCGCGCGAGGTGCAGAAGTACGGTCGAGTCCTTGCCGATCGAGTACATCAGCACGGGCTTGCGGAACTGCGCCGCCGCCTCGCGGAAAATATGGATGCTCTCGGCTTCCAACAGGTCGAGGTGGGAGAGTGGGGCGCTCATCGCGTGGCTCCGTTGATCGCAATGTCCGTCTTGGGACTGTTGTGAAGGCCGCACTCCTTGCCGTCCTCCTGCTCCCACCACCAGCGTCCGGCGCGGACGTCCTCGCCCGGCTTGATGGCGCGTGTGCATGGTGCGCAACCGATGGACGGGAAACCTTTTGCGTGCAGCGGATTGACGGGAATTTCGTTCCGGGCGGCGTAGTCCTCGACCGCGGCCAGCGACCAGTCGGCGATCGGGTTCAGCTTCACGAGCCCGAGCGTTGCGTCGTAGGCTGCAAAGGGCACCGTCGCGCGTCCGGCAGACTGCTCCCGCCGGAGGCCGGTGATCCAGCCCGCGGCACCCTCCAGCGCCCGTTTGAGCGGTTGCACCTTTCGCACGTCGCAGCACGTTCTGCGGCTTTCCAACGACAGGCGAAATCCGAGAACGCCGTCGCGCGCAACAAGCGCCTCCGTCGCTTCTGCCGCGGGCGCAATCACTCGGATAAGCCTCCCATAGCGGCGCTCGGTGGCGTCCAGAGTCTCGAGCGTTTCGGCGAAGTGGCGGCCGGTGTCGAGCGTGAACACGTCGATGTCGGCGCCGGCGTCCGCGATCGCATGCAGAACAGCCTGATCCTCGATGCCGAGGCTCGACGAAAACGCGATACGGCCACCCAAGGCTTCGCGCACCGCATGAATACGCGCCGTCAAAGTCGGCGTTGCGGCGAGTGTGCGATCGAGCGCGACCGCCAGCGCCTCCCCCGCTTTCTGGTTGGTGGCATCGGCATGCTCAGGTTCGCGGGCGTGTTGGCTCATGATCAGTTCTCCGTTGCTGCCAACATAGCGACGGGCTATCGATAAATACACACGGCCTAACAAATAGAAATAGAAAACTGTTTCAGGTCATAGTTTGGGTTGAAAATTTTTTGCGAAACCAGGAGCTTGATAAGCCTGCATCAGGGATTGCATTCTACAGCGAACGCCTTTTCTGCCGTTGGCGCTTGGATCGCCGGTTAGGCCGCCGCGCGGTCCGGCGGTACTCGGCGATTTGTTCCGTCGTCGAGCCGGAGCCAAGGTTGCAAAGCTGACGTCAAGTCCGCGATCTCGGTCGCGTCGGCGCTCGCGAAAACGACTATCGGGCCAGATTTTATCCGAATGTGCAGCCGGTGGAGTGTGATGCGGTTCGCGCGCCACGCCTCCGCGAAGCTTGCCAAGGCCAGCGCGCCGAGAAACGTCGAGCCGATCAGGAACCGGGTGCGCCAGTCGAAGACGGTGATGAGTAAAACGAAGAGCACAGCACCTGAGCCGAACAGGGCGCCGATCACGCTGAGCCCCTTGAAATCTCGTTCGGTGACGGTTTCGAGCGCCATGCTCTCGATATCGTTCAGCAGGATGCGCTTTGATCCGATTTGCAATCCAGCTGGCAGGCCGCCGTCACGGTTTTGGTCTGTCACGATCGACCAGGAGCGTGGCCGGGCCTCGAAGGCCAACGATTTCGTCATGGCGTGAGGTCTCCTCGGCCAGGATTTGTCCCACAAAGCCATTGTTGCTTTGCTAACGGCCGCAGCCCGGCATGAGAATGTGTCAAGTGGACCTGACGTCAGCAATTGCGTTCAATTGCGTTTGGCGCTTCTATGAACGTTGTCTGGACCACCCCGGGGGACCTTATGACGACCGACACACTGCTCACCCAAGGCATGGCGCAGGATCGCATGCGCCAGAGCGTCATCGGGCTCGCGCTCGCCATTCTCCTCATTGGCAGCTGGCTCGCGCTGCACATCACGACGATCTTTTTCTGGCCGTTTCCCTGGAGCGAGGAGACCCGCTGGTTGCTGCCGTTCGCCGTGCTCGGGCTCACTTGGCTCTATGTGGCCATCTTCATTGTCGCCCACGATTGCATGCACGGCACCGTCACGCCGTCGTGGCCGTGGCTGAACCCCTGGATTGGCCGGTTGTGCTTATTCCTCTATGCTGCGTTCTCGTTCGACCGGATGCGCGAGGCGCACCGTCAACATCACCAGAACCCCGCCACCGAGCATGATCCCGACTTCGACGCTCGCGAGGACGACTCGTTCTGGTTCTGGTATCTGAAGTTCTTCGCCGAGTATTTCGGCTTCCGCGAGTTCATGATCGTGTTCGCGGTCACCGGTCTCTACATGGCGGCCGGTGCGCCCTACCAGGCACTCCTGATGTTCTGGATGCTGCCATCCATGCTGTCGTCATTGCAGTTGTTCGTGTTCGGCACCTATCTCCCCCATCGCCGCCTGGAGGAGCCCTACACCGATCGTCATCGCACGCGTTCGAACGACTATCCTTGGATCGTCTCGCTGCTGACGTGCCTGCACTTCGGCTACCACCACGAGCATCATTCCACCCCTGGCGTGCCGTGGTGGCGGCTGCCCCAGCTTCACGCGCAGCGCCGCGAGCGGCGGACTTAGCCAGCCCGCGGCCCGGTTCTGCCTCTCATGCGCGGCGTTGGTCTCAGCGGCAGGGCTTCGCGGTGACCACGCAGGTTGCCTTCAACGCCGTGCTGCGGCAGTCCCACTTCACGTCGCTGGCTTTCGACAGAGACGCGAACTTCGAGCCGTGGCGCGATTGGGCCTTGCTCTCGAAGTTAGAGGTGGCGGCCGCGCGTGCGTTCTGTGTGCCTATGCCAAGAATGCCTTGTCCACTTCCTGTTCCTGAAAGGCGCGCGCGGCACGAGGCGGCTTCACTGTCAGATGGCGCAATCAGTGCAGCTCCCAAGGCTGCCGTGATACCCAAAATCGAAATCCGGTTGAACATGAATACCTCCCAAATTAATACATATGAGACTGTCTCCAGTCCGCTTCCGACATTTGCTTCCCGTCGCGTCGCGGTCGGCACACTGCGGTGTCGCGCCTCGACACCGCCGGAATGATGCCATACCGTCCCTGCAACTGAACAGTACTTTTGGTTGCTCGCTATGGCCTCCACGCCCAAGACCGGACAGATCGACACCGCTTCCGGCGACAGCCGAAGAACCGCGACCTTCGACGACGTGCTGCGCGCCGCCGACGTTGTCGCGGGCGCCGTGCTCGACACCGATTTCGATCCAAGCCGCACACTGTCTCAGTTGCTTGGCGCAGACATCTGGCTCAAGTTCGAAAATCTGCAGTTCACGGCATCGTTCAAGGAGCGGGGCGCGCTCAACCGCTTGAGCGCCATGTCTGCCGCAGAGCGCGCATCCGGGGTGATCGCCATGTCGGCGGGCAACCACGCCCAGGGTGTCGCCTATCACGCAAGTCGCCTCGGCATTCCGGCGACGATTGTCATGCCGGAGGGAACGCCCACCGTTAAGGTCGAGAACACGCGCGGGTTCGGGGCTGAGGTCATCCTCGAAGGCGCCTCACTCGAGGATGCGGCAGCCTTCGCCGTCGCCTACGGAGCCAGGCGAAATCTGGTATTCATTCACCCCTATGACGACCCGCTGGTCATCGCCGGTCAGGGCACAATAGGGCTCGAAATGCTGCGTGCGGTGCCAGACCTGGACACGCTCGTGGTGCCGATCGGTGGTGGCGGTTTGATCTCCGGCATCGCGCTCGCCGCCAAGGGAATCAAGCCGGACATTCGCGTCGTCGGCGTGCAGGCGTCGCTTTACCCATCGATGTATAACCGGATCAAGGACGCACACCTTGGCGTGCGTGGCGACACATTGGCCGAAGGCATCGCCGTGAAGGCGCCCGGCGCGATGACCGAAGCGATCATTCGTCGTCTGGTCGACGACATCGTGCTCGTCGGCGAGGCCGACCTGGAGAGGGCGGTGAGCCTTCTGATCTCGATCGAAAAGACCGTCGTCGAGGGGGCTGGGGCAGCGGGGCTCGCCGCGATGCTCGCCGATCCCGCGCGCTTTCGCGGCCAGAAGGTCGGCCTCGTGCTATGCGGCGGCAACATCGACTCGCGGCTGTTGGCCAGTGTGCTGACCCGTGAGTTGGCCCGCGATGGGCGCCTGTCGCGGCTGTCGATCGACATTCCTGACAAGCCGGGACAACTGGCCAAGGTCGCGACCGCCATTGGCGAAGCCGGCGCCAACATCGTGGAAGTCTACCATCAACGTGTTTTCACCGATTTGCCCGCCAAGGGCACCGAATTGCATCTCGTGGTCGAAACCCGGGATCGTGCGCATCTTGACACCACGATCACCGCGCTCAGGGGGGTGGGGTTCGGTGTGACGTTGAAGGGGCCGGCCGCAGTCGCCGCCCGGTGACAGCATCGTCGAGCCCGAATCGAGTCCGGGCGGGCGAGCACATGACCAGTCCTTGTTCGTCGAGAAGTGCCCATCTGTTGCATTCAGGTTCTCGCGACACCGGGGATTAGCTCCTAGTGTTGCGGCACCGGCATTTGATTCCGTCCGCACCGCGCTCTCGAACAAATGCCGGTGCCATAATAAACACTAGCAACTCTTTGATACTAAGTAAGCTTTTGCATTGGACGTTTGGTTTCGTGTCCAGCCCACAGGGGGGGCAAACGTCAGATGCGCTACACGAGCGTCGTGCGGTGAGTGCGAGCCGCGTGCCCGAAGTCACCGTTCCCGAAAATCCTGGGGGTCTGCTGATGCCGCCGAAATCCGTACCCGCCGCACCGCGCCGCAAGCGTGCCAAAAAACCCGTCGTGATGCCCGTGCCGGGTGTCCTCGTGGTCGTCGTCGGTCCCGAGGGCCGCGGCAAGGAGATGCTATTGACGATTGCGCGCCGCCGCTTTGGTTCGGACGCCAGTCTCGCATTCCCGGGCCGGATCACGACGCGGCCCGCGGCAATGGTCGATGCCGACACGTCTATCAGCCGTCGCGAGTTCCGCGACATGGTGCTTCAAGGTGCGTTCCTTTGCCATTGGGAGACAGGTGGCCAGAGTTTCGGCCTGCCGAACACTGCGCGCGCTTGCCTCGACGCCGGGCGAACCGTGGTCCTTGTTGCAGAAAGGGAAAGCGTCAATCGGTTCCGGGAGAAGTGGAGCGACGTCCGCGTCGTCGAGGTCAAGGCCGGACCGGATACCATCTGTTGTACGCCGGGGCGGGCCGTTCAGGGCCTGCTGACAGTGCATCACCAGGGCGACGTGGCCGATGCGGTCCGCCGCTTCCACGACGTGCTCATGGCGATGCGTGTGGAGCGCCTGGCGCGTGATGCGGCCAGTCCCCGACTGACGCCGGGCTCCGGGGCCCTGCGCCGGCTTGTCGCTGGTCCCAATAATCCTCAAGTCCCTAAGCGGCCGCGGTTGACGGGCTTGCGGCCGGAGCGTCATCTGGCGTAAGCGAACGGCCAAGGGCCGCCTCGGGTTGGGTTGCCGCAATCCCTGGGCGCGCGAGATCGACTTGGATCTGTTCCTCGACATTCTGTTCAAGGTGACGCTGCCGATCGTTGCGCTGGTCGCACTCGGAACCGTGCTGCAGCCGCGCCTCAAGCTCGATGTGCCTGGGCTCAATCGACTGCAGGTATTCGTCGTGCTGCCCTGCTTCCTGCTGCATTACCTGTCGTCGGCCAAACAGCCGATCGCCGCACTGCTGCCGACCATCGGCTTCTCGTTGTTGCAATTCGCGGTTCTGATCCTGATCGGGTGGCTCGCGGCCATCGTGTTCCGGGTAGGTCCGACGCTCAGGCCCGTCATGGCGCTGGCGACGATGTATGCCAACATCGGCTTCTTTGGGATACCTGTGGTCCAACTGGCCTTTCCGCCAGAGTACATCTTGCACCAGTCGGTCATGACCAGCCTGATCTCGATCGTCATCGTGACGGTCGGCGTGTGGCTGCTGGCACCGGCGGAGCGGGGTGGCGGACCGTTTCTGAGGTTGCGGCAGGCGTTTGAAACCCCCGTCATTCCAGCGGTTGCCGCCGGTCTGCTGTTGCGCGGGTTCGAGGTTACCTTGCCACCGGTGATCGGTATGCCGGTCCAGATGATGGGCTCGATCTTCACGCCGCTCGCACTGTTCACGCTCGGTTGTCAGTTGGCTGCCGGGGCTCGCGGGGAGTGGAAGTTCGGTCCGCTGGCGCTGATCATGGTGCTCAAGCTCTTGGTCGCGCCGGCCGTGACCTGGGCGCTGGCCATCGCCGTTGGTCTGCCGGACGATCTCACGGACCTGTTCGTGGTCGCAGCGGCGGCGCCGGTCGGCGTTCTGCTGGCTGTATTCTGCGCGGAGTTCAACCGAGAGCCGCGTTTTCTCGCCAGCGCCATTCTGGTGACGACGCTTGTTTCTCCGTTGGTCGTCACGGCATGGCTCCTCCTGGTTCGGATGATGTGACGGCGACAACGATCGGCGTCGCGTTGCCGCGCGCCGTGGCCGTCCGCAGTACGCAAAACCCCGCCTCTTTTGCAAGAGACGGGGTCGGGCGTTGCGGGAGCGGGAGCGGGAGCAGGAGCAGGAGCAGGAGCGGGATACGGGAGTGGGAGGCGGGTGGTGGTTGCGGGATCGAGGGCGTTGTCAGCAGGGCGAGAGTGAAGCGGGAGTGGCACTTAGGCTCGTGGTCGTCGTAGCGGTGGTCAGGTCAGCCCGGCTTTTGGCCGGTTGCCATAGCGAAGCGGCAAGCAACATGCTCGCTAGTCCGAAGCACACGATCACGCTGAGCTTGGCGAAAAGCCACATGCGTGCATTGAGTGCCTTGGCGGTTTGAAGATCCATGTTTTGAACGCCTCGTTAAGGTCGCCAGTGACGCTGTGTTGTCAATTTTCTAACCGATAACGGCTCGTTAGTCCAATACGGGCACCGCTGATGGATAATGGCCAAAGTGTCAAATTCAGGAAATATTTACGAACCTAAAAGAATACTTAATCATGTGACCAGGTTGGTAGGAGAAAAGGAATCTGAAATAGAAAACTCGTGTTCTGGTTCCGGCAATTGCTTCTCCTCGTGGTGCGCTTCAAAGCAAATATCGGCGCCGTAAGGAACACTAGCAACTCCATGATTCTAGTGTAGCTTTTTCATCTGGCGGTTGGTTTTGAGTCCAGCCCCGAGTGGGGACCAAACGTCAGATGCGCTACACTAGCGGTTCGCGCGGCGAAGCGCCGAAATCGACTGCTGCGGGGTGATGGCTTCGGGGTCGACGCTGAGTTCTATGACGGCTGGCCCGCCGCTTGCGAACGCCCGTTTCAGTGCGGGCTCGAACTCGTCCAGGTGCGCGACCCGTTCGCCATGTGCTCCGAAGCTGCGAGCGAGGCTCGCGAAGTCCGGATTGACGAGGCTGGTGCCAATTACCCGCTGCGGGTAATGGCGTTCCTGATGCATGCGGATGGTCCCGTACATCCCATTGTTCGATACGATCACCACAACGGGAAGCGAATATTGAACGGCTGTCGCCAACTCCATCGCCGTCATCAGGAAACAACCGTCACCGGCAAATGCCACGACGGGCCGCGACGGCTGCAGCAGTTTCGCGGCAATTGCAGCGGGCAGTCCATATCCCATCGAGCCCGATGCGGGAGCGATCTGAGTGCGAAATCCCTTGTAGCTGAAATGGCGATGCAGAAAGGCCGCATAATTCCCTGCGCCATTTGTGATGATGGTCTGCTTGGCGAGTTTCTCGGAGGCGAGTTCAATGCAACGCGCCAGGCTGAGCCCGCCAGCCGTACCGGCCGGACGAGCCCAAACCTCGCAGGCCAGCCTCAAATCGCGGCGGAGGGTGGCCCACGGCCGCAGCGCGGGCGGATCCATCGAAGCCAGCGCCCGCATGAACGCCGCAGTCGTGGCCACGATCGGCAGGTCGGCCTGGTATAGGCCGTTGAGTGCGTCCGGGCTCGGCCGGACATGGACAAGGCGCTGCCTTGGGTTTGCAGGATTGAGAAGAGTGAATCCGCCCGTGGATATCTCGCCGAGGGGTGCGCCAATGACGACCAGGAGATCCGCGCTCCGGACCGCGGCGGCGAGTTTGCCCTCGATGCCGATCCCGAGATGGCCGGCGAACGACGGGTGGCTGTTGTCGATGTAGTCCTGCGCCCGAAAGGCGGTGGCCACGGCCAGATCGAAGCGTGAGGCAAATGTCTTGAGATCAGCCTCGGCCTGCCGGCTCCACCCGGGGCCGCCAACGATGCAGATCGGCCGTTCGGCGTCACTCAGCATGCCCCATAGCGCTGCCAGTTGGTCGGGCGGCGGCGCGATGTCCAGTGCCCGCCCGGGCTTGGCGTCCGATGCGTCCACGACGGTCTCAAGCACGTCTTCGGGCAGTCCCAGCACCACCGGACCCGGCCGTCCGCTGGTCGCGAGGTGCATCGCGCGCGCCACGAATTCGGGAATGCGTCCTGCTTCGCGCACCACCGCCGCCCACTTTACGAACGATGCGAACATTCGTTCGAGTGAGAACTCCTGGAATGCTCCCCGTCCCTCGAAGCCGTTCGGCGGCAGGCCCACCAGCAACAGCATGGGCGTCTCGTCCTGCTCGGCAACATGCAGGCCGGCCATTGCGTTCGCCGCGCCCGGTCCACGCGTGACAAAGGCCACGCCCGGTCGGCCACCGAGTTTTCCGGCTGCCTCCGCCATCATCGCCGCGCCGCCTTCGTGACGGCAGGTGATGATGCGGATCGATGGGGTATCAAAAAGTGCGTCGAGCGCCGCGAGGAAGCTCTCTCCCGGCACCGAGAATACGTACTCGACGCCATGGATAGCGAGTTGATCGATCAGAATCTTGCCGCCGGTTCGCAGGTTCGGCACTGCGTGCTCCTCGCGTCTTGACGATGTCAGCCAATTTGGCTCGCACGCCGGGAGGATACCCCTCAATTGCCCCCCGGCCGCGCGGCAATGTTGGTTTTGGTTAGGGTGTTTGACCGTGGATCACACGCAAAACGGCGCTGCGCGGGCCCGCTTGCGGTTCTACTGTCGTCATGATTCGGGGCAGGAGGCGGGCTTCTCCTGCAACAGGAGGCCAGTCGAACGAGACGGCCCGTGATCCGATCGGCCGGACTAACGTGGGGATGGACGCGTTCGCATGGTGCATACCGGAACATATCCCAGGCGGCAGCCATCCGAAGTGGTTGGTCGGGCGTCGGCAGTTCGCGGGGCGCCTTTCCCGGCTGCGGCGTTGTTGCTGTTGTGCATGCTGTGGCCGGTACTGCCAGTCGCAGCCGAGTCGCGGCTGGCGCTGGTCATCGGCAATTCGTCCTATGCAACCAATGTCCTGGCGAACCCCAAAAACGACGCAGAACTGATCGCGCGCGCGTTAAAGCTCGTGGGCTTCGATGTCGTCAAGCTGATCGATGCCGATCAGGCGGCGATGAAGCGGGCTGTGCTCGACTTCGGACGCCGGCTCAGGGCCAGCGACGGTGTGGGGCTATTCTACTATGCGGGCCACGGCGTCCAGGTCGAGGGTGAGAATTTCCTCATTCCGGTCGGCGCCGACATCAAGGATTCCGAGGAAGTTGCGCTTGCGGGCGTCAGCCTTGGCGAGCTACTCAAGACCATGGAGCGAGCGTCCAGCCGTCTGAATATCGCGATCCTTGATGCCTGCCGCGACAATCCGTTCCAAACGTCCACCCGGTCGGCTACACGCGGCCTTGCACCGGTTCGAGCACCAACGGGCACGTTGATCGCCTATGCAACCGGTCCCGGCGAAGTTGCCCAGGACGGCGCAGGTGCCAACAGTCCCTACACCAGTGCACTGGCGGCTGAGATCCCCGCGATAGGTATCTCACTGGAGGAAGTATTCCGCCGGACCCGGCGCAAGGTTCTCGAAGTCACGGCGAACAGGCAGACGCCATGGGAGCATTCGTCGCTGACGGGCGAGTTCTTCTTCCGTCCGAAGTCGGCGGAGCCCGAGGCCAGTCTCAGGCCGGGCGAGGGTGCCTATGGCATGACGCATGCGCGATTGAGCGAGATCCGCGAATGGGAGCAGATCAAGGATACGACCGACATTGCCGTACTCAGGGCGCACGCACAGCGCTATCCCGACGGGTTGCTCCGCGAGCTCGCCCAGCTGAGGATCAGCCGGCTGGAGAGCCCGCCGTCGCCATGGAATTGGGTGTTCACGTCGGACAGCCGCAGCACGCGGCTCGCCAAAGCCGAGCCAATCTACGAGCAGGCGGTCAAGCTTGACAGCCGGGCGTCGGGCCAAGCTGCACTTGCTGAGGTCGCGGCGCTTTACGGCCAGGCGGCGGAACTGGGATTGCCACCGGCGATGTATCACTACGCGCGCGCCTATGATCACGGCAGAGGTGTCAAGAAGGATCTGGCCGAGGCGGCCAAATGGTACCGGCTCGGGGCCGACGCCGAACACCCTCAAAGCATGGCTTCGCTCGGAACAATGTACGAGTTCGGCGACGGGGTGGAACGCGACCTCGTGGCCGCCCTGCGGCTCTACCGGCTCGCGGCCGATGCGGGTGACCCGCACGCGATGACGTCTCTCGGCTACCTGTTCGCAACCGGAAAAGGCGTGGGTCGTGATCTCGGGCAGGCCCGGCGCTGGTATGGGAATGCAGCAGATCGTGGCGACGCCCGGGCGATGTACAATCTGGCGCTCATGGCAATGCATGGTGACGGCGGACCCCGCGACCTGGCAGAAGCGGTGCGGCTCCTGCGGGCCGCCACCGAGAAGGGCCACGCCGGCGCCATGCGGGAGCTTGCATTTCTCTACGACGAGGGACGCGGGGTCGAGAAGAACGCGATCCAAGCAGCGAACTACCTGCTGGCCTCCTACAAGGCTGGAAACAAGGCGGCGCGGCTGGACATTCGTCTGAAGTCACTGGCTTGGACTTTTGCGACGCGACGAGAAATTCAAAAGCGGCTGACGCGTGACGGCCTCTATGCCGGCCGGGTGCACGGCATTTTCGATACGCCGACCCGGAAGGCGCTGGAACGCTTCGCATCGGGCAATTGACGGCGTGCGGCTTCAAGGCGAAAAATTCCGGTGTTCGAAAAGTTCTCGCCGCTCCACCAAAGTGCGGCCATTCTGCTTGGCACCGCGAATCTCGGTTTGGCCGTGTGGCCCTTCCACCATAGCCGTGTGGCATCGTTGACGTTATGCTTCAGTCATCACTCTCTTGAAAACTTGGATCGTTGGCATGTTCGGCTGGCGAGCAGGGTCGTGTATGCGTTTTCTGGGTCTTGGTTGGGGCATCCGCCGCGTTTCGCGGGTCGCGCGACTGTGGTCCCGATTGGGATCGGTCGGGGCGGTGATGGTCACGACCGCGCTGGTGTGGGTGCCCGAGACCGTGGCGCAGGGTGGGGTAGCCGCCGCGGCGGATAGGTCGCGCAATGGCACTCCCCCGGCGGTGAAGTTCGTGGCCGGCACCGCCGATTCGCTTCCGCCACCTCGCTCTCCCGTTCAGCCGCAGCATCCGGTGGAAGCCAAGGCCTATGTGGTTCTCGAGACCTATTGCGCGCGCTGCCATCAGTCGGGCCCGGGGGGCGTCCGGCGATCGGCGCCGGCATCGTCTCTCGCGAACATACTCCACCTCGACGAAATCGCCCGTATTCCGAGCCTTGTTAGACCCGGCGTGCCCGACGCCTCGCAGCTCTACATCCGCATGGTGCAGCAACATCTGAGCGCGACTGCGACGGATGATAAGCCCGTTTCCGAGCCGACGGCCCCAGAGATCGAAGCGGTGCGCGATTGGATCGAGGATGTCGGCCTCCGCGCGGCGGACCAGCGCAGGGCATGCGAAGACCGACCGCGCTTTACGCACGAGGACCTGATGTCGTCGGTGCAGCGTTGGCTCGATCAGGTCGGCGCGGAGGTGGCGGATGACACCCGCTTCATCTCGCTGGCGCACCTTCAGAACACATGTGCGACCGAGGTCGAACTCGCGAGTTACCGGCAAGCCGTCGCCAAGGCGCTCAACAGCATGTCGTGGTCTGAGACGCGTGCGCGGGTCGAGACCGTTGGCGACAGTCTCTCGCTGCTGAGCGTCCGACTGAGCGAGTTGGGCTGGCTCGAGGTTCACTGGGAGCAGTTGGTTGCCGCCTACCCGCTCGGAGCCGCAAATGACGTGCCGGCTTCCATTCTCGCCGCGACGGGGACTGCAACACCCATCATCCGTGCCGACTGGCTGGCCAGCGCTGCGACCCGTGGCCCCCTCTACAGCACGTTGATCGGGTTGCCGGCCACTTCGGCAGAACTGAGCCAGCTGATGGCGCTCGATCTCGGCCCGGTGACGGCAACGAGAACCGTTCCGTCAAAGCGCATCGGAGTCCGGTCGAGCGCCTTGACACGAGGGCAGCGCGTGCTCGAACGGCAGGCGAACAACAAGACCTTCACTTGGCTGGCCTACGATATCGCGACGGGTGGTGAGGGCTCGAACGCTTTCGATCAACCGCTCGGGCCCAGCACCAGTTCGCCGCGTTCCGTTCCGGCAAAGAGTGCGTTCCGGGCGGAGAGCACACGTGTTTTGTTCCGGCTTCCGAATGGGTTGCCGGGTTTTGGCATGTTCGACGCCGACGGCCGACGCATCGATCGCGTGGTCGCTGCCGGTGTCAAAGAGAGCAGAGATCTCGCCCATCGCATCAACGCGCGTTCGACCGGGCTCGGGTGCCTGAGTTGCCACGGCACAGGTTTGATCGGTGCCCAGGACGAGATGCGTGCCCACGTCGAGAGTGACCGGTTCGCGGCCGATCGCGAGACCCGCGATGCCGCGCTGAAGCTCTATCCGGCGGCAAGCGAAATGAAGACGCTGTTCGACGATGACCGGCATCAATATCGACGGGCGCTCATCCGCGCTGGGGTAGACCCAGACCACACCTTGCATGGTCTGGAGGTGGTGACCGCGCTTGCACGCCAGTATGATCTCGATGTCGGGCTTGATCGCGCCGCCGCCGAGTTCGGCATCGACCGGTCGGCGTTCATTGAGCGGCTCAAGAGCTACGATGGCCCCGAGGACATGCAGCTCCTCGCCCTGAGACAGCGCCACGGGCTCGTATCGCGGGCCGATGCCGAGCGACTGTACGTAGCGCTGCGCACCGGGCGGCCGCGCAAGCCAGAATCGACTGCGGCGGCCCCCGGTGCGCCATCGCGCCCGGAAATCGGTGGGACGCCGGGAACCGTTTCGGAACCGGAGGCAGGTTCAGCCGCCGATTTGAGGTTGTCGTTGTGGTCGGATAATGCGACCTACCGGAGTGGACAGCTCATGTCGGTGTTCGCCACTCCGAGCGCCGATTGCTACTTGACGGTGATCGGCGTCGATTCCGGCGGCAAGGCGACGGTGCTGTTTCCTAACGACTTCGATCAGGACAATCTGGTGCGCGGCGGTCGCGTGCACCGGATACCTGCCCAGAACGGCCCCTATCAGTTGCGGCTCAAGGACAAAGGGCCGGAGACGCTGGTTGGCATCTGCGACACTACGAACAAGGCGCCTGAAGGTGTGACGCACGATTTCGAGCGGCAGCGTTTCACGGTGCTCGGCAACTGGCGGAACTTTCTCAGAAACTTGACCGACCAAGCGAGCGAGGATCGCCGCAATGCAGATCGAGCGGCGGCCGCGCGCAGCCGTCGGACTGTCCGTGGACGATCGAGTGAGGCCAAGCCGGACGTGCGCTACGATAGCGAGTTGCGGTCGGACGCCGTCGTCCGGACCGCCACTCAGATCATAGTCGAATAATCCGCGCGCTTCGCGATCGCCGCCGTTTGCTCGCATCGATCGATCGTTTCCGGCACACTGAGCTTATGCTTCTGCCATCAACCGGCTTTCCAGCGCCTTGAGCGCGACCAAGCCACCTGTGACCAGACCGGCGATGGTCAGGAATGAGCCTGCCGCCAGTGTCGACACACCGGTGATGGCCTGGCCCACCGTGCATCCGAGCGCCAGCACGCCGCCCACGCCCATCAGCGCGGCGCCGGCCAGGTTGCGCCTCGTGTCGGCTGCATCCGCGAATGTCGTGAGCCGGAAGCGCCCCATGGCCAGCGACGTGACGAACGCGCCTGCGAGCGCGCCGAACACCGAGGCCACGCCAAAGCCGGGTAGTCCGAGGGCGGTGTAACGCATCAGCCAATCCAGCGTGTCGCCAGTGGGCCGGACGTAGGTCAGCGAAATGGGCGCCGCAGGCTTGGCTGAGAATTCGTCGAACGCGAGGCCTGTCAGCGCCCATCCCGCGACGACACAGAGGCCGACCCCGATGCCGGCCCAGACATGCATTGGGGAACTGCGGAAGTCGCCGTCGCCTAGGCTGTAGATCGCGAGGGCCGAGGCGATCGAACCCGCGAGCAGCAGATTGATGCCGTCGGGCGATTTGCCCAGCAGCCCGGCCAGAACGTCGCCCAGACTCTGGGTCGCGGCCTTGATCGGCGCGAGGCTGATGGCCGTCGATTGCTCGATTGTCGCACGCAGGGGACCGAGTATGCCGCCGATCGCCATGTAGGCGAACAAGCCGAGTACGCTGAGGGTCAGGAGCGCACGCAGGTCGCCGCTGCCGGCCCGGACCAGGTTGCGGCTGACGCAACCGCCGGTCAGCACCATGCCATAACCGAACATCAGACCGCCGAGGATGTGTCCGGCCCAGCCGAGCGTCGGGCTCAGGTACATCGATTTGGAAAGCTGTACGATCCCGAGCCAATCGAGCGTCTGGGCGCCTGCGACAGCCACTGCAATCGATAGCATCCAGGCCCGGAGCCGCCGCCGGTCACCGAGGTTCACGACATCTGAAAGCGCGCCCATGACGCAGAAATTGGTGCGGTAGGTGATCGCACCAAACACGAAGCCGATCAGCAGCCCGCCGATCGCCAGCGAAAGCGTGGGGTCCGCGGAAAGGTTGTCGCGCAGGCTGGTCATGGGGCGGGGTGTCCTCGTCAGACAAAGTGAACGATTGAGCCACGGCGCACCTGCCCGGCTCAACAGGCAAAGCCGACGGACAGTTGCAGAGCTGGGACTATGGCGAAAGGTTGCCAGGATGCGTGATAGCGATATCGCGAGGTTTCCCAGGAGGCAACTGGCCGCTGTTTAACATGCGGGGATTGTCAGCCGTGCCAGGGTAGGTCAAGGAAGTCCCTTTACAGGGGGGGAGGTTTGCCCCATACGCGGGCGTCATTGAAGCGGCCTCTGGTTATGGAGCGCCTCTAGCGTAGCGCATCTGACGTTTGGTCCCCACTCGGGGCTAGACTCGAAACCAAACACCAGATGCAAAAGCTACACTAGAATCATAGGTTTGCTAGTGTTCCCTAGGCGCCGACATTTGATCTGGAGCGCGTTGCAACGGGAATCAAATGTCGGCGCCGGAACACTAGACTTATAGGTTCGCCAGTGTTCCTTGTGGTTCCGACATTTGCTCTGACGAGTGCCGCAGCGGGAAGCAAATGTCGGAACCGGAACACTGGTCAAACTCGACTGTTGGAGGTACAGTCCATGGAGCGATTTCGATCGGCTCTTTCCTTTCTCGAAACGCGAAAGCCCGATATCCCCGTTCTCGCCGCCCGCCCCCATGCGGCCGGCCGAGCCGCGCGCTGGTTCGTCAAGAATTTCCCGGGCGAAGTGGCCTACGCCTACAAGGCGAACAGCAGCGTGTTTCTGATCGGCGCACTGTACGGCGCGGGCATCACCCAATTCGATGTCGCGTCTCTCGCCGAGCTCGAGGATGCCGCCACCATCCCCGGCGTGCGGCTCCATTTCATGCACCCGGTGAAGTCCCGCACCGCAATCCGCCGCGCCTACCATGAGTTTGGCATTCGCTGCTTCGCGCTCGATACCGAGGACGAGCTTGACAAGATCGTCGAGGAGACGATGACGGCCGAGGGTCCGGCGAAGGACCTCGAGCTGTTCGTGCGCGTGTCGGTGCCGGCCAAGAACAGCCGTATTCCGCTCGAGAGGAAGTTCGGCATCTCTGGGGCGAAGGCCGCCAAGCTGCTGGTCAAGACCCGGCTCGTGGCCGACGAACTTGGCCTCACCTTCCATGTCGGTTCGCAGACGACCATGCCCGACAGCTACGTCACCGGTCTGGAAGAGATCCACAAACTGATCGTGAAGGCCGGCGTCGTGGTGGACGCAATCGATATCGGCGGTGGGTTCCCGTCGCGCTACACCGACAGCGAGCCAGCACCTCTTTCGAGCTTTATCGATGTCATCAAAGCGGGCGTGGACAAACTGCCGGTGACTGAGCATTGCCGCGTGATTTGCGAGCCGGGGCGCGCGCTCGTGGCGGAGGCCGAGAGCCTCATCGTGCGCGTTGATGCCCGTCGCGGCGACGAGCTGTTCATCAACGACGGCGGCTATGGCGCGCTGTTTGACGCCGCCATGCTGGGCTTTGTGTTCCCAGTGAAGCTGCTGCGGACCGGGGTCGAGACAGAACCGCTGAAGCCCTTCGAGTTATGGGGGCCAACGTGTGATTCAATCGACCGGATGAAAGGGCCGTTCCTGCTGCCGCAGTCCGTGCGCGAGGGGGATTACATCGAGATCGGCAATCTCGGCGCCTATGGCCGCGCTTTGTCCGGCGGCTTCAACGGCTACGGCCGCTACGAGGAGATCATCCTGCTCGATGAGCCGATGTACTCCATGTACGCGGACGACGACGAGCAGCGGCAAAGCAAAGCCTAGTGTGGCGTCGCGCCTTAATTGACTGGTGGGTGGGGCATCGTGCGCGTCAATTAAGGCGCGATGAACGCCCCACTAACCCAATGATATAGCTAGTG
>PERT01000041.1 GCA_002928955.1 Hyphomicrobium sp. | reverse complement strand
TGAAGGCCACTAGCTATATCATTGGGTTAGTGGGGCGTTCATCGCGCCTTAATTGACGCGCACGATGCCCCACCCACCAGTCAATTAAGGCGCGACGCCCCACTAGAGCAGACTCCGGTTGATGTGAATCGGATCGGCTACGGGGGATTCGCACCGGGGCGTAAATCAGATTCGGTCTTCCGCGCAACACGGCGCGGCGCGTGGCTTGGCGAAGGGTTATTCGAAAGACCCGCGAGAGCGTTCGGTCGCTTTGGTCGAAGGCGGCGACAACCGGTGTGAGGCCGCGTGGATCCTCGGCGCCGCGGCATCGAGCGCGGCGACCGCAACCCGACGGTGATCATCCTCGACAAGATCGCCCGGGCGATGAAGATTCCGGCCGGGCAACTGCTGCAAGACTCGGGAATTGGGGGCGAGGATCCTCCGAGCCCGCTGAGTGCGCATCACTCACGTCGCACAATGACCCCAAGGGTGCAGCAGACGAGTTCACAGGGTTGTGAACTTGATGGCGCGGAGGAATTGACGCCCCGATCGTCATAGTCCCCAGAAGCGCATGAAGCGCTGGCTGGCGACGACGCATTACGAGGGGGCGAACTTTGCGCGACATACGCAAGCGAGAGCGCTTCGAGAGGCTGGCGCGTCCCGAGCTCGATGCGTTGTTCCGTACGGCGCGGCGCATGGTAGGCAGTCGCACAGCCGCCGAGGAGATCACGCAAGATGCCTGCCTCAAGGCCTATGCGAGCTTCGATCCGGACGGCGAGCCTCGGGCGTTCCGGCCTTGGCTATTCCGGATCGCGGTCAACTGCGCGCTCGATCACCTCCGCCACGCCCGATACGAGCAGGTTGCCTGTCACCGCACTGACGAGATCGTTCGAGGCGTTCCCGATTGCACTTTGGCCGGGCAACCGCAAGCAGAGGCCGAAGGACGCGAGATCGGCCGCGCTATCGATCGCGCCTTGATGACGCTCGCTGCGGAAACGAGGGCCGTCGCAATTCTCGTGCTGGTCGAGGAGATGACCTATGCCGAGGCCGCATTGGCACTGTCCATCACCGAGGATCTGGTCCGTTCCCGACTATATCGCGCGCGCGAGGATCTTCGCGGTCGGCTGAGCGAGCATGCGGCTGATCTGGACTTGCCTTCTTCAGCTCCTTCCACCCGACGGGCCGATTTCTCCAAGCGAGGGCCGCAATGACCCAGAGCCACCCACCGCATGACCGCGTGTGCCCTGAGTGGCACGATCGGCTCGAACCTTTCGTCGACGGCGAGTTGCCTGCCGATCAGGCCGAGCGGGTGCTGAGCCACCTTCGACACTGCGCGGACTGCCGATCCGAGGTTGAATGGCTCACGAGGCTGAGCCAAAAGCTACGCACCCCTGACGACGAGGGCGCGCCCAAGGATCTGTGGCACAAGATTGCGACGAGGCTCGACGCACCGGACGCAGCACCAATTCAAACGCGCTGGAGGCCATTGCCATCTCGTCGTGCGCTGCTTGCCATGGCCGCAAGCGGCGCCGCGGTAGTGGCCACAGGACTCGTCGCCGTATGGCCCAGCTCGACGCCGATCGTGTCAGCACCGTTGAACGATTTCATCACTTATCGTGCCAAGGGATGGACCCTCGATCACGCCGCGCCGGACGCGCGTGCGCTCGCCGCATGGGCGCAGGCGCGCGTCTCGTTCGCCGTGCCGGAGCTGAAAGAGCGCCTCGGCCCCTTCGAGGCCGGAGGCATTCGCCTCTGCTGGCTGCTCAACCGTCGCCTGCTCGGCGTGACATACGCGAAGGGCGAGGACCGCGCCGTTCTTTATCTGATGGAAGCGCAGGGACTTGCGGTTCCTGCGGCCGATGCCGTGCTTTCGGACGGCACACGCGCTTCGGTGCAGTACATGAAGGGGCACGGCGTAGCCGTGTGGAGCAGAAACGATCTCGTGTTCGTGCTCGTCGCCGCGGAGAAGGATTTCACGCGCTTCCTGCAAGGTGACAACAACCGTGCCGAGCGGCCACGGGAGCGACCTGCCGGGCTTTTCCGCGACACCTCCTGAAGCCGCGACCAGATCGCCAACCCGCGAACCAACGGCCATTTCTCCTCCAGCAACAGAAGGACGCACCTGCATGCTCTCCAACACCGATGCACGAATACAACCCGTTGCGGCACAGATTGCCCTGGCCCTACGGGTGGGCCTCGGACTCGTGTTCATCTCCGGCGGTATCGCCAAGCTCGAGAGGCTGCTCACTCCGGCCAAATCCAAGGGCATCGTCGACCAGTACGTCGGCCCGCTCGGCTACATCAACCAGACCTTCCTCGATTGGTTGTTCGCGAGCCCGCTGGGCGCCGTCCTGACGCCGTGGAACTTTCTCACCGCACTTTCGGCGTTCGAGTTGCTGGCCGGCGTGATGCTCGTCGCCGGACTGATGGTGCGCCCGCTCGCGCTGCTGTGGGCCTTCTTGCTCTGGAGCTTCGTCGTGTCGCT
Source organism: Hyphomicrobium sp. (assembly GCA_002928955.1). Classification (GTDB taxonomy): domain Bacteria; phylum Pseudomonadota; class Alphaproteobacteria; order Rhizobiales; family Hyphomicrobiaceae; genus JAKAML01. Next base: position 28,880 of record PERT01000041.1, on the reverse strand, counting down.
GCCCGTGGTGACGACGCCCGGCGTGTCGCTCACTGCGAAGACCTACATGTCGCCCGCCGAGTTCGTGCAGATCCGCGATATCGCGCTATCAGGCCTGTTCTTCGTTCTTTACAATCTCGGCCCCGGCGCGCGAAGTCTTGACCACGCTTGGTACGGTCTGCCCGAGACGCTCGGCCGCGACTGGGAACCGCTGGCGCTGTTGACGCGATTGTCGATCGGCGCGCCGTTCCTGATCGGCGGCCTCTTTGCAGGCTACGACAACGTCGTCACGTGGGGAATGTCGAGCGTCCTGCTCGCCGCAATCGGAGCCGGGCTTATCGCCGGCGTCGGTGCACGCGGGTTCGCTGTCGCCGCAGCTGCCGTGATGATCTGGTTCATGGCCGTGAAGCTCGGTGGCGCAACCAGCGTCATCGGATGGTTCAATGCCGTGAAGCGCGAGTTCGCGATCCTCGCGGCGGCGGGCATCGTCGCGTGGGTCGGCGGTGGCCGCATGTTCACGGTCGACAAGTCGTTCGAGGCACTCGCGAGCTGGTGGGCGATTTACGCCGGCTCCGTCACATCGAAGACCCCGCGCCGGCTCCCCGCCCAGTAGCACCGGCGCGTCACGGCAGGCGGGCTCTCCCCCCGGAGCCCGCCTGTCTCTTCCCAAAGCCCGACAGAAAGCGGCCCGCTCATGCCATCCAAGTACACTCGTCGCGGCATCCTATCCGCCGGCCTGCTGCTCGGCGCCACTCATCTGGTTCCGGCTGCGATTGCCTCCGACGACCCCGACGATCGTGCAAATGGCCGGCGCTTGGCCCGAACACCCGCCTCGATCGCAGCCGGCGAGATCATCGTGAGCCTTGCGGACCGGCGTCTCTATCATGTCCACGCGCCAGGCCGGGCGGTGAGTTATCCGATTGCAACGCCGCGTGACCGCGATCTGTGGGAAGGGACTCAGATCGTCACGGCCAAGCGCGCGAACCCCTCGTGGGTGCCCACACCGACGATGCTGCGCGACAATCCGCGACTGCCGCCGTTCGTGCCCGGTGGCCATCCGTTCAACCCGATGGGCGCCCGCGCACTCTATCTCGGGCACACCTACTACCGGATTCACGGCACCGACGCACCGTGGCTCATCGGCCAGAACGTCTCCAAGGGCTGCATCCGGATGCTCGATCCGCACGTCATCGAGCTGTTCGATGCCGTCCCGGTCGGAACAAAAGTTACGGTTACGCGCGCCAGTCTCGCGTCGCCCGACCACGTCGCGCGTTCTCGCGGAAGAGACGCGGCCGGTGGCGGCACGTGATACGTGCGCGCTACGATCACCCATGCGGGGCGAGATGGCGAGCACGACACGTCTCACGAGGCTGCACGGGGCCGCGCCGCGCGCGAGCCGTAGGCCTGACCGCCGCGGCTCACTCAACTGACGACAGACAAGCGACAGATTCACTCACCAGCGCGAAGGATAGTGTTAGTTAGCCCGGCGTTAGCCCGTGAGTTGAAATAGATCCGCTCACGCCCTGTATCATCAATCTAAGCTATTGAAATATCTGGTGCCCCTGGCCCGAGTCGAACGGGCACTCCCTTGCGAGAAACAGATTTTGAGTCTGCCGCGTCTACCGGTTCCGCCACAGGGGCACTTGAGCAGGCACGCGCCCGCTCTCGAAGGCGCGCACTATAGCCACCTCTGTTCGCGGGTCAATGCGGCTCGGATTGGATGGTCCTGACCCGGCGTGTATCCCGTGGTACAATTGCCAGCCAGCCTGAGACGGCCGATACGAGCGCCGGATTTCCATATGCACAAGGCGCAATTGCACGGGCGACCAATGGGGTCGTCAAAAGGTGCGCGCGGGCAAGACAATTGGCGGCTCAGTTTCTCGACGGCCCTTCCCAGTCGTAGCTTCGGTAGCCGATCAAGCTGACGCGCTCCCGCAACGCGATGGTCGATCGGCTCGCGGGCGGAACCAGCCACAAGCTCGTCGCGCGCACGCGTTTGCCGTCTTGGAGCTGGACCTCCATGACGAGTGTCCGTTGTCCCGTGTCATCGTTGATCGTGATCCGGGAACTTTGCACGACGGCGTTGACTCGCTTCTCCCCGACGGCAGGAGCCCTGGCCAACCACAGCAGAGTTACGCCGACAAATCCGATGGCGACGGCGGTCCAACCCCACCGCCCATCCGATTTATGCAGCGCATCGAGCTTTTGTCGTGTTTCCGGTCGCATATCCAAAATCGTCGTTTCATCCTCGCGCGGCTCCGCCACCTTCACGCTGCGCGCGGCTCCGCCACCTTCACGCTGCGCGCGGCTCCGCCACCTTCACGCTGCGCGCGGCTCCGCCACCTTCACGCTGCGCGCGGCTCCGCCGCGACCAACCGCACGATATCGGCCATAATGTCGTTCAACTGAAAATCCTTGGGCGTGTAGACGGCCGCGACGCCGAACATCTTCAAGGTGCGCGCGTCCTCCGGCGGGATGATGCCGCCAACCACCACAGGCACGTTGTCGAGGCCGTCTTTGCGCATCCGCTCCATGATCTCCTTGACCAGGGGAACGTGTGAGCCCGACAGGATCGACAAGCCGACCACGTGCACCGCCTCGTCGCCCGCCGCGCGGACGATCTGCGCCGGCGTCAGGCGGATGCCCTCGTAGACGACGTCCATGCCACAGTCGCGGGCGCGGACGGCGATCTGCTCCGCGCCATTCGAGTGTCCGTCGAGCCCAGGCTTGCCGACCAGGAACTTCACTCGCCGGCCGAGCGCGTTCGATAGCTCCTCGACCGATGCCCTGACGCCTTCGAGCGCCTTGTCCTCGCGGGCGGGCGCGGCCTGGGCCACACCCGTCGGCGCGCGGTACTCGCCGAACACTCTCCGCAGAGCCGCGCCCCATTCGCCGGTGGTCACGCCCGCGCGCGCCGCCGCGATAGACGGCTCCATCACGTTGCGGCCTTCTTTTGCCGCTCGTTCGACTTCGGCCAGTGCTGCCCGCGCGGCCTTGTCATTGCGCTGGGCACGCCAGGCGTTCAGCCGCAAGACCTGTTCAGCTTCCACGGCTGGATCGACGACCAAGATCGAGCCGGCTCCGGTCGAAAGCGGCGAGGGTTCTGTCTCGGTCCAGCGATTGACGCCAACCACGACCTGCTGACCGTTTTCAATCTGTCTGAGCCGCACGGAGTTGCTCTCGACCAGCCGTCGCTTCATGTAGTCGATCGCGGCGACGGCGCCGCCCATGGCTTCGATCGTCTTGAGTTCGGCCTTGGCCTGCTCCTTGAGTTCGGCGACCTTGCGCGCGATCTCGGTCGAGCCGTCAAAGATGTCGCCGTAGGCAAGCAGGTCCGTCTCATAGGCCAGCACTTGCTGCATCCTCAGCGACCACTGCTGGTCCCACGGCCGAGGCAGGCCGAGCGCCTCGTTCCAGGCCGGCAGCTGCACGGCCCGGGCGCGCGCACCCTTCGACAGCGTGACGGCGAGCATTTCAATGAGGATGCGATAGACGTTGTTTTCCGCCTGCGACTCGGTGAGGCCTAGCGAGTTCACCTGCACGCCATAGCGGAACAGCCGGTCCTTGGGGTTGGTAACTCCATAGCGCTCGCGCGCGATTTCGTCCCACAGCTCCGTGAACGCACGCATCTTGCACATCTCGGTGATGAAGCGCATGCCCGCGTTGACGAAAAACGACACGCGGCCGACCACGTTGCTGAACGCGTCAGCCGGTACCTCGCCCGACGCCTTTACGGTGTCAAGAACCGCCATGGCCGTTGCAAGCGCATAGGCGAGTTCCTGAACGGGAGTCGCGCCGGCTTCCTGCAGGTGATAGGAGCACACGTTGGTCGGGTTCCACTTCGGAACCGCCTGCGTCGAGAACACGATGGTGTCCTTGATCAGCTTGAGCGACGGCTCGGGCGGGAACACGTAGGTGCCGCGCGACAGATACTCTTTGATGATGTCGTTCTGGATGGTGCCGGTGAGCGAGGTGCGGGGCGCGCCCTGCTCGTCGGCCACCGCGATGTAAAGCGAAAGCAGCCACGCCGCCGTGGCATTGATGGTCATCGAGGTGTTCATCTCATTGAGAGGAATACCGTCGAGGAGCATGCGCATGTCGCCAATGTGGGAGACGGGTACGCCGACCTTCCCGACCTCGCCGCGCGCCAGTTCGTGGTCGCTGTCGTAGCCTGTCTGCGTGGGCAGATCGAAGGCGATGGATAGGCCTGTCTGACCCTTGGCCAAGTTCTTCTTGTAGAGCTCGTTGGATTTCTCCGCCGTCGAATGGCCAGAGTAAGTGCGGAAAATCCACGGCTTGTCGCGCGCTTCGGTTGCGGCGGACGGGGTGCTTTTGTCGTCGGTCATGGATCGGCCTTAGGCTGGGATGGACGTGGTCCCTAGCCTAGACGTCCCGTGGTGCAATGCAAAACAGTCTTTGCGGTGGTGGGGGCATAACAGGGCCCAGCTCGTGTGACGCATCTGAGGTTTGGTTCCCACCCGCAGCCAGGTTCGCGACCAAACGTCAGGCGCAGAAGCTATACTACTGGCGGTCGCCGCTGCGTTCGATCAACTCCCGGTGTGCCCGCCGGTTGTAGGATAGTAGCCACGTGAACAGGTCGTAGACGATGAAGTGCAAAAGAAGCGCGAGGACCAGCCCTGAAACACCGACAATGAGGATTTTCTGATCCTTTTCGCGGCCGACGAGCAAGCCGAAACGGTTGCTGATGTCGATGGCCGTCAATGTTCCAAGGAGCAGTCCGGGGAACAGGCAGACCATGTGCAGCCAGGACGAAAGGAAGTTTCCAACGGCATATGCACAGGTGGCCGCCGCCAGGACAGCCACCGTGATCGTGAAATTGCTCTGTGCAAATAGTGCTTCGGCGTATTCGAGCATCGCCAAATCCCATGTCGACAAATCAAACGTCTGGGTACTTCTGATCAACGTTCAGTTATGGCCTCCGACACGGGTAGTCTATCCTGGCCGTGTTAACGCCTGGTTGAGAATGACAGTTTTGCCATTGGGGCACACGTTGCTGCACCGCAAAATTCTGCTTGAATTTTGCTCGGGATTGTGCGGCGATGTTGCCGCAATGCAGCACGCCCCGTTTGGGGGGGGCGAGCCCTTAGGGAGGCAGTCGTCGATGTCGAGCCAAAGCGCCGCGAAGAAAGCAGACCACAAACCAGCCAGCAATTTGTCTGGGCAGGTCAAAAAGGACCTTTATGAAGTTGGCGAGATTCCGCCGCTCGGGCACGTACCTAAGAACATGTATGCATGGGCCATTCGCGAAGAGCGACACGGCGAGCCGGACAAGGCCATGCAGGTCGAGGTTCTGCCGACCTGGGAACTCGATAGCCACGACGTCCTGGTCCTCGTCATGGCCGCTGGTGTAAACTACAATGGCGTATGGGCTTCGCTCGGCGTGCCGATTTCGCCGATCAAGGACGTCCACAAGAACCCCTTTCATGTTGCCGGCTCCGACGCGTCGGGCATCGTGTGGGCCGTAGGATCGAAGGTCAAGCGCTGGAAAGTTGGCGACGAGGTCGTTATCCACTGCAATCAGGACGATGGTGACGACGAGGAGTGCAACGGCGGCGATCCGATGTTCTCTCCGAGCCAGCGCATCTGGGGCTATGAGACGCCAGATGGCTCTTTCTCGCAGTTCTGCCGGGTGCAGGATCGCCAGCTGCTTGAGCGGCCGAAGCACCTCACCTGGGAAGAGAGCGCCTGTTACACGCTGACACTCGCTACCGCTTATCGCATGCTGTTTGGCCATCGTCCGCACGTGCTGCGGCCCGGACATAACGTACTCGTCTGGGGTGCCTCAGGAGGTCTGGGTTCTTTTGCCGTGCAGCTCTGCGCCACGTCGGGCGCCAACGCCATCGGCGTCGTGTCCGAGGACGACAAGCGCGACTTCGTGATGCAGCTCGGCGCCAAGGGCGTCATCAACCGCAAGAAGTTCAATTGCTGGGGGCAGTTACCCAAGGTCAACACGCCCGAATACAACACTTGGCTGAAAGAGATGCGCGGCTTCGGCAAGGCGATCTGGGACATCACTGGCAAGGGCGTCAACGTCGATTGCGTGTTCGAGCATCCCGGCGAAGCGACGATCCCGGTCTCGGTGCAAGTCGTCAAGCGCGGCGGCATGGTCGTCATCTGTGCCGGCACGTCAGGCTATAACCTGACCATGGACGCGCGTTACCTGTGGATGCACCAGAAGCGCGTACAGGGCTCGCATTTCGCCAACCTTCAGCAGGCTGCGCAGGCAAACAAGCTGGTGGTCGAGCGCCGTATCGATCCGTGCATGTCTGAAGTGTTCCCCTGGATGCAGATCCCGAAGGCGCACATGCGCATGATGAAGAACGAGCATAAGCCCGGCAACATGGCCGTCCTGGTCTCGGCACCGACAACGGGCCTGCGCACCATGGAGGACGCGCTGGAAGCCTCTAAGCTGCGTCACGGCTGAGTTCTGGCGGATTGCGAAATACCGCAGATTCAAGGGCGGATCGCCAAACAACAAAGGGCGCGGCGAGTTGGCCGTGCCCTTTTCTGCTTGGGGGGCGAAGTGGATACTCGTCTGACGGAAGTCGAGCGCGAGGGCAAGGCTGGCTTCTGGGTCAAATCACCGATTGACCAAAGTGCCCTTGTCCCCAGCCCCCGCGACGACGCCAAGTCGTTTCAGTTCCATCAGGCCACGATTGAGCTCGGCGCCGAGGATGATGATGATCGCTGTCACTTGGAAGAAAATCAGCGCCACCATCAGCTGCGACAGGCCAGCATAGAACCGCGTGTAATCGTTGAGGTCGAGGTAGTACGAATAGAGACCGGCGGCGGCCAGCCAAAGCACTATCGACAGCGCCACGCCAGGGATCACATCCGCCAGCGTGCGTCTGCCTGCGGCCAGCCACAGATGGAACGCAAGCAACTGCACCGCCATGACGCAACCGGCGAGCGCATAGCGTGCGCCGAGTGTCAGCCACGTGGAGTCCAGCAGCTTTTTGAGCCAAGAGGGCTCGAACTTCGCCGCAATCTCCGGACCGACCACGACTGCCCACGTCAGGATCAGCGTCGAGGCCGCACTGACGAACACGAACACCATGCTGATCAGCAGGCAAAGCGGGTACGGCCGCGTTTCATAGTTCCGATAGGCGCCGTTCAATGCTGCCCGCAGCGTTTCGATGGCGCTGGTCGCGAAGAACAAGGCGACGCCGCCGCTGGCCGTCAGGAGATCGATGCGCGACCGTCCCATCACCGCGTCAATATCAGGGGCAAGCCCCTTGGCGACCCGTTCCGGCAGTATCGCGAACAACTGGTCGATCGCTTGTTGGGCCAGCTCCCGTCCGCCGAACAGCACGCCGGCCAGTGCGCCCAAAAAAATGCAGAACGGAAAGATCGACACCACGAACGAGAACGCAACCGCTCCGGCCATGGTGAAGCCCGAGTGCTCGTACAGCCTGTACACGGCTTCCAGTAGTGTGCGATAGCGCTTCATGGTCTCACTTTGAGTCGACAAAGGCACGCTGCCCGCCGCCGACCCTAGCTCTGCTCCGTGCGCGGGTCCATGTTTCCGATGTCACGGTTGTGGGGGCATCGCAGAGCCGCACCAAAATCGGCTGATCAGCCCTCATTGTGTGCTAGTCGGAAGCATGGATCGGTGCGCAGCGGTTGTGTCGGGTCCGAAAAAAGGGGCCGGCTGACATGAACACACTGCTTCCCCGTATTGCGCCCGCAATGTTCGTGCTGCTGTGGTCGACGGGCTTCATTGCATCGAAGCTGGGTGGACCTTACGCGGAACCGTTCACGTTTTTATCGGTCAGGTTCTTGATCGTTTTGGCGATCCTGGTGCCAGTCGCGCTCCTGTTCTCTGCACCGTGGCCGACGGGTTGGCCGGCGTTCCATTCCATCGTTGTCGGCGCAATGATCCACGGAGCCTATCTCGGGGGCGTCTTTTGGGCGATCCGGAATGGACTGCCCGCGGGCGTGGCAGCCTTGATCGTGAGCCTTCAGCCGGTCTTGACGGCTGTGCTTGCCGCTACGCTTCTCGGCGAGCGGATCACGCCCCGCCATTGGGTTGGTCTGGCGCTCGGTCTTTTGGGAGCGGGACTGGTTGTCGGGTCCAGGATCGAGCTTGCGCAGCACGCCGCCAGCTCCGGCATCAACGTCGCGACCGTGTTCGCATGCGGCGTGGCGCTGCTCGGCATGACGATTGGCACGATCTACCAGAAACGGTTCTCGACCAAAGCGGATCTGCGGACCGGGACGGCCTTGCAGTTCATCGGTGCACTGGTCGTGACGGCGCCTCTGGCCCTCGTGGTCGAGACGCGGGCGATCGTATGGTCGGCGCCCTTTATGGCGGCTCTTGCGTGGCTCGTCATCGTGCTCTCGATCGTGTCGATCATGCTGCTCATGTTGTTGATCCGCCAGAATGCCGTGTCGCGTCTGTCGGGGTTGTTCTATCTGGTGCCCGCAGTGACCGCCGGCCTTGCCTATTTGATGTTCGGCGAAACGTTGACGCTCGTGCAATTGGCCGGCGTCGCAATGGTAATGGGGGCCGTGGTGCTTATCGATCCCGTCGGCACCAAATAGGTGGTCGCCGCTCGCGCGCCATGGACGGCCCGGCAGGGGTTGCCTAAACTCGCGATTCTCCACCTCTTGACGTGAGCGACGGACAGTGATGCGTGTTTAGCCGAGGCGCGAAATGACAACTGAGACAGGTGATCCGCTGAAGTCTCTGGAGGCGGAGCGCCAACGGCTGGAGGGCCTGCTGCAGTCGGACGAGGCATGGCGGGCACTGCGGCAACTTGCGCAGCGCGAGGCCGAAGGCCGGCCCGTTGTGGCCATCGACCCTGAGGGATTGAAAACCCGCATCGAAAGCGCGCTCAGCGGCAACCGCGTGTTCCTCGCGCGGACCAAGATCGCCGAGGCCATCACGCTGTTGGGGGGCTTGCCGGGCCAAGCAACGGCCAGTGGATTGCCGCTCACCGTCTCGACTCCGGCGGAACCAACTGCCGTGCCTCGGGACGTTGCCTCGCCACGATCCGTCGCCGATCCCACCTGTGCCCCTCTTTCGGCCGCCGAAACAGTCCCGATCGCCGCTGCTCCATACGGCATTGCCGCGAGCGCGGTACCCGCGACGGCCCGCGACGACCTGACCCGAGTTCGCGGTATCGACCGGGTTCTGGCGAGAAAAATCGAGGGCCTCGGTGTGGGCGGTTTCGCCGATATCGCACGGTGGACCCATGCCGATGTGACGCGGATTTCCGCCGCTCTCAGCCTCGGCCGCACCATCAGCCGCCAGAACTGGATCGAGCAGGCAGCGCTTCTCGCGGCCCCGCTGCCGAGCGCCTCGACGCCGCGCACGATCCCGGTGCAGGCCGTTGCAGGTGCGCCTCGGCTCCCCGCGGCGCCCGGTTCGGCATCCCGATCGGACACCAAGCTGCCCATCCGTCCAATATCATTCGTCATCACAAAAGCCGCGCGTGCGATCTTGAGCCGGGCCATGCGCCACCGTCCAGCACCATCGATGCCATCGCCGGTGACGCCGGCCGCAGAAACCGCCGTGGTTCCTCTTGTCAAAGTCATGGCTGCGTCGGCGTTGCCTCGCGCGGCCGATCAACAGCCAATTGACGATCTGACCCTTATCCGCGGAATCGACCGGACACGGGCGCTGGCCTTGCAGCGGGCCGGTGTATCTGAGTTCCAATCCGTCGCCCGGTGGTCGGCTGGCGACGTTGCGCGCATCTGCATGTTACTCGGACCAGACGCTCGTGTGTCCAAGGACCAGTGGATCGAGCAGGCTGCGGTTCTCGCGGCGGCTGGCCGCACGGCTTTTTCCATTGCGCGAGATCGGGCGCTTGCGCTCCATGTCGTCTCGGCCCCCGATCCGAACGAGACCGCCCATGACACGGCCTTTTCTGCCGTGCTTGCGACCCTATCATCCGGGAAATCCATTCCGCCGCCATCGCCCACACTATTCAATGCCCCTGTCGAGGTGGCAATCAGAACGCCGCATGACATGGCTGAACCTGCTTCTGCCGAACCTCCCCTGCTCGCTCCGATGCCACCGGTGCGACATGGCGATCCACCGAATGTTGCGACCGGCTTTGAAAATAGTGCCGCTGCCGCACCGGCGATTATTCCATCTGGCTTCATCGCGCTCGACGACGAACACTCGTTGTCAGATTTGCACGAGATGGAACAAGCGGCGTCCGACGCCCTGTCGCACGGCGCACCGGTTGCCAATTCGTCGACACCGGCGTCCGAGCCTGTGCGCACGACGCTGCTGACCGCCCCACCCGCCCCAACTCCCGTCCCAGCGGTCGACGTCCAATCTGAGCCCTCTTCCGCGCCGCGATTGCCCCGGACGAGATTTCCAGAGTTGCCGCTGCTGGTGCTGGCGCCCGTCGCGGCTGGCCGTGCGGTGGATGACGGGGATCTACGCAACGACGGGGGGCCGGCGTCCGATTTCGAGCTTCCCGATCTGTCCTTCGGCGAAGCCGATGTGGAGATCGTTTCGCGGGTACCACGGTTCGGCTCCGATACCGATCTGGACGACGGGCTGCCGTCGAGCCCCGCCGCGGCCGCTGGTGGTCCGGCGTCGCTCAAATCGCGGCTGCACTCGGCTCGTCCATCGCCGGATATCAATGCCAGCGACTATGTTGCCTACCGTAGCCAGGTCGAAGAGGCGTCGGTCGAGATCGTCAAGCGGGCGCCCGCCGGACCAACGATCAAGGATCATCGGCAATCCGACATCGAGGGCCCTGCCCAGCCCGATGGTGACCCCAAGACGGTTCGCCGGTTCCTCAAGGCGCTGACGGGTCAGGAAAAGTAATTCGTCCTGCCCGACCCGTGCGGAACGGTCTTGCCGCCCGCGCGCTGTTGTCACGTGCTGCAATTGCCCATTCGATGATTTGGCAATTGCCACCGATCGGCGCCTCGGTATCCTGCGTTTTTGAAATCGGGGTTCGCTGTCGAAGAGCTGGCAGTCCTCAACCCAATCATTTGCAATCTCTGAAGGATACGCTCATGACCGTCGCCAAACTCAAGTCCGAAACAGGTATTCTGCAAGCCGGCCCCGACACATTGCTCTCGGTCTGCGCAGAGGCCGTGACGGCGGCGGAAAAAGTGCTCGCAGCAGCCAAGGCCGGCGTTCGCATTAAAGTCAAGGAAATGGGCGGGATCGACGACGCCCAGCATGCAGTGCACGGGCTTGCTTGGCTCGCGACCACTGTCGAGGGCCTAAGGCAGATGCAGGCCTGGGGCGTGGCGCTCAAGTCCGACAACCGCCTCGGTGAGTTCGAGCAGCTCATCCTGATTGCCGCATTCGCCGAGTATCTGGCTCAAGTCGCGGGCGGCATTCCGATGAGCCAGCTTGAGATCATCCGTCCCGACGCGATGGGGGTTTCCAAATCCGATATCCGCCGCTTCGAAGACAGTGTCGCCGGGCTCGTTACCGAAGGTGGCACCGAGGCCGTCAAGGCGCGGTTGGCGAAGTTGATCGCAGCGCAGCCCAACGCCACGTCGTTCGGAGATGCTGGCCTCGACGAGACCCATGCCGCCATCCAGGAGCAGATGCGCCGCTTTTCGGAGGCAGAGGTCGTTCCGCATGCGCACGAATGGCACCTGAAAAACGATTACATCCCGATCGAAATCGTGCGGAAGGTGGCGGAGCTGGGGGTGTTTGGCCTGACCATTCCCGAAGATCTCGGTGGTCTCGGGCTTGGCAAGCAGGCCATGTGCGTGGTTTCCGAGGAACTGTCGCGCGGGTACATTGGCGTCGGTTCTCTCGGCACCCGTTCCGAGATCGCCGGCGAACTGATCCTGCACAACGGTACCGCTGAGCAAAAAGAAAAGTACCTGCCGAAGATCGCCTCCGGTGAAATCCTGCCGACGGCGGTCTTCACCGAACCGAACACCGGTTCCGACCTGGCCTCTCTGAAAACGCGCGGCGTGAAGCGTGGTGATTGCTACGTCGTCACCGGCCAGAAGACCTGGATCACGCATCCCGTTCGCGCCGACCTGATGACGATGCTCATCCGCACCAATCCGAACGAGCCGGGCCACAAGGGCCTGTCGATGCTGCTCGTCGAAAAGGAACGCGGCGACGACGCCAATCCGTTCCCGACCAAGGGCATGACCGGCGGCGAGATCCACGTCCTCGGCTATCGCGGCATGAAGGAATACGACATCTCGTTCGACGACTTCGAGGTGCCTGCCGGCCAGTTGCTCGGCGGGGTCGAAGGGCTCGGCTTCAAGCAGTTGATGAACACGTTCGAGGGCGCGCGCATCCAGACGGCGGCGCGTGCGGTTGGGGTTGCACAGTCGGCCCTCGATCTCGGACTAAAGTATGCTCTAGACCGGCAACAGTTCGGCAAGGCGATCTACGCTTTTCCGCGTGTGTCGAACAAGATCGTCATGATGGTGGTCGAGACCATGATCGCTCGCCAACTCACCTATTTCTCGGCGCGCCAGAAGGATGCCGGACGCCGCTGCGATCTCGAAGCCGGCATGGCCAAGCTGCTTGGCGCGCGCGTCGCGTGGGCCAATGCCGACAACGCATTGCAGATCCATGGCGGCAACGGCTTCGCGCTCGAATACCCGATCAGCCGCGTGCTGTGCGACGCCCGCATTCTGAATATCTTCGAGGGTGCCGCCGAGATCCAGGCCCAGGTCATCGCTCGTCGGCTGCTGGAGGGCGCGAACTGAGCTGTTCGCCTGCTTGAAGGCGCGAACAAGAGCGTGCCGGTTGCGTCCCTGGCACAAGGCGGCTTATGGATGGCCAAGCTCAAGTGAAAGGGTTGAATTCGATGCGCAGGCTCCTGATTGCCCTCTTCGGGCTCGGTGGGGTTTCACTTTGCGGACCTTCTGTCGTCGCGCTTTCGCAATCGGTCAGCGATGTCGAATGGCGGGTGACGGAGATTGAGGGTTCTGCCGTCGAGGATGCTGGCGTGCTTGTCTTCTTTCGCAATCAGCTCGGCGGCAAAGCGGCGTGCAACCGCATTTTCGGCCAGTTCGCCAAGACCCCCAACGGTCAAGCGTTCACCGGTATCGGCGTGTCGAAGATGTTGTGCGAGGGCAAGATGGAGCGGGAGCAGGCGCTTCTGAAAGCGCTCGAACGGATGCAGTCGCACAAGGAAGATGGGCTGACGCTCATTTTGCTCGACAGCGACGGCAAGCCTCTCGTCAAGCTCGTCCGATAGATGTCGCCCATTCGCGCCGCGAACGCGTCAAATGGCGGCCTTCGCATCATCTCGCTGATCGCCAGTGCAACCGAGATCGTCCATGCTCTGGGGCTCGGCCCCAACCAGGTCGCCCGCTCACACGAGTGCGACTTTCCGCCGGAAGTCTTGGCACTGCCCCAGATTACCGCTCCCAAATTCAAGCTTGAAGGGGCGAGCCGCGAGATCGACCGGCGCGTCAAGGCGATCGTCGAGCAGGGGTTGGCGGTCTACGAAGTCGATGCCCACCAGCTCAAGGCGTTGGCACCTGATGTGATCGTGACCCAGGACCACTGCGAAGTCTGCGCGGTATCGCTGGCCGACGTCGAACGTGCGCTTTGCACCTGGACCGACAGTGCGGCTCGCATCGTCTCGTGCCGGCCTCATTGCTTGGCCGATGCCTATACCGATATCCGCCGCATCGCATCGGCGACCGGGGTGGAGGCGCGCGGTGAGAAGTTGATCGAGGAAATGGAACAGCGGCTGCAGAGCCTCCGGCTCAAGGTCGCCGGCCGTCCGCGCCCGCGGCTTGCGTTCATCGAATGGATCGACCCGCCGATGTCGGGTGGCCATTGGATGCCGGAGTTGATCGAAGCAGCCGGAGGGGTCAGCCTGTTCGGGTCAACCGGTTCGACATCGCCCTGGATTTCATGGAACGACGTTTCCGCCGCCGATCCGGACATTATCCTCGTTGGGCCTTGCGGTTACGACATCGAAGTGACGACCCGTGAAATGGGCGTACTCCAATCTTCTGAAATCTGGCAGGGGCTCAGAGCCGTGCGCGAAGGCCGCGTGTTCGTTGCCGACGGCAACGCCTACTTCAATCGGCCAGGGCCGCGGCTGGTTGAGAGTGCCGAGATTCTCGCCGAGATCCTGCATCCTGGTGTCGTCGATCTCGCCCATCGCGCGACCGGGTACGTCCACCATCATCCGGCGCGCCGCCACGGGAGCGAGACGTGACCGGCCGCTCGATTCTGATCACCGGCTGCTCGTCGGGCATCGGGCTTGCCTCGGCCCGCATGATGAAGTCCCGGGGCTGGAGGGTTTTCGCAACCGCACGCGCGTCCGCTGACCTCGCGCGGCTCGAGCGCGACGAAGGCGTTGAGGCCCTTAGCCTCGAACTTGCGGATCCGCTGTCAATTGCCGCCTGCGCCGATCAAGCGCTTGAACGCACGGGCGGCCGTATAGACGCCCTGTTCAATAACGCGGCGTATGGCCAAGTCGGCGCAGTCGAGGACCTGACGCCCGACGTGCTTCGCCGACAGTTCGAGGTCAACGTCGTCGCGTGGCATGATCTCACACGCCGCGTCATCCCGGCGATGCGAGCCAGGGGGAGCGGCCGGATCGTGCAGTGTTCGTCAGTGCTCGGGCTGGTCGCCAGTCCCTATCGCGGCGCCTATTGCGCGTCGAAGTTCGCGATCGAAGCTTTGTCAGACGCCATGCGGCTGGAACTCGGCGGCACTGGTATTCACGTTTCCCTCATCGAGCCCGGTCCGATCCGTACCCGCTTCGTCGCCACCGCACTCGAGCACTTCACGCGCTCGATCGACATTGCGGCGTCGCCCCATCGTGCCGACTATCGCGCGCGGCTTCTCAGCATGGAGCGAGGCGGCAAGGAAACATTCAAGCTGGAGCCTGAAGCAGTCGCTCTGAAGCTGGTCCACGCACTGGAAAGCCGGCAGCCAAAGCTCAGATATTATGTGACCACGCCAACCTATGTCGCCGCTGGTCTCCGGCGCGTGCTGCCAGGCAGGATGCTCGACCGCGTTCTGGTCAAGATGTGATGTCAAGGAGACAAAGGCCGACTTTCGCCAGCCTTTTCGAGTTCGTCATCGAAGGTCGCCGTGAGCTGCGCCGATCCGTCTTCAGCGATAATTCGGCGGCTTGCGGCCATGGCTCGTGTGCGGAGGCGTGCCAGGATAGTTGCTCATCATGCCCGACACGGCGTCTGCCCATTGCTTCTGCCACATCTGGGTTGCTTCCATCCAGAACTGGAACGGTGCCATAGGGTCGGTGCCGAAATTGTACTTCGACATGTCCATTCCCGGGAACCCGGTACCGGGCGTGAACGCCGGCATGCCGCCGAACCCCTTTCCGGCTTGCCCACCGAAAGCGTGATTGCCGAAGCTGAACATGCCCGGCGCCTTCATCTGCTCGGTCCAGGCGTCCATCACCTTGTCCATCATCTCAGTCTGCATCTTCGTCGCCTGCAGCATGTTCGACTTGGTCTGCTCGACAACACTGTCTGGCCAGCCGGCAGCCTTCGCGGCGGCGCCTATTTTGTCGAAAACCTTCGTTGAATTGCGCTCGGCGGTGGCCGACATCTCGTCGCGCCATTCCGACATGGCCTCAAACGCGGAACTCATTGCTGACCGGATTTCCGTATCGTTACCGCCGAATGCGGCCCGTGTACCGAACCGCTCGTCCTTGGCTATCGCGGGCTTCACCGTCATGACGCTACCTCGTGTAAACTCTATGGGGGGATTTCAGAGCTGACTGTCATAGATCACGTGAGGCAAGATCATACGCCCTTGTTTTGCGGTGCACAACGGTCGGTCGAAACGAATTGTGTCTGGCGTTGGATCTTAGGGCAGGACGCGGCGCAAAGGCCTCTTTTGCAGGTGCAAACAGGGTGCTACTGAGAGGCCATGACAGACATCTCGCTCATCCGCAATTTCTCGATCATCGCCCACATCGATCACGGTAAGTCGACCTTGTCCGACCGGCTCATCCAGCTGTGCGGCAACGTCGCGGACCGCGACATGAAGGCGCAAATCCTTGATTCCATGGAGATCGAGCGGGAACGCGGGATCACCATCAAGGCCCAGACCGTCCGCCTCGACTACAAGGCCAAAGACGGCAAAACCTATCAGTTGAACCTGATGGATACCCCTGGCCACGTGGACTTCGCCTACGAAGTGTCGCGCAGCCTTGCGGCCTGTGAAGGCGCAATTCTGGTTGTCGATGCCTCGCAAGGCGTCGAGGCGCAGACGCTGGCCAACGTCTATCAGGCGCTCGACAACAAACTCGAGATCCTGCCGGTGTTGAACAAGATTGACCTGCCGTCAGCCGACGAGGATCGGGTCAAGAAGCAAATCGAGGACGTGATCGGCATCGACGCCTCGGGCGCGGTCGGCGTCTCGGCCAAGACCGGCCTCAATGTCGCGGCGGTTCTGGAAGCGATCGTCGAGCGGCTGCCGGCCCCTACGGGTGATCCGAACAAGCCGCTCAAGGCCATGCTGGTCGACAGCTGGTATGACGCCTATCTGGGCGTCGTCGTGCTTGTCCGCATCAAGGAAGGCACGCTGAAGAAGGGCCAGAAGGTTCAGATGATGGCGTCTGGCGGTCATTATCAGATCGATCGCGTCGGGATCTTCCGCCCGAAGCAGGAAATGCTCTCGGAACTGCTCCCTGGGGAAGTGGGCTTTTTCACCGCCGCCATCAAGGAAGTGGCGGATACCCGCGTCGGCGATACGGTCACAGACGAAAAGAACCCCACGGCCGAAGCCCTGCCGGGCTTCAAGCAGGCGCAGCCGGTCGTGTTCTGCGGCCTGTTCCCGGTCGATGCGGCCGATTTCGAAGACCTGCGCGAGGCGATGTCGCGACTCAGGCTGAACGACGCCAGCTTCTCTTTCGAGACCGAAAGCTCGGCCGCGCTCGGCTTCGGCTTCCGCTGCGGATTCCTGGGGCTGTTGCATCTCGAGATCATAACCGAGAGATTGCAGCGCGAGTTCAATCTCGATCTCATTACCACCGCGCCGTCGGTCATCTACAAGCTCCACATGACGGACGGCACCGTGCTCGATATGCACAACCCCGCCGACATGCCGGACGTCGTTCGCATCGATCATATCGAGGAGCCATGGATCGAGGCGACGATCCTGGTGCCGGACGAGTACTTGGGCTCGGTCCTCAAGCTCTGCCAGGACCGGCGTGGCCGGCAGACCAACCTCACCTACGTCGGCAGCCGCGCCATGCTCGTCTATGAGTTGCCGCTGAACGAAGTCGTCTTCGATTTCTACGACCGCCTCAAGAGCGTGTCGCGCGGATATGCGTCGTTCGACTATCACATCAAGGATTACCAGCAAGGCGATCTGGTGAAGCTTTCCGTGCTGGTCAACGCCGAGCCGGTGGATGCGCTCTCGATGATCGTCCACCGCACCCGCGCCGAGGGGCGCGGCCGGTCGATGTGCGAAAAGCTGAAAGAGCTGATCAAGCCGCACCTCTTCCAGATTCCCGTGCAGGCGGCGATCGGCGGCAAAGTGATCGCGCGTGAAACCATCAAGGCCATGCGCAAGGACGTGATCGCCAAGTGCTACGGCGGCGACATTTCGCGCAAGCGCAAGCTGCTCGACAAACAGAAGGCCGGCAAGAAGAAGATGCGCGAGTTCGGCAGGGTCGAAATCCCGCAGGAAGCGTTCATCTCAGCGCTCAAGATGGACGAGAATTGATCGGGGCTAGGCGCCCAACGATCTGTTCTCACTCCATGGCCGGGTCGGGCCCGACCGTGACGGTTCCACATCCCAGCTCCATGGCCGGGCTTGACCCGGCCATCCAGGCGACTGCCCGTGCATTGAACGGGTCGGGCAACGCGCGCGCGGCCCGCCGCCGCTGGAGCGGTAGCGATAGATGCTCGCACACCCGCGCCCAGCGGCCTCACGCTTCCGGCAACCGCGAACACGGCCTATCTTGCCGCACGGCTCTTGGCGGCCACCACGCCATAAAACGCGAGCAGCCCCACCGGCCCGAGCATCAGCGTCAGGAACAGGAACGGCACCTGCGCGATGCGCGACAGCCCCATCTCGTCGGCCTTGCTGGCGATCCAAAGCCCGGCCATGAGGTCGAAAGCGAGATAGTGCAGCCAGCCCGCCAGGATGACCGGGTCCGACGACATCAGCGCTTTCACGCCTGCGAGGCTCATGAAGCCGCCGCCCTCGACGCGCCCGAGGTAGAGCGCGACGAGCAGGGCATAGGCCGCGCAGATCAAGCCCACGATGCCGTAACGGAGGATGCCGAGCACGCGGGCGGACCGAGGTGCCGCGGCCAGCAATACCCAGCCCACGAAAGCCAGCGTGCTTGCCGCCTGAAAGGCCGTTTCCCAGTTCATGGGCGTTGCTCCCGCAATGTACGTTCGAACGCCCGCTCCGGCTATCTAAAGCTTGGCTTGAACCGGCTCAAAGATGGCCGCCCCACCGCCCTCCGTCGCCAGCCACGCGCCGCAGCACGCCTTGGCCAGCTCCCGCACGCGCAGGATATAGCTCTGCCGCTCGGTCACCGAGATCACGCCACGGGCGTCGAGCAGGTTGAAAATATGACTAGCCTTGATGCACTGGTCGTAGGCCGGAAGAGCCATCAGGTGGCGACGGTCGGCTTGGTCCGTTCGAATCGCCCCCACCCCGCCAGGGGGAGGGGAAGTCCAGCCCTTTTCGAGCAGGCTCTTACATTCCCCCTCGGCGTCCTTGAAGTGGGCGAGCAGCATTTCGGTGTTCGCATGTTCGAAGTTGTGCCGCGAATACTCGCGCTCGGCTTGCAGGAATACGTCGCCGTAGCTCAGTTTCCGTGCGTCCTGGCGGCCATTGAAGTTGAGATCGAATACACGGTCTACGCCCTGCACGTACATCGCCAGCCGCTCGAGGCCGTAGGTGATCTCGCCGGCCACGGGATTGCAGTCGAAGCCGCCAACCTGCTGGAAATACGTGAACTGCGTCACCTCCATGCCGTTGCACCACACCTCCCAGCCGAGGCCCCAGGCCCCGAGCGTCGGGCTCTCCCAGTCGTCTTCCACGAAGCGGATGTCATTCTTCGTGGTATCGACGCCGATGGCATCCAGGCTCTGCAGGTAGAGGTCCAGGATGTTCTCGGGTGACGGCTTCATGATCACCTGGAACTGGTAGTAGTGCTGCATCCGGTTCGGGTTCTCGCCGTAGCGCCCGTCCTTGGGCCGCCGCGACGGCTGCACGTAGGCGGCATTCCACGGTCGCGGCCCAAGCGCACGCAATGTGGTGGCCGGATGAAATGTGCCCGCGCCCACTTCCATGTCGTAAGGCTGTAGGATCACACAGCCCTGCTGGCCCCAGAACTGTTGCAGCGTCAGGATCAGGTCCTGGAATGCGGCCTTGGGACGGAGCTCGGCAAGTGCGCTTCGTGCGGCTGCGCTCGAAGTCGTGCTTGAAGCTGCACTGGAAGGTTTGAGGGCCATGCGGCGTTCCTGATCCGTTAACGAGACGAGCGCCGCACTATACGCATTCGCCGGAACCTGTCACGGCCAGCCCTGCCAGGACCAACCGGAGCCAAGCCCCAGCACCGCCCCTGCCCGGCCCTGCCCGGCCAGGCCTGGCCCGCCCACGTCAAGGCGCGCTTGTATTCAGAGGCAGCCGGCCTAATGTGACAGTGCTGTCATAGATCGCTGTGAGTGTTGGCACGATCACAGCCCACCCCAAAGGAGCGTTGCGCCATGGCCGTCATGAAAGTCCTCGAACTGATGTCTTCATCGTCCAAGAGCTGGGAGGACGCGACCCAGCAGGCGGTCACAAAGGCGGGCAAGAGCCTGAAAGGCATCAAGTCGGTATGGGTGCAGGATTTCTCTGCCACCGTCGACGGCAAGGGGAAGATCGACAGCTACCGCGTCACTGTCAAAGTGACGTTCGAGGTCAAGGACTGATCTCAAAGCGCCGTCTTGGCATTCAGTTGAGCTTGCGAGGCCGATAGACGCCAGCCGCCTCGTCCCAATCCAGCGCGCCGAGATCTTTCGGCGTTGCCGTACTCGTGGCGTCTGCGGCGCTGCGCGCCTGAGCCTCGCCCGTCTGTTCGGCTGCCCCACCGGATTTGGCCATCCCGCGGGTCAGCCACTTGTAGCTCGCGTAGAGCCCCGCTCCGGCCAGCGCCAGTGCGATCAGCTGCGGCATATGTGTGCTCCCGTTTTCATCAACCCACGTCCAGTCCACCTGATGCGGCGCCATCACGCAAGCGCATCATGGCGTCGATCGTTTAAGCCAGCGAAGCGCTCAGCGGATATCAACATCCCGGCAAACGCAAGGCGGAAACGGCCGGCGCGCTCGCGGGCGCCGCATCTCGAGGGCGATCGATGGACATATTCGGATCACTGTTCGGCTGGCTTTGGTGGGTGGCGCAGCTGCTGTTCGGGCTACTTTGGCTGCTCGTCGGCGGCTGGGTCTCGACACTGCTGCAGATCGTGGTGCTCGCGCTCGGCTTTTTCGTCTGGCGGCACGGATGGCGGCAGGCGCCCGCCGAGCTGTGGCGACAGATCCGAGCACTCTACCGGTTCTTGAACGGCGCGATCCGTGCGAGCGAGGCGATGGAACGTGCGCGTGCGCCCGAGCCGCGTCGGTCTGTCGTCGCGCCCGTGGTCACCCCGCAACCGCCCCGGCAATTCGGCGACGTCACCATCAACATTTCGAGCGCGCTTTCTGGGCTGATGTTTCTGGGGCTGGTCGCCGCCGCGTTGCTCGGCGTCTGACGCTCGTGCTCAAAGCCCATAACGCGACCAAAGAGCGCGGATTTCGACCGCGGACAGAAGTTCATCAGCCAAAGCCAGCCGGCCGTTGCCGTCGAGGCCCGTGTTCCCGGGCGTCCGCCGCAACCTGGACAGCAACCCACCCCGATCAAGCGGCACAAGCCGCAGCTTGACCTTGTTGCCGTGCACTTCGCGCATCCGCGATCGGATGTCGGAAATGCCATCAATGAGCCCGTACTCCATGGCCTTCGCACCCGCCCAGAACGCGCCCGAAAACAACTCGCCGTCGAGCCCCTTGAGTTTGCCCGCGCGGCGCTCCTTTACCACCGCGATGAACACGTCATGGATGTCGGATTGGATGGCCTTCAGCCGCGCCACGTCTTCGGGCTTTTCGGGCAGGAACGGATCGAGAATATTCTTCGACGTGCCGGCTGTGTGCACGCGATAGTCGATGTCGAAGCGCTTCAGAACTTTGTCGAGGCCGAAACTCGACGAAATCACACCGATTGAGCCGACCAGTGACGAGGGGTCGGCGTAAATCTCGTCGCCAGCTACAGCGATGAAATAGCCGCCCGACGCCGCCACGTCCTCGCAGAAGACGTGGACGCGCTTTTTCTTTTCCTCGGCCAACTGCCGGATCCGCCTGAAGATCAGATGCGACTGCGCCGCCGATCCACCCGGCGAGTTGATCACGATCGCCACCGACGGCACTTTCGACATCTCGAATGCCCGTTCGATCGCGCCCGCGAGCCCGGTTATGGAAAGACCTGGCCTCAGTGGCGACGCCATGCCGATCGGGCCTTGCAGGCGCAGCACGGGCACGACAGGCGATCGGTGGAAAGGCCACATGGCAACTGTCCTCGGTCGGATTTGTGATCAGGGCAAACGACGGGTCCGGGCGGGTGCCCGACGAAACAGAAGATGGCTCGTCGATCGAGTAAATGTTTTGTTTTCGATCCCCGCGCAAGGGGCACTCCTCGTGTAGCGCATCTGACGTTTGGTCCCCACTCGGTGCTGGACCAGAAACCAAACGTAAGATGCAAAAGCGACACTACAATCATAGGTTTGTTCGTGTTCCTTACGGCGCCGACATTTGATCCGGAGCGCTTTGCAATGGGAATCAAATGTCGGCGCCGGAACACTAGAGATCCAGGCCGTCCCCGTGGCGGAGTATCCCCGCCGCCTTGGGTGTGAAATCGTGGCCAGCGTCATGCAGCACAAACCCCTCGCGCAGCGACAGCGGCGCACGGCTGCCTTTCGTTCCTGTCACGAGAACTCGGATCGCCGCTTCGCCCCGCCGCGGGTGGATGGGCAGGATGCTGATCGCGCCGAACCGCCCTTGGAACGCGGCCATTATCAGACCGAGCGCATCCGCCTTGTGTATCATCGTTGCCAACCCGCCCGGCGCGACGTAGCGGGCCATGACGCGCACCCAGAGATCGAGGGCCTCCTCTGGCATGGCATGCGCCGCGGCCTTGATCGGGACTGGCGCAGGGGTGCCCCGGCCTTCGAAGTGGAACGGCGGATTGGCGACAACATGATCGAAGCAATCGCTCGCCAACCCCAGGGCCTGCAATTCCGCGGCAGTCCCGGTGATGTCTGCAGTCATCGCCCGCACACGGTCGGATAGTCCATTGCGAGCGATGTTGCGCGCAGCCAGGACCGACAATCTCGATTCCGCCTCGACGAGCGTCACTTCCGTCGCCCCGATCCGCCGCGCCACCGAAAGTCCGACCGTTCCCACGCCAGCACCGATGTCCAGGACGCGCAGTGACCGTTCCCCCCGCTGCGACACCGCGGCGGCCAGCAATAGGGCGTCCACACCGGCGCGATAGCCGGCCTTCGGCTGTAGAATACGAAGCGCGCCGCCGAGGAATGCGTCGTCGGTCAAGTCAGGCGACAGTTCATCGCCGCGGTCGGGTTGGGCGAAGGTCACCTTTCGAACCGGCAAATCCTCGGTCTCAATCATGGGGACGCTCCGAGATCCACGTGCCGAGTCCCGCCTCGATCAGAAAAAGCCGTGCCGCCGCCCAGTCGTCGTCCTCCACCAGAATACGCTGTGGTTGCCAGCCTACCGCTCCATGCAACTGACTGACGTTCCAGTCGAGAATGGTCGGCTGGATGCCGCGGTCCCTCAGCAGCGCCGCGACATAGCTGACCAGGACGGCGTCATCGGTTCGGATCAATTCAGCGAACATGGTCGCGGGTCATCTCTTGTGCTGCACCACAGGTCGGCCACTGCGGCAATCTGACGTGACAGCCGCTGCCGCATGTCTCACTATAACCGACAAAAGCGAAGCAGCCGGGGAAAGCGCCGTGGGTGTCGTCATATCACTCGATGAGGCTCGGGATCCGTCGGAAAGTCTGAAGCCGCTGTTGCGGCTGGTCAGCGACGACATGGATGCGATCAACCGCATCATTCTCGACAAGGCCGTCTCGAACGTTGATCTCATTCCCGAACTCGCCCACCATCTGATCGATTCGGGCGGCAAGCGTCTCAGACCCATGCTCGCCATCGCATCGGCCAGGCTTTGCGGTTATCAAGGAAACGGCCATATCCGGACCGCCTCCGCCATTGAATTCATGCATACCGCAACGTTGCTGCACGACGACGTTGTCGACGAGAGCGATACGCGCCGCGGCCGCAAGACCGCTCGTTTGATCTGGGGCAATCAGGCGAGTGTCCTGGTCGGCGACTTCCTGTTGGGTCAGGCATTTCGGATGCTGGTCGAAGTCGGCTCTCTGCCGGTGCTCAAAATCCTGTCGAACGCCGCGGCGGTGATCGCGGAGGGCGAGGTGATGCAGCTCGCCGCCGCCAAAAACACGGCGACGACCGAAGATGAATACTTGGCCATCATCAACGCCAAGACGGCCGCATTGTTCCTGGCCGCAGCCGAAGTTGGTGCCGCACTTGCCGGTCGCCCTGCCGAGGAACAATCGGCGCTGAGGTCCTACGGCAAGAACCTCGGAATAGCCTTCCAGTTGGTCGACGATGCCCTCGACTACTCCGGTGACAGCTCGCGGCTGGGCAAGTCGGTCGGCGATGATTTCCGCGAAGGCAAAATCACGCTGCCGGTGATCCTGTCGTTCCGCCGCGGCCCCGAGGGCGAGCGCGAATTCTGGAACCGCACCATTGTCCACGGCGACATAAGAGATGGCGATATCGAACAGGCGCAGCAACTTATGAAGCGACACAGGGCGATCGATGCGACGCTCGAACGTGCTCGGTCATACGGCTCCATCGCCCGCGATGCACTGGGTGTGTTCCGCGATTCGCCTGAGAAGTCTGCCCTTGATGACGTCATCACGTTCTGCATCAGCCGCGCGCACTGATTGGTTGCGGACTTGGCCGTGCGGGCGCATGTCCAACCCCGCGGTCACGATAGCGTCGTCGCCACGACCCACCAGGACGGCTGGGCGCGCGCCAAGTCGCTCGCGGCCGACGTCGCGGCCTCGCCCGAAAGATATAGACCGATGCACGTCGGCCCGCCGCCAGACAGCAGCGCCGTGACAATGCGTTTGCTTCCACGCAGCGCCGCCATCACATCGTTGATTGCCGGTACTATTGTGCAGGCCGCTGGCAGCAGATCGTTCCGATGGCTTGCGACGAGCTCGAAGATTTCGGCGCGAGACATAAACCTCATGGGCGGAACCGCGCCCTGATTCCCGATTGGAACCGGCGGTGCCTTGAGCCGGCGAAACACCTGCGCGGTCTTGTCGGGTGGTACCGGAACCATTGGGTTCACCAGCACGGCGGGAATACACGGGAAGTCCGGACTTGGAGTCAACTTGTCGCCGATACCCGTCATCCATGCCGCGCGGTCCTCGTAGCAGACCGGCACGTCGGCGCCGATCGATTTCGCCAATCGGATCCAGTCGATGTGTTCCGCACGGCCAGGGTTCGCGCGGCGGAGCAGCCTCAGCGCGGCGGCCGCGTCAGCCGACCCGCCACCTATACCGGCCGCAATAGGTAACCTCTTTTCGAGCGTGATGGCGCCCGTCGATAGAAACGGCTCGGCTTCGCGGGCTTTCAGCAACGTCACGGCGATCAGGTTCTCGCCCGCAAGGCTCGGGCCGAACGGCCCGGTCACATACACCGCCTCTGCCGCACCGGTGTCGAGCGTCAGCACGTCGCTGACATCGGCAAAAGCCACGAGGCTTCGAAGCTCATGGTAACCGTCACCTCGCTTGCCGATGACCTCGAGCGTCAGGTTGACCTTGGCGCGGGCGGTCTCGGTGAGGATCGGCATTCCGCAGCTTCGATGTTGGTGTCCTGCAAGGTGGCTGCGGGCTGCCCCGCCGCTCCACCATGGGTGCGTTTCGCCGTTACTGGAAGAAAGGAGCGTCCGGGGCCAGCTTGGTTTCGCGCTTGCGCTGCTGTGTGGGTCGCCCTGCCTCTTTCACTTTTTTCGGCGCCCGCGCGATAGGCTTGGCCGGCAATCCCTTGAGGAGCTTCGCGGTCGTCTTTTTCGCGTCGTCCGCCTCAGGCTCGAGCGACAGCGACTGTTCCCACTGAAAGCGCGCTTCCCGTTCCCGTCCGACGCGCCATAGAGCGTCTCCCAAGTGGTCGTTCAACACCGGGTCCTCCGGCCTCAACTCCACCGCGCGTTCGAGATAGCGCACCGCATCCTTGTAGTTTTCGAGCTTGAAGTGCGCCCAGCCGAGGCTGTCGACGATGTAGCCATCCTCCGGCTTCAGCGACACGGCCTTCTCAATCAGGCTCAAGCCCTGCTTCAGGTTGCGACCCTGGTCGATCCAGGAGTACCCGAGATAGTTGAGCACCAGCGGCTGGTCCGGATAAAGCTGGAGCGCCTTCAGAAGATCGGCTTCCGCCAGTGGCCATTTCTTCAAGCGCTCGTAAGACGTGCCGCGGGCATAGAAGTAGGACCAGTGCCGCTTTTCGGGCTTGTCGATCAGCGCGATGGCGCGTGAGTAGTAGTCCGTCGCTTCGAGGTATCTCTTCTTCGAGCGCATGATGTTGCCGAGTGCGTCCAGCGGCTTCAAATCCGAAGGATCGGCCGCGGCCACCTGCTCCAACATGGCCTTGGCCTCGTCGACCCGGTCGAGCGCGTTGAGGTTGAAGGCCTTGCGGATATCGATCGCCGGCTGCAACGCGGAGCCGGGCGATATCCGGTTGTAGACTGCGTTGGCGTCCTCGAACTTCCGTGTGGTCTCGTGGGCATTGGCAAGCGCCGCCAGCGCGAAGGGCTGGTCGGGCTGAAGGAACAGCGCCATCTGCAGATACAGTATGCCGATGCTGACGCCGCCTTCGCCGGTCAGCGCTTCACCAAGACCGTAGAACACTTCCGCCAAACCCTCGGTCGGCGATTCGATCAGCAGCGGGATCTTGGCATTGCCATTCACCTTGTCGCGTAGTTCCCGTGCCAGCGGGTGGCCGTCACCCTGCGACTTGTCGAGATGCTCCTTGATGATCGACTTGGCCATTTTCACGTCGCCCGAGTTCGCCGCGTGCTGCGTGAAGGCGAGCGCCGTCCTCAGTGTTCTCGGATCCTGCTTGAAGACCCGCTCATAGGATGCGCGCGCATCGGCGCGGCGGCTCGATAAGTCGGCGATCAGTGCCCGGTGATAGCGCAGGTAGTACTGCGCCCATTCGGCCTGCTTGGGGATCTCGAGCAACGCAATCGCCTCGTCCGCGTTGTTGCCTGCAAGTTTGGTCCAAGCGCGGGCGAGAGCGCTCGTCAGTTCCCCGATCGGTCCGTTTCCGGACGCGGCGAGGTGCTCTTCCGCCTTGTCGAGTTGACCATTCTTGAATGCCGCCAAGCCAAGGAAAAGGCGCGCCATGCGATGGGTGGGGCTCGACCGTGCAAGTTCGTCGGCGAGCACAATCGCGCGTGGCCAATTGGCCTCCGTGGATTCCATAAGAAAGGCCTGCTCCAGCAACACTTCGTTGCCCGGATCGCGCATCAGTGCGGCTTGATAGTATCGGGCTGCAGCATCAGTGTCGTTCTGGACGCGAGCGAAGCGTCCGGCCAAATAGCTGCCGATCAACGACTGTGAGATCTCAATGTCTTCCGAGGGCTTTTCTTGGGCCGTTCGGGCCGAGGCCGCAGTGACGGGCCAGACTGCCGCGCTTGATGTCATACCAACGCCGGCGAGCGCCAAGCCTGCAACGACGTGGGTAGCGAGGCGTCCAAAAGTAGCTCGCATTTCAGCTGGTCCCCAGGGCACAGGCCCCGCTCTCGAAGGTTGAAGGCTCACAAGGAACGAACAAACGCGGCGATTTGGCGACTGACATCGCGCCGACATGCCGTTGATACGCTTGGCACTCCAACATCGCGCATGGCATTACCGAACTTCGCGGCTTTACACTATTGCAACATCGGTCCAGAGTCGCGCCGGGTCAAGTCTCTCCGACCGAATTTGGTTTCGCCCGTTCGACAGGAACGACTGACAACTTGGGTGCTTGCAAGCGTTACCAGTATTGATCATTGGCCGCAGCTGGGAGGAGCAGATTCGAGATCGCCGGCCGGGCCGTCGTTCCGGCTGTGCGCTGGGGCTGCGACCATGCGATCCTGAGGTTGCTTTGCCGGACGACGACGCGATGAACTGTGCGCACCTTTTCGTGTATGGCACCCTGATGGCCTCGGCCCCGAGCGAGATGGGTCGTACCCAACGCCAGCTGCTGCAGCGATCGTCCACCAATCTCGGGCCGGCGAGCATACCCGGGGTCTTGCTCGATCTTGGCCACTACCCTGGTCTGATTGTGGATCGACGGTCTGGAACATCGGTTCATGGCGAGATCCTGCGGCTCGAGAATCCCGTTAGCGCCATGAAATGGCTTGATGAATATGAGGGAATATTGGCCGATCCTTCTCCGGTGCCAGAGTACCGCCGGGCGCTCGATTGCGTCGATCTGGACAGCGGGGCGGTGCTGCAATCCTGGATTTACGTTTACGTCGGGAGTATCGCTGGGCGGCCCGTGATCGCCAGTGGGCGATGGGCGGGGCTCGTGTAGCGCGTCTCACGTTTGGCGCCCGGTCGTGGCTGACCTCTCAACCAAACCTCAGGCGCTGAAGCAACACTCATGTGAAAATTTCGAAGTCAGCTTCTTGTGGCCGCTGCCGCGCGAGCAGGTTCGGAACGTGAATAACATTAAAAATCATCTGCTTGGCTAGTGTTGCGTCACGAACGCTTGGTCCCCGGTTGCCGCGCGGTGGTCTGCCAGTCGTTCGTGACAAAAAGCGACACTAGTGGGGCGTCGCGCCTTGATTGACCTGTGCGAGCGGCAAGCTGGTCGTCAATCAAGGCGCGTTGAACGCCACACTAAACCATTGTTTTTGCTAGTGGCCTTCATGTCGGGCCTAAATCGTCGACGCGTGCGGCTGGCACAGCGATTTAGGCGAGACAGACCACTAGGCCGCCGACTGAGTTGATCTCCACCGGTTTTCACGGCCCGTCGAAAAATCCGAGATTTCCGGGCGAGGGCCATGATCCTCTGGTCAAGCCGGCCCGTAGATCTTCCACATCGGCCTGCGCCCATATTGGCGCTGCGCACTAGAAACCACGCCGCTGCCGCCCGGTCGTGCCCCTGGCAAACGCTGGAGCCGCAGTTCGAGGACGCAAAAAATGAACACCGGCAAGGTACTTCACGTCGAAGTCGCACCACTTCAGAACGGTCAGCGAGAGCGAACCGTCACGATATCAACTGGGACCAACGGGAGCGCTGCCACGCAGACGGTGGCGGTTGGTTCCTTGCAAAAACTGATGCGATTGTTGTCCGAGCCCAACGTCAAGCTGATGACCCTGATAAAGACTGTCCGGCCCAATTCTGTGGCCGAACTCGCGCGGCTTTCTGGCCGACCCAAAGCCAGCTTGACCCAGACACTCCGCCGTCTAGAGCGGTTCGGATTGATCGCTTTCCGCCAAAGCTCGGGCCGCCGCAAGGCTCCGGAGGTCGTCTGCGATCAGGTCACACTCGATGTCATGATATCGGATGCCCCTGCGATAGAGCGGATCGACGGTAAGGCCGCGTGAACTGGCGGCCTGGATGGTAGCGCATCTGACGTTTGTTCCACACTCGGAGCTGGTCGAGAACCAAACATCGGCTCCGCCATGCTAGTGTTCCGGGGCCGACATTTGATTCCCGTTGCAACACGCTCCAGATCAAATGCCGGCGCCTAAGGAACACTAGCAAACCTATGATTCTAGTGTAGCTTTTGCATCTGGCGTTTGGTTTCGAGTCTAGCCCCGAGTGGGGACCAAACGTCAGA
>PERT01000040.1 GCA_002928955.1 Hyphomicrobium sp. | reverse complement strand
GCCGTAAAGAACACTAGCAACCCTATGATTCTAGTGTAGCTTTTGCATCTGACGTTTGGTTTTTCGTCCAGCCCCGAGTGGGGACCAAACGTCAGATGCGCTACACTAGTGTCCCTACCCCCCAATTCATTCAGCTGGCCTAAGTGGATATGTGTAAACGCATCATCTAAAGTATTACAACTTTATGATACGTCGCGCTACCGGGTTCTTGAAAAAACTGGTGACACGTCCGTCGTATGGCGTCACTGGCCAGCCCGCCGGTGCTTTGGCGCGCGGTGCCACGCTCTCGCCCTGTGTGGACGTTGCCAAAATTTCATGCCGCCAGCGGCCGCGATTGTGTAGTGATCGCGTCCTGAAATGCCGGCACCCTGCCGCCCTCACGCGCTCACGCCTCAACCCCGGAACGAACGCCATGCTCAAGCTTGCTTCCGCGCTCGCAGTCCTCGTGTTCTCAGCCTCGGCTTCGCTTGCGGGTGCTCCGGCCGACACCAGCTTCTGCGGTGACGCCACCGGTACTCCCGAAGCCTTGCTTGAGCGCGTCAAGGCGATGCCGGGCATCAAGGAAGTGCATCGCAACAAGGAGTATGCGGCCTACCAGGACCCGGTGGCCCAGACGATGTATACCTTCACGCTGCCGGCCCAGTCCGCGCACCCGGCCGTGGTTTGCCGCAAGCCGATCCAGAAGAGCGACAGCCTGGAACTTCAGATGGCCATCGTCTGCAAGGGCAGCGAGAAGCACTGCACCCAGCTCGAGGGCGACTTCAAGCTCCTGAATGCCAAGATGCAGGCCGACATCAACAACCAGATCCAGGCCAACAAGAAGTAGGGCGGCGCATCCTCCGTCATCCTGGCGTCGCATCGGAGACGCGCATTGGCGATGATTGCTTGGACCCATCCATCCGCGAGCGCTGCCCCTTCGGCACCTTGGATCCCGGTCACAAGGGCCGGGATCACAATGGAGTTTCACCGCCACTCCCTCGCGCGCGCTCATTGGCCAACGACGGCGCTCCCGGGACGGGGTCAGGGTACTCGATCCACAGTTCCCGAGTTCCGCCACGATATGATCCATGATGCCGTCGATGTTGTCGAACACATCGCCATTCCAGTCGCCGATGCTGTCATAGGACACGGTGAGATCGCGCTAGTGGCCTGTCGCGCCTAAATCGCTGTGCCAGCCGCACGCGTCGACGATTTAGGCCCGACATGAAGGCCACTAGTGGTCTGTCTCGCCTAAATCGCTGTACTGGCGGCAACCGCTGACGATTTAGGCGAGACATAAAGACCACTAGCTATATCATTGGGTTAGTGGGGCGTTCATCGCGCCTTAATTGACGCCCACGATGCCCCACCCACCAGTCAATTAAGGCGCGACGCCCCACTAGTGTTCCGCGCCGATGTGGTGGCCAAAACGACCGCGCAAGGTAACGCCGCACGTGAGGCAGCGTCGGCCTGGCGGCACCTCGGCGCAATCGCTTTCAGCAAAGATCCGAAAGAGGCGCGCACGGCCCTGGCCAAAGCGTGCGAACTCGATCCCAGACGAGATCGGCAATCGTTTGCAGAAAATCCCACATCCGGTGGCTCCCTGGGCCAATAGCAAGGCGAACGCGCAACTCCCTCTCCCCAGCGAAGAAGTGGGGGGAGAGGGGACAACCTGTGAGGGGCCGCCGCTTGGAGACCGACCGGCACATCGACATGACATATCCCCGGCCACCGAAACTGCGATCCGGGGAATGCGAGCCGAGGACTGTGACTTGCGCGTGTGGCACGTGGGCCACAAAGGCGCTCGGTACCACGCAAACCGAAACCCACGCATTCATAGCGCGTCCCGCGCCACAACACAGCGCGTCCCGCGCCACAACACAGCGCGTCCCGCGCCACAACACAGCGCGTCCCGCGCCACAACACAGCGCGTCCCGCGCGCCTTATTTTCCGTGCGCAAGCCTTCATGTCGCCTACGCTACGCCAACCGCAGCAACCAAAGCGTGTGGACGTATCCCCGCATCGAGGCTCCTCCGGCGCACGTCGAAGGGGTGCGCCGGAAGCCGGTCATCGGGTCGCGAAATCAGGCCATCGCGCGCTTCAGGTTCTCGTCGATCTTGTCGAGGAAGCCCGTGGTCGAAAGCCACTTCTGATCGGGTCCGACGAGCAGCGAGAGATCCTTGGTCATGTGGCCGGCCTCGACGGTATCGACGCACACCCTCTCCAGCGTGGCTGCAAAGCGTTCGAGGTCCGCGTTGCCGTCGAGCTTGGCGCGGTGGGCGAGGCCGCGCGTCCAGGCGAAGATCGAGGCGATGGAGTTGGTCGAGGTCTCCTTGCCCTTCTGGTGCTCGCGATAATGCCGCGTGACCGTGCCGTGCGCGGCTTCGGCTTCCACCGTCTTGCCGTCCGGCGTCAGCAGCACCGAGGTCATGAGACCCAGCGAGCCGAAGCCCTGCGCGACGGTGTCGGACTGGACGTCGCCGTCGTAGTTCTTGCAGGCCCAGATATAGCCGCCCGACCACTTGAGCGCGCTCGCCACCATGTCGTCGATCAGGCGGTGCTCGTAGACCAGCTTGCGCTTATCGAACTCGGCCTTGAACTCGGCCCTGTAGACCTCCTCGAAGATGTCCTTGAAGCGGCCGTCGTAGGCCTTGAGGATCGTATTTTTGGTCGAGAGGTAGACCGGATAGTTGCGCTGCAGGCCATAGTTGAGTGACGCGCGCGCGAACTCGCGGATGCTGTCGTCGAGATTGTACATGGCCATGGCCACGCCCGCCCCCGGCGACTTGAAGACCTCGCGCTCGATCACCTGGCCGTCCTCGCCGACGAACTTGATCGAGAGCGTGCCCTTGCCGGGGAAGCGGAAGTCTGTGGCGCGGTACTGATCGCCATAGGCATGTCGGCCGACAATGATCGGCTGCGTCCAGCCGGGCACGAGGCGCGGCACGTTGCGGCAGATGATGGGCTCACGGAATATCGTGCCGCCCAAGATGTTGCGGATGGTTCCGTTGGGCGATTTCCACATCTGCTTCAGATTGAATTCTTTGACGCGCGCCTCGTCCGGCGTGATGGTCGCGCACTTGACGGCGACGCCGTGCTTCAAGGTGGCGTTGGCCGCGTCGACGGTCACCTGGTCGCCGGTCGCGTCCCGATGCTCGACGCCGAGATCGTAGTAATCGAGCTTGATGTCGAGGTAGGGATGGATCAGCTTGTCCTTGATGAGCTGCCAGATGATGCGGGTCATCTCGTCGCCGTCCATCTCGACGACGGTGCCGCTAACCTTGATTTTATTCATTTATTTTCCCTCGGCATGTGGAGTCGCTGACAATCGCCCGAACATTAGCTGCCGCGGTGCACGGCAACAAGTAAGAGGAAGGAAGGGGGCGGGTCGAGCCTGGACCCGGCTCGTGCCGTCGCCCTGCGCCCGACGGCTTTGCTCGCGCCGGCCGTTCTCGCTACATAGCGGGTCTTGAGACGCGCCGCGTGCGATCGAGACCAGCCCCAACCGAGACACCTCAAAAGGAGACCGATCGAGAGTGACCGTGCCTCAGATCGAGATTGCCCAGCGCGATGGAATGCCGGTACCGGCTATTGGCGGCCGGACGGTGGCCGAGGTGGTCCACGCCTGCCACGACAAGATGATCGACGAGGGGCTGGCGGCGCTCGCCATTCCTGGTCTCACGCGCGACACGCTCAATTGCGTGCTCGGCTACTGCGCCGAGCTCGCGTGCGAGGCCGACGCGGCGAGCTGCCCGGGCTGCAAGCGCCGCACCGAGGCGCAGGGACTGCAGACCCTTGACGACTACATCCGCGCGCACAAAGAGATCGTGATCGGCGACGGCGCGGTGCGGCTTGTTGGGCAGGGCGTCGAGACGATCCACACGCAAGCGCTGGCCGCGCTCGAAAAGACCTGGTCGGGCGAGAACTACTGGTTCTGGGCGCGGCGCGTGATGCGGAAGCTGCGCCACGGCATCCGGCGGGCGCACATCCGTGGGTCGGCGATGGCGGGCCAGGGGGAGAGCCCGGCGGTGATCCTGATGGAGCCGCAGCTGCCGGACAACATCGGCATGGTGGCGCGGGCGTGCGCGAATTTCGGATTGGATAGCTTGCGGCTCGTCGCACCCCGTGACGGCTGGCCGAACGAGAAGGCGCGGATTGCCGCATCGGGCGCCAACTACATCATCGACGACGCCGTCGCGTACCCGACGCTCGACGATGCGACCGCCGATCTCACCTACGTCGTGGCGACGACGGCCCGCCAGCGCGATCTCCGAAAGCCGGTTTTGACGCCCGAGCAGGTGGCGGTCGAATTACGGGCGCGGATCGCGCGTGGCGAGCACTGCGGCATTCTATTCGGTCGCGAGCGCAATGGGCTCGAGACGAGCGAAGTGGTCATGGCTGACGCAATCGTGATGATCCCGGTCAACTCGCGGTTTGCGTCGCTCAATCTCGCTCAGTCGGTGCTGATCCTCGGCTACGAGTGGATGCGGAGCCACGAGGGCGCCTCGCTCGGCCGCGTCACCACGTACGAGAGGCCGCTGGCGGGCGGACTTTATCTGAACGACGATCAGCCCGCCACGCGCGAGGCCATGGCTGGGCTGTTTGCCCACCTCGAATCCGAACTCGACCGCCTCGGCTTCTTCAACCCGGCCGAAAAGCGCCCCACCATCGTCAACAACCTCCGGACGATGTTTTTGCGTTTGGGCGCCACCGATCAGGAGGTCCGAACCCTTCGTGGCATTGTTGCCACGCTGGCGAAAGGCAAGGGACAAGCGCGGAAGCCGTCCACATGAGCCGCCATGATGTGGCCAAGTTTTGAGCCGAGCCATGCCCGTCTTTAAGGCGCGGACTTGATAGGTTGAGCGGGATCTAGAGTTCGATGCGCGACGGCGGACGAGTCCATTCGAGGGCCCGCCTGACCGAACATGCACAACGGAGATGCGGAACATGGCGAAGGCGGGGACGAGGTTGGCTGGTGCGACTGCGCTTGCGGCAGGGCTATGGGCGGTTGCTTTGTCCGGGCCGCTTGTGGCTCAAGATTTGAGCGACAAGTCGGTCAAGACTTTCATGGAGTATGCGTGGTCCATGGTTCCCGCCCAGTTCACCAAGCCAGACGGCAAGACGGTTCAGATCGACAAGAAGAAGAAGGACGAGGTTGTTGTGCCGGTGGAGCTCGGCCGTGAGATCATCCGCGTCGGCCGCGTGTCCGCGCATGCACAGATCTGCGACCTCAAGGACGACCAGTTCATGAACTACGCTTCGCTGATGAAGCGAGAGCACGACAAGAAAAAATGGTCCGAGCAGCAGCTGATCTACATCAACATGTTGCACCTCACGACGGTCATGATGCTGACCGGCAACATCAAATTGGTAGAGAAGGATGGCGACAAGGAAGTCGTGATCGAGGATAGCAAGAAGCCGCCGCCAACCTGCACTGCCGAGCAGAAATCCAAAGTTAAGGAACTGATCACCGCCTATATCGCGACGGGCCCCGCACTTGCCGCCCGCCCGGTAGCTGAAGCTGCGACCGGAAGCACCGCCGCGCCCCCGGCTGCGGCCACCTCCGTACCGGCTGCCGCACCGCCCGCAGCCGCGCCCGCCGAGAAGAAGAAGTAAATTCGCGCGGTTGACGCTCAGGCACGATCAGTCTATGCACAAATCACCCGCGGGTCGAAAGGCCCGCGTTTCTATTGCGCACCTGCGGTGATGGCTAACGCCGTCACCTGTCGGCTCCGGGCGTCTGGCCCAGGGCAGAGGAAGGGGCGCTCCAACCGGCCGTGGCCAGGTAAATCCCTGATCGCGGAGATTCGCCATTTTTGGAGTGCCGTAAAATGACCAAGCGCATCCGCGCCAAGCACAAGATCGACCGCCGCCTGGGTGAGAACATCTGGGGACGGCCGAAGAGCCCGCTTAACAAGCGTGAGAGCCGTCCGGGCCAACACGGTGAGCGCCGCGTCGGCAAGACGTCCGACTTCGGCCAGCAGCTCAAGGCCAAGCAGAAGCTCAAGGGCTACTACGCCTCGATCTCCGAGCGCCAGTTCATCAAGATCTACAAGGAAGCGGCGAGCATGAAGGGCTCGACGTCCGAGGGCCTGATCGGGCTGCTCGAGCGCCGCCTCGACGCCATCGTCTACCGCGCCAAGTTCGTGCCGACCGTGTTCGCCGCGCGCCAATTCGTCAGCCACGGCCACGTCTCGGTCAACGGCCGCCGCGTGACGATCCCGAGCTACCGCATCCGCGTCGGCGACGTGATCGAACTGCGCGAGAAGGCCAAGCAGATGGCGCTGGTGCTCGAATCCGTGAAGAGCGCCGAGCGCGACATCCCGGACTACATCGACGCCGACCACGGCAAGATGACCGTGAAGCTCGCCCGCGTGCCGGCGCTCTCGGACGTGCCGTACCCGGTGCAGATGGAACCGAATCTGGTGGTCGAGTTCTACTCGCGTTGAGCGTCCGCTTCGACGCGCGCCAATAGAGTGGTTCGACCCGCGTCCGCAGTCTGGGGAATGCACAATAGGCCGTCCCGTGGGGCGGCCTTTTTTGCGGCAACCGTCCGGGTGCGCATGTCAAGCCGGTCGATGGCGGCGTGCCGGGTTGGTCGGCAGCGTTACGACCTCGGCGGGCGTGCTTGAAGCGGCCGCCGTCTGTCCGATCTCACCGGGCGACATCTCACTCTGCGGTATCCGGGGTTGGTCACGGCCGGACGTCTGCGCACGAGGACGAGCCGTGTGTGCCCACCCGTAGGCGAGCATGGTCATCAGCGCGCTGGCGGCGAAGAAGTAGACGCCCGGCATCACGGTCGCCTCGGTATAACCCGATGAATTTACGTAGAAGATCATCAGCGCCAGCACCATGACGTCGGTCATCGAGTAGCGGCCGAGCCATTCCATGGTGGAGATTGATTTGGCGCGAAACTTCGGATCAAGATCCGGCGAGGTGACAAGCGTGAGCAAGTAGAACAGCTTGAGGAATGGGAAGAAGATCGAGAACGCGAACAGCACCACCGTCAGGAAGTATTCCTGGTTCTGGTAGAGCGCGTAGATGATGGTCGCGATCGAATGTTCGTTGGTCCAGACGTAGACGGTCGTGAAGCGAATAACCGGCAGGATGATGCCGAGCGCGAAGAACACCGTCGCCAGAATGATCAGGAACGACAGCACGAAGTTCCGGAACGCCGATTGCGGACGGAACGGTTCCGGTTGCACGTCGAAGTGCACGGCGGCCGCCGCCTCCTCGGTGCGGAGCCAGGCATAGGCGAGGATCATCAGCACGACGGCAGCGGTGAAGAAGTAGACACCCGTCAGGCTCGCCGCGTCATAGACGCCCTGGCTCTTGATAAAGAAGATCGTCAGCGCCAAAACCAGCACGTCGTGCATCGACCATTTGCCGAGCCATTCGAGTGCCCTGAGGCGGCGCGACTGGCGATGGATCTCGGAAGCCGGCAGCGTCGAAACCAGCAGCAGGTAAAGGAGCTTCAAGACCGGAAACAAAATCGAGAAAATCAGGACCGTGAAGCCGAGGAACGTCTGGCCATCCTGGATCAGCACGCTGACGGTGGAGATGAGAGAGTGCTCCGTGGTCCAGAACACCATCTTGGTCAGACGGATAATGGGCAGCGAAATTCCAAGCGCCAGGCACACGGCCGCACCGATGATCGCGAGACTTAACAGAAAGCGTCGTCCGCCCAGCCGCATGATGCCGTCCATCTCCGACTTGAAGCG
The DNA here is from genome assembly GCA_002928955.1 of Hyphomicrobium sp. Taxonomy (GTDB): domain Bacteria; phylum Pseudomonadota; class Alphaproteobacteria; order Rhizobiales; family Hyphomicrobiaceae; genus JAKAML01. The sequence continues at coordinate 24,488 of PERT01000040.1, read as the reverse complement.
CGCACCCCGACACATCGCCGCCCCTAGCCCTCGAACTCGGCGATCAGGGAGTGCGGAATTAGGACAGCCGCCCGGCGTTCACGCAAACGCCTGTTGCGGCCGGCCAAGAATTGCTGGCGCAGTCACCGGCAGGCGCTGTGCCTTTTGAGGTCGCCGCGGGCGGCGGATCAACCGTGGTTGGTGTGCGGGACGCCCTTTTCATGAATGAGCTGATGCAGTTCGCCTGACTGGAACATTTCCATGACGATGTCGCAGCCGCCAATGAACTCGCCCTTGACGTAGAGCTGCGGGATGGTCGGCCAGTTTGTGAAGGCCTTGATGCCGTCGCGGATGCCGGCGTCATCGAGCACGTTGACGTCCTTGTAGTCGACGCCGAGGTGCTGGAGCACAGCGTCGACACGGTGCGAAAACCCGCACTGGGCCATGTTCTTCCGGCCCTTCATGAACAACACGACGTCGTTCGCCGTGATGGTGTCCTTGATCCACTTCTGGACGTCGGTTGCGCCAGTGGTCTGGGTGGTGGTCATGTAGTGGGTTCCTCATTCGGGCGGTTCAAGGCCGCCGGTTCAAGCGCGCAGGGCGGGTAGCGGGAGATATGGCGTGCGCGTGCCGACAGTCAATCTTTCGGCACGGCCGTCGTCAAGGCCAGCGCGTGCAGAACGCCACCCATGCGACCGCCCAGCGCCTCATAGACCATTTGGTGCTGCGCGACCCGCGTCTTGCCCTTGAACTCGGCAGTTACGACGTGGGCCTGCCAATGGTCGTTGTCGCCAGCCAGGTCTTTCAGTTCAATCGTGGCGTCGGGGAATCGGGCCTTGATCAGGCTCTCGATTTCGTGGGCTGGCATGGGCATCGGACAAACTCCTTAAAGGCTGATCTCACCCTATGCCCTGCTCATTCGCCGAGTTCAAGGCGACGTTCGATCCGGTCGACACGGGCCCGGAGACAATCCAACTCGACATTCTGCCCCGCGTTGCTGACGTGCAGATTTCCAACTTGGTTTTCGATCAGGCCGAACCGAAGCTCAAGACGCCCCCCCCCTCTGGTCGATCGAATAGACCTTCGAGCGGATGTCCCGCATGTGTTCGAAAATAAGATTGTTCACGTCCCGAGCCATCGGAGCGCACGCTGGTCTTCTGATGGACCACGATCGAATCTTCATCAAGAGCAACAGGAGAACAGTCAGCGCAATACTACTTCACACCAAGCAGTTCGACATCGAAGATCAATGTGGCGTTGGGCGGAATGACACCGCCGGCGCCGCGAGCTCCATAGCCGAGTGCTGCCGGTATAATCAACGTGCGCTTGCCACCAACCTGCATCGAGGCGACGCCTTCATCCCAGCCCTTGATCACTTGGCCGACGCCGATAGTGAACTGGAATGGCTGGCCACGATCAAGCGAGCTGTCGAACTTCTTGCCCTTGACACCGTTCTCATAAAGCCAGCCGGTGTAATGCATGACGCAGGTCTGCCCGGTTTTGGGCGTGACCCCTGAGCCGGCAACGGTGTCAATCAACTGCAGGCCTGATGCTGTCGTCATTTGTTTCCCGGCTGTCTGGGCTGTTGCAAAGGTGGGCTTGAAGACAAGGAGTGCCGTGCCCAGTGTGGACCCGGTGACGAGCGCGATCGTAAGCGCTGTTGCCAGCGTTGGCCTGGTGCGCATTGGGACCATGAACCGGACCTTCGTGATCGGTGCCGATTGTTCGTCCAATTTTGGCATGAGGGAACTCCTTGATCATGCCACTGGCTATGCAGGCCGCGACAAAAAACTTCAAGCCCCCTTGAAGTCCCTGCTGGCCAGTCCGCGCCCGGGCATTGACGCGAAGTTGACACCGGATCTCGTGCAATCGTGCCGCATAGGCGGTAGTCAGACTGATGACGCCAGTTCAGAGACACGGTGGGTTGGACCTATGCACGGAGATCAGGCTTCGTCGATCGCGCAAAATATCCGTGCGCGGCTAACATGGGCAGGCTTCGTGCTCGGTATGCTGGCGGTGCTGCTTGTTGGATTTCGCAACTTGTTCGATTGGGAACGCGAACTTGCGGACATTCCGGCACTGCCTCTGGCGACAGGGATGGTCGTCGCCGGGGTCTGGTTCCTGTGGTTGATCTGGCCCATAAGGTCTGGGGTACGGCTACCGGACGCAGCCGAAACCTCGATCCTGCGGCGCGTTGTCGTGATGGGTCTGCTACTGAGGGTGCTCATGCTTTGGAGCGTGCCGGCACTTGAGGACGATTTCCATCGCTATCTGTGGGATGGTGCGGTCGTAGCGAACGGCTTCAATCCCTATGGGGTCGTCCCAGCTGCCGCGACCGAGGAGGGTGTGACGGGAGTGATCAGCGAACTCGCCGAACAGGCGGGTTCCGTGCACGACCGCATCAACCACCCTCACCTGAGGACGATCTACCCTCCGGTCGCTGAACTGGCATTCGCCATCGCCTATCTCGCGGAGCCTTGGAGCCTGCTGGCGTGGCGGCTGGTTTGTCTCACCTGCGAGGCCAGCACACTCTGGCTGCTGCTTACGCTCTTGAAGGAGATGGGCCGGTCACCGCTCCTGGTGATGATCTACTGGTTGAATCCCCTGGTCATCAAGGAATTGATGAACTCCGCACACATGGAGGCAATCTTGGTGCCGCTTGTGCTCGCAACAGTGCTTTTGACTGTGCGCGGACACCTGATAGCGGCCGCTGGCGCCCTCGGATTGGCCGCCGGCGCCAAGGTGTGGCCGCTGATGCTCGCGCCGCTCGTGCTCAGGCCGCTTATCAGCCAGCCAGTGCGGCTTGCGGCTGCCGTGTGTGTATTGGCTGTCGTCTCAGTGCTCTGCGCGACGCCGCCGTGGCTCGCAGGGTTCGACGACACTTCAGGCTTCGTGGCCTACGCCACCATCTGGAAATCCAATAGTGCTTTGTTTCCGGTTCTAGAGAAGCTCTCGGGATCGATCGTATCGGCGGTCGGGCTCGACGCCGCTTATGCGGGCCGTTTGGCGCGGCTGGCTGTCGCAGCTGCCCTCTCGACGATCACCGCAGCGATGATCATCCGCCCGATCTCCGGAACTGAGGATCTGATCCGCCGCGTCACCTTGCTTGTGGGCGCATTGGTCCTGCTCGCACCCGCACAGTTCCCCTGGTACCTCGTGTGGGTCCAGCCCTTTCTCGTGTTGCGACCCGTGCTCGGGTTATTGGCGGCCACGGCCTTGATGCCGGTCTACTATGCCTCGTTCTACTTTCGTGCCCACGACAACTATTACATTTTCAGCGATTGGATCGTATGGGCGATATGGATCCCCATCTGGCTGCTGTTGCTTCGGGAGGCTTGGTATCGTCGGTCGCTTTCCAGGACCTGAAGCGGGTCGAAGGGGCCACCATGTCTGCCCCGCATCGAATTGGATCAGGCATCCGGTTCGCGGACGGTCCGTCAGTTGGCAGGTGCCACAAAGCAGAATGGCTGAATCGTGACGTGTGTCACGGTCCAGCCACCACGGTCGAACCCGTGACGGCGCCGCAGCGCCCAGATTTATTAGTTTGAACCCTTCGGCTTGGCGTTGGCTGGCGCAGAACCCTTAGCCGGGGCAGCTTCCTTGGCAGGTGCAGACCCCTTGGATTTTGACTTTGCGGGCTTCTTCTTTTTCACCGTCTTCTTCTTGACAGTCTTCTGGGCGGCGTCAGTTCCAGAGCCCGCCTTCTGAGCGGACTTTGCCGAGGCACCTGCGGTGCCGCTGCCGGCTGCAACAACCGGTGTGATGGCCGCAACCGATGTCATCAAAGCCAGCGACAGCGCCGTAGACAAAAACTTCCTCATTCGCGTCTCCTCGACCGAAATTGAACCCCGGCACGAGCATCCGTGCGGGGCGGGAACAAACCCGCGAATGACTTTCGGTAGTGGCACGGATCAACTCAACCCACACCCGTGTGATTGACAAAAAAGTGACCATAAAAGTCTGACAGAAATCAGTGATCAGACATGAAACGGGGCAACCAGCTCTCGTGCGCCTCGCGCAATTCGTCGAGCGGTAAAAACGCTTCTCCCCTGAGTGCGAGCCGGTCGCCGCCCGTGCGCCCGACGATGCGGGCGGGTAAAGCCAAGAGCCGCGCGCGTTCGATCACTTCCTCGGCGTCGCCGGGCGCGACCGCGAGCACATAGCGGCCCTGGTCCTCGCCGAACCAGACGGCGTGCATCGGCAGCTTGCCCTCGTAGGGGAACAGCTCGACGCCCATCCCAGAGCGATGGTTGCCGCCAGCCAGCGCCATCTCCGCAATCGCAATCAGCAGGCCGCCGTCCGAGCAATCGTGAACGGCGGAGACTTTCTCTTCGCGTATCAGTGCGCGCACGAGACGACCGGCCTTCAGTTCGTCGGCGAGATCGACCGGCGGAGGTGCGCCTTCGAGCGTTTCGGTCATGATCTGCTGATAGAGGGATTGGCCCAACCAGCCTTGCTCACGGCCAATCAGAACGAGTACGTCACCAGAGCGCGTGAGGCCGATCTCGGCAATGTGGGCGGTGTCGGGCACCAGGCCGACGCCGCCGATGGCGGGAGTGGGCGGAATACTCACGCCGTTGGTTTCATTGTAGAGCGATACGTTTCCGGAGACGACCGGATAGTCGAGCACGCGGCAGGCCTCCGCCATGCCCTGCACCGAGCCGACGAACTGGCCCATCACTTCGGGTCGCTCGGGGTTGCCGAAGTTCATGTTGTCGGTGATGGCGAGCGGGTCCGCACCGACCGCGATGAGGTTGCGGTAGGTCTCGGCGACGGCTTGCTTGGTGCCCATGGCCGGGTCGGCGGCCACATAGCGGGGCGTGACGTCGCAGGTAACGGCTAAACCCTTCTTGGTGCCGTGAACCCGAACCACAGCGGCATCTCCGCCAGGCCGGACCACGGTATCGCCCATAACCATGTGATCGTACTGCTCCCAGATCCAGCGGCGGGAGCAGAGCTGCGGATGTGCGAGCATGGTTTTCAATGTGCCGAGCAGCGTGTTGGGCGCCGGCACCCACTCGGGCAGAATAACCTTGGGCGGTACGGTCGGCACCCATGGCCGCTCGTACATCGGCGCGGAGTCGGCGAGTACGGGAACAGGGAGATCGGCCTCGATGCGGCCGTGGTGGGTGACCACCATGCGGCCGGTATCCGTCGTGATGCCGATCACCGCGAAGTCGAGGCCCCATTTGCGGAAGATCGCCTCGGCCTCGGCTTCGCGGCCAGGCTTCAGGATCATGAGCATCCGCTCCTGGCTTTCCGACAGCATCATCTCGTAGGCCGTCATGCCGCTTTCGCGCTGGGGGACGTTGTCGAGATCGAGCGCGATGCCGACGCCGCCCTTGTCGGCCATTTCCGACGTCGAGGAGGTGAGCCCGGCCGCGCCCATGTCCTGGATCGCGATGATGGCGTCGGTGGCCATGAGTTCGAGGCAGGCTTCGATCAACAGCTTTTCGGTGAACGGATCGCCCACTTGCACGGTCGGTCGCTTTTCAGCAGATTTCTCATCGAACTCTGCTGACGCCATGGTGGCGCCGTGGATGCCGTCGCGGCCGGTCTTCGAGCCGACGTAGACCACAGGCAGACCAACGCCTTTGGCAGCGGAGAGAAAAATCTTGTCGCTGCGGGCGAGACCGACGCACATGGCGTTGACCAGGATATTGTTGTTGTAGCCGGTGTCGAAATTGGTCTCCCCGCCAACTGTTGGAACGCCGACGCAATTACCATAGCCGCCGATACCCGAGACGACGCCGGAGACGAGGTGCCGGGTCTTGGGGTGGTCGGGCGCGCCGAACCTCAGCGCGTTGAGGTTCGCCACGGGACGCGCTCCCATGGTGAACACGTCGCGCATGATGCCGCCGACGCCCGTCGCCGCGCCCTGGTAGGGCTCGATGTAGGACGGGTGGTTGTGGCTCTCCATCTTGAAGACCACGCAATCACCGTCGCCGAGATCGACGACACCTGCATTCTCGCCGGGTCCCTGGATGACCTGCGGGCCGGTCGTCGGCAGTGTCTTCAGCCAGACACGGGATGATTTGTACGAGCAGTGCTCGCTCCACATCACGGAGAAGATGCCCAATTCGGTAATCGAGGGGTCTCGACCAAGGATTTTCAGCAGGCGCGGATACTCGTCACCCTTGAAGCCGTGGCTGGCCACCATCTCGGGCGTTATCGCGGGACTATCCTGGGGCTTCTTGACTGGCGTGGCGTCCATGATGCGTCGATCACCGCATGTGTCGGTTCAGTTTCGCCTCTCTATAGCGGCGCTGAGAGCGTTTGTCGTGCCGATGTCTGCCGATTTCCCGCGGCGAAAAGATCGTAAGAGGCGTGCCTGGCATCAAGCCGTTGGGTAGGGCGATTTGGGTTTGCCGCCACAGTATGCGCCGCACCCCCGGCTCGCGTGGCCTACCCGTTCGGGCTGTGACGGGACAGCGCTGTCGAAAACGCAACCCATTGATGTCGAGATCGCAATTTCGCACGCTGGAACAATCGGTTATCTGTTCTCGCGGCGGTGGCGACCGGGAATGCCCGGCGCCGCGTCGGGCACCCCGACACCAATCGGGAACCCAATGCCGAGCCACGATGATCACGAGGAGAAACCATATGACCCGTTCTGTTCCCTTGACTGTTGTCGCCGTGCTGAGCGTCGCTGCGGTGTCCGGTGCCGCCCACGCCCAGACCAAGCCGATGACCGCCACGGTGTACAAGCCTCAACAGGGCATCTCGCTCGACATCGGCGGCAAACGCGCCGTCGGGTACTTCCTCAGCGATGCGCGCCTCTGCAACCTGACGGTGCTGTTGTCAGATGCGATGGCCGACGGCGCCGAGACCCTGCCAAGTCCGACCCGTCTGCAGTTCGACGTAGCCGCAGGCGGCGATGTCCGCATCAATACCACCGAGGGCAAGTTGCTCGCATTCGCCTGCGCCACCGACACCAAGTCGATGACCGTCTCGGCCCAGGGCCAGATGGCGGCCTATAGCCCGAAGCGCTGACGCGGGTGGATCGCGGCCGTACCGGGACACTAAAAAAGTACGGCGACGCCGCGGGGGCTGGTTCGAACCGGCCCCCGGTCTTTTTGGAGAAGATGAGAAATTACGCCGCCGCGAGGCTCTCGATCGCGCTCTGGAACACCCCTCGGCCGTCGATGCCGCCGAGTGCGCTTTCGAACAACCGCTCGGGGTGGGGCATCATGCCGAGTATACGGCGGTTCGCGCTGACGATGCCGGCGATATTGTGCTGCGCGCCATTGGGGCAGGTATCGGTCGATACGTTGCCGGCTTGGTCCGAATAGCGGAAGGCGACGCGCTTCTCGCCTTCGAGACGGGCCAGCGTATCGGGGTCGGCGAAATAATTGCCCTCGGCGTGGGCGATGGGCACGCGAATAACTTCGCCGGGCTTGTAGGCGCGCGTGAAGAACGTATCGGTGGCTTCGACCCTCAGCCAGACGTCGCGGCAGATGAACCTGAGTGATGCGTTGCGCATGAGCACGCCCGGCAACAACCCCGACTCGCACAGGATCTGGAAGCCGTTGCAGATGCCGAGCACCGGCGTGCCTGCGTTCGCCTTGGCGATGACGTCGCGCATGATCGGTGAGTGTGCCGCCATGGCGCCGCAACGGAGATAATCGCCATAGGAAAACCCGCCCGGCAGCACGATCAGGTCGGACGCGGGAACCACGGCGTCGCCGTGCCAGATCATATTGACCGGCCTGCCGGTGACGGCTTCGAGCGCGACCTTGACGTCGCGGTCGCAGTTGGAGCCGGGGAAGACGATGACGGATGCGCGGATCATGGACGGGCGACTCGCTCTGAAAGCAGCTTCCCTATCGTTTAGCAGCCGCCGCGCCTTAACGGCAACTCAACTGGAAGGTGCGATACTCGTTACTGTCGTTCTAACCACAGGTCGGACCATGTACGCCCAGTCTTCCAACCGTCCGTTCGGTCCGCGGATGTCATTTGGAACCCTGTTTTTTGCTCTGATCGCCGTCACGACGAGCGGACATGTTGCCTACCGCTATCTGGCGACGCACGGCAGCGATGGGAAGATCGTCGCCGTGCGACCCTACTGCGAACTCGTCACATGCAACTTGGGCAAATGCAACCAGCGCCAGCGCATGACCTGCATTGACATCCCGGGCACACTGCAGTCGAACCAGAACGTGCGTCGGTTCCAAGAGGGAAGGGTCGAATTCGTTGGCGGCGATGGTCAGATCCGCGGGGCTTGGGCCGAGTTCAGCAAGTTCCCGAGAGGCACGGTACGCATCGGCGAAGTCGTGAACATCCACTACATCGATGGCTTTGGCGAGGAGCCCGAAATCACCGGGCGGCCCAACCTGTTCCTGTCGATCGTCGGCATCGCCGCGCTGTTCTTCTTCCTGTCGATCGGCGCGCGAATCCATCACGCCAAGTGGGCGGGAAGATAGGGTCTGGTCCCCGGGCGGCTGGCAACTCAATCGAGCCATGCATAGAGCAGGACGTGATTTTACTTGTCCGGCGCGGCGGGGCCGCTCACCGCACCCGGCGCATGGTCTTCATGCGAGACGCACTTCCCTTCTTCGAGCGCCTCGATGGCTTTGCCGCGAAACGTGGAGGCGCGCAAGACCCCGGTCGCGGGCTTGATGATGGCGAGGAGGAGAACGTCGCTATCGCCTATCTGATCGATTGAGCTCGGCTTTGGCGCCCACAGCTGGATGTCGCCGCCCGCAGGCAGTGTGAGAGGGCAGCCTGCTTCGCAGGTCTTGCGCTGGGTGAAAGCGAGGGAGCCCGTGTGTGCGTCACCCACGCTGGCGATGGACCAGCGGCCCTGCGGAACGGGTTCCGAGCCCGCGAGTTCGAGCCGCAGTTTCAGCGGCCCCTTGGTTGCGGCGGGTGCGCCCTCGGCGACGACGACGGCCTTGGTGTCGCATGTAATCAACGCGGACTTGCCGGCTTCGAGGGTGATCGCGGCTCTGTTCTCCCTCTCCCCCTGGGGAGAGGGCTGGGGTGAGGGGGCTGGCTCGCCCTCGGCCTGCACAGCCACGGGAATGAGACAGGCGAGGCTCGCGAGCAGGGCCCTCATTTGAGCGTGAGGACGACGGGACCGACCGCCGCGACGAGCGGGATCAGGATGAAGATCGAGGCATTCACCAGCATTAAGCGGATGGCGTTGCGCGCATCGTCACGTGGGGCGCGATCAGGAGCGGGCATCGGTCAGTTCCAGCCGCTGCTCGATGCGATCCATCCGGCGATCGAGACCATCGAACCAGTCATAAGTGACGTGGATGTCCCGTTGCACCGCATTCATATGCCCTCGTATCGCCGAGAGCTCTTCTCGGATGCCATGGACACCTGTCTGGACGCGCGTGACCTGCTCCTGAACTTTCTTCAGGACTTCGTAGATCAGGCCGTTTGAGACTTCGGCCACGGCGTGCTCCCAGGCCTTACCGAACAAGCTCGTAGGCGTAGTTCTCGATCACGGTGTTGGCGAGCAGGTCCTTGCACATCCGTTCGACCGTTTCGCGGGCCTTGGCCTCGTCGGTCTCGGCGAGTGCGACCTCGATGTACTTGCCCTGGCGCACGTCTTCCACGCCCGAGATCCCGAGAGCACCGACGGCATTTTGGATGGCCTTGCCCTGCGGATCGAGGACGCCGTTCTTGAGGGTGATCTTGATGCGGGCTTTCATTAGGCGAGGTTCCGTTGATTTTCCCCTCGCCCCGTAGGGACGGGGAGAGGGAATTTGAGTTCAATTCGGCTTGCCGGTGGGGTTTGAGGCGACGAGCACGGGGCCCGAGCCCTTCGGCCTTGGCGTCTCGTTGAGCACGCCCAGACGCTTGGCAACTTCCTGATAGGCTTCGAGCACGCCGCCAAGGTCGCGGCGGAAGCGATCCTTGTCGAGCTTGTCGCCCGACTGGATGTCCCACAGCCGACAGCAGTCGGGGCTGATCTCGTCGGCCAGCACGATCCGCATCTGCTGGTCGTTGTCCCACAGGCGGCCGAACTCGACCTTGAAATCGACAAGGCGAATGCCGATGCCGAGGAACAGGCCGACGAGGAAGTCGTTGATGCGGAGTGCGAGCTGCATCACCTCGTCGATTTCCTGCGGCGTCGCCCAGCCGAAGGCGGTGATGTGCTCTTCCGACACCATCGGATCGTTGAGCTTGTCGTTCTTGTAGTAGAACTCGACGATCGAGCGCGGCAGTTGCGTGCCCTCGTCGAGCCCGAGGCGCGTCGACAGCGAGCCAGCGGCGACGTTGCGTACGACGACCTCGAGCGGGATGATCTCGACTTCGCGGATCAGTTGCTCGCGCATGTTGATCCGCTTGATGAAGTGCGTTGGCACACCGATCTCGCCCAGTCGCAGGAACACGTACTCGGAGATGCGGTTGTTGAGCACGCCTTTGCCATCGATGAGCGCGTGCTTCTTTGCGTTGAACGCGGTGGCGTCGTCCTTGAAGTGCTGAATGAGCGTGCCCGGCTCCGGACCCTCATAGAGTACCTTTGCCTTGCCTTCGTAGATGCGGCGCCGCTTGTTCATACCGGGACCTCTGAAGATCTGGTTCATGGGACCTTGTGTTGTGAGAGAGGCTGAAGTGCGAACGACGCGGGCCATTGATCTTGCGGAAGTTTTTCAGGCTTCGCGCGGCGCCTGCCGAGCCTCGAACGCAACCAATTTCATCTCGGAACACTAGCGGAAGCGGGGGGGAGAGACAATGTTAACGAATGGCAACTTTGGCGATGTGGGTAACAGGGGGGGCAAGCCGTTGATTTAGCTCGTCCCCCACGATATGCCTCACACGCAACAGATTGCCGCAGCCCGCATACAACCGGGAGCTGTGTGCCTACAACCGACCTTCAGTACAATCAAATTGGTGGCCAAGACCGGCCGACGGGAGACCTTGATGACCCAGTTCGACGATCGCCAGAAAGCCTTCGAAAAGAAGTTCACGCACGATGCGGACCTGAAGTTCAAGGCCGAATCGCGCCGCAACAAGGCGCTGGCCGAGTGGGCGGGCGCCAAACTCGGGCTCAGCGGCGCAGAGATCGAAGACTATGTCAAAGCCGTGCGCAAGGCCGACCTCGCCGAGAAAGGCGACGACGACGTGTTCCGTAAGGTGAAAGCCGACCTCGAAGCCAAGGGCATGGGTGTTCCCGACAAGGAACTGCGCGAGGTGATGGGCGAATTGCTGGCCAAGGCCGTCGCCGACGTCGAAGCCAGCCGCTGACGCCGTTTGAGTACTATTCAACGTTGCGATGGGAACGGGGTGGACCTGTGGTCCGCCCCGTTTGCCAAACACGGGTTCGAATCAGGCCAATCCCTTCAGGCCAATCCCTTCAGGCCAATCCCTTCAGGCCAGCCCCTTCAGGCCAGTCCCTTCAGGCCAGTCCCTTCAGGCCAGTCCCTTCAGGCCAGTCCCTTCAGGAACGCGCCGAACCGCAGCAGACCCTCGGGCCAGGGGCCGTGGCCGGATGCGGTATTGATGTGGCCGACCTCGCCGGCCTCGACAAGTGTCGCGCCCCAATTCCCCGCGAGAACCCGCGCGCGCTCAGGGCTGCAGTAGGGATCGTTGGCAGACGCGATCAACGTGGCCGGAAAGGTGAGTGGAGATGCCGGCAGCGGACCGAACCCGCTCCGGTCCTTGGCGAACGTATAGCCCGCAGTTTCTGGCCAGGCTTGCGCGTGATCGACGTCCGCTGGCGCCACCAGGAACGCGCCTGCGACAAGTCCGGGCGGTAGCTTTGACGCAGCATGTGCGACCGCAGCCACGCCCAGGCTATGTGCCACCAGGACCGGCGGCCGGGTCGCTTGGGCGACGGCTGACGCGATGCGCGCGACCCACTTGTCGCGGATCGGGTTGAACCAGTCATCCTGTTCGACGCGGCGCGCGGTCTTGAGATTGCGCTCCCAGCGGGATTGCCAGTGCTCGGGTCCGGAGGAAGACCAGCCGGGAATCATCAGAATGTCGACGTCGGATGTGCGCATGGGGCGTTGTGATAACCGACGGACGCAGTCACGGAAATAGGGGCGCGCAAAAAAGCCGTTGCACGTCCCGGCGTGGAACTTTTCTTCGCCCAGGCCCAGGCCCAGGCAAGCCAAAACATTCAGAAAACGGCAGGCAAATTCTAAAATTGCTGAAACTGCGTGATGTCAACACTTGGCTGAACCGAACACCCTGTCGAAGATCGTGTCGACGTGTTTGAGGTGGTAACCGAGGTCGAACATGGCGTCGAGCGCCGATGCCGATACTCTGGCAATCACGTCGGAGTCGGCCTTGAGTTCAGCCAGGAAATCGGCCCCGCTCTCCCACGTCTTCATGGCGTTGCGCTGAACGAGCGCATAGGCGTCCTCGCGGCTGCAACCAGCCTGGGTGAGCGCAAGCAGAACACGCTGCGAATTGTGCAAGCCGCCCAGCCGGTCGAGGTTCTTCTTCATCGTGTCGGGGTAGACCACCAGCTTTTCGACGACCCCCGCCAGACGGTTCAATGCGAAATCAAGTGTGATGGTGGCGTCAGGGCCGATCATGCGCTCGACGGATGAGTGCGAGATATCGCGCTCGTGCCATAGGGCCACGTTTTCCATGGCGGGAAACGCGAAGGCGCGAACCATGCGTGCGAGGCCCGTGAGGTTTTCTGTCAGGACCGGATTGCGCTTGTGCGGCATGGCCGATGAGCCCTTCTGGCCGGGCGAGAAATATTCCTCGGCCTCGAGAACTTCGGTCCGCTGCAAATGGCGGATTTCGATCGCTAAACGCTCCACCGATGATGCGACAACGCCGAGGGTGGCGAAAAACATGGCGTGCCGGTCACGCGGAATGACCTGGGTCGACACCGGCTCAGGCGCGAGGCCCATCTTGGCCGCGACATGCTCTTCGATGCGCGGATCGATATTGGCGAACGTGCCCACGGCACCAGAGATTGCGCAGGTGGCGACTTCCTGGCGCGCGGTCAACATGCGAGTGCGGGCGCGACAGAATTCGGCATAGGCGTAGGCCAGCTTGATCCCGAAGGTGGTCGGCTCGGCGTGGATCCCGTGGCTGCGGCCGATTGTGGGTGTGTGCTTGTGCTCCAAGGCGCGGGTCTTGAGGGCCGCAAGCACGCGATCGATGTCGAGGATGAGCAGATCGGCGGCCCGCACCAGCTGGATGCTGAGACAGGTATCGAGCACGTCCGACGAGGTCATCCCCTGATGTATGAAGCGCGCCTCCGGGCCGACGAACTCGGCCAAGTGGGTCAGGAACGCGATGACGTCGTGCTTTGTCACGGCCTCGATCTCGTCGATGCGGGCGACATCAAATGTCGCCGCCGCGCCCTTCGTCCAGATGACATCGGCCGCTGCCTGCGGGATCTGGCCGAGATCGGCCATGGCCGAGGCCGCGTGAGCCTCGATCTCGAACCAAATTCTGAACCGGGTCTGAGGCTCCCAGATCATCACCATTTCAGGTCGGGAATAGCGCGGGATCATGGGACCTCGAGACTAGGGGGTGGGATCTGGCGGAACAGTGTCACTCGACTTTGATCAACGGCGGCCAGCCGCTGTTGACTAGAATTGAGCGGCGACCGCTAGCAGAGACCGCCCGCACCAGCAATGCGCATGCACATCAGGTTCGCTCGAGATCGCGCCGCAGAATGATGGACGGTTTCATCATGACGCACCGCCAGCCGAGAATCGAAAACTGGCCGCCCGAGCCGCGGCAACGGCGCGTCTCGAAGGCCACGGCGCCAATCCACGCCATCAGAATGCCCGCCAGGATCCAGAGCATGAGATTCCGCAGGTTCATCGCTTCGTCCCCGGAAATCGAGTGACATATGCCTCAGGCCCGACCCATCCGGGCGGCGCGGGAGACGCTTCATAAATTCCCCGCGCGATCGCGCGGGCGAGGCAATTGGCGGCGTGTGCTCCGAGATGGGCGAGAGCGCTGTAGGTCGCAGGCTTGGAGCCTTCGGCCGTCGCAACCACAAATACCGTGTCGCCATCGAGCGGCGTGTGAACCGGATAAATGGCGCGGGAAAGCCCGGTCTGCGCCATCACGGCAAGCCGATGACACTCGGCCTTCGACAGATGGGCGTTGGTCGCGACGATCGCGATCGTCGTGTTCAAGGCGGTCGTGTCATGAGCGTCGGCAGGCGTCGCGCTACCCTTGAGCTGGATCTTGATCGCGGCATCCGGCCACCGGGCAGGCGTTCCTAGGCCGCCGAACTCTGCGTCGCGCTCGAACGGCGCAGCCCAGAACTGAGGGCCATCGCCCACTGTCACGCTGCCGAGCGGGTTGGCAGCAACCAACGCGCCGATCACGATCCCGCCGTCGAGCCTTACAGACGCGCTGCCCAAGCCGCCTCTGAGTGTTGCGGTGGTGGCGCCAAATCCCGAACCGGCACTTCCGAGCGCGAAAACGCGCCCGGCGCGTTCGCAGGCCGTGATCGCAAGATCGCGATAAGGCGGCGTGGTGCCCCACCCTTTGTCTCCGCCGTTCAAGAGATCGAACAGTATGGCTTGTGGCACGATTGGTACGCGCGCGGGCCCAATGGCGAACCCAACGCCGCGCTGGGCCAGCCAGCACTGCACACCGCCAGCCGCGTCGAGACCGAACGCCGAACCCCCGGACAACACGATGCCGTGAATTTGATCGACAGCACCTGTCAACCCGAGGGCATCGGTCTCGCGGGTTCCGGGCGCGCCGCCGCGGACATCGACTGAAGCGGTCAGCGGCCGGTCACATATCAAGACGCTGACACCCGACATGACTGAATCGTCATGGGCGTTGCCGACCAAAACCCCAGGGACGTCTGTGATGAGATTGAGATGGGTGGACATGGCCTGTGGATACCTCACGGGCAAGATGCCGCAACCTTGACCAGCGCGCCATGAAGGTCAATGCAATCGATGGGATGCTGTTGCAACGCGGTGCGCGCGCAATCAAGCCGGTTGTTTTCCGGATATCGCAGAGAAATCACATTCTTAGGTCACGACAGCATCGCCGCGGGAAAGCGTCGCTGCGGCGCACACTGAAATCTGCTGCATTGCAAGCAACGCATGTTTTGAGGTCAGCATTCGGCCATATTTGAGCGCTTTAAGCCGCGTTTCTCAGTTGCGTGCTGTTGCGGTGCACGATTATGAACTGTGGACATAGCGACGCAATATTGAGAAAATATTTGATCTAATCTTGAAGTACTCTCGCCTATTGCCCCACATTGCTAGGATCGACAGGAGGCGCGATGGGTGTCCATACCACGACACTCGGCCTACGCCGGGGCACCGATCTGCCAGGCCTGATGATTGAACCGTCGTTGAAGACCCGGAGGAACGAATGAACAACCAAGAAGGCAGCCAGCCGTTGCCACAAATGCAAGCCGAAATCGCCGAGTTGAGTGGACGGATCGCCGAGGTCGACGACCCGCGTGACGGCTATGTGATGGTGCGCGACCGCATTCAGCAGTATCGGGCGGCGGGCTGGGCCATCCCCGAAGATCTCGCGCAAATCGAGAAGAATTTGCGGACCGATTGCATGCTCGCGTCGCGCGGCGGCTGAAGCTGTTTTTGGCGCTGACCCTCACGGTGACGGATCGCGGCCATTTGGCCGAAGCCTGCACCTACCGAACCGGGTGGGGCGATTTAGGCGTCGAGACCGGGGACGGCAAACTTGCTCGCCTGGGATTTGCGACCGGCAACGGGGGCCCCTTGATTGCGGCCGGAGATTGCGCCCGAAGCGTACCGGCCGTGTCGGGGGCTCTGGTCTGCGGGCCAACACCTGCAGTGCGATTCGTGTTGACCGGAGCCACGACGGCGACCGTTCTCCATTGGCCTTCGGCGTAGTAGGCCACGCCGAACGATGGCAACCGCGCGTCTCCTGAAGCGTCGAATGCAACAGATCCGATCACGGTCGGGAACGGTTTTGCTTCCAAGCGGCCCGCGGTACCTGCAGCATCGATCACAACGCTGGTCGTGCGCAGGTCGCGAACGGCCGCCGCCCAGCTCTCGATGGCGGCATAGGCTGCTATTGCCGATGCCGAAGGTGCCAATCCGGCGGATGATAGTCGAGCCGCGAGCGGTCCTGCTCCTGTCGCGTCCAGCGCCGTGTACGGCAACACGACCATGAACTTGCCTGGTGCGCCACCTTCGCGCGGTGTTTGGCCAATCAAGACCGGTCCAACAGAGGCGCGCTGCACCGCAGCATCAGCTATGGCGTCGGCGCCAACAAAGTCTGGTGCCGAAAACGAACCGTTGAGCTGGGTCCAAAGGGTCGCGGCTTCGGTCGGAAACCCAGCGAAATAGACGACATCGGCCTTGACTGCAGCCAGCGCCGAGACCGTCGCCGAGTAGTCTTTCTCGCTGGCGACGATACCGAATTCCGGTGGCGTTGGCTGGCCTGAAGCGGCGAGACCAGCCTTGACCTGATCGACGAGACCTCGCGCATATCGCGTCCGGTCATGGACGAGCGCGATGCGCCTGCCCTGATAGGCCGCAGCCAGAAAGTTTCCGGTTGCCATGCCCTGGATGTCGTCGCGTCCCGCAAGGCGGAAAATGGTCTTGCCAGCCCGCTTGGCCGTCAGGTCCGGATGGCGTGGAGCGGTTGCGATGAACAAGACGCCGGCGTCCGCATAGATCCGCGCGGCTGCGATGGCGGAAGCCGCGCACGGATGGCCGACGACGAGGGCAGGCCTGCGGCCGCGACTTCCGGCCGCAAGTTGGGTGGCGGCTTCGATGGCGCGGCCCTGGAGGCATTGGTCGTCGGCGATCGTGAGTTCCAGCTTTTCACCGTCAATGCCGCCGCCAACATTGATCTCGGCCAGCGCCCATTCGGCGGCAGCCTTGATGGCAGCCCCCTCGGCCGCTTGTGCACCTGTCAACGGGGCTGCGACAGCGATCGTCATTTCCGCGCGAGGCGTTCCCGGCGCTAGTGTAGCCGTCAGGCCGACCGCGATCGTCGCGACCGCCTTGATGCGGCGTCGCCACAAGGTGAAAGGCCGGCGTCGCCGCCAGCCTTCCCCAGTCGACTTGGTGCGGTTGCTCAGTCGGGACACGTCCCGGCGCGCTCGCTCTTTTCGAAAGCTCAGTTCTGAACGTAGGTGATCTTGCCGTCCGCGCCCTTCTTCCAAGTATACATCACGTAGTCGGGGCGGGTGATGTCACCCTTCTTGTCGAATGCAATATCGCCGATCACAGTCTTGAATGGTTTACCCGCGCGCATCGTCTCAGCGACCTTCTTGGGGTCGAGCGACTTTGCTTCGGCTGCCGCCGCTGCGACGATCTGCAGACCCGCGTAGCTGTAGAGCGTGTAGGCCTCGGGCTTGAACTTCTTCTCTTCGAACTTCTTGAGCACGGCCTGCGCCTCGGGGCGCTTCTGCGGATCGGGAGCGAACGTCATCAACGTGCCTTCGGCGCCGGGCCCGGCGATGGCGGCAAACTCCTCTGTCGCGATACCGTCGGCGCCGATCAGGACGGACTTGACGCCCTGATCGCGCATCTGCCGCACGATCAAGCCGCCTTCGGTGTGAAGCCCACCCCAGTAGACATAGTCGGCGGCCGATGCCTTGATCTTTCCGACGAGTGCGGAGAAATCCTTTTCGCCTGCATTCACGCCTTCATAAAGAACCTCGCTCACACCCTTGGCGTTCATTGCCTTCTTGGTCTCGTCGGCAAGGCCCTTGCCGTAGGTCGTCTTGTCGTGGACCACGGCGATCTTCTTGCCCTTGAGTGCGGCGGCGATGAAGTCGCCGGCGACGCCGCCCTGCTGGTCGTCACGGCCACAGGTTCGGAACGTATTCCATAGACCGCGCTCGGTATACTTTGGGTTGGTCGATGCGGGCGTCACCTGCAGCACGCCGTTTTCAGCAAGTACGTCTGAAGACGGAATGGAGACGCCCGAGTTGAAATGACCGATCACGAACTTGACCCCGTCAGCCACGAATTTGTTGGCTACAGAGACGCCCTGCTTGGGGTCCGACACGTCGTCGCCGAAGGACAGCTCAATCTTCTGGCCGTTGATGCCACCCGCCGCATTGATGTCGGCGGCGGCTTGCTCTGCGCCGTTCTTGATTTGCGCGCCGAAAGCGGCGTTTGGACCGGTCAGCGGACCGCCGACGCCGACCTTGATTTGAGCTTCGGCGGCGGTTGAAAAGGCCAGGGCGGCGGCAACCGCGAGCGCCGGCAACGACAAGTGTCTCATGAACGTCTCCCTGATGATGGAACGCGACGCTGGCCTGCCGTCCCGTCAGATGTGAGAAACGGCGAGCTGGCGTCAGTCCGGCGATCATGTGAACTCGTGTTCACTCCCCCGCGGAACCGGCCTCATGTTTCCCTGAAATGCGGCAAAAGTCACGTCGTTGTGATGCCCAATCCGGTTTCTTGCCGCCCTATTTGGAGGCATCGGTTGCGCTGCTGCGGGGGCGCCAATTCGCAAGTCCTGCGCGCTCGAACGCCCAAGGGTACTGCTCGCTCATCTGCTGAGCCCGGGTCAAGCGGTGGCCGAATAGCGCGAAACCTATCAAGATGAGACTATCCACGACGAAATTGGACCATGATAGCAACGGCTGCTGGAACAGCGCAAACTGAAGAAACCGCGCCATTCCGGCGAGCAATAACGTGTAGGCGCCGATATGCCAGCGCGGACGCCAGGTGGCGGCAATGGCGCGCCCGGTGGCGAATGCTGCCGCGCCGCCCATGGCCAGCGTGACAAGCAGAAAGACCGACAAGCCTGCGCCGCCGGTCGTCGGGTAAAAAGACGCGATGGTCGACAGGGCGATGTGGCCCATCAATGGCGTCCTCCTTCAAGATAGGCAGCGCGGATCTCTGGCCGTTTCAATATATCGGCCCCGGTGCCGCTCATGGTCACACGACCGTTGACCATCACGTAGCCCCGGTGGGCGAGCTTCAAAGCGTGATAGGCATTCTGCTCCACCAGAAACACGCTCATCCCCTCGCGGACGTTCAGGTCGCGGATGGCATCGAAGATCTGCTTCACGATGAGCGGCGCGAGCCCGAGCGACGGCTCGTCGAGCAGCAAGAGCTTGGGCCGTGTCATCAGAGCCCGCGCGATCGCAACCATTTGCTGCTCGCCCCCCGAGAGCGTCCCGCCGCGCTGATCCAGACGCTCTCTGATCCGTGGGAACAATGTCGTCACGCGGTCCAGATCATCATCGAAGTGGGCGAGATCGAGGAGTTGTGCACCCATCTGAAGGTTCTCGCGGACCGTCATGCGCGGGAACACGCGGCGACCTTCGGGCGATTGCGCGATGCGGAGCCGCGCGATCTGATGAGTAGGAAGTCCGGTTATGTCGCGGCCATCGAACATGATCGTTCCCGAGGACGCGCGCGGCGAGCCGCAGATCGTCATCATGAGCGTCGACTTGCCGGCCCCGTTGGCGCCGATCAACGTCACGATCTCGCCCGGCATCACGTCGACATCGACGCCCTTCAACGCAATGATGCTGCCGTAGTGCGCGGTGACGCCTTCGACGCGAAGCAAGGGCATGGGCCGCGGTGTCTGGCCGGAATGATTTGCGCGAACCTCGCTCATGTCGACCGTCCCGCGACAGTGGCATCGAGCTCGGCCTCGGCACCTGCGACCTCGGCGTCATCGACACCGAGATAGGCGGCGATCACCTTGGGATCGTCACGCACGCTTTCAGGTGAACCGTCGGAAATCTTCAAGCCGTACTCCAGTACGACGATGTGGTCTGAGATTTCCATCACAACGCTCATGTCGTGTTCGATGAGCAGGATTGACACGCCGTCTGCGTCGCGGATGGTGCGCAGGAGAGCCGAGAGCGCCGCGCTTTCGCGAGGGTTGAGGCCTGCAGCAGGCTCGTCCAGGCACAGCAAGACCGGGTCGGTCAGCATGGCGCGCGCGATCTCGAGCCGCCTCTGGTCGCCGTAGGGCAGGTCCCCTGCTGGATCGTCGGCGCGACCAATGAGCCCAATGCGCTCGAGCCAGGCCGATGCGCGCTCGATGGACCGCGCCTCGGCCGCCCGCCAGCTCGGCGCACCGATCAGCCCGAGCACCGAGTAGCCCGAAGCACGCGTCAACGCGTTGTGCTGGGCGACGAGCAGATTTTCAAGGCACGTCATGCCCGAGAACAGCCGGATATTCTGAAACGTTCGTGCGACGTGCGCCTTGGCCGTGATCTCATGTCCGGCCATGCGTTCGAGCAGGAACACCTCGTTGGTGCCTTCGCGCAAATGGCGCAGACTCGATCCTGTGAGGCGATCGAGCAGGGGGCGTGAGAGTGGGGTTCCGTTAGTGAGGGCGATGCGCCCCTGGGTGGGTCTGTAAAAGCCGGTGATGCAATTAAACACGGTGGTCTTGCCGGCGCCGTTGGGGCCGATCAGTGCCGTAATCTGGCCCCGCTCGACGCTGAACGAGAGGTCTTGAACCGCCAGCAGCCCGCCGAAGCGCATGGTCAGATGTTCGACCGCCAGGATCGTGCCCCCACGCTGCTCCATCAACCGTGCCCTTCGCGCACGAGCGATGAGGAGATCGATTTCTTGGCTCCGAGAGCGATGGTCGGCTCGCGGTTGGAAATCAGCCCGCGTGGCTTCCAGATCATGATCGCGACCATGGCCAGGCCAAACAGCAACATGCGGTATTGTGTCGGATCGAAATCCTTGCCGAAGATGGCCTTCAGCCAGTCGAGTTCCCGTAGCAGCTCCGTGCCGCCGACCATGACGATTGCCGCTATGGCGACGCCGATTTGGCTGCCCATGCCGCCGAGCACGACAATCGCGAGAATAACCGCGCTCTCCATGAATACGAACATCTCGGGGCTGATGAAGGCCTGGCGCGCGGCGATGAACGCGCCGGCGAAGCCGCCGAACATCGCCCCGATCGCGAACGCCGTGAGCTTGGTGATGACGGTGTCGATCCCGAGCGCCTTGGCGGCGATCTCGTCTTCGCGCAGCGCTTCCCAGGCGCGGCCGATGGGCAGCCTTCGCAACCTGATTGTCACCCAGTTGGTCAGAAGCGCCAGGGCCAGGATGAGATAGAACAGAAAAAACAACCGGTGCAGCGGCGTGAACTCCAGGCCGAAGGTCGCGGCGAAGCCTGTCTCCGTCGCGTTGAAGGGGATTCCGAAGAAGGTCGGTCGCGGAATACTCGAGATGCCGGCATAGCCGCCCGTCACGTCGACCCAATTGATGAGCACGAGCCTGATGATTTCGCCGAACGCCAGCGTCACGATGGCCAGATAGTCGCCGCGCAGCCGCAGCACGGGGAAGCCGAGCAGCACGCCCCAAAGAGCTGCGAACATCCCAGCCAGCGGCAGGCACAGCCAGAACGATAGGCCGAAGTGGGTCGAGAGCAGTGCCGTCGTGTAGGCGCCGACGGCGTAGAAAGCGACGTAGCCGAGGTCGAGAAGTCCGGCGAGGCCCACGACGATGTTGAGGCCCCAGCCGAGCATCACGTAGATCAGGATCTGGATGCCGAAATTGTCGATCCACTTGATCGCCCCGCCCGGGCCTGTGATCCATAGAGCCAGGAATGGATAGGCAAGCAGGATACCAAGTCCCGCCCGCGATATCGTATCACCCGCCCGTTTGCTCAAAACCGGCATGGACCAGGTCGGAATCGACGAGCGACCTGCGGACGTCATCAGCCAGGCAAGGCGAAGGGCAAAGGCCAGTCCTGCAAACGAAAACGCAAGTGCCCAGCGCGGTTCGATAATCAGCTGGTTGGAAATGTTCTGTTCGGTGCGATAGGCCAGGATAGGGAAGCCGAGGCCCAATGTCGCAAGCCCGACCAGGGCCGCGTCCTTGAATGCCGCAATCGTCGCCGGACGCCCGCTCGCCAAAGGCTTGTTCCGCGCGTCCCTCATCGGGTTCAAACCTTTTCGACGTCGGGTTTGCCGAGCAGTCCTGATGGCATGAAAATCAGCACAATGGCCAGGATCGAGAACGCGGCGACATCCTTGTAGTCGATCGAGAAGTAGGCGGACCACATCACTTCGATCAACCCGATCAGCAGCCCGCCGAGTACCGCACCTGGCAGCGATCCGATCCCGCCGAGCACGGCGGCCGTGAACGCCTTCACACCAGGAACGAAGCCGTCGGAGAAATTCACCACGCCATACTGGACGACGTACATAACGCCGGCCACGGCCGCAAGGGCCGCCCCCAACACGAAAGTGATCGAGACAGTGCGGTCGACGTCGATCCCGAGCAGGGCGGCCATCTTGCGGTCTTGCTCGCAAGCGCGCTGGGCGCGGCCAAGGGAGGTTTTCTGGACCACGTACCAGAATGCGGCCAGCAGGAGGGCCGTGGTGGCCATGATGAAGATCTGCTTGAGTGAGATCGTGATGTTGCTGGTGCCGATCGGGATCACGAGCAGATCCGTCATCAAAGGAGGCACGGACTTATTGCGCGGGCCCTGTACCACCTGAACGAAGTTCATCAGGAAGATCGACATGCCGATAGCCGAGATCAGAGGGGCGAGCCGGAACGAGCCCCGCAATGGCCTGTAGGCGACGCGCTCTATGGCCCAGTTCCACAGCGCGGTGAGAACCATGGCCGCGATGAGCACGAGGAACAATGCCAGCGCGATCGATGAGATGCCCAGGATCTGGGTCAAGATCAGCAGCACGATGACCGAGATGAAAGTTGACAGCATGAACACGTCGCCGTGGGCGAAATTGACCATACCGATGATGCCGAAAACCATGGTGTAGCCAATTGCGATCAACCCGTAGATCGAGCCGAGCGTCAGGCCGTTCACCAACTGTTGCAGAAAGTAGTCCATATCCCCCCACGAGCAAAGTTCAATGCCCATTGTAGCGGGGTTTGCGTGCGGGAATGAAGCTTCAAATTGGGGCGCTGTGCTCAATGCTTACGCTGACCGAGCGACGGCAAATCCGTGGCCCCGGAAGCGGGTCGGCCCGCGGTTACAGCATGTTGTGGGAGCCATCGCAGAAAGGCTCGTCACCTGTTGCCTTGCAGCCGCAAAGATTGTGGGTGCCCGTGCTGGGCGCAACAAACCGCATCGGCTCGATGCCGGAACCCTTGTGAGCACCATCGCAGAATGGCTGCTTTTGTGACTTTCCACAGCGGCAGAAAAAGTACGGCTTCCCTTCAGTCAACTCGACCTGATACGGGCCCTTCTGAGCGACAACTGGTTCCTCGGCCATCTGCGTCTCCTCGGCGCGTTGCGAGATCCTGATCCCGGATCCTCTTTTCGAAACGCCTAACGGCTTCTCGCCGAACGGGCAAGCCGTTTGCACCGCTGATCGCCAAAGAGGGCTGGTTGGCGCCGAAGCCTGCTCCCGCGGGTACGATGAGGTTGGCGATCCGATCCCATCAGATCACGTTGAGCGGCATGATTTCGATGAACCGTTCGCCAGCATCGTCAATCCATGTGAATTCGAACGATCCCGGCCCGGTCACGCGTACGAAAAATGATATGTAGGGATTGGCCGACACGCCGGAGTTAAGGTCGGCGCGGAACACCTGCCGACCAGCAAAATTCACCGTGAATGCGTTTATGATCTGGCGCGGGATCGGATGCCCGTCCTTGTCCTTGCGGTTGCCGGTCTCCATCACGTGGGTGACCAGCGTCTTGACCTCTATGACGTCTCCAGCTTTCGCTGTTTCGGGCAACTTGATGCGTGGTTTACCCGTCATATCCGTATACCCCCTCTCAGCCGCCGCAGCCGCCGATCGTCACCGTTACGTTTTTGCGGGCTACGACCAGCCTACCGTCTGATAGCTCGGCCAGCGCGACAACGTCCTGCGTTCGGGCTAGACGCATCCGGCTTGCCACGACGGCTTTCCCGTTCTCCGGACTGAGGTGAAATGTGGCGACGATGACCTGTGGGTTTTCGGTCGAGAGGACGTGCACTGTCTTGACGTAGCTCGCTGCGGTCATTGGGCTCTGAACGGCGACCAAGTAGGGCACGGTGTTGCCGTTCTCCGCCACGTCGGGCAGCTCGATCGAGATCAGCGCCTCTTCGGGCTTGAGTGGGCCTGTAAGCCTGGAAAACACCACATCGAATGACTGTGACCGTTCCTGGGCCGTCAGCGGCGCCGAGCGGAGCAGCATTGGAAGCATTGCCGCGGCTGCCGCCGACTGCACGACGAATTGCCGGCGGTCGAGCACTTCAATCTTGATCCTGTTGCCCATCTTCACACTCTGGGTCTCAACTCCATTACCACCCACCTGCCGCCTAGTAGTCTGTCTCGCCTAAATCGCTGTACTGGCGGCAACCGTTGACGATTTAGGCGAGACATAAAGACCACTAGCAAAAACAACGGTTTAGTGTGGCGTTCAACGCGCCTTGATTGACGACCAGCTTGCCGCTCGCACAGGTCAATTAAGGCGCGACGCCCCACTAGCAAGCTTATGATTCTAGTGTAGCTTTTGCATCTGACGTTCGGCTTCGAGCGACGCCGCGAGTGGGTACCAAACGTCAGATGCGCTACACTAGTGTTCCGGCGCCGACATTTGATTCCCGTTGCAACGCGCTCCAGATCAAATGTCGGCGCCTAAGGAACACTAGCAAACCTATGATTCTAGTGTAGCTTTTGCATCTGGCGTTTGGTTTCGAGTCT
>PERT01000039.1 GCA_002928955.1 Hyphomicrobium sp. | reverse complement strand
GATTTAGGCGAGACATAAAGGCCACTAGCAAAAACAATGGTTTAGTGTGGCGTTCAACGCGCCTTGATTGACGACCAGCTTGCCGCTCGCACAGGTCAATTAAGGCGCGACGCCCCACTAGCCTGACCTTATCACAGGCTCGCGGCCCGTCATCGCAGGGCGTGAGCCAATCCGCCAGGAGGGCGCTGAAAAGACGCAGCAAATGCTACGGTTGAGGCGTCAGACGCCGCGGTTTGTCACGATCATGCGACCCGAAGGGCGGGCTAGGACTTGGTCAGCCGAGCTTGCGCGCCAGCCACGCGAGCAGCGGGCAGGCCGCGGCCCACACCACGCCGATCACCAGCAGGCTGGCCGCCAACGGCACGCCCAACTGCATCGCGCCGAGCTGCGCGCCTCCGTAGTATGCGGCAGGCCCACCGGCGAGCCCCAGCACCGCGGCCAAGGCCAACCGCGTTTTCAGCCACGCGAGGCTGGAATTCAGCGTCGTCGAGAACGCCATCCACAACGTTACGAGCCATGACGGCGGCAGCACACCGTAGACCGCGCTGCCCGGAAAGCGCGTCACGCCGCCTGCTAACAGGGCCGCTTCCGCGACAAGCCCCATTGCTCCAGCCGCAGCCAGAAGTGCCACCTCGGCGCGCGACCCTCGGCTCAGCGCCAGACGCAGCACCACGACCGCCAGGCACGGCAGTGCGGCCCACGCGCCTAACCCCCGCGCGGCCAGCATCGCCGCTCCGAACCAGCCCGCATAGAATGCCACAATGTTGATCACGATCGCCATCATGCGACCCTATCAGGGCCCCCCGGAACGGGCGAGCAATTCGCGCCGCTCGACCGGCGAAGTCCTGGCGCGGTGGGCTTGGAATAAGCGCGCTCGGTTGGTGGAGCGGCCGCACGTTGTGGAACGACCAAAACCAGCCGGAGCGTTCAAAGCATCAATTCAGGACCTTTCGGGGCCGGAACGAGGCACGGCTCGCGAAAGCCAGCCTCAGGCGCAGACCTGGACGAGCGACGACTTCACCATAGCATCGCGCAGAGTTCCAGAAGCAAGGCGGGGTTAAGAACTCGACCCCGCTTCTGGATTGGACTGCGCTTGGTTTACCAAGGCTTCAGCTGGAAGTTTGAAGTGCCCTTTGCGGACCGGCAGTACCTTAGAGCTCCAGTAGTCATCGAAGCGATTGAGCCGCAACTTCGCTTTGAAGCCCTCGATTTTTTTCAGATCTTCGTTCGACAGGATGCTCGCTTCCTGCATCTTTGCCACCTGCTCGGCAATAAGATCGCGGCGTCGGTCGAGTTCGTCGTTCAAGTTGAACAAGGCCTGCGGCGCATAGAGCGGCAAAGACTCGACCATGCGGTTGAAAACCGTATCCGAGATGACCGCATGCTGCGGCATCTTCCGCGGGCGGTATGCGTAAAGATGGCTGTACCATTGCGAGATCTGGCCGAGCGGGTCTGGATCGACAACGAGCGGATTGTCTTCCTGGCGCTGCCAATAGTCGGCCTTGTCGGCCTTCCACGCGGTGAGATAAACGCCCCAGCTCTCGTCCTGGCCGGCGAGATCGGCGCTCTGAGCGTATCCACTGCTGATCCGACTGAGCAGGAAATCCAGTGTGATGTCCGATAGCCGGTCCGTCGCCCAGCCGCCGCCGATGTTGGCATGATCGCCGGCGAACCACACTTCGACGATGCGTTCCGGCCGGTTCGGATCGGGATCCATCAACGTCGGCTCGAAGCTGTCGCGTTGCTCGTCGAGCGCGACCATGTGATAGGCCTGTTGAACATTCTCCGGCACTGAAAGATCCTTGCCCAAATTGAGCTGCTGGAAATTGATCCCTCCGATCGTCTTGGCGATGCCGAAGGAGCCGACCGTGTCCCAGCAGCCCAGTACGTCGACGGCGACGGGCTGCTTGGCTTTCGAGGCCCAGAGCGTGCGGTGCTTGCCGAAGAGCTTGATTGTCCAGACGGAGCGTGGCGCGCCGCGCGCGTCGATCGCTCTCGCCAGCAGCCGCGCGATCGCCGCGCCGCGGCTGAAGCCTACGATGACGACGCGATCCCCCGTCTGGTAGACGCGCACGAGATCCAGATAGGCCCGCTCGACCACATCCCCCGCGCCGGCGCCCATCGCCAAGCCGAGAACCTGCAGGATGGGATCATTGTCGTACTTGTTGCCGACTCCAGCATAGTAGAAGGCGATCTGCTGCGCGTTTCCATTCTTGTAGCGCTTGCACAGTGAGGCATCGAACAACTCGCCCGGCTGGAACATGCCGGCACTATCCGCCTTGAGCATGCGAAACAGCTTGAAGACGTTGGTCGTGGCCGCAAAGCCATTCTCGACCATGTCGGGCGTGTTGCTCGTGCCGTCGAGACAGATGACGATGTTCTTGCGCTTGCGTTCGGTCCAGGCGGCTGAATTGCGCAGCAGCGAATAGATGAGCGGCAGGCCGATCAGAATCATCTCCCACTTAAAGATCCAGCCGCTGATACCGCTCGTGAACACGCCCCAGACCGACGTTGCGGTGTCCTTCGACGGGGAGGCCGTGTCTTTCGCAGGAGCTGCCGGCGCTAGGGCCGGCGTCTTCGTGCCAGCTTCTCGGACGAGGCGAAACCCGGAGTTCTCGCCGGTCGACAGGGCTGGGACGTCGAACCGAAGATCCGTGGCCTGGTCGCTGATGCCGCCCCCCATCACCTCCTGAAAATCGCCATCGTTGGTGCACCCCGGCGTCAGCGTGCCGTCCGGCCCCCGGCATTTGTCGATCCACTCCCGCACGTTGCCATGCATGTCGAAGAGGCCATGTCCGTTGGGCTTCTTCAGGCCTACATGCCGTGACCCTTCCACACTCGGAAAGAACCATGCGTACTCGGACAGCGAAGCGATATCGGTCCCGTGCGACCAACCCCGATCGAACGGGGCACCGGCGCGGGCGGCATACTCCCATTCGATCGGAGAGGGCAACCTGTAGGCGGCACCTGTCTGCTTGCTGAGCCATGCGGCATAGGACTTGGCTGCCGCGAAAGAGACCTGGATCGGCAATCGGCTCGCGTGCTCGCCCGGGCGCGGCACCGACGGACAGGCTGACGGATCGCTGTTGGTGCAGGCATCCCACTCCTCGTGCGTCACCTCGAACATCGACATGTAGAGTGGGACCTTGACGAGCTTCATCTGCTCGCGCCGTTCGGCCGCTGCCTTCTGGCGCATTTCGATGACCCATTGCGGCGGCGAACCTTCCCGAGGATCGCGTGGCACGACGGGCGGCGCGGCGTCGGCCGGCACGGGCGGATAGGGTTGTGCGAGAAGCACGAGCCCGGGACAGGTCTCGCAATCGCGCCATCCGGCGGTGGCTTTGCCGGCTTGTCGTTCGGCGGCTTCATTTGCAGCTTGCCCGGTATCGTCAGACCGGAAAGGTGCCCAATAGGCATAGAGCATGAGGCCCGAAAGCGTCAGCAGACCGATCAGCGACCAGTTCCACAGCTGGGCGGGAATGCGGCTGGCGCTGGTTGAATGCCGACGGAGTCGATAGGCCAGCAGCAGCACGGCCAATTGCGCGAGCAGGAAGACGAGGAGCTGACCGGAGCCGGGCATTGGCTTCGCACTGCCGGCGAGGCTCGGAAACAGTCCGGATGCGTCGATGGCCAGGAGGATAGCGAACGACGACAGGAACCAGACCAGGAACTGGCGACGATAGATCAGGCCGGCGAGACCGGGGACCAGCGAATAGAGCGCCAGCGTCCAGCCGGTACCAACGACGCTTGTCACGATATCTCTGAAATCGTTGGCGAGTTGCTCGATATAGACTTTCAGGAGCGGCCGCAGGATCTCGGTGACGAAGACCCAGGGACTGTAGCCGATCTGTTTCCAGAGGTCGTTGGCGCGGGCTGGATCGATTTTGCCGACGCCAGCAATGATATCCTCCGCCGTCGGATTCGCAATGTCCAGTCCAAGCCGCTTGGCGAGACTGGCGTGCTCTGACGGCAGCGCATAGACGATGAACAGGAAGATCGTGAGCAGCAGCAGCAACAGCGGGGCTAATACCGAACCCTTCCGAACTGCAAGCTTGACGGTACCTACAGTCTTATCCGGTTCGCTACGCATGACTTCAAACCCCGCACACGTGTCAAAATTACAATAACGTCAGATGTAACGATACTGGGATTTCGCTTCTATAGTTTTCGAAGTCGGCAGCGGCTCAAAGGATATGCCTGACACGCATTGTGGCAATTTTGATACAAGTCTGCGCTGCGGCTTCGGATCGCCCAGCTTAGGCAAAGCGATGCTGAAAAGGTCTGCCCGGCAGTGGTCGACGGCGCGTTCGATATACTCCGCATATGCTGGAACCGCGTAGCCCGCTTCGGTGCCCCGGCCATTTTTGACCGTCTTTGCCCTTGGCCGGCGGTCCGCAGTTGCTCCGACCAGCAACCGATCCGCAGTGCCGGGCGGAAATGATTTCGGCCGGACGCTTTCCGCCGTCTCGCGTCACACGCGGGGCCTGGAATATGACATTTTTCGTCATCGCGGCAGGCAGACCGCTCATCCCCCCGATCGAGGGTCCGTCACGGCCGGGTCGTGGGCTTGGACGCCCTGACCGCTTCAAGCCACGCTGCCCCGTCGGCGCCGGCGCCCGGCAGCCACTCGTCCGCCATCCGCTGGCCGATTTTCGAGAGCTCTGCGGCGAGTTCAGACGTTCCCGTTACGACCTTATGGCCGGACTCCGCAAGGCTCGCCGCGCTGGACTTCGACCCGGCGTCATGAGCATTCCAGTAGACGCGCTCGAAGTTCCGAGCCTGGTTGATGAAGGCCTGGCCCGCATCAGGCCCGAGCGACTTGAGCGATGCGGCCGAAACGACAACCGCGCGCCCCTCGTGCCAACCTCCGAGCGCATGATAAGTCCAGCCGCTCGACCCTCCCGCCAGTGATGCGGCCGACGTGCCCGGCATATGGGCCAGCGCCTCGGCAGGCGTCAAAAACAGCACTGAAGCCGCCGGCCGCTCGGCCACGGATGTTGCGCCCAAGTGCTCCGCCAGACGCCGCAGCGCCACAGTAGGTGCCCACATGGTTTGCCCGCCGAGCCCTGACGCGGCTGTGACCGCTTGGTTCGTCATCAGGCCGCGCGCCGGCAGCGGCAGCAGCGCCAGTAGCACCAGATCATCTTCGGACAGCCGTTGCGCGACCATCGGCGCCAGCCGCTCGAACAACCGCTCGGCCTCGGCGGTGGTGGTGGCGAGGTAGGGGATCTGGTCGGCGGCATAGAGTGCACTCTCTCGCGCCAGCACCGACAGCGGGATCTCGGCGATGCTGGCTTCGCCCTTTCGCAATCGCGACTTGAACTGACGTATGGCATCGAGCTCGGGCGCCGTGACGACCTCGAGCGCGGGCCCGCCGGCCAGGTCCTTTAGCGCGAGCGACACCGGCGGTTCTGCGCCCAGCGAGTCCGTCTGGCCGGGAACCAGCATAGTCCAGGTCTCGGCGCGCGTGGCTGATGATTGCGCCGCGACCAATCCGAGAACCGCCGTCGCCAGTGACATACAGGCATGCATTTTCCGCATACGGCTGATCTCTGCTTCCGCGGTCTCTACGCTCAGCCGGACACCGGGCATAAACGTCCGGGCCGAGAGGCGCGCATGTCGTCTGGCGCCTGAGAGACGTCATAGCACGCCTTGCGCATTTGCATGCCGACGACCGCGATCGCCGGTCATCATGTCGTGACGTGAAGGCTCATGTGCAAGTGCTCAGAACCTGGCCTACTTGCAGATCCGCGTCAGGCCATCGCGGCCATGGCGGGCGAGGTCGAGGTGGAAGTGATCGTGGTGGAAGCGGTCGGCGTTAGGGCCGAGCACGGTTGTAAAGCCTTCGCAAGCGCCCTTGTGCACGGCCATGAGGAATGCACTTTCGCGCGGGTCGCCGTTCCACCCGGCCTTGACCGTAACCGTGCGTCCATCGGCCAGCACGAAGCCTGATACGTCGAGCGCATTGGCGTGTCCGTGCTCGGACAGCTTACCGCCGGACTGGTGGTTGATGGGGCGGCAGGCATAGGACGCGGCGACCTTGATTTCAGCCAACGGCGTGCCGAGATACCTGCGCGCCGCGGGCTCGACCACCGTCTCGACCCATCGCTCGATCTGAGGGATCATGGGACAGCGGAGCAACGCTGCCGGCTTCAAGGAAACCCGTCCAAGGCTAGCAGCTGACATTTCGAAGGGCTTCGCGGCCCCGCAGACGCTAGGACCGCCCAGCGCCGATCGACCACGAAGAAATGGGTTCTCGCGCACGACCCCCGAAGCCAAGCAGGCGCTTTCTTCTTCCACGCGCCATGGCTCGTGGCGGGCCACGAATTCAGGGCCCGAACTGCAACCCCAGAGGGTGATCAGCGCAAGCAGTGGCAGGGCTACACGGACGCGAGACATGGACATGACGGGATGGTACAGCCGGTAAGCCTAACGACCGGTGAACGACCCCCATCGGCACCGATCGATGTCCTAGTGTAGCGCATCTGACGTTTGGTCCCCGCGCGCGGCTGGACTTAAAACCAAACGCCAGATGAAAAAACTACATTAGAATCATATGGTTGCTAGTATTTCTTACGGCGCCGACATTTCAACTTGAGCGCGTTGCAATGGGAATAAAATGACGGCGCCGAAAGGATCACTAGCGTCTTTTTCCAGCTGAATTTGGTCTGCCGCGCGACCGCGTCATGGCAGGAGATTCGCCACATCAAAGCGCCACGCCTTCCCAAGCCACAATTATCCACAGCGCGATTGCTGCTGAACCTGGGTTTTTCGGACTCTCGCCTCTGACTGTGCTAGCTTACAACCATGGTCCGAAGACTGAACATCCAGTACGTCGGAGCAGAGCGTTTTGCGCTCGGAGCGTGTAGATCGTAGCCCGAAGCCAAAGCGCGGAATAGGTCTCACCCCCCGGAGACCTGCGAGTGCAGTGCGTTAGTTTGCGTGTGTTTGCGTTAGTTCTTGCGTCCGAGTATGCGTTGGTCAATGCCCTGGTGCTTTGCCGCGGAACGTCTGTTGACACCCCCTGTTGTCTTCGCGGATGTTCTTGCAGGTCGCCTGGGGTATTGCCGTTTGTAAATCGGCTTGCCAACGTCGATCAAGCGATCTTGGATCTCAATTCGGCGGCGGCGTCACGCGGTCATAGATGCCAGGTGGGCCACGACGCGATCCTTGAACGAGCGGTCACCGACCGCCTTCATGTGATCCCGACCGGCGATCACGAAAGATGCCGCATTGGGAATGAGTTCGGCGAGCACGGGTGCCGCGCCGCCAATGACGTCGTGCTCTCCCACCGCGACAAGAACCGGGCAAGTGAGCCGCCCCACATCAGCGACCGAGATCGGATCGCGCGACGATCGGATGCAGGCGGCCAACGCCTTGAGATCGCTTCCCGTTTGCTCCGCGAAGGCGCGAAACGTACGAGCTGTCGGGTTTGCCACCTGATCGATGCTTTCGGCCTCGAGCGCATGGGCGATGGGACCGGTACCGGCCATGCCGCGGACCATATTGGCCCCGAGCCCGCCAAACACCAGAGATCGCACCTTTTGCGGATGTGATAGCGCCAGGAAAGCGGCAATCCGCGCACCCATCGAGTAGCCGACCACATGCACCTTATGCAGCCCGAGATGATCGAGCAGCCGCCGGGCATCCTCGGCCATGATCGGTCCACCGTAAGCAGCGACCTCGTGCGGCTTAGCGCTTGCCCCGTGCCCGCGGTTGTCGATGGCGACGACCCGATAGCCCGCTACTGTGAGTGTCTTGACCCAACCCGTATCGACCCAGTTCACGTGAAGGTTCGAAGCAAAACCGTGGATCAGCAGCACGGCATCGCGCGCCGGCTCGCCCTGGTCGAGGTAGGCGAGCTCGACACCGTCGGATAAGAAGTTCGGCATTGCGCCATCTCCTAAAATTGCCGGAACCGCGACCGCCGCTCCCCTACCATTTCCTGACGGCCGCAGATAAGGTGCGCACGATCCTCCGGAACTGAAAGGACGTGTCGATGGCCGGTCATCTGGTACCTCACCTTGCCAACGATTCCGGCGCCGAGAAAGTCTTTGTCGGCGTCAAGGAGTTCAAATGCATGGGCGCGCGGCCACCTTTCGATCACCCGCATGTCTATCTCGACATGGGCCAAGACGCACAAGTTCTTTGCCCCTACTGCTCCACGCTTTATCTCTTTGATCCGCGTCTGGGCGAAGCGGAAAGCGACCCCAAGAACGCGGTCGTAAACGAGTTTGCCTGACGTTGACCCGCAATCCGCGCCATGGCCCTATCCTCATCGCAGGCGGTGGTATTGGAGGACTGGCAACCGCACTGGCGCTGGCTCGTCGAGGAATTGCGAGCCACGTACTCGAAAGCCGGCCGGCTTTCGCAGCAGAGGGTGCCGGTATTCAGATCGGGCCCAACGGAACCCGCATCCTCACCGAACTCGGCCTCGCAGAGGCGCTGTCGCCGCATGTTGCCCGGCCCGCCTCGATCCGCGTTCTCGCTGGGGAAACGGCCCGCTCAATCGTTGAACTGCCGCTCGGCCCTTGGATCGCCGCGCGCCACGGCAGCCCGTACTGGGTTGCCCACCGCAGTGACCTCCACCGGGCCCTGCTCTCGAACGCCGAAGCCAGCCCGCTCATCACAATCACGCTGAACGCCGCGGCCTGCAAATTGGGTCGCACCGCGAATGGCGTCGCGGTTGAGATGCGTTCTAGCGGGTCAGCACCCACAACTCCGGCACTGTCCGGCGCAGAAGGCCGCGGCCTCATCGCTGCCGATGGACTCTGGTCGGACTTCAGATCGACAATGTTCGATGTCGCGCCGCCGCGTTTCGACAACCGCAGCGCAGCCCGTGCGATTGTCTCGACATGCGACGCCCCTCCAAGCCTGCGCGCCGAGACAACCTTCGTTTGGCTTGCGCCAGGCGCGCACGTCGTGCACTACCCGGTTCGAGGCGGACGCGAAATCGCGGTTGTGGTAATCGCAACCGCGACCGAGGCGAACCGTGATTGGAGCCAATCGCTGACGGCGGCGCGGGTGCTGGACCGGACGCGGACTTTCAATCCTCAGCTCAACCGTTTGCTCGAGGCGGCCGCGGGCTGGCGCAGTTGGTCGCTGCATACGCTGCCGCCTCCAAAGCGTATCAGTGACGGGCTTGTTGCCCTGCTGGGCGATGCCGCTCATCCAATCCTGCCGTTCCTCGCCCAGGGCGGTGTGATGGCCCTGGAAGACGCCGCCGTCATCGCCCGCGAACTCGCCGCCTCGCCTGGCGACGTCGCATCCGCATTCGCCCGCTATCAGCGCGCTCGCCTCTCCCGTATCGCCCGTGTCGCCCACGCCTCGCGCCGAAATGGTCAGATGTTTCACCTGGGCGGAGGCTTAGCCATTGCCCGCAACACGGCGATGCGAGCTCTCGGTGGCGCGAGCATCATGGCTGCCTATGATTGGCTTTATGGCTGGCAGGACGCCGGACCGTGAGCTGGACGTTAACTTCTGCTTCGCGAGCGGAACTGACGGCCCAAATGCTGCACTGCAAGAAAAGCTGTCAGGCGCATACTTTTTATGCAAATTCCGTGCTGTCTATTTTTTGATCAAACTATCAACATGTTGTTTTATAACGCTTTTATTTGAATTTTTACTTGGCACGCTTCTTGTTTCTTGTATCGCGAAACCGTCATTCGGCGAATGGCGGTTGCGAGAAAAATTGTCGATCGAGGGGAGCTTGCCACGCATGTCGCGCACCACGACCTTGAGCGCCGATTCCAGCCTGACGCGCCGCCGAGTCCTGCAGATGTCGTCGACGGCTGCTCTCGCTACGGCCATTAAGACAGCGTTTCCGAGTGGCGCGTTTGCTCAAGGCGCAGGCCCCGAGGTCAAAGGCACCAAGCTCGGCTACATCGCACTCACCGACGCCGCTCCGCTCGTCATCGCCAAGGAAAAGGGGATCTACGCAAAATACGGGCTCCCTGACATGGAGATCCTGAAGCAGGCTTCGTGGGGCGCGACGCGCGACAACATGGCGCTCGGCACCAAGGCCAACGGCATCGACGGCGGCCACATCCTGAGCCCCAAGCCGTATCTCTACGGCACCGGCAAGGTGATGCAGAACAACCAGCCATTGCCAATGTATACACTGCTGCGCCTCAACGAGGATTGCCAGGGGCTGTCGGTCTCCAATGAGTACAAGGACTTGCCCGTCGGCACCGACTGCTCGGCGCTGAAGGAGGCGTTCGCCAAGAAAAAGGCAGCCGGCAAGGAAGTGAAGGCGGCCATGACCTTCCCAGGCGGCACGCACGACCTGTGGATTCGCTACTGGCTCGCCGCTGGAGGCATAGACCCGGACAAGGATATCTCGACGATCGTCGTGCCGCCGCCGCAGATGGTGGCCAACATGAAAGTCGGCACCATGGACGCGTTCTGCGTCGGCGAGCCCTGGAACGAGCAACTCGTCAACCAGGACATCGGCTTCACCGCCGCCACCACCGGCGAAATCTGGTTCAAGCATCCCGAGAAGGTGCTCGGAATGCGCGCCGATTGGGTCGACGCCAACCCCAAGGCCGCGCTCGCCATCATGATGGCGACGATGGAGGCCCAGATATGGTGCGAGAAGATGGAGAACAAGCAGGAGATGGCCGAGATCATCGGCCGCCGCCAGTGGTTCAACGTGCCCGTTCCCGACATCATCGGTCGCCTCAAGGGCGACATCAACTATGGCCGCGGGAAAGTCGCCAAGGGCACCAACCTGTTGATGAAATTCTGGGGAGAGAACGGCTCGGTCTCCTACCCTTGGAAGAGCCTCGACACGTGGTTCGTCACCGAGAACATCCGCTGGGGCAAGTTCCCGCCTGATACCGACATCAAGGCGCTGGTCGACAAGACCAATCGCTCCGACCTCTGGCTTACCGCAGCCAAGGGCCTCGGACTTAAGGACATGCCCTCAGGCGACAGCCGCGGACCAGAAAAGTTCTTCGACGGCAAGGTGTTCGATCCGGCCGATCCGTTGGGCTACCTCAAATCGCTCGGCATCAAGCGGATCGCCTGATCACGCCGCAGCGCCTTCCGGCCGGCTATTCCGGCCCGCCGCTGAAGGCCTGTCGTGTGAGTGGACGACCAAGGCAAGCCGATTTCAGGACCCGCAATTGGGCCGGCATGAATGACAATGTCATGGAGCACACAATGCAGCAGCTTGCGGTACGGGAGCCACTGATCGCAACACCGGCAGGGGCGCTGCCGGCGTCGGTATCGGCGTTGGTCGGGGCGGCTGCGGTCGCGCCCGTTGCAACGATCGAAACGCGGCCCACCAATCCATCTGCCGCCAAGCCAATCGCGACGAGGCCGGCGCGAGCCGGCTGGGCTGCCCGGTCGCTGGAGTGGATCGGTACGGCGGTTGTTCCTCCGGTACTGGTCGTCCTGGCCCTGCTCTTGGTGTGGGAACTCGCCTGCGCCAGCCCCAAGTCGTCGTTGCCAGCGCCGACCAAAATATGGGCTGAATCCCAAGACCTCATTCTCAACCCGTTCTTCGTTGCCGGCCCGCAGGATTTGGGGCTTGGCTGGCGTGTGCTGACGTCGCTACAGCGTGTCGCCGTCGGCTTCGGGCTGGCGGCAGTGGTCGGCATAGGACTGGGCTGTCTTGTCGGACAGAGCCAGTGGGCCATGCGCGGCCTCGATCCCATTTTCCAGGTGCTGCGCACCGTGCCGCCGCTGGCCTGGCTGCCGATTTCGCTCGCCGCGTTTCGCGACGCCAATCCGTCCGCGATTTTCGTGATTTTCATCACGGCAATCTGGCCGGTGATCATCAACACCGCGGTCGGCATTCGAAATATTCCGCAGGACTATCGCAACGTGGCGCAGGTGCTCCGCCTGAACCAGCTCGAATTCTTCTGGCGCATCATGGTGCCGGCAGCGGCACCCTACATGTTCACCGGCCTCCGCATTGGCATCGGCCTGTCGTGGCTCGCCATTGTCGCGGCCGAGATGTTGACCGGCGGCGTTGGAATTGGATTCTTTATCTGGGATGCGTGGAACTCGTCGAAACTCTCCGACATCGTCGTTGCTCTCGTCTACATCGGGCTGGTCGGGTTCGTGCTCGACCGCCTCGTCGCCTACGTTGGCAAACTTGCAACCCGCGGCACGGCGGCCGCCTGAGGAGACGCGCACCATGATCGCTCGCTTGGACCACGCCACGCATACGACAGCGCGCATGCAGGTCGCCGGACAGCCGTTCCTCAAACTCGACCGGGTCGACAAGACGTTCGCCCGCGGGAGTACGTCCACCAACGTATTGTCGGACGTGAACTTGACGATCGAACGCGGCGAGTACGTCGCCGTGATCGGTCATTCGGGATGCGGCAAGTCGACGATGCTCAACCTGATTGCCGGGCTCACTCCCGTCACTTCCGGTGCCGTGCTGCTGGAAGGACTGGAAGTCAACGAGCCGGGACCGGAGCGCGCCGTGGTGTTCCAGAACCACTCGCTGCTGCCGTGGCTGACCTGCTACGAAAACGTGAAACTCGCTGTCGATAAGGTGTTCAGTGGCCTGAAATCCAAAGCCGAGCGCCACGACTGGGTGCTGCACAACCTCGATCTCGTCAACATGGTGCACGCCAAGGACCGGCGTCCGTCTGAGATTTCGGGCGGCATGAAGCAGCGCATCGGCATCGCACGAGCGTTGGCGATGGAGCCGAAGGTGCTGTTGCTGGACGAGCCGTTCGGCGCGCTCGACGCGCTGACACGCGCGCAGCTGCAGGATTCGGTCATGGACATCCACGGCCGCCTCCGCAACACCGTCATCATGATCACCCACGACGTAGACGAGGCTGTACTGCTCTCCGACCGCATCGTGATGATGACCAATGGTCCATCGGCGACCATCGGCGAAGTGCTCGACATAAGGTTGCCCCGGCCTCGCAAGCGCCTCGACCTGGTTGAAGACAAGGAGTACGTGCACGGCCGTGCAGCAGTGCTTGAGTTCCTCTATGCGCGGCACAAGGCGCCGCAGGTTGAGGCAGCTGAATGAGTGGGCAGGATTTCAACGACGAACAAAGGCGGTATCTTGAGGGCTTTGTGTCTGGCGTGCAGGCCGGACGAACGGCCCACGGGCTAAAGCCGCTCGGCTGCGTGACTGGTGCCCAGGCAGGAGGCGGTTCTGCGACGCCGAGCGGGCCAGACGCGCCGCACATTTCCGCGATGGCGCGCGCCGAGGCGTCCGGAAGCAAGCTCGCCAGCGAGGAAAAAGCCAAACGCGAAGAACATCCGTTCGATGCCTACACACGGTTGAAGGCAGAGACCTCCGCCGGACAGTATCCGAAGGGCGTCGACAACTTTCGTTGGCGGTTCCATGGGCTGTTCTATGTCGCGCCTGCCCAGGACAGCTTCATGTGCCGGCTGAGGATCGCCAATGGCATTCTCTCGGCGTGGCAGTTCGGCAAGGTTGCCGATATCGCAGATGCTCATGGCGGCGGCTACAGCCACGTCACCACGCGCGCAAACCTGCAGATCCGCGAGATCACAGCCGAGCACGCGGTGCCGATGATCGAGGCCTTGGCCGACATCGGCCTCGTCTGTAAAGGATCTGGTGCCGACAACATCCGCAACGTGACGGGCTCGGCGACGGCCGGCATCGACGCGGTTGAGCTCATCGACACGCGGCCCTATGCGCGACAATGGCATCACCACATCCTCAATGATCGCGCGCTCTACGGGCTGCCGCGCAAGTTCAACGTGGCGTTCGACGGCGGCGGCGCAATCCCTGTACTCGAGGATACCAACGACATCGCTTTCACGGCGGTGACTGTGAAGGACAGTGCTAGCGTGGAGCCCGGGGTGTGGTTCCGACTTGGTCTCGGAGGCATTACCGGTCACAGGGATTTCGCCCGGCCCACGGGCGTCTATGTGCGACCCGCGGACGCGACGGCCGTCGCAGATGCGATCGTGCGTGTGTACACGGACTTGGGCGACCGCACCGACCGTAAGAAAGCACGGCTCAAGTACGTTCTCGATTCGATGGGCTTCGATGCGTTTCTTGCTGCGGTGGAGACCAAACTCGGCTGGCCAATGGCGCGGCTCGACGATGCGCATGTAGTGGCGCCCATTCAGCAGAACCGCCAAGCGCACGTCGGCATCCATCCGCAAGTGCAGCCCGGCAAGGTCTGGGTTGGAGTGGTGCTCGATGGCGGCAGGCTGACGTCCGAACAAATGCGCGGGCTCGCTCGGATCTCGAATGAACTCGGCGATGGTGATATACGGCTGACCGTATGGCAGAACCTGCTCATTTCCGGCGTTGATGGTCATCAGGCCCGTAAAGTCGAGGCGCGCTTGAACGCGCTCGGGCTGACGTCGATAGCGTCAAGCGTGCGCGCTGGTCTTGTCGCGTGTACGGGTAGTCCGAGCTGCAAATTCGCGGCAGCCGACACCAAGCGCACAGCAAAAGCGATCGCCGAATGGGTCGAGCCACGCGTAGCGCTAGATGGCCCGATCAACGTCCATTTGACCGGATGCCATCACAGCTGCGCCCAGCACTATATCGGGGACATCGGCCTCATCGCGTGCCGCGTACCGGCCGCCCCCGACAGCGAGGATACCGTGGAAGGCTTTCACGTGCATGTTGGCGGCGGCTTCGGACCGGACGCCAAAATCGCACACGAGCTTTATCGCGACGTGAAGGTCGAGGATTGCCCACCATTGATCGAGCGCATGTTGAAGGCCTATCTCGCCAACCGGACTGGCAAACAACAGACCTTCCAGGCGTTCACGCGAGCAACCGAGCCTGCCACTCTCAAGTTCATGATCGAAGCGGTAGAGGCGGCTGCGTGACAGACCGGAATTCAATAGCGAGACTTGCACCATGACCGTCCAGGCCCCTGTGATGCCGTCAGTTCCGATGATCCCGGACAACGCGCCGTTTGATCCGGCCCAACGCGCCTGGCTCAACGGTTTTTTTGCGGGCCTTTTGTCACTCGACCATGCGGCCGCGGTTTCTCCAATCACAGGTGCTCTGCCGGGTGCCGCGGCCACAGCCATAGCCGGCGGCGCCGATGGCGACGACGGTGAAAGCCCATGGCACGATCCGGCCATGTCGCTTGCCGAGCGAATGACGTTGGCGGAAGGCCGGCCGCAGCGGCGCAAGCTGTTCGCCGCCATGGCGCAGCAGAACTGCGGCCAATGCGGTTACCAATGCGAATCCTACGCGGAAGCGCTGGCAAGCGGGCTGGAAGCCAAGACAAATCTATGTGCTCCAGGAGGCAAGGAAACCGCGCGGGCGTTGAAGCAATTGCTCGAAGCTGCTCCGGCCGCACCCGCCGCATCGACTGCGCCTGCGGCGGCAACGGCGGTCGAGACCGCCGCCACCAGGGGTTTGACCGGCTACAGCCGCGACCTACCGGTCGAAGCAGTGTTCAAGGGCGCCCGCCGCATCACCGGCGAAGCAAGCGATAAGGACACCCGCCACGTCGTGTTCGATCTCACGGGATCCGACATCGCCTATGTGCCCGGCGACAGTTTCGGCGTCTACGCGAAGAACGATCCCGCACTCGCAGAAGCGGTGCTCGCCGCGATGCACGCACCTGCCGACTTTCCGGTGGGCGGCAAGACCTTCCGCGACGCGCTGATCGAGGACTACTGTCTCGGCACGGCCCCGGACATGCTGTTCGAGCTCCTGTCCTACATGGTCGGCGGCCCGCGCCGGAAGAAGGCCGCAGCCCTAGCGAAAGGGCAAGACCCGGATGGCGATTCGTCGACATTGGACGTACTGGCGGCGCTGGAGAAATTCGGACCGGTCCATCCCGATCCGGAAGCGTTTCTCGAATGTCTTCATCCGCTGCAGCCGCGCCTCTATTCGATCTCGTCGTCGCCGCTGGCCACGCCCGGCGAGCTACACTTGACCATCGACACCGTGCGCTATGATATCGGCAAGCGGCGGCGGCTCGGTGTCGCTTCGACTTACTTCGCCGACCGGCTGGAGGTCGGCACGGCGCTGAAAGTCTATGTGCAGAAAGCGCATGGTTTCAGCTTGCCCGCCGACCCAGACACGCCGGTCATCATGATCGGCCCCGGCACCGGCCTGGCCCCGTTCCGCTCGTTCCTGTGGCACCGCGACGCATCCAAGGCCCGCGGGAGGACGTGGCTATTCTTCGGGCACCAGCGCGAAGCAACGGATTTCTTCTATCGCGAAGAAATCGAGCGGTTTGTTGCCAAGGGCACGCTCACCCGACTTTCGACTGCTTGGTCGCGGGATGGCGCTCAGAAGGTTTATGTGCAGGATCGGATGCGGGAGGCGGGCTCGGAACTTTGGGCTTGGCTTCGAGAGGGCGCCCATGTCTACGTCTGCGGCGATGCCAAGCGCATGGCCAAGGATGTGGATACCGCGCTCGCTGACATCGCAACCGAGCATGGCCGGTTGAGTCCCGCGGCGGCGCGGGACTTCATCGCAGAATTGAAGGCCGCAAACCGCTATCAGGCCGACGTCTACTAAGTACCCCTTGTCACGACCCAGCGCATAGGATGACCTTCAAGCGACATGGCCAAGAGGCTGACCAGCGTTCCGACAGCATCGGCTGACGACCCCAAGGTTCGCCGGCCGAAGCGGACGCGACCGCAGCGCATGGAGCCACTGGCGACGCTGCCGTTGTTCTTCAAACTGCACGGCAAATGCGTCGTGGTCGCGGGCGGGTGCGAGGCTGCGGCTTGGAAAGTCGAGCTGTTGGCAGCAGCGGGTGCGCATATCTCCATCTACTCGGCCGAGCCGTGCGACGAACTGATCGAAATCGCCGAGGCTCCGCCGTCGGGCCAAGTCGAGATCCACCGTCGACCCTGGGACGTCTCGGTGTTCGCCAACGCGGCCCTCGCCATCGGCGCGATCGAGG
Organism: Hyphomicrobium sp.; assembly: GCA_002928955.1. Lineage (GTDB taxonomy): Bacteria > Pseudomonadota > Alphaproteobacteria > Rhizobiales > Hyphomicrobiaceae > JAKAML01. The sequence continues at coordinate 16,873 of PERT01000039.1, read as the reverse complement.
ACGACGCCGGGGGCCAGGCGTTCGCCTGCGCGGCACGCGAGGCCGGCGTGCCATTCAACGTCGTCGATCGGCCGGAGCTGTGCGCGTTCCAGTTCGGCTCCATCGTCAACCGCTCACCGCTGGTGATCGGCATCTCGACAGACGGGGCGGCGCCCGTGTTCGGGCAATCGGTGCGCGCCAGCATCGAGGCGCTGCTGCCGGCCGGCTTCGCGAAGTGGGCGGCCGCCGCCAAAGCCTGGCGCGTGGACGTGCAGAAGCTGAAACTGAGCTTCACCGGCCGACGCAAGTTCTGGGAGCGGTTCACGACCATCGCGCTCGCCGGGCCGGAGCGCGCGCCCGCCAAGTCGGATTTCGACGAGCTGATGGCGCTGGCCATGGGCGAAGCCGTTTCACCCACCACGCGCGGCGCAGTGACATTGGTCGGTGCAGGTCCCGGAGATCCCGAGCTTTTGACGCTGAGAGCCCTGCGCGCCCTGCGCAGCGCCGATGTGATCCTTTACGACGATCTGGTCTCGGCCGATGTGCTCGATTTCGCGCGACGCGAGGCCAAGAGGATGCTGGTCGGCAAGACCGGGCGCAAGGCGTCATGCAGGCAGGACGACATCAACGGCCTGATGGTCGGGCTCGCCAAGCAGGGCAAGCGCGTGGTGCGCCTCAAGTCCGGCGACCCGATGATCTTCGGCCGCGCCGGCGAAGAGATCGACGCGCTGGAGGCAGAGGGCATCGACGTCGATGTGGTGCCGGGCATCACGGCGGTGCAGGGGGCAGGCGCCGATCTCAAGATCTCGCTCACCCATCGCGATCATGCGCAGCGGCTGCAGTTCGTCACCGGGCACGCGCGCTCGGGTGCGTTGCCCGAAACGATCAACGCCGAGGCGCTAGCCGACAAGCGTGCGACCACCGCGGTCTACATGCCTCTCGGCACGCTCGGAGAGCTGGTCGCGAAGCTGATGTCGGCCGGCGCCGACCCGCAGCGGCCGGTGTGCGCGGTGTTCAATGCTTCCCGTCCCGGCTCGGTCGCCGTTCGCGGCACGCTGGCGGGCATCGTCGGCGCGATCCATGCCGGCGCCCACGAGGGACCTTGCCTGTTGATCATCGGCGAGGTGACGGCCGCGCGACGTGGCGCTTCGACATCCGGCCCGGCAGTCGAAGCGTTGATCGCCGGTTAGGCCGCTCTCACGCGGGCTCTGGTCGGCTGCTGGATGATCGAGCCCTTGTCGGACTGGATGATCTCGTGGTCGCCAACCCGCAGATTGTCCATCCGCACGGTGTGATAGCGGTCGAAGTACTCCCGCAGCGGCTTCTCGATCGCGCGATCGTATTCGGGACGGGCGACGTGGGTTGCGCCCTGCACCACCTTCACGATTACGCCGTTCTTGACGATCAGTTCGCCGTTCTTGAACACGAGACCGGGCTTCTGGAACATCGCCTCGCGGTCGGCAACGTCATCGTAGACTGTGATGTCTGCTGACGCCCCGACGCCGAGGTGGCCGCGATCCTTGAGGCCTAAACTTTTGGCCGGGCCGGCGCGCGTCATAATCGCGATCTCATAGAGAGAATACTCGCGCTTCAAGCTGCCGAGGATCGTCGCGGCCTGCGCGCCGGGGTGGATCTTCTGCAGCATATCGTTGCGGAAACCGCGATCCATGAGCAGGCGGATCAAGTGGGGGTAGGTTGTGAACGGCCCGCCGTTCGGGTGATCGGTCGTCAGGAACAGCCGCCACGGGTCGTCGACCATCATGAACAATTCGAGGCCGATCGCCCATTGCAGCGCGTTTACGAAGCTCTTGTCCTTGTACTTCATCGGCACCACGCCGCATCCGGCATCGCACTCGATGTCCATCACCACCCATTTCTTGGGGTACGCGCTCTTGGTATTGCCGTACTGGCGCATACTGTCGCCTGAGGCAGTGCATGTCTGCCCGAACATGATCTGGCCGACGTCCATCGAGACGTTCTTGTTCTTGTTCACCAGCTCCGCGACGCGCGGCGCACCCGACGAGAACTTCATGTCGCCTTCGGTGCCGTAGCTGTGGAACTGTACGTGGGTCAGATGCACGGGCAGGCCTTCCATCGCACGGATGGTGGCGAGCGTGGTCTCGTCGTTGCCGGGCACGCCGAGGTTGCAGCCGTGGACGTGTAGCGGATGGGTGACGCCAATCTCGCGAAGACCGCGCGCCAGCGTGATGAGAATGTCGCGTGGCGTGAGTTCGTAGTGAACGTGCTTTTCGTCGAGGTCGAGCTTGCGCTGGTTGAACTTGAATGCGCTGATGCCGCCGGGGTTGACCACCTTGACCGCCAGCGCCTGGGCGGCGTGCATGGTCCAGCCGATGTAATCGTTGATGAACTCCGAACCCTTTTTCTGGGTCATGGCGCGCAGCAGGAAATCGTCGCTGCCGAGCATGACAAACGCGCCCTTGTCGACCATGGGCGTATCGCCCATTTCCATGTGCGCCTGGCGGGCGTTGGCTGGCAGCATGGCCGGCTCGAAGCAGGCCGTGTAGCCCATCTCGGCATAGCGGTACCCGGCGGTCAAAGTGGACGGCACCGCGTGGCCGCAACCAGCGCGGGTGAGTTCACCGCGGGCGACTTCCTGCCCGATGTGATCCTCAGTCAGCATCATCCGCCCGATCGTCACCTTGCCGCCGCCGATGTGGGTGTGGGGGTCGATGGCACCTGCCATCACCACATAGCCCTTGAGCGGGTACTCCTGATCGACTCGCTCGTTGTCGCCGGGCTTCACGATACGCCCGTCGCGGATGAAGATGTCACGCGCCTCGCCGTTGATTCCGTTGGCAGGGTCGTAGACGGTTCCGCCAGATAACTTGATGAGCATGGTTGTGTGCCTTAGAGGGCGTGTTCGATGGCCGCGAGCACGGTCGCGACGGAGGGAAGCGTGCTGCGGCCCAAATTCGTCAACGGCAGCGACACCACGTTGTCGCAACGGATGAGGCGGCCAGCGTGATCGGCGCCGGGCGTGCCGACGGGAATGTAGACCGCCGGTTGCACCGCGAGTGTCATTCCAGGGACGCCGAGCAGCACGGTCGGAATATCTGATTCCGGCGGCATGAGATCGGGCGTGAATGACGCGACCCACAGCACGAGGTCGGTCTCGCGACGAGCAATAAGCCGATCGGCCGCAAAGCGCACCGGATCATAGTCCGGTTTTCCGCTCGCATAGCTCACCCTCAGCGGGAAGCCCGATTGCCAGGTCGAGACCGCGCCAGCCGACACAGCACCCTCGTTTCCGCCGAGCGATAGGCCGGCAAAGCGCGTGGTGAGGTTGAGGTCCTTGACGAGATCAGAGACGATGCGGACGGTCAGATCGGCGGCGGGGAAGGCAAGGCTCGGCGGCGCCCACACCATGACCCCATAGTCTGCCTTACGGCAGCGATCGGCGAGGTCGTCGATATTCGCAATGGCGATGCCGGCGATCTCTTTCGCCGCGAGCGGAACGCCCTTGAGGCGGGCGCGGAGAGCTGAGACCACTTCGCCGACGGCGGCGGTGGGACAGGGCAGAGATATCACCTCGCCAATGTGCCCGCCGGTCGCCGCCGAGGTGTCCAGTCCCGCTCCGATGAACACGACCGTACGCTTTTTGCCAGCCATGAGGAACATCGGCTCGGGCGTTGCCACGATACGCTCAAAGAAGCGGGGATGCAGCTTGTGGATGTCGCTGCCGACGATGACGATGAGATCGGCACGGTTGCGGGTTTCTGTCAGGGTTGACATGAACCAGCCAGCGGTTTGCAGCACCTCGAAATTGCGGTACTGACCTTCGCTGAATGCGTGGTCGACGACGCCGCCCGCGTGCTCCGCGGCCGACATCACGGCGCGCATGCCCTCGACGTCGGTGCCGAGCCCTCCAAACAACGGCAGCCTGGCAGCGCGGACGAGCCGGGCGGCTTCGGTCACGGCCTCGGCGAGGCTAACTTCGCGCCCCGCGACCTGCGGGCTCGATGCGACAACCGGCCGCTCGAAGCCGGCGACGGCTCTGTCACAACCGTTCTTGCGGATCTTCAGCCCGCTAGCCGTCCGACCGATCTCGAGGTCGTCGCACAAAATGCCGCAGAACGGGCAGGCGACATTTTCGTGGACGCCAGATGCACCGCCTGTTGAAAGCCCAGAGGGCCGAGCCGTTGCGGGTGGCGGGCTACCGGTTGTTGTGGTGGTCATGCGGCAGTTTCCTCCCAGAGCAAAGCCGGGGGGAACAGAGCACGGTCCGAGCCTAGTGACAACACGGTGGACCCATCCGCGACAATTGTTGCAACTGCCGCAGGAGGTCAGCGGCACATTGCAAGCACCCGGCGCATACCGGATCGCAGCGATGTCCGCGATCCCCCGATCCATTGGAAAAGTTCCCCGTCCCGGCTAGCGGGCGGCGGCCGATCAGCCGAGTGAACGATCAATCATCGAACAAAGTGTGGCTGCGCTCGATTTGTCGTGCTGGGGCGGCAGTTCCTCAACGTTGAGAACCTTGACTACGCCGTCATCGACCAGCATGGAATAGCGCTTGGACCGGATGCCGAGGCCGCGGACAGTTAAATCAATGTCGAGCCCGAGCTTTTTGGCGAACTCCGCACTACCGTCCGCCAGCATGACGACCTTGCCGTCGGCACCGGTATCGCGGGCCCAGTTTGTCAGCACGAAGATATCATTGACTGCCGTGCACGCGACCGTATCGACGCCCTTGCGTGCGAGTTCACCAACCCGGTCGACGAAACCTGGCATGTGCTGCTTGTGGCAAGTGGGCGTGTAGGCGCCCGGCACGCCGAACAGAGCCACTTTCTTGCCTTTGAACATCTCGGCAGAGGTCAAGGCCTTCGGGCCATCGGCTTCCATTACGGTGAACGTCGCATCTGGCAGCCGGCTTCCGACCTCGATCGACATGGCTTTCTCCTGCAGAAGGTGTTGTTGGATTGGGGACTGAACCGTCGCCTCAGTTCTTTTAGTGTGCTTCCGCTACCGATGGAATTGAGATCTCGCGATCGGCGCGACGCAACGGGTTCACTCGATCTTGATTTCAACCTCGGACGCGCCCTCGGGACCGGTGATGGTCACGAGTACTGTCTTTCCCGTGAGGTCGCGAATATCAACGTCCTTCGACAGATCGACGACGAAACGGGCGCGATTCGCATCCGGGCCAGGCTCGCGCACGGGAAGCGGCATGAATCCGCCATCCGACATGACCAGGAATGCCAGCGCCGAGGTCGCGCCACCAGGCACCAAGACATCGACGAGAAGGTGAGGATTGGAGCCCTTCAATTGCGAGGTCACGGACGTTACGACCGGATCTCCCGCCCGCTCCTGGCCCCGCTGCCGGGGTACCTCGTCAAAGGCGGCCGCGAGGACAGCCGGAACAGGAGAATTGAGACCCGGCGCGATGTCGAGAGCGATATCGGCCTGAGCCGGGATGCAGATATCCTTGCACACGCCGTATTCGACAGTAAGGCGCAGCGCGGCGGGCAGCGCCGGGTCCCGGGGGGTAACAACCACGGGAAACACGACCCTGTCCTGATAGCCGATGGTCACACCGGTCGGCTCGATGAACGCCTTGGGTGCCGGGTAAAGAACCGTTGCCTCTGCGACGTTGACGGATTTCGACCAATCGAAGCTCGGAGGCACGCCGGCGTCGCCGGGGTTGCGCCAGTAGGTCTTCCACGCAATCGGGAATTCCATTTCGATTCCAGCGAGAACAGCAGAAGCGGGGCCGGTGCTGGCCGGCGCGAGCTTGCCAACGATCAATCGAACGCGGGATTTGAAGCCATCAGACCAACTTGAAGCCGGCGCCTCATTGGCGACCACGCCGCAGAACAGGAAGGGAACGATAACCGCAGCCAGAGCGACGCACGATGGCATCCCCTTGGTCAGGCCGGACAGGCGGCGCAATCCGGGCCGCAGAGTGGTGACGTTCATTACGAGCCCTGTGTTGCCGTTGCCCTATGACAAAAAAGCACTACCTCCTACTACACTGACATCGATCGGCGGAGCCAATCACGTGTTTCTGACAGGGCACAGCCGACGGGCTTGTATGCCAACATGTTTTTCCGACTTCACAATTCGCGGTCGCCAGAGTTAATCTCGGATCATGATGATGCCTCGACGCAAGCGCCGCAGAGCCGATGACGGCTATCTTGACGGGCAGTTGCTTATCGCGATGCCGCTCATGAGCGATCGCCGGTTCGCGAGGTCCGTGATCTACCTATGCGCGCACTCCGAGGAGGGTGCCATGGGACTGATCATCAATCAACGCGCTTCCCACATCGCCTTTCCAGAGCTTTTACAGCGCCTCGGCATCAAGTTCGCGAGCGAAGATGGCATTTCGAACGAAATCCTTTCGCGGTCGGTGCATGTCGGCGGTCCAGTGGAGACCGGGCGCGGGTTCGTGCTGCATACGCCCGACTACAATGTGTCGGACTCGACGCTGGAAATCGAAGGTGGCGTCTGCCTCACGGCCACACTCGACATCCTGAAGGCGATCGCTGGTGGGCGCGGACCAGACCGATCGATCCTGGCGCTCGGCTATGCCGGGTGGTCGGCGGGACAGCTTGAGAGCGAGATCCACGCGAACGGCTGGTTGAATTGCCCAGCCGACGCCGAATTGATCTTCGATCCTGACTTGGACAACAAGTACCCGCGCGCCATGGCCAAGATCGGCATCGATCCGTCGCATCTCGTGGGTGTCGCCGGACACGCGTAATGTTCACGAAAGACTGGGCTCCGAATTGTCAATCATCGGAACCCGGCGTGAACTCTCGGCCGCAAGTCTGGGCCGCAAGTCTGGGCCTCAAGTCTGGGCTTCAAGTCTGGGGCTGAAACCGGACTCGCGCTTTGCGTCAGCTGGTTCTCTTGTGCCGTGGCACGGGGGGCGGCGTCAGATCACTCGCTGAACCACTCGCCGCAGCCCCGGTTGCAGTCCGCGTGCGCGGCGTCCCTCCGCCCGCGATCTTGGCGAGGCTCGCGGCTAGTCCGGGTGACAACCTCGACAGATCTTCCGGAGTAGGACCGGCGCTGCCGCGGTGCGGCTGAGAACGGGGCGCAGACACGGGCGGCGGGCCATGGAGCGGCGGCTGAGGCGGCGCTTGCACGTGGTGCAAGGGTCCCGCAACCTGCCCCAGACCCTGAACCGGTGGCGGCATAACACCCTGCGGCGGCGGCGTCAGAGCCGGTGGCGGCGGATTGGGCGCAACCAGGCTAGGCCCCGACTGCGGCGGCGGAATGGACTGCTGCGCGGATCTGCCCAATGGCGACGCCAGGATCGGACCTGGCTCTGGCAAGGCAGCAGGATTGTAGTGAATCGCGGACTGTGGATAGGCACCATTCGAACCGGCGCCATTGCCATTGGGCGCGGTCGCACCACTGCCATTCGTTCCCTGTGAGGCATTTTGCACGGTCGGGATCGCCCTGTGATGGCCGGAAGCACCGGCCCCCGGCGACTGCGGATGGAGCGGCCGTTGTCGCTGGCGCAGGGCAGACTTGGTCAACGCAGGTGCGGGTGGCGGGGGCGCCACTGCGATGCCACCCGGTGGTCGCGGCATTTCGTCGGCAACAGGCGGCGGCACGGACTGTGCTGGTTTGGAATTGGTCGGCGACTTTGGCGTAAGCGGCTCTGCGCCCGACGTGGCCAGTGTCGCGTCGACGGGCGTTCCCCTCCGCTTCTTGGTTTTGGTCCGGAACAGTCCGCGTGGCTGCATCTTTCGTTCTGATTTCTTGACGAGCTTCAAGAGCGCCATGACTTCCCGCTCGGGCATCGGCTCACCGTAGTAGAACCCCTGGGCGAACTCGCAGCCGATGCCCCGCAGGAAGCCGACGTCCTCGGCCTCTTCCACGCCCTCGGCAACGACTTTTTTGCCCAGTTCATGCGACAGCGCGACCATGGACCGGACGATGGCTGCGCCTGCGGCATCGCCCGTTCCGCTGCCCTTGATCAAGGTGCGATCAATCTTGATGGTATCGAAAGGAAACTTCTGGAGGTAGGACAGCGACGAATATCCGGTTCCGAAATCGTCCAGCGAGAGCTCTGCGCCAGCACCGCGCAGCAATTCGAGAATCTCGGTCGCCTGCTCGGGGTTCTCCATGACTAGGCTCTCGGTCACTTCGAGCTTGAGAGAACCCTTGGCGACCAAATTTCGGCCGAGAATGTGCCGGATCTCCTGGATCAAGTCCTGGCGGAACAACTGGCGGCTCGAAACGTTGACGGAAACGAACAGCGGCGCGCCTTCGCGCGGCAACTCCTTTTGCCAGAGGGCACAATCCTGCGCGGCCTTCATCAACACGAACGACCCGAGCTTGACGATCAGATCGCTTTCCTCAGCCACCGGCACGAAGGTCGACGGATTCATCATGCCGTTTTTCGGGTGCTCCCAGCGCACCAACGCCTCGAAGCCAGCGAGCTCCTCGGTCGGCAGATAGATGATGGGCTGATAAAGGACGCGCAATTCCTTCCTTTCAATCGCTCGCCTGAGCTCGCTTTCGATGGTGACCCGGTCGTCGCGCTCGGCGCGCATTTCGGGACGGAAGATCTCGATCTTGTCGGCGCCGCCACGCTTGGCGCGGAACATCGCCATTTCAGCTTCCTTGAGCAGATCGTGCGGTTCCTCTTCCTCACCATCGTAAACGGCGATTCCGAGCGACCCTGTCAGCACGATTTCCTGTCCGGCAATCTTGATCGGCGATCGGAGCGATCGGCGAATGCGCTCAGCGACGCTGGCCAGTTCGCGCGGATCCTGCTCGGCGATGATCAGGATTGCGAACTGGTCACCTCCGACCCGAGCCAGGGTATCATTGACGCCAAGATGGCGCTGCAGGCGACGAGCGATGGTCAATAGCAGACTGTCGCCGACGACCAGACCGAGCGATTGGTTGACGCTGCGGAACTTGTCTATGTCAATCATCACGGCGGTCGGCCGCACGGTCTGCTCGGACTTGGCGCGGGTCATGGCGACAGCCAGTCGATCGAGCATCAGTTCGCGATTGGGGAGGCCCGTTAGGCTGCAATGCACGGCATCGTGCATGAGCCTCTCGTAGGCGCGCTTGCTGTCGGTGACGTCGCGCATCAGCCCGACGAAGCGGATGGCGCGGCGGTCGGAATTCGGAATGCTGGCGGCCTCAAGCTCGAACCAACGGTAGGAGTTGTCCGCGTGGCGCAAGCGGAAGTCCATGCGGAACTTGCCGCTGGACCGCTCGTGGATCGACCACAGCATGAGCTTGAAGCGCTCGCGGTCGGCGACGTGCAGGTGCTTGGAAAACTCATCGACCTTGACTGAAAGTTCGCCCTGGTTGAGCCCCAGCGCCGCCTCGACCTCGCGCGAAACCTTGATCTCGTCGCGTCGAGCATTCCACTCCCAGATCGCCGACCCGGCGCCTTCGACGGCCAGCGACCTCAGCTGAAGTTCGGACGGTGCGGCACCATAGATGGGCTCGATCGAGCGGAACGCGAACTGCGTCACCGTGAACCCGATCAGGATCACGATCAGCACGATGCCAGCGACAAGCCCGGACGAGATGACGTCGCCGGAGAGCCGTCCCGTCAGTGTGACGGCGGCGCCGAATACCCAGACCAGCAGCAAAAGCCACGTCGGCACGAGCGACAGCGCGCGATCCTGCCCGCGCAGGGCGAGCACAAGTATGAACAGCCCGCCCACGACGCCGATGATCGCGAACGATGCGCGCGCGAACGTCGACGCCAGTCTCGGATCCACCACCGACACGGCGACAAGCGACAGCTGCGCGACGACCCACACCGTGGTCAACATGCGGATCAGACCGTGGCTCAATCCGAGCCTCAGAAAGGTGTGCAGGAAAATGACCAGGCTGGCCGCGACGGCCGATTCGGTTGCAGCTCGATAGACGGCGTTGTCATCGGGCCTGAGCTGGAACAACTTGTGGAAAAAACCGAAGTCGACACACAGGTAAGCCAGGACGCACCAGCACACCAGCGATGCGGCCGGGAAGATCATCTTGTGGTTGGCAGCGAAAACGGCGGTCAGGAAGATCGCCAACAGGCCGGTGAGGCCAAGCATGATGCCGTTGAACAGAAGCCTGTCGCGGACTTTCACCTCGTATTCAAGGGGCTTCCATAGGAACACGCGAGCAAAGCGTTCCGAAGACAGCTCCGCCACGTAGGTGATGGTCTGCCCTGGCTCCAATGTGATGCGAAAGATGTCGGCGCGGTCGCTCTTGATCCGCTCCGGCACGAAACCGAGCGAGGGCGTCACCGCCTCGATGCGCCGGGCGTCGAGATCCGGCCATATGATCCCCGACCCCACCAAAGAATAGCGCTCTGCCGTCAGCCAGCGCTCGATCGGCTTGTCTGTCGGGTTGGTCAAAGCGAACACGATCCAGTTCGGATTGGTGCCGGGCGTCGCCGCGCGCACCGACATGCGGCCGGTGGTTCCCGTGGCGCCCGCCGCAGCTTCAATCTGCAAGGTGTCGCCGCGACTTTCGTAAAGCTCGCCGAGAGTGGTGACTTCGATGCGCTCTGTTTCCGGCTGCACCACAATCGGCTTAAGCGCCAGCGCAGGTGTTGAAAAGGTGAACAATGCGATCGTGATCATGGCCATGTAAAGCACACGTGCGCCGAGCGCCGTGACAGCCCTCTTCGCCAAGCCCCGATCCCAATGCATCTGAACCTTCACCCGCGCTCCTTCCGTGCCTCAACCCCAGGCTCCACCAATCCGAACAGAATGTGGTCTGACCAATGGCCGTTGATCTTCAAGTACTGCCGCGCGAGGCCTTCACGCTCAAAGCCTGATCTTTCGAGGACGCGAATGGATGGCTGGTTCGAAGGGATCGATGCGGCCTCGATACGATGCAGCCGCAGTTGGCCGAACGCGAAGGGAATCATCGCCGAAACGGCGTCGGACATGCGGCCCCGGCCGACATAAGGCAAGCCGAGCCAGTAGCCGAGCGACGCTGCCTGCGTCACGCCCCGGCGCAGGTTCGATAGCGTGATCCCACCCAACAGCGCGTCGTCTTCGTTGTCGAAAATAAAGAATGCATAGCCCAGATCGTCATGGGCTTCACGGTTGTAGTGACGCAGTCGGCGGCGGAAGGCACTGCGGGTCAACTCGTCGCGTGCCCAAGCGGGCTCCCATGGCGAGAGATGGTCACGGCTGAGCGACCTGAGCTCGCCCCACGATGCGTAATCCGCGGCTACCGGCAGGCGCATCCAGACATTGGTCCCCCGAACGATGGGAACCGGATCATGACCGAGCGTAGATCGCAAGAAGACCATTCGCCGTCTCCGCACCTGGCCCACATCGGACCCAAATCAAACTCGGACCATACCTCAGATAAGGGCCTAGGTTCTGGCCATCGCTTCCGCGCGATGGGCGAGATCAGCTGATTTCTTGCCGGCGCCGACCAACGCGACCGCTGGCTTTCCAGCTACGAGTCGGGCGGCGAACGCCGCGATACCTTCGGCCGAAACCACCTCGACAGCGGCCACGAGCTCGGACGGCGGCACGAGCCGGCCGTGGATCAGCAAATGCCGCGCCATCTGCTCGGCCCGGGCCGAAGAGCTCTCGAGCGCCATCAATAGCCCAGACTTCAATTGCGCCTTCGACCTTCCAATCTCTGCGTCCGCCGGACCGTTCGCGGCGATCTCCTGAAATTCCTTTCCGACCACGTCGATCAACTCCGCCATCATCCCGGGCCCCGTTGCCGCGTGCACCCCGAACAGCCCCGTGTCGTCGAGCCCCCAAGCGGAGGAATAGATCGAATAACATAGGCCGCGGCGTTCCCGCACCTCCTGGAACAAGCGCGACGACATGCCCCCACCGAACAGCCCGGAGAACACCTGAGCTGTGTACATATCTGGATCGCGGTAGGACGGCCCCTCGAATGCAAGAAGCAAATGGCTCTGTTCGAACAACTTGGAAGAGACGCGTGTCCCCCCTGAGTAACTCGCCCGAATATCTCCCGCGACGTTGACTGGAATGAGCCCCCCGAATAGGGCTTCAACATGGCGAACCAGCCGGTCGTGATCGACGGCGCCGGCGGCCGAAACGATCATCTGACCTGGCACATAGCGGGCCGCGAGGAAGCCTCTGAGATCGCCCACCGTGATGCGCTTGACGCTCTCGGGCGTGCCGATAATCGGCCGTCCTGCGGGCTGGTTCGGGTAGGCAGCGTCGTGCATGAGATCGTAGACGATCTCGTCCGGGCTATCCTGGATCATGGCGATCTCTTGCAAGATCACCTCCCGCTCTCGCTCCAGTTCGTCATCGGCATAGCTCGAATTGAGCAGAATATCGGCAAGAATGTCGAGCGCGGTGCCTTCGTCGCCCTTTAGTACGCGGGCATAATAGGCCGTGTGCTCTAACCCCGTCGCAGCATTGAGTTCGCCGCCAACGGCCTCGATCTCCTCAGCGATCTGGCGGGCTGAGCGCCGCGCCGTGCCCTTGAAAGCCATGTGTTCGAGCAGGTGCGAAATACCGGTCTCAGCCTCGGTCTCATGCCGCGCGCCGGCTGCGACCCAGACACCCAGCGAGGTCGTCTCGAGATGCGCCATGCGATCGGTGACGACGCGCATGCCGTTCGACAGCGTAGTGATTTCAACGGTCATTCCTGTCCCCCGCAAAGATCCTCACTTGTGCTCGCTTCGCGCCCGACGCGAGACTTGCACTGCACAAAGTGCTGGACGGCTCGGAGATCATTTGGCAATTCATCGAACCACTCGGCGTCGGTCATGAGTGCCGAGAGGCGCGACGGCAGAGGTGGCCGCGCGCCGACGATGGCTTCCATGGCATCGGGGAACTTCGCCGGGTGCGCCGTGGCGAGCACAACCATATCGCCCGGACCCCTGTGGCGCCCGGCGGCAACGTAACCGCAGGCGGTATGGGGATCGAGTAGATAGCCATGCTCGGCTTCGACCAGCCGGACGGCTGCGGCCACGTCCGCTTCGGAAGCCGCGGCACCAGCGAAGTCGCGCTTCAGGTTTTCACCAACACCGCCAAGCGCAAAGCGCTTGTTGGCCGCAAGGTCGCGCATGAAACCCGCAATGAGACCGGCATCACGGCCGGACGCCTCGAAAAGATAGCGCTCGAAGTTCGAGGAGACCTGGATATCCATCGATGGCGACGACGTCTGCATCACGTCCCGCATCTCGTAGACCCCTGTCGCGACCGTCCGCGGGAGAATATCGTTCTCGTTCGAGGCGATGATCAGTTTGTCGACGCCAAGCCCCATATGCTTGGCAGCGTAGCCCGCGAAAATGTCGCCGAAATTGCCGGTCGGGACCGCGAACGAGACCTTTGCGTCGGGCGCGCCGAGCCGGGCCGCGGCCGAGAAGTAGTAGGTGATTTGCGCCATGATCCGCGCCCAGTTGATCGAGTTCACCCCCGAAAGCGCGACCCGGTCGCGGAATGCCAGATCGTTGAACATGGCTTTGACCAGCGCCTGGCAGTCGTCGAACGTCCCATCTATCGCAACAGCGTGCACGTTGGCCTCAGTCGGCGTGGTCATCATCCGCCGCTGAACGTCCGAGACACGCCCGCGTGGAAATAGGATCACGATGTCGACGCGTTTCGACGAACGGAACGCCTCGATGGCCGCCCCGCCGGTGTCGCCAGAAGTGGCCCCGACGATCGTGGCGCGGGCGCCGCGCCTTTCAAGCACATAGTCCATAAGGCGGGCCAGCAATTGCATCGCGACGTCCTTGAACGCCAGCGTGGGGCCGTGAAACAATTCTAAGACATGCAGTTTAGGCATCAACGTTACAAGTGGCGCGACGGCCGCATGTCCGAAACCGGTGTAAGTGTCCGCCGCCATCCGCTCCAGGTGCTCACGCGGGATGCTGCCACCGGTAAAAGGATGGATAACCTCGACTGCAATCTCTGCGAACGACTTGGCATGGAGCCCGCCAATTGTCGCGGGCGTAAGGATGGGCCACGTTTCCGGCACATAGAGGCCGCCGTCGCGGGCGAGCCCGGCCAGCAGTACGTCGTCGAAGTTCAGAATCGGGGCCGCGCCCCGGGTCGAGATGTAATTCAAGCGCCGAATACTCCGGCTGCCGGCGTGACGCCGATCACGGTTCCAGTCATGGGAATGGTCTAGATCGGGTGGGGGGCGCAAACAAGCCGATTGACTGCTTGCGAGACGACAACACACACTAGTGGCCTGTCGCGCCTAAATCGCTGTACTGGCGGCAACCGCTGACGATTTAGGCGAGACATAAAGACCACTAGCTATATCTTTGGGTTAGTGGGGCGTTCATCGCGCCTTAATTGACGCCCACGATGCCCCACCCACCAGTCAATTAAGGCGCGACGCCCCACTAGTGTAGCGCATCTGACGTTTGGTCCCCACTCGGGGCTGCCTCGAAACCAAACGCCAGATGCAAAAGCTACACGAGAATCATAGGTTTTCTAGTGTTCCTTAGGCGCCGGCATTTGATCTGGAGCGCGTTGCAACGGGAATCAAATGTCGGCGCCAGAACACTAGCTCATCACGCGAGGCCAACCCGTCACGAAGCCGCTTAGGAATGAGCTCTGAGCCGACCCCGGGCGAAAGCACCGAAAACAGCGATCAGTGTGGCGGCGAGTCCGTACCAAGTGATGGCGTATTCGAAGTGGCGGTTGGTCAGCTTGACCAGCGTGGTGCCGCCCTTTGGCCATCCGCCCGCGTTGGCGGGCTCTGCCTCGGCATCGAGAAGCATGACGATGTCACCAGGCCTGCGCTTTTTTGTGACCGAGTCGAGGATTGCTTCGGCGTCCGGTGCGTACCAGATCATCGACTTGAGATCGGGCGCGGCATCAAACGAGCCTCGGGGGCTCGGCGTCCGCAACAGCCCAGTGACGGTCGCCGGCCCCTCGATCTGGCCGGCCGCCCGCTGCGACGGATCCTTCAATGGCTCAGTGACGTAGCCGCGGTTGACCAGCACCAAGGCCCCGCTTCCGTCGATCTCGAAAGGTGTGATGACGTGATAGCCAGGGCCTAGCCGTGGATGTGGCGCGTAGACAAAGCGCTCCTTGTCGTTGACGAAACGGCCGCGCACGGTCACGCGGCGGTAAGCGAGGTCACGATGAGATTTCAGGGCACTATCGAGGCTTTCTGGTGCGGCCTTCGCGCGCTGCGCAATCGCCAGCTGGAGATCGTCCTTCCAAGCCTTGCGCTGCATCTGCCAGGTGCCAAGCGAAACGAGCGTCACGAGCGCCAGCGCCGACAGGAGGGTCGGCCAAAGGAGGCCGGCGGAGTGGAGTCGGGAGAACATTAATGATCCGTGGGCTGGTCGGGAGCGATACGCCCCTCTTCAGCCTTGGTTGTGAACTGTAACGCCGCGAGCGTGGCCTTGAGAACCCGGAGCAACCCCACCGCCAGAATTGGCGTGATTGCGCCCCACAGCAGTGCATGTTGCCATGCAGGAGGATTGAAGCGGAACTCAAACCATAGGGCGCCGCCGAGCACGCACGTGCCGAGAATCAGTATCGCGAAGACCGCGGGACCGTCGCCGGTATCGATGAAGCGGAAATCCAAGCCGCAGCAGCGGCAGCTACGTCGCAGTGTTAGCAACCCGTTGAACAGAGGGCCATTTCCGCATCGCGGACACCGGCATTTGAGACCGGCCGCCAGCGGAGAGATTGGCGTGCTGGACGTCGCGCCTTCTTGCACCTGGGTCATGACGGCAGACAGTGGCGGGTCGCGCCCCAGGGCGCAACGCGGACAATCGCCACAGTCTCCAATTTCATGTCCGTCACCTTCATGACCGGCATTGGGGTTCGAGAGTGCTCAACGGGAACAGGGCGGACCGAAGTCCGCCCCGTGAAAAATTCTCGAACCGCGCCTGGATCTCAGTGGCCGCCGGCGTGTGCGCCCGCACCCCAGACGTAGATTGCGGCGAACAGAAACAGCCAGACCACGTCGACGAAATGCCAGTACCAGGCCGCGGCCTCGAAGCCGAAGTGCTGCTCGGCGGAGAAATGTCCCTTGAGCGCCCGAACGAGGCACACTGTCAGGAAGATTGTGCCGATGAGCACATGCGCGCCGTGGAAGCCGGTCGCCATGAAGAACGTCGCGCCATAAATATGGCCCGAATAGCTGAACGCCGCATGGCCGTACTCGTAGGCTTGCAGGCACGTGAACAATCCGCCGAGGAGGACCGTGCAGATGAGACCTAGGACGAGCCCCCGCCGGTCATTCTTCAACAGTGCGTGGTGCGCCCAGGTAACGGTGACACCCGACAGCAGCAGAACCAGCGTGTTCACCAGCGGCAGACCCCAAGGATCGAACGTCGACTTGAAGCCCTCGCCCGGTTTCGGCGGCCAGACGCCGCCCGTGAGCGCGTTGCGGTCGACTTGTCCGACGATCTGCTTGGAGTTCTGCAATGCCTCGACGCCGGCCGGATAGAACGATGCGTCGAAGTAGGCCCAGAACCATGCGACGAAGAACATGACCTCGGATGCGATAAACAGGATCATGCCGTAACGGAGATGAAGCTGCACGACGGGCGTGTGATCGCCCTTGTGTGCCTCGCGAACGACGTCTCGCCACCACATGTAGGCGACCGCGGTGATGGCAGCAAAGCCAGCAGCGAAAAGCCAGGGACCTTTGACGCCGAACACACCGCCGGATGCCGTCTTCATCCACGCTATGGCACCAACGGCCGTGACGAACGCCGACAGCGAAGCCAGCACCGGCCATGGGCTCGGATCGACGAGATGATAATCGTGATGTTTCGCGTGAGTGTCGGCCATGCTCTTCTCCGTCTTCCCCAAGAGGTTGTCCTCACCCGGAATTTTGCGTGTCAGCTCTATCCGGCCACGACGATAGTTCCCGTTACCCTAGTGTTCCGGCGCCGACATTTGATTCCCGTTGCAACGCGCTCCAGATCAAATGCCGGCGCCTAAGGAACACTAGCAAACCTATGATTCTA
>PERT01000038.1 GCA_002928955.1 Hyphomicrobium sp. | reverse complement strand
TTCGAAGGGTTGCCGAAAGGCTGGCCGTATGCTCCCTTCCGAAGGGGCTTCGAACGCGAGTTCCCGTCCTTCGCTCGCGGAATCAGGAAGCCGCCGGAGCCGAACCCCAAATGAGCCGACCTAAACTCCAAAATGATTGCTTTGTGTCCGACCGGCCGCGGCTGAAGCATGACGAAGCGCTTGCCATACTCGCGAGCCGCGTGGCGCCGATGGCTGCCGTCGAGGCCTCGCCTTTGGCCGCTGCTCATGGCCGCATCCTCGCCGTTCCCGTGATCGCCCAGCATCCGGTACCGGCACATACCAATTCAGCCGTCGATGGTTATGCGATCTCGCATGCCGACTATGCAGCGAATTCTGGCCGCGCTTTGCCCGTCGTCGGTCGGGCAGCGGCCGGGCATCCCTTCCGAGGCGCGTTGATCCCGGGAAGTGTCGTGCGGATCTTCACCGGTGCCGTAATGCCAGTTGGCCTCGACACTGTTGTGATGCAAGAGGATGTGGTTCAACCCGAAGGCAGCTCGGCGTCGGTTGAGCCAGCTGAGGTGATCATTCCGGTCGGCCTGCGAAAGGGTGCCAATGTCCGTTTGGCTGGCGAGGACGTGGCGCAGGGCACAATGCTTTTACCAGAAGGCGCCGTGTTGAGGCCGCAAGACCTCGCCGCCCTGGCCTCGGTCGGCTTCGCCGAAGTGCAGGTCTTCGAGCGGCTCCGCGTGGCAATTGTGTCGTCAGGTGACGAGGTTGTCCGTGCCGGCAGCCGGCCGCTTGCACTCGGCGACGTCTACGACGCCAATGTGCCAATGTTGAACGCACTCGTTGCCCTGGCCGGAGCGGATGTCGTTGACCTCGGCGTTTGGCCAGACTCCCGCCCCGAGGTCGAGATGCGCCTGGCCGATGCCGCTCGCGCCTTTGATGTCATTCTCACGACGGGTGGCGCCAGTAAGGGTGCGGAGGACCACATGGGAGCCGCCCTGGAAGCGCTCGGTCGCCGCCATCTCTGGCAACTCGCGATCAAGCCAGGCCGGCCGATGATGTTCGGCCAGATCGGCCAGGGCGGCCGTGAGACGGTGATCATCGGGCTGCCCGGCAATCCCGTGGCCGTTTTCGTCTGCTTCCTCATGTACGTGTTTCCCTTGTTGCGGCGGCTGGCTGGTGCGCCCTGGTCGGAGCCGCGCCGTTTCATCCTGCCGGCCGCCTTCGATTTCAAGGGCCGCAAGCCCGGGCGCCGTGAGTTCTGGCGGGGCATGATCGAAACCAGCCCCGATGGGCGCATGACAGCGCAGAAGTTCAAGCGTGACGGCTCTGGTTTGATTTCCAGTCTCCGCGCAGCGGATGCCTTGATTGACATCCCCGAGGACACGGCAGACGTGCACCGCGGCGATCCGGTCGCACTTATCCCGTTCTCGGAGTTTGGAATTATCGCCCGGTAGGGTCGTGGACCAATGACGCGTCGCCAGGTTCAGGGTCAGCGGGTCATGCGATCCGTGTTCACTGTGTCGGGAAGTCCCCTGGCGGTATCCAGGCCTCTGGCGCCCTTGAAAATCGTGCCGTCGACGTTGGCGCCAGTGAAGTCCGAGCCTGAGAGATCGGCGCCGCTGAAGTCTGCGCCTGTCAGGTCACAGTCGCGAAAGTCGGCGGTACGGACGACGGCATCGACGAAACGGGCGAACCGCAAGACCGCCTTGCGCACCTCAAGCCGGGTGAGGTTGGCCGACGAGAAGTCTGCGCTGACCAATACGGCGCGGGGAGTAAATGCACCCCACGACGGCAGCTGCGGCTTGATGCGCGCGTCCGTGAGGTTCGCCCCCTGGAAGTCCGCGCCGTCCAGCCGTGCGATGATTTCGGCCCCGGTGAGATCGGCGCCCTTGAAGCGAGGTGCTTGCGCCGGGTTCGGCTCCAAGTCAGAAAATACCGTCAGCGACCGCAGCACCGCTCCCTTCATGCTGGCGCCCGAAAAATCGGTGTAGCTGACGGTCGCTCGATCGAGCGTTGCACCCTCCAGGTTGGCCCCGTCGAGCTTGGTGCGGGTAAGATCCGCGCCGAACAGATCGGCCCCTGCAAGCCGCGCCCCCTTGAAATCGAGCCCGGCGAGGTCCAGTCCGGCCAGCGACCGGCCGCTCAGATCAACCGGCGAACCCTTGGCAGACTTGAATAGTGCCTCTGCAACATCTCGTGCGGAAATATCGGTTGCGACGGACGGGCCGCCCAACAGCCAAGTCGACGCGAGAGCCAAACCCGTGAGGCCGAGGTACCGGGCCATGTTGTTCTCCGAGGTGGAACACTTATTGGTACGTGATCCTACCGGCTTGGGATGCCCGCGGGAGTGAACATTTCCAGCCACGAGCCTTGAAATCAGTCACGGCACGGTCAAACCACGGACCCGTGCGCGCCACATTGGCGGCCTACCAGTCGAAATTGGGCCTCTGCCCGGCAAGGCTAAGCCAAGAAACCGGTTCGGCGTACACGATGACGTTGCTGCTTCGTATTCTAACGCGCGCCGCCGAGATCGTGATCTCCGTGCCGCTGCTGGCATCGAGGTTCGTGGTCGAGTGGGTGGCGTTCAACCCCCGCCTCGGATTCGTCCGCTACATCGCGCTGGGCATGCTGGGATACTTCGCCTTCGCGGTCGTGCTCGTCTACGTTTTGGCGCCACTTCGCGGCATTACCGGCCAAGCCTACCTGTCGGACAAGCTCCGCTACGACGCCGAGCGCTGGCTTGCAACCGCAATCTACGACTCCAAGCGCAACTTCGTCGGTACTTTCGATCCACGCTTGGATAGCCGCCGCGACGTCAACTACACCGACGCAGCCATTGAGGTCGGTGACTACACGGCCAACCCCGACCACAAGTCGATCCCGGTGCGCGAAACGCCGCCGCACTACTGGAACTGCCTCGTTTATCACGAGGATCGCTACCTTGGTGGCCCGCTCAATCCCTACGGCATCGATTTGCTCGGCGTACTCAAGATTCCCTACACCACGGTCAAAAGGTCGATCGGGCTGAAGCGGCTGAGCCTCGGTGTCGGCGGCTCGACGCTGCCGATGCAATTCGCGCGTGTGATCTATAAGACCCCGCCGTCATCCAGTGAAGGTGGATTGACCAAGCTGCGGCGCAAGATCGGGGAATGGTGGCTCGCCCCGGTGATCTACCAGGAATTGACCCGGGGCGGCGACAACACGCGGCTCAAGCAGTGGGCGGCCAACCATATCTGGCTGGCGCAACGGACCGGCGGGCAACCGCTGCACGGGGTCGAAGTGACGTCCCGTATTGTGTTCGGGAAAGAGGCCGAAGACCTCTCGATCGCCGAGCAATACGTGCTCGCCTCCGCGGTCAACAAACCCATCATCCTGCTAGACGGAAGCGAGAAACTCAACGAAGTGCGGCTCGACCGCTGGCGCTACATCACCGAGGTCCGCGCTCGCACTTGTGCCGAAAAGCTGATCACCGACGAGGCCGAGCAGAAGAAGATCGTGTTCGAGCTGGTAAACTTGGCCGGCGGTCCGCCCGATCCAAAGGTCAAACCCAAGCTGCAGGAAGCGTTGGAGCGGCACGCGCCCGACATGGCCAAGCGCGCTCAGGCCAACCCGATCACACGCGCCAACGCCCTGATGCCGTCGGCGCGGTTCGGGCTGCGTGAAGAGATGAAGCAGGTGTACGGCTTCGGCTGGCGCGACCACGTGCGCGGCGTCACCGCGACATTCGACGTTGTGGAGAACTTGGCGTTCGCCGAGCGGATTCGTGCGGAGCTCAAGAAAATCGATTTGTCTATCGCGCCCAAGCTCAATCCCGGCTTCGTCCTCGATCCGGCCAAAGTCAAAGGCGACGTGAGAAGCCCGGACGTGATCGTGGTCGCCGCCACAGAAAAGGGCGACATCGTCCGCTACTACGAGGCCGGCGACAATGCCTCCTACTTTGGATCACCGTTCGCCCGCAGTGCGTTGACCGGCACCTACGAGGCCGGCCGCGAATCCCGCATGATCGCTTCGACAGGCAAGATCCTGGCAGCCATCGCCATCGGCAACGAAGGCAAAGACAGCGGCGGCTCGCTCTATCTCGACACGGAAGCGCCCGCCCGAGGTCTCGAAACCTGCGATCGCAACGGCACCGAGCGGCACGGCAGGAAGGCCATCGTCGCCTTCGCGTGCTCGCTCAACGGGCCGCTACTCAATCGCGCGGCCCTCGCCGGTCAGGACCAGATGGCCAAACTGATCAATGGCTTCGGCTTCGTCATGCCCCCGTCTGGCGCTGCGGGCGAGGGGACGCCGCCGTCGACCGCCGCTGTACTTGGCCAGATCAGCGGTAGCCCTCGCCGCGTGCACCAGATGTCCGGCGTTTTGCTCGGTGCGCTGATCGGCAAGGGCGGGCAGGCCGTGAAGCCGCCATCGCTGATCAAAGCCTACGACTACTCGAGCCGCCAGGCGGCGGTTCCTGCGATCGTCCCGGCGGGCAGCGAGATCGTGCCGAATTCGCTCATCCGCCGCGGCGCCCACAATTTCCTTAAGGCGATGCTGGAAGCCCCGCTGTGCTACACGTCCAACGGCACTTCCCACGGCACACTCAAGAGCATAAGTGCCTGGTGCGCGGCGCGCCGAACGGACCTCCGGCTCCATTTTGCCAAGACCGGAACACAGGTGACGCTCGATTCTAACGCCACCGTCGACACCCTGATCACTGGCGGACTGCAGTTCCAGAACGGCGCGGCCTATTCCTACGTGGTGCTCGTCGGCACGGGCACACCACGAGCGCCGTGGGCTCGGTCGATCCATGCGGCCCAGGCAGCGGCGCCGCTCTTGGATGTGTTGCTCACGGATCTCGCGACGCACGCCCTGTCGAACCCGCGGCCCCAGCTGCTGCCGCCAAAGGCCGCCGCGCCCGTGCCTGTCGCCCAACGCGACGATCTGCCCGCGCTCGCTGCCCGAAAAGGTTCCGGCCTGACGCCGCCCGACCGGCAGCGGATCTTCGACGCCAACTGAAGGCCGACATGGTTCGTTGCCGCCTTTGCGGCTGTGTACCGCCACGGTTCGGCCTAAGCGGGAACCCAGTGGCGACAAGAATCCCCTCTAACCGTCCATGCTGGACATTGGACGCCAGCGCGCGCCGATGACCGAGGCAAAAGCGTATCGCGACCACGGACGGGGGATCGGACCCCCGAACGGCGGGCCGGTCGAACTGCAAGATTCCGCCCGTATCAACGGGAGGTGTACCCGAGTGAGGTTGGAAGTCCGCCATGGCGTTTCGACGGAATACGGACAAGACGGGCTTCGGCGACGCTGGCCTCGGTCAGATGGGTGAAGACAGCACCCAGCCCATGCACACCGCGCGCAGCGAACTCACCGCCGCCGCCGCCGCGTTCGGGCCGGCGTGGTCCGAGGCTGATGCCGAGCCCCGCGACTGGAAGAAGCTCGCTCTCGTCGTCGGGCTCGGCGTGTTGTCGTGGGTCGCAACCTATGTCGGCATGCTGGAGCTGATCGAGGCCAATATGGGCGACCTGCCAGTCGCGCACAAAATCATCATCGCGTTCTCGGTTGCCATGCTGATGGTGATGGTGGTCTGGCTGCTCGATCAGCTGTTTGCGCCAAACCCACTCATTACCAAAGTCTTCTACGCGGTTGGCTACGTGTTTCTCACGCTGATCTCGATCGGTTTCGGGTTCGGCTTCTACTGGAAGGTACTCGAGAGCCGATCCGAATCCTCCCGTTCCGCCGAGAGTGCCGTGACCCAGGTCCAATCATCGCTCCACGCTGCGTCCACGCGCCTTGACCAGTTGTCGACCACTCTCGTCCAACTGACCCAGATTTCGACGACGCAGTCCGACGTGGAGCGTGCAAAGGGCACGTCCTGCCCCAATTCCAAGCCTGGCGACGGTCCGCGACGCAAGTTGAGGGAGGACGACGCGGCCCGCTTCTCGTTCGCGTCGGAGTTCGTCAAGGGCCGCGCCGGGCAAGTCAAAACCGAGCTTGGCGCACTTGACGCCGAATTGATCAAGATCTCGGCCAACGATGCGTCCCTGATCGACGCCAAGTCCGGTACCCGCAACGAGTTCATGAAGGCGCTGGGCCGTAAGCTCGATCTCACCGTTACCGGTTTCAATGCGTTCCGCACCGATCCGCAATTGCGCCAGATCCGCACGGATTTGGCAGAGCGCGCGGAGAGGACCACGTTTGCCGATAGCAAGGGTGGCACGTACGCCTGCCCCGATCCGCAACTACAAACCGCGCTGCGCGGTGTGGTCCGCGCCATCGACCAGCTTCCCGACCTCGAAAAACCGAAAATCGCCGCCGTCGAAGGTTCTGAAGCGACCATTGAGGCGTTCCGTCGTCTCACGGCCACATTCTATGGAGCGCTGTCCTTCAAGTTGCCGCCGTCAGCCGATGAGTTACGCGACCTGCAGAAAAAAGCCGTGCAATCAGTCGAGGCACCGTCTCTCGCCAACCGCACCGTCCTCTCGGAAGCGGCCGGACTGTCGAAGCGTGACTATATCCCGTTGGCAATTGCGGCCTTCGTCGATTTTTGCTTGCTGCTCGTCTCCATGGGGCGGCCGGCCAACCGGTTGGGCTCACTCGTCGCCAAGATGCGGGAAGCTGAGAAGGGGCCGGTCATCCAGATCCTGTCGCGGTTCAACGACATTCATCGCGACCCGGCCATCCGCCAGAACTTCGAGATCTTCCGCCACGTCGTGTTTGACTTCAACGGGGCCTACTACGTCGCTGTACCGCTCGATGCACCCTACCGGTTTAAAAAAACCCACAGTAGCAATGGCATCGGCACCGCCCAAGTCGAGGAGTTGCAACAAGAGGCGCATCTGCTCGTCAATCTGTTCGCGAGCTTCGAAACTGAGAAGATTTTCAGTCGCGTCTACACGCCCTTGCTGTCGACCAAGGCAATCCAGAAAAAACTGTGGCGGCAGGGCAGCAAGTTTGCCGGCTGCGAGGCGTTCCGCGTGTATCGCTTCAAGGATGGTGCCTGGTCAGAACTCATTCTTGGGGCTGTGATGGGTGCGGCCCGCCGTGTCGAGGCCGAGAAGCGCCATCGTCGCGTCGAGGATGAGCTGGCCCGTACGTTCGGCAGTCCCGCATCGCGGTCACCGGCAGTCGACGTGCGCCCATCCTTGAAGCCCGACGATCTGACGATGCATGCGGGAAATGCGCCGGCTATAAACCGGACGGTGAATTACGCTACCGACCAGTCAGCGCTGCGATCCGAGTATTTTGCAAGTCAGCCGGCTGGCTATCAGCGACCAACTCCGGCAGATATGATGCCAAAACGCCGGAACCCATCCAACGACGAAAAAGCTCCAGGCGTGGGCGAGGCAGCCGCGGCGGCAAAGTGGGGGCCATACGCGCCATTCTTCAATACCGCGTCCACCATGCCTCCCGCGCCCCGGCCGGAGTTTTTGCCCGCTGATTACACACGCGACGCCTTTGATCGCAGGCAAGTTTCGCCATCCAAGCGAACCCTGGCGGACGGCAAGGCCGCGCTTGCCGACCAGTCACAGGGAGCGCACTCGGTCACGCCCGCCGTCGCCGAGCCCGTGTCGCTTCCGGCAAACGTCACCGCCCTGCCCAACATCGCAGTTCGACAGCAGGGTTCGATTGAGCCCGGCACGAGCCGGGCCGACCTGGTTAGCCTGTCGTCTGCGACCCAAATCGTCCCCGGGCGGTCCAACGGCGACACGCACTATATCCTCTCGCGCAGCGAGACCATTGCTATACCGGCGACGGCTGCGAACCTGCCGGCATCGTTGCTGAGCGCGGGCTTTGGTCATCGGTCCATAGGCTCAGCACCAGCAACCCGAACCGTTTCGACAGAGTTGGACGCCACGTTCGCTGACACTGTCGACCCTCAAAATGTGGTGTCACCAGAGGCCTCGTTGGCCTTCGGCGGCGAAGAGCGACAGTCTTCAGTTGTCGCCCAAACACAACATTTCGAGGTCGTGAGCGCCGACGAGATCAAGACCTTGCGCCGCTTTGCGCCAGGAGCCGCCGAATAGGCTCAAGGCGGCCGACCAATGACGTTGCTTGCAACTGTCAAAATGAGGCGAAGCGCAACGCTTGCTTAACCCAATTGACGCCATAGTGAACGTCAAGAACGAGAGCACGGTTCATTCCAGGAGCGCCCGCCCTGGACCGTGCCGAGAGGGACCCAAAGCATGAGCCCGAAATCTCCTGTGAACGCCGTCGTGGTGAGGAAAGAGGAGAAGGAGGCCAAGCTCCAGGCATTCGTATCCGCGCACTTGGCTGCGTGTTCCGTGCAGGGCCATGGAACTGCTGGCACCAACGCGATGTTGCTCATCGCCCGTTCCGCCGATAGCCCGCTGGTTAAGGCCGTGACGTCACTTGCCGCCGAGATCGCAGCTTGTGGTGTGACAGTGTTCGCCATCCTGACGCCCGACGCCGAGACTGGCTGCGCACCAGTGGAGAGCTTGTCACGTGCGTGGACGATCCGCTGCCTCGCAGATGTCCGATTCCGCGATGCCCATGAGCAGTTGCTGCTCGGGCCGGCCACCTCTTGGATCGGCGATTGCATGCGGCGGGACCCATCAAAACGCGATGCGTTCGAGAGCTATGCCGACGCCTGCCCGGTGACTGCTGATAACGCGAGGAAGTCGTTCTGGCGCTTATGGAATGCCGCCAAGCCCGTGGGTGAGATGGCCGAGCGGGGTACAACGGATACGGCTGCAGCATCGGCTGTCGCTGCGGCGCACGCCGAAAACCCGTCCGACCACACCAACGGCCCCTCCGCACTTACGCGACAGTAACGCCTGGACTTCTTGATTGCTGTGCGTGCGGGGAGGTGGGCAACTACCGCCCCGCTGGTGCTTGTGTGGCTCAGGTGCGATCGCAGATCTGGCAGGCACCGCAAGATCGGGGCGATATCGCGGTGCAATTGCCGGGATTTCCGGATAAGACCTCTTCTATCGCCTCGCTTCCGACAATCCCTCCTGCTGGTCTTCCACAAGTTGGCCGCGCCGATCCATAGTGGCACGTCCCAAGTTTGGGCAGCCAGCTAGTTTGGTCAGGTTCGGGGCTCCGTCGCGAGCCCTCCAGCGAGGGTTGATCCATGCGCTTTGCCGCGTCACTCATTCTTATCAGCTTGGCCAATAGTTTGGCCGCTTTTTCCAGCGCTTCCGCCCAGCAGTCCACGCCGGGCACCCCTACTGCCAGCCAGCAGGTGCGTGCTTTTGCGCACCAAGGCGTCGCTAAAGATGCCGAACGCTACGAGGCCTATCTCAAGTCCAGTTGGAAGGCTGGCAAAGCGAAACCCGCAGAGTTGCGTGCTGCGGCCGAAAAAATCCTCTCCGCCGATCCGCGTGCGGCCTCGCGATTGTTTGCGGAGGCGGTCGGCTCGGACGACAAGAGTAGCCAGAACTGGCTCGGACTCGCCCGCGCGCTGCTTGCTGTTGCACCCGACCCCAACAAATCGGCCGAGCGCTACGACCTGCCGCTTAATGCATCTGCTGCCGCCTGGCGGGCCTACGAACGCGCTTCTGACATTGAAGCCAAGGCCCGCGCCCTGTCCGTTCTCGGCGAAGCTCTTCAGCGCCGTTCCTACTGGCGGCCGGCCATCGACGCGCTTCGGGTCAGCTTGGCACTTGCCGACAGCAGGGACGCGCGCGAACGGTTCGACAAACTCCGGGCCGAGCACGGCTTCCGTATGACCGATTACAAGACCGAGGCCGAACTCGGCTCGCCGCGTCTCTGCCTGCAGTTCTCCGAGCGCATTGGGGGCGACGGTTCCGACTTTGCCAAGTTCATCGCGCTCGACGGCAAGGACCCGCAGGCGATCTTGGTCGAGGACCGCCAGATCTGCCTCGAAGGCCTGACCCACGGCCAGCGCTACGAGGTCAAGCTCAAGGCCGGGCTGCCGTCCGAGGCGGGTGAGGTGCTCGAGAAGCCCGCCGAGATCGCGGCCTACATCCCTGACCGCAAGCCGTCGGCCCGCTTCACCGGCCGCGCCTATGTGCTGCCGACACGCGGCCAGCAGGGCATCCCTGTGACGACGGTGAACACCAAGAGCGTATCAGTCGAGATCTACCGCGTTGGTGATCGCAATCTCGGCAGCGTGATCCAGTCGGGTGACCTCGCGCGCCAACTCTCGAGCTATGACATCGAGGCAATCCGCGACAAGACCGGTCAGCGGGTCTACCAAGGAACGATGGACGTGGCCTCGAAGACCAACGAGGAGGTGACCACCGCGCTTCCCATCGGTGACGCGGTGCCGGACATGAAGCCCGGCGCCTACCTCATCACGGCGCAGGCCGTGGAGGGCGTGAAGCGCGACGGCGGCAACAACGAGAACCTCGCGACGCAGTGGTTCATCGTCTCCGACCTCGGCCTAACCGCATTCACCGGTGAGGACAGCGTGCACGCCTTAGTTCGCTCCCTGGCTGACGCCACACCGGTGCAGGATGCGGCCGTCCGCCTCGTCGCCAAGAACAACGAGGTGCTTGCCACGGCCAAAAGCGACGCGCGTGGCCATGTCCGCTTCGACGGCGGGTTCGTCCGCGGCGAGGGTGGCGCACAGCCCGCCATTCTCGTGGCCGAGAAAGGATCCGGCGAGTACGCATTCCTCGATCTCACCGTCGCCGCCTTCGACCTCTCCGACCGTGGCGTCAAGGGCCGCGAAAGTCCGGGCGCGCTCGACGCCTATCTCTATCCCGAGCGCGGCGTCTACAGGCCGGGCGAGGAAGTCAACATCACCGGCATCGTGCGTGATCGTGCCGGTAAGGCGGCGAGCCTTCCGGTAACCCTCATCGTCTCACGTCCGGATGGCGCCGAGCACAGGCGTTTGACGCTGCTTGACCAGGGACTCGGCGGTCGTACGGCATCGCTCGACATTGGGCCGGGCGCCATGACGGGCACTTGGCGCGCGCGGCTCCATGCCGACCCAAAGCAGCCGGCTATCGCCTCGATCGCCTTTCTGGTCGAGGACTTCGTGCCCGAGCGTCTCGACATGACGTTGACACCGGGATCCACCGCGCTGAAGCTTGAGGACAATGTCATCGTCAAGGTGGCGGGACGATATCTCTACGGCCCGGCCGCCGCCGGGCTCGCGTTAGAAGGCGATATCGTAGTGAAGCCGTCCACGAAGGATGTCGCGGGCTTCCCCGGCTACAGGTTCGGCCTTGCCGACGAAAAGCTGACCCCTGTGCGCAAGCCCCTTGAGGGACTTCCCCTCACCGGCATCGACGGCAAGGCCGATTTCGGTGTCACCCTGCCGCCGCTGACGCGAACGGCACGCCCCCTGGAAGCTGACGTGATCCTGAAACTGCGCGAGGCTGGTGGTCGTTCGATTGAGCGCACGGTCACACTGCCCGTCGATCTCGGCCAGCCCCGCATCGGCGTAAAACCACTGTTCGGCGCCAATGGTGCGGCGGAGGACGAGCCCGCCGGCTTCGAGATCGTGATGCTCGATAGCACCGGCAAGCGCGTGTCGACCAAGGGACTCGCATGGTCCTTGAAGCGACTGGAAACCAGCTGGCAGTGGTATAGCCGCGACGGCGCCTGGACCTACGAGCCCATAACCGTTACCCGCAAGTCGGCCTCCGGCTCGATCGATGTCGATAGCGCGAACGCAGCCAAACTCGACATGCGCGTCAGCTGGGGCCGCTACCGGCTCGAGGTGGCCTCGCCCGAGCGAGGTGGGCCGATGACCTCGGTCGTCTTTAACGTCGGCTGGTACGGCGGCGACGGGAGCCCCGATAGTCCGGAAGCACTCGATGTTGCCCTTGACAAGTCGGCCTATAAATCGGGCGAGACGGCCAAGTTGCGCGTAGCCTCCAAACTCGGCGGGAAGGCGCTGGTTTCGGTACTCGGCCGCGGTCTCCTGTCGAGCCGCGAAGTCGACCTCCCAAAGGGCGGCGGAGAGGTTGCGATCCCGGTTGGGTCTGACTGGGGCGCGGGCGCCTACGCCACCGTCTTCCTCTATCGACCGATGGACGAAGCGCAAAAGCGGATGCCCAGCCGCGCCATCGGTGTAACATGGCTGGCGCTCGACCCCGAAGCGTCGCAGTTGAAGGTCACGGTCGCAACTCCGGAGAAGCTGAAATCCGGTTCGACACTCAAAATTCCACTTTCGATCGGCGGGCTGGCTCCTGGCGAGGAGGCGCGTGTTACAGTTGCGGCGGTGGATGCTGGCATTCTTAATCTTACGCGCTTTGAGGTCCCGGCGCCCGATCGCTGGTTCGGCGCGCAGCGCAAGCTCGGCGTCGAGCTGCGCGACGTCTACGGCCGGCTGATCGACGGCATGCGCGCCGAGCGCGGAAGGTTCCGTTCGGGTGGTGATGGCTCGGCTGGTGATCTGAAACTGGAAGGCGCACCGACCGTCGAGCAGATCGTCTCCCACTACTCCGGCATCGTAAAGGTTGGGCCCGACGGCAAGGCCGAGGTCAATTTCGATTTGCCGGAGTTCAACGGTCAGGTTCGCGTGATGGCAGTGGCTTGGAGCGCAACCAAGTCGGGGCATGTGGTCAAGGATGTGATCATCCGCGATGCTGTTGCATTGACCATCTCCGGCCCGCGCTTCCTCACACTCGGCGACGAGGCCCGGCTCGACCTTTCGGTGCACAACGTCGAGGGACCGGCTGCTGACTATGCGATCGCCGTCGAGGAGGGTGAAGCCTCGAAAGAGAAAGTCGCTGATCTGAAACTCGAACTCAAGGCCGAACAGCGCAAGTCCGAGCGCGTTCAGATCAAGCCGCGGGACGTTGGCAGGCACGTCTATGCCGTGCGCGTCACCGGCCCCGATGGCATCGACGTCAAACGCCAGCTTAAATTCGAAGTACTGCCGCCGTCGGGCGACATCAAAAGGACGACCGTTTCGTCACTGAAGGAAAAGGGCGGCCGCATTACGCTGTCGCCCGATCTCCTCGCCGACATGATCCCGGGTCGTACGCGCATCAGCCTCAGCGTCGGACCGTCGGCTGCACTCGACGTTCCGGGGCTGTTGACTGCACTCGACCGCTATCCCTACGGGTGTGCAGAACAGACCGTGTCGCGCGCGCTGCCCTTGCTCTATTCGAACGCAGTGGCGGCTCAGATTGGTCTCGTGGCCGACAAGGAGATCCGTTCGCGAGTCCAAGGAGCCATCGATCGCATCTTCGATATGCAGGATGCTTCGGGCGCGTTCGGCATTTGGGGCCCGTCCAACGCCGATATGTGGCTGACGAGCTATGTCGCCGACTTCCTGACCCGCGCGAGTGAGACTGGCTACCAGTTGCCCCAGAAGCAGTTCGGCCAGACCCTTGACCGCCTGCACAACTTTTTGAGCTACGCACAGGACTTCGAAAAGGGCGGTGAGGCCCGCGCCTATGCGCTCTACGTTCTGGCCCGCAATGGTCGCGCACCCATGGGCGAGCTCCGCTACTATGCCGATACGCGCCTCGATCGGTTCTCTACGGCTCTCTCGAAGGCGCAACTCGGCGCGGCACTCTCGCTGGCTGGCGACAAGGAACGGGCGGAGAAGGTGTTCAAGGCGGCCTTGAAACACATGGACGACACAGCCAACGACGGCTCGTCGCGCGCCGACTACGGCTCGGGACTCCGTGACGGCGCCGCACTTGTTACGCTTGCCTCAGAGACTGGCATCGCGAGGGCCGAAGCTCCCCGCCTCGCATCGGTAGTGGCCAAGGCCTACCAGTCCCGCGTCCACACGTCGACACAGGAGCAGGCCTGGATGCTGCTTGCCGCCAAGGCGCTAGGCGATCAGGCCAAGGACGCGCGCCTCTCGCTCAATGGTGCATCGGCAAGCGGACCGGTTATGCGCAACGTTACGGGCGCAGATCTGAGGTCCGGGCTCACCGTTTCCAACGAAGGTGATGCTGCTGTGGATGCCGTAGTGACCGTAATCGGCGCTTCTCTTACGCCGGAGCCGGCGGTCTCCAAGGGGTTCAAGATAGAGCGTTCGGCGTACACGCTTGATGGCAAGAAGATCGACCTCAAGAGCCTGTCGGGCGGAACCGCTGAGCTGAAGCAAAATGACCGGTTTGTCATGGTTCTGAAGGTCGAAGCGAAGGAGACCGGCGGTCGTTTGCTGCTTGTCGATAGGCTGCCAGCAGGAATCGAGATCGAGAACCCGCGGCTGGTCGACGGCGGCGAAATCAAGAACCTCGATTGGCTTAAGACATCGCTGAAGCCAGAGCACACCGAGTTCCGCGACGATCGTTTCGTCGCGGCATTCAACTTCTTCGGCCCTGGCGTCCGTCAAGAGGCAGCGACCCTCGACGGTGGGGAGGGTGATGGCGACCGAGGTGGCGATTCACAATCGGAGGCCGCGGCGCCCGAAAAACCGAAGGGGCCGGAAAACTCCGCCATTGTGGCCTACATCGTGCGCGCGGTGACGCCCGGCTCGTTCGTACATCCGGCCGCGACCGTCGAGGACATGTATCGCCCCGAGCGGCATGCGCGCACGCCGAGTGGCCGCCTCTTGGTCAAGGAATAGTTGATGCGCTGGGCTCATAGCACTGCAAACATATGGCGACGAGCGGCGAGGCATGTCCTCGCCGCGATCGCGGCTATCGCACTACTGGGCTACGGCGCCATTCGGCTGGCCATGTCGCATCTCGGGCCTCCACCAATCGAGGCCGCAGCACCACTATCTCCCACCGTGCTCGACCGCGACGGCCATCTCCTGCGCGCGTTCACCACGCGCGACGGAAAATGGCGGCTGCCCGTCGAGGCCTCCGAGGTAGATGCGCGCTACCTGAAAATGCTGTTCGCGTTCGAGGACCGGCGCTTTCATCATCACGGCGGCGTCGACCCGGTCGGCGTGGCGCGCGCCGTGACGCAAGCGATCACACATCGCCGTCTCGTCTCGGGCGCGTCCACGTTGACCATGCAGACAGCGCGCCTGATCGAAGGCCGTCATGATCGTTCAAGTCTCGGCAAGCTCTGGCAGATGGTGCGCGCTTGGCAGATCGAGCAACAACTTCCAAAGGAGGGGATTCTCGGGCTCTATCTGCGTCTTGCGCCCTTCGGCGGCAACATCGAAGGCGTGCGGGCGGCTTCGCTGGCTTATTTCGGCAAGGAACCCAAACGGCTGTCGGTCGGTGAAGCAGCCCTTCTCGTCGCGCTGCCGCAGTCGCCCGAAGCGCGCCGGCCCGATCGAAGCACCGTGGCTGCGACCCGTGCGCGCGACCGCGTGCTCGATGTCGCGGTGAAGGCGCGCGTCATCAGTGCGGCCGAAGCAACTCGCGCCAAATCCGAAATCGTATCCGCTGTTCGCCGTGAGTTCCCAAAGCATGCGCCGCACCTTGCCGAAGCCGAGGTCCGCCGTCAAAGCACCACCGTCGTCCATCGGCTCACTATTTCACGCGAACTGCAGAAGAGCCTCGAAACGCTGGCTGAGACACACGTGGCAGCCCTCGGCCAAAAGCTCTCGGCAGCAATTCTTGCACTAGACCACACCACAGGCGAGGTGCTCGCCTATGTCGGTTCCGCTGGCTACCTCGATGACGCGCGCCTCGGCGCCATCGATATGGTGCAAGCGGTTCGCTCGCCGGGTTCGACCTTGAAGCCCATCATCTACGGCATCGGTTTTGAGCATGGCGTGGCACACCCCGAAACCCTGATCGAGGATCGGCCGGCGCGATTTGGAACCTATGCGCCGAAAAACTTCGACGAGGAGTTCCGCGGCACCGTCACCGTGCGATCGGCACTCGCCAACTCGCTCAACATCCCGGCAGTCAAGATGCTCGAGGCGATCGGGCCGCAACGCCTCGTCGGCCGTTTCCAGCGGGCGGGCTTCTCCCCGCAACTGCCCCAAGGTTCCGAACCGACACTGGCCGTGGCGCTGGGCGGCATCGGCTTCCGGCTCGAGGATGTCGCCAGCATGTACGCGAGCCTTGCGCGTGGCGGAACGTTGCAGCCGCTCTTCTGGCGGCAAGAACCGAAGTCTCTGCTGGCGGGGTCGAGGCAAACCCGTGCCATGCCGCGGCTGAAATCCCTGCTCGATCCGGTTGCCGCCTGGTACGTCTCGGACATTCTGAAGGACGCGCCGCCACCGCCGGCAGCTGTGGGAGGCCGCATAGCCTATAAGACCGGCACTTCCTACGGCTACCGCGACGCTTGGGCCGCGGGTTACGACGGTCGCCACACCATTGTGGTCTGGGTTGGCCGTCCGGACGGAACGTCCACGCCGGGTATGATGGGCCGCACCGCTGCCGCACCAATACTTTTCGACGCGTTCCAGCGCCTCGGCCCGAAGCGCGTGAGCCTGCCGTCGCCACCCAGCGGCGTGACGATTGCGCATGGCGCCAATCTGCCCATTTCGCTGAGACGTTTCCGCGAAGCGGGGGACGATGCGGCGGCTGGGCCATTCCGCGCACCGCCCGTGCTGATCGCGTTTCCTCCGGACCGGTCCGAAATCGACATCGATTTGGCCGTCGAAGATCTGGATCCGATCCAACTTAAGGCCGAAGGCGGCGCTCTGCCGCTAACCTGGTTGATCGATGGTGCTCCCATCCCCTCGGAACCGGGTCGCCGCGATGTATCGTGGCAGCCGTCGAGCCGGGGTTTTATCAAGCTGTCGGTGATCGACGCCGAAGGGCGTGCCGACAGGGTCACGGTAAGGCTCAAATGAGGCGATCTTGACAGACATGGCGGCGTGGGTACGTGGAGGTGGCGGAGACGGCGTGCAAGGTCTAGGTTCGCCCGGTCACGGATCAAGAGCGGAAGCGTTGAATGGTCATGCAACTCACTTCCCGGCGCAACGGGCATTTGCGCGGGAAATATTATGTGGCCGTCGCCGCGCTCGCGGGTCTGGTGCTTGCCGCAGGCTGCAAGACCGAGCGGGCCGGAGTATTGCCTGCCCTTGGCGCTGATATCCGACAAACGTCAACATCGGGTATTTCGTCTGGCGCCTACATGGCTGGGCAGTTTCAGATCGCGCACTCCGAGCTTGTGGTTGGTGCGGCGATCATCGCGGGCGGGCCTTACGGATGCGCCGAAAGCCTGTTCGCGGACGTGATGCCAGGGCCAGGCACCACCTTCCTGAACATTTCGAAGGCGATAAATGGCTGTATGCTGAACGCGCTCCAGTTGTGGGGCGTTCCCAATCCGCGGTTGCTCGCCGAGCGCGTCCACCGGCTGGCCGAGCGGGGTAAAATCGACGGCGTCGCGCACCTTCAGCGCGACCGCGTGTACCTGTTCGCGGGCAAAGAAGACCGTACGGTCGTTCCGCCGATCGTCACGGCGGCTTTTGAATTCTACAAGGAACTCGGACTACCCGAGGCAAACCTCGCCCATGTCACCGACAAAGCCGCCGGGCACGCGTTCGTAACCGAGGATCATGGCGGGGCCTGCGACAAGTCCGGAAAGCCCTACGTGGTTGATTGCGACTACGATCAAGCCGGTGCATTGCTCGCCCACATCTATGGTCCGCTGAAGCCGCGCTCGACGGCCATCGGCGGCACTTTTCTGGCCTTTGA
This sequence comes from Hyphomicrobium sp., assembly GCA_002928955.1. Classification (GTDB taxonomy): domain Bacteria; phylum Pseudomonadota; class Alphaproteobacteria; order Rhizobiales; family Hyphomicrobiaceae; genus JAKAML01. The sequence goes on along the minus strand of PERT01000038.1, from coordinate 17,010 downwards.
TCAGCGCCCGTTCACCCAGGGGTTCGGCTCCGACCATGGGCTCAGCGACTACGGTGTCGTATATGTACCCGAGATGTGCGCCAGGGGCGGTTGCCGCGTGCATATCGCTTTTCACGGTTGCGCTCAGAATCGCGCCGCGGTGGGCGAGGCCTTCGTCGAAGAGACCGGCTTTGCCCGCTGGGCGGATACCAACAGCTTGGTCGTATTGTTCCCGCAGACCGCAACAGCAGCCATGAATCCGCAAGGTTGCTGGGATTGGTGGGGATATACCGGTCGCGCCTACCTAACCCGCGAAGCCCCGCAAATCGAGACGGTTTATCGAATGTTGAAGCGGCTGGGCGCCCCACGCGCTGCTTCGTAGCGGCACCATTCGCCTGATCTCGATCAGTACGGGTGCGACTACGGGAGGGGTTTCGGCCCGTGACCGGCAAGGCCTAGTGTCGCGGAGCTGCAAAGCCTTGCTCGTGTTCCCTCTGGATCCGTAATTTTCTCCGAACGGTGGGGCTACGGGCCACAAGTTTCGGAACGGGGACCCGAGTGGGTTCACTGCATTGGCCGGCTGGGTCCGGTGGGGGGAATACTGGTCATGACATCACTCTCGTGGTCCGGCTTGTGGAATGGGTCGGAAAGGGGGCTTGCCCGCGCCATCGAACAGGCCACGAGCCTTGCAGCGATCGCGCTGCTTTTCGGCTGGACCTTCGCCGGCCTGCTGGAATCTCGCCGGCTTGATGACGCGGACCATGCCGCGCGCGCTCATGCGACGCAGTCCTCACATGCGGCCGAGGATGCGCCCGCCCCAGAGGCGCTCATCGCGGCCTATGGTGGCACGCCTTATACCTACGATAGCGATGTCCGCTTCAAGCGCATCGGTAGCGGCACGGCTCGCGACTTCACTATCGAAAAGGTCGAATGGGAAGGACAGCCGTTCAAGCATCCCGTCTACTACGGCGTGCGCGTGGCGCGCTGGAGCGAGAGCGGCCAGTTCGGCGGCATGGTCGACTTTACGCACTCGAAGGCCATTTCCAGGATGGCACAGGAAGTACGGATCAAGGGCACGCTCGACGGCCAGCCGGTACCTGAGAAGGCCCGCATCTCGGAATTGTTCCAGAAGCTCGAATTCTCGCACGGGCACAACATGCTGATGGCCACGGGCCTGATGCGGCTTGGCAGGTTCGCCCCTCGCGTGTCGCCCTATGTCGGGCTGGGCGCCGGCGTCTCGCTGCCGCACACCGAAATACACCTTCACAAGAACGATCCAAAGCGCACGTACGAATACCAGTTCACGGGGCCGTCGCTGCAAGGGCTCGTCGGTATCGAGTTCCGCTTGCCGCGGGTCTCGTGTTTTGTCGAGTACAAGTTTACTTTCGCCAGCTATTCCGCACCGCTGACCGGACGCGATGGCACGTGGTTGCCCCTCGACGTGTGGACGCAAATCCAGCGCTGGCTGGCTGGCGGCGGTCCGACGGGCGGTTACGCCGACACGCAGCTCGCCAGTCATCAATTGGTTGGCGGTCTCGGGGTGCGCGTGGGGCTCGCTCGCTAGTGTAGCGCATCTGACGTTTGGTCCCCACTCGGGGCTGGACCCAAAAACCGAACGTCAGATGCAAAAACTACACTAGAATCATGGAGTTGCTAGTGTTCCTTACGGCGCCGGCATTTGATCTGGAGCGCGTTGCAATGGGACTCAAATGTCGGCGCCGGAACAACTAGTGGGGCGTCGCGCGCGTCAATTAAGGCGCGATGAACGCCCCACTAACCCAAAGATATAGCTAGTGGCCTTCATGCCGGGCCTAAATCGTCGACGCGTGGGCTGGCACAGCGATTTAGGCCCGACAGGCCACTAGGCCGTATGCCCATCATCGAATGAGGCGTCTGGCCGCCGATGTGCATGCGAGGAAGGACATGCGGTCTAGGCAAGCGAAACCCTGCGATCACGCCCGGTGATAGGGATGGCCCGCCAAGATTGTCGCAGCGCGGTAGAGTTGCTCGACCAGCATGATCCGAGCCAGTCCGTGCGGCATCGTCATCGCGCCCAAGGACAGCATTGCATGAGCGGTTTCCCGGACAGGCTGGCCGTGGCCATCCGGTCCGCCGATGAGGAACCCGATGCGCGCCACGCCTTGATCCCGCTTCTTGCCCAAAAGCTCCGCGAACGCAGCGCTGGTTATGGTGTGTCCACCCTCGTCGAGCGCGATGCTGAACTCACAACCCTCGACGGTCCGGAGCACACGCAGGCTCTCATCGTCCTTGCGTTCTACAGCGGTCTGGGCACGGCTCTCGCCCAGTTCCACGATGCGCAAGGGACCAAGCGATAGCGACCGACCTGCCGCGTCGAAACGCTTCACGTAGCGGTCGACGAAGTCGCGCTCGAGATCTTTTAATTTGCCGACGGCAGCGATGCAGATTCGCACAGATTCAACGTCCCGGCGGCATTGCGCCGGAGCCCCATTTCGGTACCTGGCTGCGACACGCCAAGCTCAGACAAAATCAGCTTGTCGAAACGATCAGTGCGAAGTATCGCCCGGGCGGTCCGCGAGCCACAACTTCTCGAGGTTATAGAACTCGCGGACTTCGGGGCGGAACACGTGAACGATGACGTCGCCTGTGTCGATCAGAACCCAGTCGCAGGTTTTTAGTCCTTCGACGCGCACGCGTCCGGACCCTCCATCCTTGAGCTTCTGGTGCAATAGTTCGGCAATGGCGCCAACGTGGCGGTCTGATCGGCCCGTGGCGATCACCATGTAATCGCCGAGTGACCACTTACCTTCGAGATCGATACTCACGATCTTCTCTGCCTTGGCTTCGTCGAGCCAGTGCAAGATCTCTTCGAGTTGCTTTGCGGGCTTTGTCGCATCCGACAAAAGCTCGCGCGGAGGGGTGCCAGTCTTGGCACCCTCAGTCGAGGTTCGCATCGTGTTTTGGTCGTCCTTTCGTCATCAAACCCGCAGGGGCTGTCGCGCACGCGGACACTCTCAAACACTACCGAGATTCCACTGAGCCTTTTATGACAATCACTGCCACGATAGGAGAATAGCCTCTCAGGCGGGGTACGGGCAACGGATTTTCGATCAGACAGTTGTCAGTGACGATTGAGCGTAGATATTAAATATCTGTTTTTAATATAGAATCACAGGCTCTATCCGGAGTCGGCGCTGTCGCGGCACCCCGACGCAATTCTGTCGAGGACAGCGGAGAGAGCCGTGTTGTGAGCAGTGTCCAACCCCGGCCGCTGCCAGTAGCCAAGATTTTGGCGCGCGATTCGGGCGACTGAAGGGTGCGAAAACGTCGGGCCGTCGGCGAGGTCTGGGCCCGCCAGCGCCAGCCCGGTCGATCGACCACAGCCATCGGCATCATCTTGGCGATATCCCGCCAGCGTTGCCAGCGGTGAAAGCCTGCAAGATTGTCGGCACCCATGACCCAGACAAACCGCACCGCCGGATATCGCAGCTTCAGAAACTCCAGCGTGGCGGCTGTGTAAGGCGTGCCGAGTTGCGCCTCGAATGCCGTGATCACCACTTTCGGATCGCGAAGGAGCCGGCGGCAGGCCGCCATACGGGATTCGAGGTCAGGCAACTCGTCGTTGGATTTCAGCGGATTACCCGGCGTTACCACCCACCACAGCCGATCGAGGCCAAGCCGACGCATGGCCGTTCTGCTCACCGTGACGTGACCGTCGTGCGGTGGATTGAAAGTGCCGCCCATCAGGCCGATCGTCTCGCCTGGATATGCCATCGGGGCTTTGACCCGGATCGAGCCGAACTGACGCCGTTTGGATTTGAGCATATGGCGGGGCTTGGCTCGTCTAAGCTGTAAGTGTGATTCGTTCGATCTCTTGGGATCAGAGGGGCGACGACCATGATATGGAAGGCAGGCCGCGACCAACTGCAAGTCCGCAATCGCTCAGGTTGGGAAAATTTCCGCGACCAGTGGGAGAGTTTTCCGCTGACACTCCTCAATTTCTGGGAGTGGGGCATCACCGATTTGACCAGCAATGCCGCTCGCAGCGCGCTGGCTGAGTTTCTTGTCAGCCGTAACCTGGGAGCGCTTGCAAACGGCGGGCCCGGTGCAGGTTACGACCTCGTGACCAAGAGCGGTCTGAAGATCAAGATCGAAACGGCGGGTGCCTATGCTGGTTGGCCGCCCGAGCGTCGTGCGGCGGTGGTCTACCCGATTGCACCCACGCTCGCCTATGACGCATCCTCGCGGCAATTGGCCCGCAGCTGGAGCAGGCCTGCCGAGATCTACGTCTTCGGGCTTCTCCTGCTGGGGGAAAAGGGCATGGTCAACCCCACGGACACAGGCCATTGGGTGTTCCACGTCGTGTCCGCCCGTGCGCTCGACAACCTGGAACAAGCGGCCCCCGCTATAAGTCACGGCACAATCCAGGCACGTTGCCAGTCGTCACCGGCCGGATGGCGCGGACCCGTACTCTACCGCAATCTCCGCGTCGAGGTCGAAGGGCTGGGCGTGGCAATGACGCGGTAATTGAGCACCGATGAACGTCAACTCACGGTCGGGTCTGGCCTATCCCGCGCACGACGTACTTGAAGCTCGTCAATTGCTCGACGCCGACCGGTCCGCGTGCGTGCATCCTGCCGGTCGCTATGCCGATCTCGGCGCCGAAGCCGAACTCGCCGCCGTCGGCGAATTGCGTCGACGCATTCAGCAGCACGATGGCGCTGTCGACGCGCTTCAGGAAACGCTCGGCCGTACCGCCGCATTCGGTGATGATGGCGTCAGTGTGCTGCGAGCCATATCGCGCAATGTGCTCGATCGCCTCGTCGACGCCGTCCACTGTCTTCACCGCGATGATACTGTCTAGGAATTCGTGCCCGTAGTCCGCGGGCGTTGCGGACTTGACGCGCGGATCGCAGGTCACCGTCGCGGGGTCTCCGCGCACTTCGCAGCCCGCATCCAACAGCGCCTTGACCAACGGCGTCAGATAGTCGTCGTGGGCATTCTTGTCGACCAGAAGGCATTCGGTCGAGCCACACACGCCGGTGCGACGCAATTTGGCGTTGAGCACGATGGGCAGGGCGATTTCCATGTCGGCGCCGCGATCGACGTAGGTGTGGCAGATACCTTCGAGGTGCGCGAACACCGGCACGCGTGCGTCCTTCTGGACGCGCTCGACGAGGCTCCTGCCGCCGCGCGGCACGATGACGTCGATGTTGCCGTCGAGCCCTGCGAGCATGTGCCCGACCGCCCCACGATCCGTGGTCGCCACCAGTTGGATCGCGGCCTCCGGCAATTCGGCCTTGCGCAATCCGGCGACGAGCGCCGCGTGGATCGCCGTCGCCGAGTGATGGCTCTCCGAGCCGCCGCGCAGGATCGCCGCGTTGCCCGCCTTGAGGCACAGCGCTCCCGCATCCGCCGTGACGTTCGGCCGGCTCTCGTAGATGATGCCGATGACGCCGAGCGGCACGCGCACGCGCTCGAATCTCAGTCCGTTCGGCCGCGTCCATTCCGCAAGCACCGTTCCGACCGGATCGGCCAGCGCGGAGATCTCCTCCAGCCCCTGGGCCATGGCTTCGATCCGCGACGCGTCGAGTGTCAAGCGATCGATGAACGAGGCCGGCCGGTCGGCGGTGCGGGCCGCCTCGACGTCACGCAGGTTCGCCGCGAGAATGGCGAGCGTCGCCGCGCGCAGCGCCTTGGCTGCTTCGGCCAGTGCGAGGTTCTTCTGATCGGTCGAGGCCAGAGCCATCTCGCGTCCGGCGGCGCGTGCCGCGCGACCTGTCTCGACCATCGCCGATGCCGTCTCGCTGTCATGCAGCGCCATGCTCGCGGCCGTTTGGGTCTTGCTCATCGTCGTCACTTCCTGTTCAGCGCCATATCGTCGCGATGGATCAGCGTGTCGCGGCCCTCGTGCCCGAGGATAGCAGCGATGGCGCCCGAGCGCTTGCCCATGATAAGGCGCGCGTCCACGTGGCCATAGGCGATCAGCCCGCGACCCAGCTCCCGGCCATCGCTGCCGCGGATCAGTACGGCGTCGCCCCGTTCGAAGTCGCCGTCGATGCGAACCACGCCTGCCGGCAGCAGGCTTTTGCCCGACAGCAGCGCCTTCTCCGCGCCCGCGTCGATCACGATCTGGCCCGCCGGCTCGAGCTGTCCGGCGATCCAGCGCTTCTTGGCCGTGACGGGATCGGATTTTGCCAGAAACCACGTGACCGCCGCTCCTTCGGCAATGGCCCTGAGCGGGTTCATCACCTTGCCGGTTGTGATCACCATGTTGGTTCCGGCAGCGAGCGCGATCTTGCCCGCTTCGACCTTGGTCTTCATGCCGCCTTTCGAAAGCTCCGTCCCGGCCTCGCCCGCCATGGCCTCGATCTCGGGCGTGATTTCGGTGACCAGAGGAATGTGGCGCGCGTCCGGGTTTGAAGCCGGAGGTGCCGTGTAGAGCCCGTCGATGTCGGATAGCAGCACCAGTGTATCAGCTGAGACCATGCTGGCGACCCGTGCACTCAACCGGTCGTTATCGCCGTAGCGGATCTCACTCGTGGCCACCGTGTCATTCTCGTTGACGACCGGAATGGCCTTCAACGCCAGCAGCATCTCGATCGTATGCCGAGCGTTGAGGTACCGCCGGCGCTCCTCCGTATCGCCGAGCGTCAGCAAAATCTGTGCGGCGATCAGTCCGCGCGCCTTTGCAAGTTCCTGATAGGCATGGGCCAAGCTGATCTGGCCGACTGCTGCGGCCGCCTGAGACTGCTCGAGCTGCAGCGGTCCCTTGGGCAGAGCCAGCCTGTGACGCCCGAGCGCGATCGCGCCCGACGAGACAAGCACGACGTCTTTGCCCGCGCACGCCAGAGCCGACACGTCGTCCATCAAAGACGACAGCCATTCCGATTTCAATTGCCCGGTCGTCCGATCGGTCAGCAGCGCCGAGCCGATCTTGACCACGATCCGCTTCGAGCGCGCCCATTCTGGCCGTGCTTGGGTACCAGGGTTCGCGGAGGTTCCGGCGGCTTGAAGGTACTTGTCCGGCGTTGCTGTCATGTTTCGCGGGGATCTCGGGATGGCGGGATACGCTAAAACCCTAGCAGAGTTTGAGGCAGGATGCGCAATAGGCAACCCGCGCAAAAGGATATCAGCGATCGCCTCAAGCGCCGGACTTGGCCTCGGCCACGCGCTTCAGGTTGTCGAGCTGATGGGACACCATGCCCTCTATCATCGGTCGTGCCATGCCAATCATCATGCCGCCCATGAGGCCGACAAGCTGGAAATCTCCACTGTAGCGTAGCCCCGTCCCGCTTGCGTTTCGATTAAGCCGGTAATCGATTTCCATTCTCAGTTGGTGATCCTGCAGCCGCACAGCCATCATCCGGCCCTCGACGAAAGCGGTTACGGTGCCTGCGAAGCTGCGGATCGAGGCGCCCTCGCGTATTGTTTCGCGGAACGTCGTGCCCGTGGGATCGCCCGTGGGCCGTCCCGCCGGATAAGTCGTGGCGATCAGGTCCGGCATCCAAAGCTTGCGACTAGCGTCGTCGCTCAACAGCTGCCAGACGCGTGCGTGTAGTGCCCCGATGTCGATCTCACGAACAATCCGCATGGGCCCTCGCCGCAATTCCGTAAACTCGTATAGCGCATCTGACGTTTGACCCCGCCTCGCGGTTGGTTTCGTTGGTCAGCGCCAGATCAGAAACCGACAATTGGATCATAGCCTTGCTCTGGCGCGCTCCACGAGAGAAAGCAAATGTCTGTACCGGACCACCAGACGTGTCTCGAATTGCGAACAACATATCATGGATTACGAGCATTCGTCGTGTCGGCCAATTCCGGCTTGTCGAAGCGGCATGTTCCATCATCACATTCCTGACCGACGATGTTTTCGTCACGCATTCCTGGATCATGGACGAGCCGCGCATCCGCCCGTTGCCGGTCCGCGACTGCGACAAGCCCGTTGGCATCGTCTCTCCAACGGCGACGTTCTCCCGACCGGATCGACGAGTTGCGCATTGAAGCCAGCGTGCTTGCTGCCTAAGCCATCACCAGCCGCTCGGGAAGACCGCTCAAACTCCGAGCCGGGCCAGGATCTCATCGCGCGTCCGTTCCGTGCCTGGGGTCCAGCCGGCTGTGTTCGAGACAACGAGATTGGCTTCCGACTTCAGGATTACGCCGTCGTCCAGAATCTTCAGGCCGTTGGCGCGCAGTGTCTCACCCGTGGACGTGATGTCGACGATCAGATCAGCGGTGCCGGCTGCTGGCGTGCCCTCGGTTGCGCCGAGGCTCTCCACGAGGCGGTAGTCGGTCACCCCCATCGCCGCAAAAAAACGCCGCGTCGTATTGAGGTACTTGGTGGCGACACGATACCAACGGCCGTGGATGCGGCGAAAAGGCTGAGCAATTCGGTCGAGGTCGGCCATGTTGCGCACGTCGATCCAGCCGCTTGGCACGGCCACCACCACATCGGCGTGTCCAAAGCCCAGCTTCTTGACCAACGTCACGCGATCGTCGGTGTCCGCCATGTGCTCGCGCACCAGGTCCTCCCCGGTAACGCCCAGGTGAGCGCGGCCGGTCTTGAGATGCGCGGCGATCTCCGACGCCGAGATGAACGTCACTTCGACCCCGTCGAGCCCGTCGATCTCGCCGCGATAGCCGCGCTCATGCCCGGTCTTGCGCAGTTGGAGGCCCGCGGCTGCCAGCAGCGCGGATGTCTGTTCCATCAACCGACCTTTCGATGGCACGGCAAGCACCAGCCGCTCAGTCATTTCTGGGTCCCCTCGATGGCCGCCAGCAACCGTTCGGTATGTATCGCCGCGCCCACGGCTGCCACGTCACTTTGTGCCCCGGCCGCGTGCATCAAACTGTCGTAGCGGCCGCCGCCGGCCACCGGGCTCGTCGGGTCGAGCCCAGGGGCGGCGAACTCGAACACGAAGCCCGTATAGTATTCGAGCGAGCGGCCGAACTCTGCCGAGAACTCCGTATGAGCGAGATCGACACCAGCGTCCGCCAAGAGCGCGAGGCGGCGATCGAACGTGTCGAGCGCGGGCGTGATGTCGACACCCGTGCCGCGCAACAAATCCTCGATCCGCGCGGTGGCGGCGTCCGCTGGCGCGCGCACCTGGAGGTAGTTTTCGATCACATCTGCGGTCTGACGAGGCAAGGGCACCGCCCGGCCATTTGCCACAATGTCAAGCAGGCTTGCCGTGATTTCCGAAACCGAGCGCGCGCCGACGAGATCGATGCCCCTCTGTTCGAGAAAGCGCCCGACCGTGTTCACTGCGTCGTCTGGTTTGGCCGGGTCAAGCGAACTCACGAGTTCGGCTGGAATCCCCTGCAATGCCTCCGTCTGTGACGACACCAGCCGTTTCAATTCCGCCCGGAAGGCGTCCGGCCGCCAGAACTGGTGTGTAAGCAGCGTGCGCCAGCGTTCCGGCATCTGCGCCGCTGTCAACAGTGCGCTGAACAATCCGAGATCGCCGATCTTGAGCTTGAACGCGCCGAGGCCCGCGGCTTTCATCGCATTGATTATCGTGGCGATGGTTTCAGCGTCCGCGGTCTCGCGGTCGCCGGCCGCAAACGCCTCGATCCCGGCTTGGCGGAATTCGCGCGGGTGCGTGCCCGCGGCGCCCTGTGGCTGGAACCGGAAAGCGGGTCCGTTGTAGCAATATTTCGCTGCGACATTGCCCTCGGGGTGCCGCTCAAGATGCAACCGGCAGGTCGGCACCGTCAGGTCGGGCCTGAGGCACAACTCGACGCCGTTATGGTCGGTGAACACGTAGGTGCGTGCCCGCAGCGTTTCGCCGACGACGTCGAGAAACACGTCCGCCGGCTGGATCATCGAAGGCGCCACCGCTTCGTGACCGGCCGCGACGAACACACCCATCAAGGTCTGCGCCTGCCGTTCCAGTGCCTCGAATTTCTTTGCCGTCTCCGCCGCCATGGGATCAGCCTTCGTGCCGGGCCAGGATCGCGCGCACCGCCGAGACGAGATCGGCTTCCTTGACGGCCACCTGCGCGGGCCGCGCGTCCTTCCATTCCTTGTTGTCCTTGATGGCGGACGCGGCTTTCGCGCCTTCGATCAGGTCCTTGAGCGTCACCTCGCCCTTGGCGCGCTCGTCGGAGCCCTGGATCACCACGCACGGGCTGTTGCGCTTGTCGGCGTATTTCATCTGCGCCTTCATGCCCGACGTGCCGAGGTACATTTCCGCGCGGATACCGGCATTGCGCAGCGTCTGCGTCAGCCGCTGGTAGGCTCCGATTTCGGCTTTGTCCATGACAAGGACGACCACCGGGCCGGGCGTTGCTTTTGAACGGGTCTTGCCGAGCACGGTGAGTGCCGCCTGCAACCGCGACACGCCGATCGAGAAGCCCGTGGCGGGCACCTTCTCGCCCGTGAAGCGGGAAACGAGATCGTCGTATCGCCCGCCGCCGCCGACCGAGCCGAAACGCACCGCGTTACCGTCGTCGTCCTTCACCTGGAACGTCAGTTCGGCCTCAAACACCGGCCCCGTGTAATATTCGAGGCCGCGCACGACGGAAGGATCGAATGCAATCTGCCGGCTCTCGTATCCCGCCGAGCGCACGAGCGCATCGATCTGGCCGAGTTCCGCCATCCCTTCCGAGGCGCGTGCGCTGCCCGCGAGCATCGGCGTCACCCGCGCGATGGCGCCGCTGCGGTTGCCCTCGGACGCCGCAAGAAACGCCGTCACGATCTCCGCGCTTTTCGCGTCTAGCCCCGCGCCCGGCGTGAAATCGCCGCTCTCGTCCTTGCGGCCCTTGCCGAGCAGTAGCGCCACGCCCTCGACGCCGAACTTGTCGAACTTATCCATCGCCCGAAGTACGGTCAGCCGCTTGCCAGCCTGGGCAGGATCGACGGGATCGACACCCGCCAGCTCCAACACGCCGTCCAGCACCTTGCGGCTGTTGACCTTGATCACATAGTCGCCGCTCGCGATGCCAAGCGCTTCCAGCGTGTCCGCCGCCAGCATGCACATTTCGGCGTCGGCGGCGATGTTGTCCGTCCCCACCGTATCGGCGTCGAACTGCGTGAACTGGCGGAAGCGGCCGGGCCCCGGCTTCTCGTTCCTGAACACCGAGCCCACCGCGTACCGCCGGAACGGCTTCGGCAGCGTCGCGACGTTCTGGGCCACGTAGCGGGCGAGCGGTGCCGTCAGGTCGTAGCGCAGGCTCATCCACGTTTGGTTGGCTCCGCGCGGCAAGCCGCGCTCGCTGTCATCTTCAGCACTGAACGAAAACACGCCCGCGTTCGGCCGGTCCTGGTCGGGCAGGAACTTGCCCAGGCAATCCGTGTACTCGAGCGCTGGCGTTTCGAGCGGCTCGAAGCCGTATCGCTCATACACCTTTCGGATGGTCGCCAGCATCGCCTGCGAGACGCGGATCTCATCGGCCTCGATGTCGCGGAAGCCCTTGGGCAGCCGGGCTTCCGGGCCCGCGTTCTTGTTCTGTTTGGCCATGGATGCGAACGTGTCCTTGTCGCCTCGCTCAACGCCGGCGCGGCCGAGCAAAGCGGGAATCCGTATGTGTTGGCGCCTTATACCGGATCACGCCCCCGCCGCAAACCAGGGCGCTGCCCTCCCTCTCCCAACCGCTTTCGATCGAACAATCCAAAAGCTCCATGGCCGGACTTGATCCGGCCATCCAGCCCCGCTCTCGCGCCAATGCCCCTGATGGCCCGTCGCTCCAGGCATGTTGGTAGCGCCACCACACACGGCCCGCCCGATCAAGGGCGAGGGGATGCGCTCATCCCCTCGCGCATCCGATCGGCACCTAACCCCAGACGTCATGATCAAAAAAGCGGGGAGTGTGAGGACCGGCCCTCGCTCGCGCAGCGGGCTATTCCAAAAGCACTTTGATCAGGCCATCCGCACCCAGCCTACCCCTTCCCGCGCACCCGACCGATCGCCGCCATCAGTGCGGGACGGTTGCGCACGAACGCCTTCGCCCGCGCGACGGCGATCGCCGGCAGACCGCGCAGCGAGCCGGCGGCCACGAGATCGAACAAGGGCGTTTCCTCGGCGCCGAAGCCGCGCTTGAACGGATAGTCGCCGGCACCCATGTCGAAGGTTCGAATTCCGCGCTCCACGAAATGGCGCATGGCCTCGATCACGATCAGCCGCCCCGGCGACAGATGCCGCCACGTCTCGCCGCCATTCGAAATGCGCAGCAGCGTGAAGGTGCCGCCGCGCACCACGCCCATCAGCGCCGCCACGATCTCGGATCCCGCTTCGAGCGTGAATAGTGCCGCGAACCCGCTCTCGCGCTCGGTGATCAAGAGGTCGCGGTAGAACTCATGGTATTGCGGCTGATCCAGCACGTATGCTTGTCCGATCGCCATCTGCCGCGCACTCTGCTGGGCTTCGAGTACGGCATAGGCGCGGTGGATCTCGTCGGGCGTTTCGGCGTGGCGGAACTTCGTCGCGCCTTGCTTCTCCAGCAGTCGGAAGCAGCGCTCAGCTTCCTTGCGGTACTTCTTGCCGCGGTCCCGCAGCATGGCTTCGACCGTCGTCCCGATCGTGACACTGAGCCCCTTGAGACGGGCAGGCGTTGCTTCATGCCGTCGTGCAAAGGGGTTCGGCCGTCCGCCGATCTCGGCCGGCATCGCCTCGAAGCGGATCAGATCAACCCCCGGCAATCCGCGTTTGACAGCTGCCCATAGTGCACGTTCCCCCGCCTTGTCCCGGGGTGCGGCCGGACCGAGCAGCGGCCCGCGATAGTCCGACACTTCGAGGTCGGCAAATCGCGCGACGGTGCGCCGCCTTTCACGTGCAATGGTTAGTGGCAGCAGCGCAACGCGCTCGCCGTTGGAGGCGTCCGCGATGTCCAGGGCCACGAGTTCGCCACGCCCGTCGCGCCCTAGCCCGCGCCCAATCGCGGCAAGCCACGGCTCGGATTGGAACACCGTCGCGGTGCAGTCGTTCGTGGCCAAAGCGATCCGCGCCAGCACCTCGCGCGTGCCATTGATCCGGGTCACGCGATAGGCTCCGCCCGTCATGGATCTGCTGAAATTGTCAGCCGGGACGAGCGCCGAACTCGCGTCCAAGCTGGTCGTGGCCGCCGTTTTGGTTGTGGGCCAGGAGGCTGTCATGGCGTCAGGAACCCCGCAGTTACTCGGCGGCCTGCTGCAGCTCCACGATGCCGCCGGGCCGCGCGCCATCGAGCTTGAACTCGATCGGCCGTTTGGCCTTACGCATCTGCTTCAAGAGCCCAGTGCGCCGAACGCCGGCCTGCAACGCCGCCTTGGCCCAGAAGCCCGGCCCGGATGTCGCGCGGCTCTTGGGTGCCAGTCCCGCTTTCTGCCGAAGGATGCCGTTGGCCATGTTGATCATCTGGTTGCGGCGGATGTCTTCGGTCCAATATTCGGTAGTCATCGATACGTTCAGGCAATCGAGGTTTTCGACGCGATGCGGCGCGTTCAGCGGCCAGTGCAGCATCTCGCCGCCTTCGATCTCGAACACCTTGGCGTGCCTGTCGTACCAGGGCTCGTAGGGTACATCGACCTCGACCTCGTAGAGCGCGATGCTCTCAAGCTGTTCCGGCGTCAGGAACGGTGCGGTATTCGGGTAGACGTAGACGCGCTTCTTGCCGTGGATTTGGGCGAGGCTCTGCCCCGGCAGGTCCATGTGATAGTAGACCTGCGCATTCGGCGACGAGATCAGAATGCCGGACGTCCGCCCGTAGGTCTCGTAGCCGCCGACATTGTCGCGGATTTCTATGAACATCTGGTCGAGCATCTCGGCATAGCGGCCGTCGACGCGGCCGATGTTCCGGAGATTGAGCCACATCCGGCCGCTGCGTATCGCCTCGATTACCTGTTGGCCTTTGAGCCCGCCGATGTCACCCTCGCGCCATGTCCGCCGCGCCGAGCCTTGAGCCCCCATGTGCACGAGCGCATAGTGTTCGCGCGGGTAGTTGTCGATAAGCTCGGCCAGCGCGTCGAACGAAAACAGAGTGTGCTTGTGCAGGCTGTGGCTGAGTGAGATCGGTGCCTGCCCCCAGTCGCGAGTGTGCTCAGGCTGCCAATTCGTGAAAATCGGTTGTAACAAATCGGACATGACCCTTGCACCTCGGACGCTGAACGGGTGTGTTGCCCTACGCTGAGCGTGCCAGCGGGGCGGAGTGCCATAATTGATGCACTACTCGGACCAACACGTGCGGTCAATTCAAAGCACCGCTGGCGCATAGCTCGCACGACATCGTATCAATTTGATGCGTTCCGCCTTGCGACAGGTTGTCCACCGTGGTCCCGGCGCGGGACAGGTGACAGGTGACAGGTGGCAGGTGACAGGTGACAGGTGACAGGGCTCTCGTGGCAAGCGCCGCCTTACCGCTTTTCCTGCGCCCGCTTCAACGCGGCGGCCAGCGCGCTTTCGGCTGGTGGCTCCGATTTCCTTGGCGTCGGCTGGGGGGAAGCCGCCCCTTGCGCGCCGCTCTTGCCCGGTCCAGATCCTGAGCCTGCTCCGTTGCCCGCCGCCGGCCGCGGCCGGTCCTGAGCGAATGCGCCGGGTGCGGACACCGCCCCCCCGGCGCCTATCGAACCCGACTTCATCGAGAGCGCGATTCGTTTGCGTTCGGGGTCGACCTCTATCACACGCACCTTCACCACTTCTCCGGCCTTAACTACCTCGTGCGGGTCCTTCACGAACCGGTCTGACAGCGCCGAGATATGCACGAGCCCGTCCTGGTGTACGCCGATATCCACGAACGCGCCGAAGTTGGTCACGTTGGTCACCACGCCCTCAAGCTGCATGCCCGGACGCAGGTCAGAAATCTTTTCCACGCCGTCTTTGAAGCTAGCCGTCTTGAATTCGGGGCGCGGGTCGCGGCCCGGCTTGTCGAGCTCGGCCAGGATGTCGGTGACAGTCGGAATGCCGAAGGTCGCGTCCGCGAACTCGGCCGGCTTGAGAGCCTTGACGAACGCGCGGTCACCGATGATGGCTTTCAGCGGCTTGCCCGTCGTCTCCGAGATCCGCTCGACTACGGCGTAGGCTTCTGGATGCACGGCCGAGGCGTCGAGCGGATTGGTGCCGCCCATGATGCGCAAGAATCCGGCTGCCTGCTCGAACGCCTTCGGACCCAAGCGCGGCACCTTCTTCAAAGCGGTACGCGCCTTGAACGCACCGTTCTCGTTGCGGAAGGCGACGATGTTCGTTGCCAGCGTCTGGTTGAGGCCCGACACGCGCGCGAGCAGCGGCACGGACGCCGTATTCACGTCCACGCCAACCGAGTTCACGCAGTCCTCGACGGCCGCGTCGAGCGAGCGCTGCAGTCCGCCCTGGTCGACGTCGTGCTGGTATTGGCCGACGCCGATCGCCTTGGGGTCGATTTTGACGAGTTCGGCCAGCGGGTCCTGCAACCGCCGTGCGATCGAGACTGCGCCGCGGAGCGAAACGTCCAGCTCCGGGAACTCCTTGGCCGCCAGTTCCGACGCCGAGTAGACTGACGCACCCGCTTCGCTGACCACGACCTTGGTCAGCTTCAGCTCGGGCAGCTTCTTGATGAGTTCAGCGACAAGCTTTTCCGTCTCCCTGCTTGCCGTGCCGTTGCCGATTGAGACCAGATCGACGCGATGCTTCATCACCAGAGCCGCGATCGCCGCCAGCGATCCGTTCCAGTCGCGTTTCGGCTCGTGCGGATAAACGGTTGCCGTATCGAGAACCTTGCCGGTCGCGTCCACCACCGCCACCTTCACACCCGTGCGAATGCCGGGGTCGAGCCCCATCGTCACGCGCGGGCCAGCAGGGGCGGCCAGCAGCAGATCCTTCAGATTGCGCGAGAACACTGTGATGGCCTCGCGATCGGACTTCTCCTTCAACTGCGACATCAGATCGACGCTCAGCGAAACGTGCAGCTTGGCCTTCCACGCGAGCTTCACGGTATCCAAGAGCCATTTGTCGGCCGGCCGTCCCTGGTCGCGGATGCCGAACGCCACCATGATCTTGCCAACTGCTGGATGCGCCTTGGTCTCGTCGCGCTCCACGTCCAGTTCGAGTTCGAGAATGCCCTCATTGCGGCCGCGCAGCAGGGCGAGGGCGCGATGCGACGGCAGATCGCGGATGGGTTGGGCGAAATCGAAATAATCGGAGAACTTGGCGCCCTCGGATTCCTTGCTCTTGACGAGCTTCGATTGCACCACGCCCTCACCCCACAGCCATGCTCTGAGGCCACCGACCAGCTCGGGTCTTTCGCCGATCCGCTCGATCAGGATGTGGCGGGCGCCGTCGAGCGCGGCCTTGGTATCTACCACGCCCTTCTCAGCGCTAACGAACTTCGCGGCCTCCGTCTCCGGTGCCAGCGCCGGCTTCGCCAGCAGCGCGTCTGTCAACGGTTCGAGGCCCGCTTCCCGCGCAATCTGCGCCTTGGTCCGCCGCTTGATCTTGTAAGGCGCATAGAGGTCTTCCAGATCGACTTTTGTACCGGAACCGGCGATGGCGCGGGCCAGTTCGGGTGTGAGTTTCCCCTGCTCTTCTATCGCTTTCAGCACGGATGTCCGCCGGACTTCGAGTTCGGTCAGGTATCCGAGCCGCTCTTCAAGCTTCCGCAACTGTGTGTCGTCGAGCCCGCCGGTCTTTTCCTTACGGTAGCGCGCGATGAACGGCACCGTCGCGCCCTCGCCGAGCATCTCAACCGCGGCCGCGACCTGACCCAGGCCGACGCTGAGTTCGGCGGCAATCGCGGAGTTGATCTTGCTCGTGTGTGGGCTCGGTTGTGCACTCATTGGCACCCTCTCGATTTTGCTGACTGGCGATCTCGCATCAGGAATCGGAGCCGACGCTATCACCGGCTTCTGCGTTGAAGAAGGGGCGGCACGCACGTGCCCACGGCGTGTTCAGCAGGGCTGAGAGCACGGATCGACCTAGTGTGGCGTCGCGCCTTAATTGACCTGTGCGAGCGGCAAGCTGGTCGTCAATCAAGGCGCGTTGAACGCCACACTAAACCATTGTTTTTGCTAGTAGCCTTCATGTCTCGCCTAAATCGTCAGCGGTTGCCGCCAGTACAGCGATTTAGGCGAGACAGACCACTAGTGTTCCGGCGCCGACATTTGAG